>NZ_VFTB01000015.1:0-163346 GCF_007003945.1 Mesorhizobium sp. WSM4307
TTGAACGCTTCATTCGTCCGTCTCCTCGATCAGACGGACTCTACCAAAAACTGGAGGAGATTCAGGGTCTCAGGTCATTGTTTCTATTCGCATGAGCGGCAGGGCGATGTCGCCTGAACCGAGCTTGCGGAGAAATTTCGGGAGCGTCAGGTGGCAAAGAAATCGCGCCGAACCTCATCGAGCGGAATTATAGCCTTACCGTTGTATTGCGCCATGAACAGAAAAGCGGTGTTGAGTGACATTGGTGGTTACGCTTTGAAAAATAGAATGAAACGAGCCACATATCATAGAGGCCGGCAATGTCAGTCTGCCCAACCTAAATGCAGTTTAAATAATGCTGATAAATGATTGACAAGTATATGAAATTTGCCATTGCGCCTATGATGGACTGGACATATAGATAAATGAAATCAGACGTTCACGGGGCAGCGTGTGCAAAAATCGCACACGAAAGTTCTGCTTCTCTTCTTTTTTCGTTCCCACGACGGGAGCCGCCGGTAGCCCTTTTCTGACGTTCTTCTGCCGACGATATTGATCGCTCCAACGCGAATGTTCGCCGGGATATCCGTGAACATCATTGTCCGCCCCGGCGTTCACTTGGCCTGGGGTTCCTGGAAGCTTTTCGAACTTTCTGGGTCGCGCCTCAGCACGAATTGCGGGTACTCATGGACAAAGCGGGACACTAAATTCGGTTTTTTGGGGCGAGTTTGGCCGGCATCGACTTCCTGGCGCGTTTGCCCTACTGATAACGCCGTCAACAGGAATCCAAATGTGAGTGGCAGCTTTGCGCCTCACGCACGAATCCGTTTCGCGGGAGTGCCGCCTAATATCGATGAGGTCGATGATCGAGTCGATAAAGGCCGTGTGGATCGAGCGCTGCCGGTAGTCAGGTCAAGACTGAGTCGACGTTGAGTTTTGCCGGCGAACCCCGCCTCAAGTGAGGCCATGCCGAACGAGATGGCGAACAACCGGCGGAAACATCTGCTGGCCGATATATGATCCCATGTTCGTGTTCTCGAAGAGTGCTTCGGCAAGGGCGTTATCCTCGACCGCCGGAATACCGGCCTGGCGCGCTTGAGCTGTTATCTCGTTAGCAACGCGCCCCTGACCCTTGGCGACAACCGTCGGCACCGGCGTTTCGCCCCTGATGTAACGCAACGCCACGGCCCGGTCGCCGGATACGAAGACGATAACCGCATTTTTCACGCCCAGCTTCGCCGGCCGTATCACGGCTTCGCGCCGCTGCCGCTGCTGTTCATGGCGTATCAAGGGGTCGCCTTCGAGATCCTTGTGTTCACGCTTATACTCGGTTGTTGTCATGCGCATGTCGCGAAGAAACAGCCAGCGTTGAATAGGGACGTCGATCACGCCGATGACGACGAAAGCCAGGCCGGCGGCGATTCCCAGCGGCGTCAGGACTGCTTGGATCACCGGCCCCAGGCATGACGGACCGCAACCCGGCGCATCGAATAGCGGCTGCAGCCATATGATCAGCACAAAGACGAAGAGGCATGCCAGTAGCACCAGTTTGATCAGGCCCTTGGCAAACTCGATGACGTTGCGGAGCGACAGGATCTTCTGCAAGCCCTTGGCTGGATTTATGTGGTCGAACTGCGGTTTGAGCGGCTCGAACGAGAGGACTGGCCCGAACGTCCCCAGCATGCCGAAGACCGCGGTGAGAACGACAACGATGCTGACCAACGGCAGAGTGGCAAGTATCAGCAGCGAGAAGAATTGATGGATGGCGCGCAGGCTGACATCCCCGAACGAACCGCCGGTCACGGTCACGGTCTGCACCAGTTCCGAAAGGTGCCTGAAGAGCATCGGCCAGGAAAAATAGAGATATGCGAGCGCTGCGAAGAAAGTGAAGCCGGAGATAAGGTCGCGGCTCTGCGGAACCTGGCCTTTGCGGCGCGCGTCGCGCAGCTTCTTGTCGGATGCCGGTAGTTTCTTTTCCTCAGCTTCTTCGGCCATGTTGCAATCTTACCGCACTGTTGTGGTTCCAGTCCGCCCATGCGCTGTGTAAGGTGGCGCCGGGCTTGAATACGGAGAGGTGGATATGCGGTTGCATGTCGTATTCTTGCCTGTGGCCCTGGCCCTGGCGCTGTCCGGTTGCCAGACGGCCAAAACAGGCTCGATCGACGCGAAGGCCCAAGGTCCGTCCTCGCAGTCGGATCGGTTGATCAAGCTTGCCGACGATATCGATGCGCGCGGGGAAAGTGATACCGCGATAGCGCTCTATCAGCGTGCGGCAACGATGCCGGACGCCAACGCGGGCGCGTTCGTCAAAACGGGCGACGCCTATATGCGGGCCGGATATCCGGCCGATGCGGCCAAGGCCTATCAGGCCGCGCTCGCAAAAGCTCCCAACGACGGGAAGGCGATGCTCGGCCTTGGCTCGGCGATGATAGAGGCTGGCGACATCGATGCCGGCATGCGCGCGCTCGCGCAGGCAGCGCCTCTGGTCAACACCAGCGCTGCCTATAACCGTCTGGGCGTGGCGCAGACATTCGCCGGCCAGACCGCCGAAGCGCAGACGACTTTCGCCCAGGCGTTGAAACTCGCTCCCGGCGATCTCGACGTGGAGACCAACATGGTATTGGCGGCAGCCCTTGAAGACAATTCCGCGGCGGCACTGCCGCTGGTGCAGAAGATTGCTGCCGCACCCAATGCGCAATTGCACCAGAAGCGCAATGTCGTGATGGTCTATGGACTTCTTGGCCAAGCCGATCAGGTCAAGGGGTCGCCGCCTATCGGTCTGACGACCAAGGAGGTGGCCATCTTGCTGGCGCGTGCCAGGACCATCCGTTCGAAGGGCAGCACGCAGGCCAAGGCCAAAGCGCTCGGCTCCATCCTGGGGTGAAGCAGTTCCAGGAAAAGTGCGGAGCGGTTTTCGGTCCGGAATTGCGTTGAAACAACGAGATGAAGTGGCTCGCCGTTTCCGTGAAACTGTGACCTGTTCCAACGCGTCGGAGCGTAAGACCTGGGCCGATCTCGCACCAAGCTTGACGCCTGGAGCGTTGCTGCGGGCGAGGAGTTGGCAGAGGCTCACTCGACGGACTGCGTCGTCTGCGGCGTCGCCGGCGCAGTTGTGTTGGCTCCGCCTGTCGGAGCCTCCTCGCCATCGAGGTAACGACGGGCCGCGCGCGCCGTCGGCGCCGCAGGCGCGGCTCCCATGCGCCGGCCTTCGACCAGGTCGCGTTGGCTTTCGGCCATGCGCTGCAGATTATAGGCATTAGCGCAGCCGGACGGCAGGTGGAAGCCGACGCCGGAGACGATCGTCAGATTGGTTCTGGCGGCCGAATTGTCATCATCGGCCGGTTCGGCCAGGCATGCGTTGGGAGCCAGAACGGAGCCGCTGACGCCTTTCTCGGAGTCGTCGGTATCGGTCGAAACATAGCTGTAGCCGGGCGAGTAATCCTGCCGCTGTTGCGGACTGCTCATGCAGCCGGCCAGAAACAACGGCGGAAAAACGGAGCTGAAAGCGATGCGCAATATCATGGTCGTTTCTCGCTACTTGATGATCAGACCGGTCGATGACGCGTCGTTGGCGTGCTTGCGACTGAGACGCTTGGCAGCCGGGCGGTCGAGCGGCGTGGCGAGGCTGTCACGCACCGGTGCCACCAGATAGGGCGTGATCAAGATGACAAGTTCGGTTTCTTCGTGCTGGAACCGCTGCGACTGAAAAAGGGGCCCAAGCACGGGCACATCGCCGAGAACCGGAAATTTCTCCAGGTTGCGCGAGGTTCGCTGCTGGAAAAGGCCGGCGATCGCAAAGGTCTGACCGCTTGCCACCTCCACCGTGGTGTCGGCTCGTCGCACCACGAAGCTCGGCATTGCAAAGCCGTTGGCGCTTACGGAGCCGGAATCCGATAAAGAGCTGACCTCCGGCTGGACGTGCAGCGCGATGCGATTGCGGCCGATGAGCGTTGGGGTGAAACCGAGGGACACGCCGAAAGGCTTGTATTGAATGGTGGTGACGTCGGATCCCTGCGCGATAGGCACGGGAATCTCGCCACCTGCCAGAAAGTTCGCCGTCTGTCCGGTCACCGCGGTCAGGTTCGGCTCGGCCAGTATCTTGACGACGCCATTGCGTTGCAGGGCTTCGATGAGGACATCGAAATTGAGGCCGTGCGCCTGGTTGAGGCTCAGACCAAAATTCCCATCGCTGCCCGAAGGCACGCCATTGTCCTGGAACATGTTGAATTCGAAGCCGCCGCTCTTGTAGCCGACGGACCAGTCGACGCCGTATGACTGCAACTCCGTGCGCGAGACTTCGGCAAAGCGGACCCGGATGTTGACCTGCTGCGAGCCCTGCACGGTCATGTTGTTCAGCGGCGGCTGTTCTGGCGGCGAGAACGTTCTTGCGACATTGTCCAGATCCTTTGCCTCGTCGACGCCTCGTGCTTCGCCTGTGATGGCGATGCGGGTTCCGAAAATGTGCAGATTTGTCGCCGACTTCGGCTGCATTGCGTGCTTGGCCTCATTGGCGGGCGTGATGTCGGGCGTGACGCGGAATTGAGCGGTTGCCTCGATCCGCTCATCGGCCGTGACCGCAATGAGATTGGTGAGGCCGGGTTTGAGGCCAAAGACATAGACCAAACTTGGCGATACGACCTGCAGGTCCGCGATCGTTGTGTCCGCGACCAGCACGGATTCGACCGGCTCATTGAACCGCAGCAAGCGTCCTTGCCCGACCGGCAGATCGAGACTTGGCTTGCTCGACAGCGGCGACGCTTTCTGCGCCGCCGCGCCTGCGATCGTGAACAACAAGGCCAGCAAAACGCCAGCCGTCGCGATCGCGAGCCAGCGCATATCCGTCCGCCCAGCTGCGGATCGGACGCTTGCCGCTGTATCGTGGATCGTCATGCCGTTCCTCTCCTGATTCCCCAGATGTCCTCATTCGTCCGGCCGCCGTCATGAGACTGTCTCCTGCGAGGCTTTCGCCTGAGCCGACGGGAGCGCGTGGGCGCGCCCGCCGGCTCTTCCGCTGCGGCCGGTGATCGTGGCCAGCGGCTGGACGTTGAATTCCTGCGCAAGTTCCTGGAAGGACAGGACCGGAAGCTCGATCGCATTGTGCGCGAGCAGGCTGCGCATGTGACGGCGCACGTCCATGGCTGCAAGGACGACCGGCGAGGCGTCGGTGGAATTGTGCGACAGGGCTCGCTCGACTTCGCTTACCAAGGCCTGCGCATCGTCGTCCGAGAGGTTCAGGAACGTGCCTGACGATGTGCTTTGCACCGCGTTTCGCAGAATATCCTCGGCGGAGCGTTGCAGCACATAGGCTGCGATGATGTTGTTGCGGCCGGCGGAACGGAAGCTGATCTGGCGCTTCAGGGACGTGCGGACATACTCCGTCAACAGGACAACGTCCTGTTCGCGTTGACCCCATTCGATCAGCGCTTCGAGGATGAGGCGCAGATTGCGGATCGGCACGTTTTCGCCGACAAGCCGGCGAAGCACTTCCGCGATTTTCTGCAGCGGCACGATCTCCTGCGCCTGTCGGACAAGATCCGCATAGTCCGGCTCCATGTCCGACAGAAGCCTGCGCGTCTCCTGGATCCCGACGAAATGTCCCGCATACAGCCGGAGTGCATTTGCGGTCCATCTGGCCGCGGTTTCGGCGGGTGTGGCGAAAGCGAAGCCCGCTTCTTTCAGTATCGATATTTGGCTGTCATCGACCCACGCGAACCTGCGCTGGCCGGCGATTGAAGCAGCTTTTTCGTAAGTCAACTCGAGCAGATCGAGATGCGTTGGGTCGGCTTCGACGAGAACACGTCCGGCAGGGATTTCGGCGTCCAGGATGGGCGCGCCTTCCAGATCGATGCGGATGCTTCGCGGGGAGAGCATCTCGTCGGCCTGCATGCCGATGACCGGCACGTCGACACCGAGATCGCCGAAGAGTTCGCGGCGAACGCCGTCGGCAAGCGCAGCAAATTCGGGCTCTGGAACCGCCGCCGCGAGTTCGGCTCCGAAGCGCACGACGACGCGGTAGGAAGCAGTCAGCGTTCCGGTGGAGATTGCTGAAAGCGAAGCCGAACCACCGCGTTGTTCCTGCGCCGCGATCTGGCCGATGTCCTGGGGTTCGGAAACACCGGCGTCGCGGCGATTGATTGCATAGGCGCCCGCGCCGAAGCAGGCGCCAAGGGCCAGGAACACGATAAAGGGGAAACCTGGCACCATGGCAAGGCCAACCATGATCACCGCCGCGAGGGCCAGTGCTCGCGAGTCCCTGAGGAGCTGGCTGGTTATCTGCCGGCCAAGGTCGCCCGTTCCGTCCGCGCTGCCGACGCGAGTCACCATCGTGCCGGCGGCGATCGCGACCAGCAGCGCCGGGATCTGGGCCACCAGCCCGTCGCCCACGGTGAGCAACGAATAGGTCGCGGCCGCGTCCCCCAGCGACATGTCGTGCTGCAGCGTGCCGACGGCGAAACCGCCGATCAGGTTGACCAGGATGATGACTATGCCGGCAATGACATCGCCCTTGACGAATTTCATGGCGCCGTCCATCGCGCCGAACAGCTGGCTCTCGCGCTCCAACTGCTGGCGCAGGCGGCGTGCTTCAGCTTGATCGATATCGCCGTTGCGCAGCTCGGCATCGATGCTCATCTGCTTGCCCGGCAGCGCATCGAGCGTGAAGCGCGCGGCCACTTCGGCGACGCGTTCCGCACCCCGTGCGACCACGATGAACTGCGCGACGGTAATGATGAGGAAGATGACCAGCCCGACCGCGATGCTGCCGCCGACGACGAAGGTGCCGAAGGCGGTGATGATCTCGCCGGCGTCGGCCTGCAGCAGGATCAACCGAGTTGTCGTGATCGTGATCGCCAGCCGGAACAAGGTGGCGATGAGGATGACCGACGGCAACGACGAAAACTGAAGCGGGTGAGAAACGTAAAACGACGCCAGTAGGATGAGCACGCTAATGGCGATATTTGCGGTGATGAGGAAGTCAACGAGAAAGGTCGGCAGGGGAATGAGCATCATCACCACTGCAACCAGCATCAGGACGGCGATGATCAGGTCGCTGCGGCGTGACAGCCTGGCAAGGAATTGCAGAAGTCGCTCCGACGCGGTCATCAGGCAGCCCGATGCGACAGGAAGCTGAGCAACGCGCTGTGCGCCTCGCTTTTGCGCCCGGCAACGAGCAGGGCCCGACTCTTCAGCAGTGCAAGCACCGGGTGGTCCATTCCTTCCAAAGTCTCCAGCCTGGCAATCGTCGAAAGCGCCTTTTCGGCCTCGCCATCCAGTATGAGCAGGTGCGCCAGTGTCCTGAGAACGCCGGCATTTCCCGGCGAGAGCTGCGCGGCGATAAGCAGGTACGCCGCGCCCCGCTTGGCCTGCCCATGACAACCGTGGAGATAGCCCAGGACATGCAGCAGATGGACGGTGTCATGCGGGTCGGTCAGATTTCGATTCCTTCCTGCATGCGGCCAAGCAGGTCGCGATGACGTTCGATTTCATCCTCGATCAGCGTTCTGGCGAGCGTCTTGAGTTGCTCGCCGCCCTCAAGGTCTGGGACCAGGTTCGCTATGAAATGCTGCAGAATAGGCACCGAGCGGCGCAAGATGGCCGGCTCCGGAATGGCGGGCATGACGAAGTTGCTGAGTATTTCATCCAGCGATTCGCCGGCGGCCTCTCCAGAGGCCTGGAATTCCGCCGTCTCAGGCCTCTCGGCGGCAGCGGCCGATTTCGTCCCCGGAGCACCCTTCGCGGCTTTGTCGGCGCCATTCATCCGTCGCCGGCTGATCGTTTGACCGCGCACGCCTTCGGCCTGATGCACGTCGCGGCCGGCAGTCTCCATCCTCGCCGAATCGAGGCGCGGCCCTTCGAGCCGGCGGTTCACGGATATTTCAGCGCGACCGTGGCGCCGCCCTTGGTCAGCAGAAGTTCCGTCTCGCCGATATGTTTGATGGTCCAGCCGTCATCGGTGAATGCGCCTTCGTGATAGCGTGCGCCGTCGGCTGCGATGACGTAGGGCCGGTCGCCATACCAGATCGCCTGCAGCATCAGGCGCGGCGCCTGCACTGCGTTGCCGGTCATGACGTTGGACACGAGAGTAACTTGACCGCCGAAGGTCTGGTCGAACCAGGATTGGGTCTCGGTCCAGACGCCGCTCTTGTCATCTGGGATCACGCCGGAAACCACGAGGCGCCCGGGCGATCGCTGGACGGTGACGGTGCTTATGCCGGACTGATCGAGACGTTGTTTGAGCTGGCTTTCCGCATCGGCGACTGTTTGAATCTGCGCCGGCGATGAATCGTCCAGCACTTCCTGCCCGCGCTCACCGGCGAACGCCATTCTGACCGGTTGATCGTCCCGAGAAGATGCCTGTGAGCCAATGTCTGACTTGGCGAGCGAGAACCCGTTGGCAGCGACAGAAACGGCAAGGAGAACGCTGCCGGCAACCAACATGGAGCGGTTGCCGAGCGACCACCGGCTCGATGGGCGTTCCGGATTGACCAGCCGGATTCGGGCGTCACCGATACCGATGACGAACGGCAACCTGCAGCGACTGCCCTGTCCTTGACGAATGATTTCGCCTGTGAGGAGTGCAACATCGCCGCCGACGGCTTCGATTTCAAACTGGTTGCCCTTGCGCCGCAGCCTGGCGTGGATTGGAGCGATGCCGGCATCCCTGAGGACGATGTCAGATTCGGTGCTGGAGCCGATCGTATACAGCGCCTCAACCAGACTGAGTTCAGCGCCGGCATGAAAACCGTGGGTTACGCTGAGCGCGATGGACTGTGCGGATGACGGCGACGGGGCGATAATCGATCGCAGCCGACGCGCCGGCACAGCGTCCAGATATCTGCCGATAGGACTAGCGGTCATGCCACTTCATCTCCCGCCGATGGCGATTTCAAATGCAGCCGGACGATGGGCTTCCGCCATGCAACTGCGCCGCCGGTTGCTGTCGGCGGCGCATAGATTTGAGCATGCTTCGCGTCAGGCCTTCTCAGCCGACTCGCCGAGCGTCTTGGCGGTGCTCATCAGCATGTCATGCTGTGATTTCGCGATATCTTTCGTGATCTCCAGGTTAAACATGCGTTCCTGTTGCTTGATCATCTTGTCCAGGTTTTGTTCCGGTGACCCTGCAGAACCGGATGTAATGGGAGGGGTGGCAGCCATCATTGTCTCCTTGAGGGGCTGTTCAGGTTGCAAGCCCAGGCTCGTGCATGCGGTCCAGGACCTTGCAGTCGCAATCTAGGGCAGGGCGATCGAAAATGAAAGTCCGTTTGGAATATGTGAGCCATTTTTGTTCCAACTGTTGCGTTCGAGGCGTTCGCGGAGTAGCCTGAGCGATGGGGTGAATGGGGTGATTGGGAATGGAAAAAGGTCCTTTGGCGGAGCTGTTGGCCGAACGGTTTGAGACTATGCCGCCGCAACTGCGGATCGCGGCGCGTTTTGTGCTGGATCATCCCAAGGATGTGGCGCTGATGTCGATGCGCGAGCAGGCCCAGCAGGCCGGTGTTTCGCACAGTACGATGATGCGATTGGCGCGGTGGCTCGGCCTTGAAGGCTATGAGGACATGCGCAGCCTTTATGCGCGCGCGCTGCGCGAGACGACAGGAGGATTGCCGGCACGACAGGGCATCGAACGGGACGGCGGTTCGGGATTCTCGACGGTCGGCGTCGTTGCCGACGCCCTCGCCGCGCAGGTCTCAAGTCTTGGCGAATACGGTAGCGCCATGCAATTCATCGCAGCCGCCGACCTCGTTGCGGGATCGCGCAATCTTTTCGGCCTCGGCCTACGCTCGGCTTATCCGGTCACGAGCCATTTCGTTGACATCATGTCGTTCGCAGATAGCGGCGGCCGCAAGGTGATGCTGGTCGGCGAGATGGCCGGACAAGGTCTGGAGGCCCTTCAGCACGCGGGACGCGGCGACGTGCTCCTTGCCGTCGGCATGTCGCCGTACGAGCGCACGACGATAGAGGTGGCGCGCCAGTCGGCCCGGCAGGGCGTCGGCGTGGTGGCGATCACCGACAGCAGCGTGTCGCCGCTGACCCGGATTGCGCGGGAAGCGATCATCGTCACCTCCAATTCGCAATCATTCTTCCGAAGCATGGCGCCGGCATTCGCCGCCGTCGAAATCCTGGCGGCGCTGACGGCGGCGCGCTCCGGAATGGATGCCGCGGAGCGCGTGAAACAGTCGGAAGAACAGCTTGCTGCTTTCGGCATCTATTGGAAGCCCCCTCGATAATAGCGGAAGACTGCGATCGGGGCGGGTGTGACGGCGGCCGGGCTGCCGGCAACAGTGATTTCCGGAGGTCGTCCAGATGGTTCGCCCGATAACGCTCACCAAGCCGCCCCTCCAGACACAGAAGGTCAATGCCAACGCGGATGCCGCCCAGGTAGCACGGCTGGAGGCGCAGGCGGCGGCACTGCGCGATCAGATCAGGCTCGCCAACAGAATGGGCGAGCGCGATTGGGCGGCACAGGCTCGCCAGGAACTGGCGCATGTAAACACGCAATTGAGTTCCCTTCAGCCGAAGCCGGCAACGGCACCGGCGACACCGGGCGTCAATGTTGCGAACGCCGGCAATGGCACATCCGGCAATGGCACGACGGTGACGCCGGCACTCTACGTGAACACCAATCTCGCGACGCCGGTCGTGACTCTGGTGGACCTCGATGGGAGTCCGACCAGGGACGATCCCGCAGCAGCAAACACCGCCCGCGATATCGTCAACGACGTCACCGGAGGCAAAAGCATCGACCAGATCGCGTCTGACCGCCATATGACACGCGAGCAGGTTATCGCCGCGCTCAGGTCCGGCGGGATGACCGTGTCGGATGGAAGCGCGCCGAACGGCGACACGCAGACGACGAAAATCACGGATGCCAGCGGCCGCACCGTCACGCAATTTTATGATTACCAGCACGACAGCTATTATGCGACCGTCCAGGAACAGCCCGGCGGCGCGACGACCACCTCGCCGGTCCGGGATGGGCTCGGACGCAAGGAAACCACCAGCTACAATTCAGACACCGGCGCCCTAACGACGCGCTATGAGGACGACCTCGGGACCGGAACCGTTACCGAGCGGACGTCGCTGCCCAATGGAGCGTCGGTGGAAACCGTGACGCCGGGCGCCGGTCCTTCTCTTCCCGTGACCACGGTCACAGGTCCGGACGGCCGCAAAACCATATTGGCGCCCGCCCAGGATCCAGGCGGATCCGACACGCCGAACATCAGGCAAGGCCTTGCCGACGGAAAAAGCATCGACCAGATCGCAAAGGAAAATGGCCTCACCGACCAACAGGTGATCGCCGAGATTGAAGGCGCCGGCTATCAGGTCAAGGCCACAGACAGCAGCGACGCGCAGTCGGTCGAGATCGTCGATCCGCGCAGCGGCGACAAGACCGTCTACTCCCACGACTATCAGCACGACGTACGCACCGTCACCACCACGGCTGACGGCAAGCAAACCTCGCAATCCGTCGATGGTAACGGAACCGAGACCAAGACCGTCACCGACAAGGACGGCCGGGTGACGACGACGATCACCGAGAAGATCAATGGCGGCAAGCCTGTCGAATACGAGGTCAAGGCGGGCGACAACCTGACCCTTATCGCGCAGCAATATGGCGTGACGCTGGATGATCTCAGGCGCGCGAATCCGGAGCTTTTCAGCTCGCACCGCGATCCGGACATCATCGACACCGGAGAAAAGGTCACCATCGATAACGGTACGCGCACGACGGTGAAGGTTACCTTCAACGGCTATACCCTGACCACCAAGCCCGATGGCAGCTCGACGTTGCACAACAACACCACCGGCACCGACCTGCAGATCGAGGCAGGAAGCACGGAGGAATCGCTGGCCAAGACACTGCTGGCGGCAAACCCCAACAGCAGCGATGCCAAGGAGGCAAAAGAAAGCCAGGTCGTGAAGACCTTCGTCGAGGGGTTGTTGGCCGGGGAGACCTTGCCCAGCCTGATCGCCGCCGCGCAAAAAGCCGGACATGACAAACAGGACCTGATCGACAAATACCACCTGGGTACGCCCGTCACGCCCAAGCTTGACGGACAGAACAGGGTTGTCGATCCACTCGGCGACCCACCGCAGGGCAACGCGCCCTCCGGCGGAAAGTGGATGCCGATGAAGATGGACGGCGTCTGGACCTGGGTCGATCCCCAGGTTGCTCAGGCCATCATCGACGAGAACATCGCGCTGTCGCGCGTCACCGAGACGCGGGCTCTGGCGGGCCAGGAGCAGGAGCAGCTCAACGTCGATATGCTCGATCCCGCCTACAAGGATGGCGTCGGTGGCGCGCAGACCATCCTGAATAAGACGTTGGCGCCGCACGGCCTGCAATGGAACGCTCAGAAACCGAAAGGCACGCTTGCCGATGCGCGCGAGCGGCTGACCAAGGCCAACACCTTGCTGCAGAACGCGCGGGATGCCCGCGGCGAATATGAGAACGCCGGGCGCGTCCTTAAGGACGCCATCGCCGGGCAGGGTCCGCTAACCCCGCTGGGCGATCCGAACGCGCCGGCAGTCAGCGCGCGGGGCACTCCCGACCTTCATCCGCAACGCGATCAAAGCGTCGCCGACCACTCTGCCGTCGACAAGCTGTTTTCCGAGGTCGGCCTGCATCTGAGCAAGGGCGACAAGCTCACCGTCGACTTCCTGGTAGGGCAGGCCGAGCTCAACGGCGTTCCCAAGGACTCGAAGGAATACAAGGAGCTCACGAGCCTACAGACGACGGCAGGCAGCCAACTCGAACTGGCTCAGGCCTACCAGAACTATTTCGACGCCCATGCCGACGCAACCAAGGTCAATGCGCGGCAGACGGATCTTGAGCAGAAGCTGTCCAACGAGTATCTTGGCGAGCAGAAGTTTAATTTTGACGAGAAGTACAATCGCATCAGCGGCGATTACCTCGGGCACTACAAGAGCTCGACACTGGAGATCCGTGACGGCCAGCTCTGGGTGGTCAACCATTTCGACGAGGGAACCACCGAACAGCAGCTGACCTACAGCCTGACCGACAAGAATGTCCGGGACGAATATCGCGATCGCCAACTCAACAAGGACTGGCAGACGCTTCTGGCCGGCTACGATGCCAACGCAAAAGTCTGCACGGCAAATGGTCTGCAATCGGTAAAGGCCAGCGAGGAACAGGCGGCAAAGAGCCTGAACGACGTCCTCGACAAGCAACTCGGCAACAGCATTGCCGACCTCAAGACCCAACTGCCGACGCTGCAGACCAATTTCGACAATGCGCTGACGAACCACAAACCAGGAACGGTCGATGCTCCCGCGGGCACGCTACCCGATGGCGCGCAGCCGGTCGAGATCGATGTCGGCGGGCAGAAGATCAAGGTGGCGCCCGACGTTGCCCAAAACTACGCCAAGACGGGGATCGATGCGCTGACCAAGGGCGGGAAGGCGGTTTGGATCGATCTTGACACGGAAGATGACGATACCAGCGGTCGCTGGGTCGACCCCGAAGTCGCGGTCGCCAGGCTCAAGCTGGGTGCCGTCAGGCTTCAGATATCGCAGGCCGAGGATCTGCGCAGGGTGGTGCAAGGCTTCAGCGACTATCATGAGCTTCGGCTCAGCGAGCCTTCGCTGCTGGTGGATGACAACACCACGGTCGACAAGACCTATCTGGACAAGCATGAGCCGCAGGCGCTCGACGGCATGTATCAGCCGAGGTTCCAGCAGTTGCTCGCCAACGGCTACGACAACGAGTTCAGGCAACAGCCGGGCGCGGCCCTTGATGAAACGGTCGCCAAGAAGCTCGGCCTGGACAGTTCGACCGATGATGGGCGCGACGCGATAGACAATGTGACGGACGAGATCCGCGATATCGGCGGCAACAATCCGTATGTGCGCAGCGTGCCGATCTTCTATGTCGACGACCAGGTCGGAACGCAGCAGGTTACTCTCTTTGCGGTGCGCGACGGGGACGGCAACACCCGATATGTCGATGCCACTGGCAAGAAGTTCGATGACCTTGGTGATTTCCAGGACAACAACAGTCAGTTTGGCGAGAACGGCAAGCTTGTCGTTCCCAAAAACCTGGAGATGAAGGCCGGCGCCGACGGCAAGATCGCGCTTGAGGTGGTGAAAGCGCGAAACGTCTCGGTCTGGGATAAGGTCGTCGATCCGCTGGTTGGCATCGGTACCGGCATTGCCACCATCCTGTCATTCACGCCAGCGGCGCCGGTCGCCGCGCCGCTGGCCTATACGGGCGCGGCCTATCTCGGAGCCAGAGCCGTTATAAACGAGGCCAACCACCTGGATCACGGTGGCGAGTGGTACGACACCGAATCGCTCACGAATATCGCAAGCGCCGCGACAACAGTTCTGCCCGTGGCCTCCAGCGGCCTGCGCACCATCGGCATGGCGGCGAAGAGCGAGTCATTGCTGGCAGGCCTTGCTGCCAGCCCCCGCGCCTTCGCCGGAAGCATAGGCGCGACACGGTCGAACTGGGCGTTGGCGTCAGAAACCCGCACCTACATGCAATCGACCGCCAAACTGAACAAGACGGCGTGGGGGCTGGACGTCGGCTCGGTGATTGTCGGCACACCTTTGCTGGCGACATCCGCGTACGATCTCGCCGCCAACGGGGACCAGATGAACGGTCTCCAGCTTGCCAACGCGCTGACGGGTCTTGGCACTGGCGTCACCGGCACGGGGCTCGGCATCCACGGTCTGCGCACCATGCGGCCAGGAACGGGAACACAGGCGAGCTCCAACGGCCCCGGCGCCAACCCGCCGCCGGGCAATGGCGGTCCGCATCAGCAGCCGCCCGGTGGCAAGCAACCGCCCGGCGGCAAGGGACCGAGGCAGTCGCCGCCGGCGCTTGGCCCCGGCTCCTCCGGACGCCCGATGAATATCTATGAAATGGGCGCCGATGGCGTTTACCGGCCGACGGGAGAGCAGGTCTTCCATGACCCCAGCCACCCGGTGATCCCGGGAGAAGCGATCAAGGGCGATGACGCCGGCGGCAATGATCCGACGGTACTGACGGGCCGCGATTCTGATGGCTCGACTGCCCAAGGCACACCGCATCCCGCTGATGGCGACCCCATCGTGGTGCCAGGTGAGCCGACAGGAAAAGACGGACCGGTACGCCTGGTCTGGGATCCGCAGACACGCAGCTTTGCCGGCATGCCCGAACGCGACACGAGCGGCTACGTCTACACCAGCGGCAAGGATCCGAAGACGTCCTCGGCCTATCTCGACGGCCTGAGCGCCGAGCAGCTGGTGGCTCGCTACGAGCAGGAGAAAAGCTATTATTCCAGCGCCGAGATGGCCGAGCGCTACGGCCCGGACGGCGTCCAGGTTCCACGCATGCCGCTTCGTGACGTACTGCCGGACTTCCGCGCCGGCCTCACCTTCCGGGTCCGGTTGAACACCGGCGACGCATTCGGGATAGGCTCGCCGACAATTGCGGCCGTTGGCTTCGGTGTCGGAACCAAGACCGATTTCGGCATGATCGGGTGGTCGATCGTCGACAGCGTCAGCCAACGCAGCCTGACGCCGTTCAAGGACGCGCTCGGCACCCAGGGCGTCGTATCCTACCGGGCACGCGAATACAGGAATATCACAAGCCTCCAGGCCGGCGTGTGGCCGGTGTCCAACCAGACGGCCTTCCCGGTTCGCAGCAGCGATCTGTCGGCGGCGGCGAGCAAGGCGATATTCCACGATGCCAGCGGCTATGAGGCCAATCCGGTCGATGCCGCTATCGTCGGGGTGACACCCGACGGCGAAGGCACTGTGATCGAGATGATCTACACGCCTTCGCTGACTGGCAAGGAGGCTACCCTCGCGCCCGGCCAGCATGATTTCTTTGGGGTGCCGGCGGAAAACAGCTCCGGCCATGTCACGCTGCAAGGCGCGCTTCCGTTCGATCGTGTCATGACCGAGACCAAGGCCGGCATGCGCCTGCCGATCGTAGCCAATCACGTCGCGGCGGTGGGCGAGATGCCGCGCGTCGGCTTCGAGAGGCGCCCGGAACTGTCTGTCAAGGACACGTTGCAGCCGGGCGACATAGTGTCGACGCAGGCATTCGACCAGATCCAGTCCGCGCTCGGCTCGACAAGCCTGAAGATCCAGTTCGCGGTCAAGGACCCGGCGAAGGCGTCCGAACTGATCGCAGCCATCGGCCGGGGCGATGGCATCCGCTCGATCCGTGACCTCGTCAAGGCCGGTCAGATCGATCCGTCGAACACGGTTTCTCTGGTCGATGAGCCGACGCTGAGCGGATTGCGTCTTTCGGCAGTGCCGGGCAAGGCGGCCAGGGCAGACATCGTTTTGCTGACCGGCGAGAAGGCTCGCGTTGTAAATCCCGAGGCGATGCTGGTCGACGTCATCTTCAACGATCACAACAACCTGCCGGGCGTGCTGGGTTTCAATCCCGACCGGATGGTCACGTCCGCGACCTACAAGGTGAAATCGACAGTACAATCATGGCTTCCGGCACGCTTCCAACCCGACGGACCGCCTCAGTCCCGGTACATGCCGAGCGCCGGCAACATCTACAAGAACCTCTACGGTTCGCATGGCAGCCCGGCCACGCGCTACACGGTTTCACTGTCGACGCATCCTCTGCCCGCGGGTGCGCTGACTTTCAGCGCCGAGGTGAGGGTCCAGTACAAGTCCAAGGCGGCCAGCATGGCTCCTTCGATCGCCAAGAACGAAACCGCGACACTGACCTTCGATCGCGCCGACGGGCAAACCGAGGAACTGACGGTCCCGGCCTGGCTTGCCCATGCCGTGGAAACCTCGCATGACGGCGCGGCGACAGGCATCCCGAAGGGCGGCAAAGCCTCCCTGGAGCAGTTCCTCGGCGGACTGGAAAAAAACGCAAGACCTGATCAGCGCGCCGCGATCGAGCAGTTCCGGACTGAATTCGGCCCGTCGATCGTCGATGGCGGCTTCATGCGCCAGAACGTTGCCGACGGTGTGCTGACGTTCCTCTCCTCGCAGGTGGGCAGCCGCCGAAACGGCCCGATTCAGATCAGGGACGAGCACGGGCAGTCCGTGACGGCAACCCGTTATGGACCGCTGCCGAAGAGCGCGGAGAATGTCTATGTGCCACCCGCCGACGGACCACCGGCGCGTGGCGACGAACCGGAGTTGATGCACAAGTCGCATATTTTGTTCCGCGATCCGGAGACCGGAGAAGCATACGTCCTGCCATGGATGCGCGGCGCCTCCGAGGACCATGTTCCGGGCAGTCGGCCGGAGGGCGAGGCCGTGCCGCCGGCGGCAACGCCGGTCAGGAAGGCGATCGAGGCGGCGCCTCCAACGACCTATTCGCTGCAACAGGTCCGCAACATGCGGCAGCCCGAGAAATGGAAGGCCGGCGAGATCTATACGCGCGAACTCAATGGGTCGCCTGGAGAAGCGCATTTTCCGGTCGATGCCAACCCGGGTGGAGCCCACCCCGTCTCAGGCGCGGGTGGCCGGTATGTGGATGCGCCCGTCTTCAAGAGCGACGACGTGATCGAAGCCATCGAGGTCAAGACCTACCATCGCTGGACGACGATCAACGGTGTCGCGCAGATGCGCGAAGTGCCGCTCACGCCGAAATTGCAGGAGCAGATCAACAAGGATGTGGCGCTGCGGAATGAGAACCCGGGCTATCAACCGCGCTGGGTTTTCCTTGACGCGCCGCCTTCGCCCGAGTTGCAAGGGGCGCTCGATGATGCCGGGATCGTCGGCAACATCTTCGGACACAACAAACCTGCCGCTGCAACTTCACCATCCCAGTCCGCGGCGACCAAAAGCAGTTCGGGCCGAACTATCCAGCTCGAAGACGAGAGCGGCAAGGTGATCACGGCGGCGATGCTGGGCACCGAGCCAAGGGGACCGGAACGGGTCTATGTTCCGCCTTCCGACGGTCCACGGGCGTGGGGCGACGCCCCGGAGCTAGCGGACAAGACGCACATACTGGTGTACGACCCCAGTACGGGCGAAGCTGTGGTGCTGCCCTGGATACGCGGTGCTTCCGACGAACACGTGCCGGGAAGCCTGGATCGTCCGGAAGAGGGCGATCAGCCCGCTGGTGTAGACGAAGGAGCAAGCAATGCCGACCGACCGTTTCGCGGCAATGTCGGCCCCTATGTTTTCCGCGCCGACACGCGCTCGCCGGGCGAGATCAGGGACGCGGGAGGCTTCTCGCCGCCGCTGCCGACAGGGATCTGGGTGGACAACCCGCAAGGCATCGCGCTGAGCAATTATGTCATGGGCAATACCCATGGCCGTTTCGTTGGCACGAGCCAGTCGGTCTCAGGGGCGAAGGCCTTCGTCTCGGAGGAGTCGCGGGCCGCGCGCCAGCAAGGCTACACCTATCTCTACACATTGAATCCGAGCCGGCCGCGCCTCCACGTACCGACCGAGTTCGAGGAGATGGGCCGGCCTGTCGGCGACAGGATGGCCCGTGTCGACGAGACCGCAGTCGACGGCAGCATACCGTGGGGCGAGGTCCATGGTTGGCGGATGATGGGCCCAGACGGCACCTTCGTCAGCGGATTTACCCGCAACGAGGATGCCGTTGCTCCAGGCGCATCGACGCCGAAACGCCCGCAGATCATCTTGCGGCCAGCCGACGAATTCTGGGATGTCGGCGCTCCGACGGAGGCGCCGGTAACCGAAGCGGTGGTCGACGAGACGCCATCCGTGACGGCCAACGAAACGCCGCAGGTGGTGGACACTTCGGCCGAAACGTCCTCGCCGAGCGTCACTTGGCCGCCCGCGTCCGACGACGGCAGTGCGGTTTTTGACCCGGCAAGCGGAAGGATCGTCAGCCTTGAGCTTCCGGCGAGTTCCGCAGCGCAACCGGGACATGCCCAACCGGTACGGGCGCCGACCGGGCCGGAAGTCAGGGCATTTTCCACCGATCAGATTTCAGGGCTGACCGGCGCGCAGTTGCACGCCATCAAGCCGGAGCACATCGCCAAGCTGACGCCCGAGCAGGTTGCCACACTGAGCCCAGAGCAGATCGGGCAACTGACGATTGATCAACTTGCGGCGCTGCGGCCGAAGCAGTTGCGGGCGCTGAGCAGCGAACAGCTCCAGGCGATCAGGCCAAGCAGATTACAGGCCATCGCGCCTGGCCGCATCAGCGGCTTGCGACCGGATCAGGTTGCCGCCTTCTCGCCCGAGCAGCTCGCTGCCTTGACCTTGGAGCAAGTGCGCAAGCTGACGCCTGACCAGATCGCCAAGCTCAGCGATGAGCAGCGCAACGCCTTTACGTCGGAACAGTTCGCGGCCATGAGACCTGCCCAGTTCGGCCATCTCGATGGGACGCAGTTCGCGGCGTTCAATCCCGACCTTGTCGCGGCACGCAATCCCGCGACAACGGCAAAGCTGTCGCCGGACCATATATCGGCGCTGACGCGTGAGCAGCTAGGGGCCCTGACCGTTCATCAGATCGAGGCGCTGACCAGGCAACAGATCGGCGCCCTGACGCCGAAGCAGCTTGGCGAACTGAGCCCCGGCCAGTTGCGCAAGTTCACGCCCACGCAGTTTACCTGGATGTCGACGGAGCAGACGAATGCGCTTTCCGTGCTGCAGCTGACAACCTTTCGGGCTACCCATAAAAAGGCGCTGACGCCGGATCAGGCGGCCGGCGTCGATCTGGCGCTGAGCCACGCCAGGATGCGCGAAAACGCTCAGGCTCTCGCCACCTTTGGCGGCATGTCGACCACATCCTACGTGCTGTGGAGCTCGTTGCCTCCGACCTGGACCGCCACCGCCGGAGCGGTTGCGTTTGGCGTGCGGGGCTTCGTGTTCGGCACGCAGGCGATCTTTCCCAACGCGACGGCAAGCCACAGGCCGTTCGGGCGGTTCCTCAATGCGCTTGGCGGCGCCACGTTCATTGCCGCGGCGCCAGGGGCCGCGACCGGAATGGTCCAGGGCAAGGATCTTGTCGTCAACAGCACGTTCTCGCTCGGCAACGTCGTCTATGGCACGAAGTCAATGCTGCAGTCGTTCACCGGCAGGCCGGTGATCCGGAACCTGGCCGAGCATCTGGCTGGCCCCGGTTATGTGCTCGGCTGCGCTGTCTATACACTGCACTCCTGGCCGGCGCCGATCGCCACGGTCGCCGGCACCATGTTCATGTTCGGCTGCGCGGAGTTCTGGGCGTCGGCGATAAGGACGGACCGGATGAACCGCCGTTCGGTGCCGCGAACCGATGCCGATATCGCGGCCGCTGCGAAGTCCGACAAGAAATGGGCTGCATGGGATCGCTGGACACTGGGCATCACTTTCGGCATCGGAATGCTTCTCTTCTCACTGGACTCGCTGCTCGCCCAACCTTGGGACCCCAAGACGGTCGTCCCGCCCGATCCGAACAAGCCGGATGGCGATGCGTCCTCCCAGCAGCCCGACGATCACCCGGATGTCCCAGACGAACCGAAGACCCCGCCCGAACATTTCCCGCAACTTGTGGTGTCGGCGGACGATGGCCTGAATTTGCGGAGCCAGCCCGAGGGCGACGCCGCCGTGGTGACGGTGCTGCGACCCGGCTCATTCGTCGAACAGACCGCGAGGCCTTCGACCGACCCGTCGGGAAAGGCCTGGATAGCCGTCGAAGGTTTCGGAACGGATGGCAAAATGCACAGCGGCTGGGCTTCCGGCAATTATGTCGAGGTTCATCCCGAAGGCAGCAGCAATCCGCAGGGCCGCACGAACCCGACACTGGAGCAGGACGGCTATCAGTGGGTCGAGGTCAGGAACGGTGACAGCATCCGCCTGATCGCCAAGGCGCATTCAGCCGATGTTGCCGATACGATGGTGCTGAACATGGATCATATTCTAAGCCCGGATATGATTTTCTCCGGCGACCGCATCTACCTGCCGATTGCGGCGGTTGGCTGAGACGGCGCGGGTTCTAATCGGCAGGTTGGGCCTTGCCGATTCTTGCGGCGAATGCATGTGCGATGCAGCCGGCCAGCTTTGCCGCACGCTCCGCTATCGGATTGGACGGTTCGGAGGAGTATGAAGCGGTGAACCGCAGGTCGGAGGGATGCCATTCGCAATCGACGATGCGCAGCGAGCCGCTGGCAGTATGATCCTGAACGACTTCCCTGGGGAGGGAGGCGATACCGATCCCGTTCAGCGTCATCGTGATGGAGGCGGCCAGCGAATTGGCCGGAAAGATACGCGGCGTCGCTTCAAGCTCACCGGTCAGCTTGCGGTAAAGTTCGCTGTAGGGTCTCGTCGTGCGCGCATAGCTGATAATCGGAAATTGCATCAGGTCGCTTAGCGTCAGCTTGCCTCGATTGGGCAATTTCAAGGACGGCGAGCAGACCCATACGAGCGGAAAGGAGGGCAGCTCCATATTCTCGATGCTGTATTCCTGAATGGGGCCCATCAGCACCGCAAGATCAAGCCGGTGGGACATGAGCTCATTGCGCAGCGTCGTCGTCGTGTCGACGACGATGTCGGTATCGACGAGCGGATAGTTCGCCTGCAATTCCTTAAGGAAATCCGCCAGCCAGGTGTGCACGATGGTCTCGGCAACCCCGAGCCTGAGCACGCCCGCTGTTTCCGAAAGGGAGCTTGCGGTCAATTGCAGCCGTTCGGCGACACGCAGGACCCGCTGCGCCGGCGGCAGCAGCCTTTGTCCCTCGGCGGTCAGCCTTACGGTGCTGCTCTGCCTTTCGAACAGCTTGGCGCCGAGCGCTTCTTCCAGACTGGCTATCCGGGTCGATACCGCCGGCTGCGTTGTGTTCAAGCGTTCCGCAGCCTTTCGGAAGCTTCCGAAAGTTGCCACCAGGAGAAAGGTTTCAAGCTGCTTGATGTTGAAAGGGATCACGATTCAATGCCGGACAATAATCTGGGCGCCGATCTTCACTCGGTCATATAGGTCGATAACGTCTTCATTGGTCATTCGAATGCAACCGGAGGAATTGGCCTGCCCGACGGTCCATGGCTGATTGGTGCCATGAACGCGATAAAGCGTGTTGCCGATGTAGAGCGCGCGTGCGCCCAGCGGGTTGTTCGGTCCTCCTGCGACGCGCGCCGGCAGCAAATGGCCCTTCGATGCTTCCCTGAACCGCATGTCGGCCGGTGGTCGCCAATCCGGCCAGTCCTTCTTGCTCGAAATCGTGTCGCGACCGGACCATTCCAGACCCTCCTTGCCGACGCCGACCGCATATCGCAGCGCCTTGCCGTTTCCCAATATGTAATAGAGGCGCCGCTCCCTGGTGTTGATCACGATTGATTCCTTCGGTTGCGTCTCAGCGAAATCGACGATCTCCCTCGGTATTGCCGACCATGCCGGCCGTATTTCGCCATCCGAGGCCTGGCCGGGGGCGGATGGCGAGACAAGCACATTTCGGGCTTGATCGTAGCTCCAGCTTCTCGGGTCGTAGCCGCTGTTCGATTGACCTTGCGCCGGCGCCATCGCGGCAGTCAACGTGGCAGCGACCAGAACCGATTCACCCAAGCCCTTGCCGAGCCGCTCCCCGATCAGGGGCCATTGCCAAGCAATGCCGGTCGGACCATTCAGGCTCAAGAGCAGGTTCTTGCGTGCCGCCACCTGGGCTGATCCCTTCAAATCCGAGCAACAAACCGGCGACCGCGAGCCTTCGCTGCCCGATTCCAGCCCGCACCATATCGCTTTGCTCACTGACCGCAACATTTGGAACTAACTACGTGAGTTCAATCCAATTGGACTTCCATTTTAGCGACGCACGCGATAGGGTGAAATTGGCGGGTAACCCATGAGACGGGCGACGCGGGCTAGCTCCGCGCGTCCGTGATAGGATCAATTTTGACGGGTCGCGTTACCTGCCTCGTGGACCGGTTATCGGGAGCCAACGCTGCCTTCATGGCTGGTGTGATCCTGCTGTTCACGCTTGCTGCTTCGCAGGCGAACGCCGCCGAGCCGCGCTGGCCCGCGGGCCCCTACAAATATATCACCATCGACCAGTCGGTGACGGATGCGCTCGCCGAGCTTGGCCGCAACATGCGGGTGCCGATGCGCGTCAGCAAGCTCGTTAAGGGACGTTTGAGCGCCGGTATGCAAGTTGGAACGGCGCGCGAATTTCTGGAAGATATTTGCAATCGATACGGTCTGGTCTGGCATTTCGACGGAATCGTCATGAACGTCGCCACCGAAGCTGAAATCCAGACCGAACTGATCCCGCTCGATGCCAACACGGCCGCCGGCGCGGAAGATCGGCTTTCGCGGCTGGGCGTCATCGATCCGAGGTTTCCGACCAAGGTCTCCAGGCAAGATGACGTCGTCTCGGTGTCGGGGCCGCCCTCCTACATCGAACTGGTCAGGAAAACGCTCGGAGTTCCTGCGGCGACGGGCACCAAGCAAGAGCCGGGCAAAGTTGTTTCGGTCCGCGTTTTCCGCGGAACGCAGGCGGAGGTGTATAATGTCCCCTCCGCCCAACCGAACTAGGAAAGAGGAGGGCAGGTCCATGCAAATCGCGCCGATTGGAGCTCTGGAAGCTACGCTTGCAAACTTGACCACCAGCATAAGCTCACAACAGCAGATCACCGCCGGCGCTGCAGCGCAGCCTGGCAACGGAATTGTCGGAGCCAAGCAGGAAAAGCACGCCGCCGCGAAGGTCAACACGCCTGAGCGCGGTGATGTCGCCACACGTGCGGGTCAGCAGGTGGCACAGGCATCGTCCGGCGCCAGTCCGGCAGCGGCTGGACAGTCCTCAAAACCGGGAAGGACGGAGCCGATCGTTGAGCGCAAACTCTTCGACTATCTGGCCGAGGTGGAAAAGACCGGAGGGGGCCCGGCCACGGATCCCTCGGCCTTGTTCGGCTCCGCTGTCCAGTCGCTGGAAGGAACCATGCAGCAGGTCCAAAAGGCCCTTGGCAAGGCGAACATCCCGGCGCAAGCCGAAACCGCCGCCACGCCGGATGCCGCCGCGGCAGGCAAGGAAGCCGAAAATGCGCCGGCAAAGAATGCCCAGCACCTGCTCGAGCGATCCATTTCGGTGATGTGGGCAGCAGCCAATCTGGAAGTCGTGACCAGCAGCGTGAAGGCCGTGACGTCGTCCACCAGCACGTTGATCAAGCAACAGTAGGCGCCGCGGAATGCTCGTGCCCGAATTGTTCCAGTCGCGACGGTCGGCGCTGTTCAATCGATGTGCCGCACGGTGCCGCGTGGCGCTTGTCGTCGCCGGCATGCTGATGCTCCAGGCCTGTTCGGTGGAACTCTATTCCAACCTCGATCAGCGGCAGGCCAACGAAATCGTGGCCACGCTAATGCGTCACGGGATTTTGGCCCAGCGCGAGGCCGGCAAGGACGGCAAGATGACGGTTTCGGTGCAGAAGGGCCGCTTTGCCGAGGCAATGGCCCTTCTCGACGAAAGCGGTCTACCCAAACAGGAATTCCAGACGCTCGGCGACGTATTCAAGAGAGGCGGGCTCGTATCCTCGCCGGTGGAAGAGCGGGCAACGATGATCTATGGCCTGAGCCAGGAGCTGTCGCAGACAATCTCCGAAATCGACGGCGTGCTTTCCGCGCGGGTTCACCTGGTCCTGCCCGAGAATGATCCGCTGAGGCAGCAGTTGGTGCCGTCGTCCGCGTCGGTATTCATCAGGCATCGCGCATCGGTGCCGATGAACGAGCTGATCCCGCAGGTCAAGATGCTGGTGGCCAAGGGCATCGCCGGGCTGACCTACGACAATGTCTCCGTCACGCTCATTTCGGTCGCCGCGACCGCCCCGGAGCAGGAATCCGAGCCAGGGTTCATAACTTTCCTTGGTCTCTGGCTGCATCCGGACAGCGTGGCGGCGGCGATGTGGCTGTTCTACGGCATGGCGGCCGCGATACTCGCGCTGGCCGCCCGGTTGGCGTACCTGCAGTGGTATCGACGGCCTAATGTCTACGCCCTTGAAGCTTCCGCAGTCCCCGCGAGGAAGGCATGACCGGGGCCGGCTCGGAGCAAGCGGCCAGCCCGGAATGGCAGGCCTTCATCTCTAGCCTCGCATCCTATGCGGACGCGGCCCGACTCGCCGAATGCTTTGACGATGCGATCAGCGAAGCTGCGTGCCAGCGCATGTTGCAGTCGCAACGCCTGCATGAGCGGTTGTCGAAGCTTCTGCTCGATCACTACCGGCTCTCTTGCGCGGCCGATGAGCCGTCGGACGACGTGGATCGGGCGATTGCCTTGTCGTCGGGCGAGGAATTGGAGGACCTAGCTCTTCGCTCGGGTGCGATCTACTGGGCCGGCAATCTTGCCGCCGCCATTGACGGGCGCGAAGCCGATGCGTTGCAGACTGCGCTGGGCGCGGATCTCTGCACTTTTGCGGTTGCCAATCGCGATCTGGCCGGTCCAACGCGGCCGTTGCACCCGCTTGAGGATATCCGCGGTCGTGTCTATGCCGATGGTTTGAGCTGCCTTGGCGGATGGTGCCAGGCGATGCCCGGCGAGACAGGTGCGCGCGTCCGCATCAAGCTCATGCCGCACGAATTCGTCGACCGGACCGCCAAGCCGTTCATCGAGGCCGGTCCGGCAATTGTGCGGCGAGCGATGGGTTAGCGCGATGGCCGAAGCGGACACCGCGACCGTTGAAATACCAAGGCGCCCCTATGCCCGCATCCTGCGCGCCGCTGAAGCGCGGGCCTGGCAGGATGGATATGCATTTCTCGATGCCGCGAGGCGTGATGCCCAGCAAATGCGCGAAGCCGCCCGGCGCGCCTACGCAGCCGAATACGCTCAGGGTTATGAGGACGGCAAGGCGCAAGGCGACGCGGATGCCAGCCGGCTGATAAGCGAAACGGCAGTCAAGGTGGATCGCTATCTGGGCGGGCTCGAAGCCGAAGTCACCGGGCTCGCCCTCGAGGTCGTCAGGCGAATTCTGGGGGAGTTCGACGTCGGCACGCTTGTCGCGAGGGCTGCTGGACAGGCCGTGACCGAAATTCGCCGTGCCAGATATCTGAAAATCCGTGTCCATCCCGCTTCCGTGGACCGGGTCCGCGAGGAGCTGGACACGGTCTTGCGCAACAGCGATCTGGGCATGATGGTTGAAATCGATGCGGATGATGCGCTGGCGCCGGCGGCCTGCATCCTCTCGACCGATATCGCCGTCATTGACGCCAGCATCGACGCCCAGCTCGATGCCGTCGCCGCCGCAATCCGGTCAAGGGCCGAGGCGCCGGCATGACAGGTCCCGCCATCGATATCGAAAGCCGTCTGGCGTCCATCATTCCAAACCTCCGTTCTGGCCTTCGCGACGATTCGAGCCGTCCCCGCAAAGGACGTGTCCGACGGGTCACCGGAACGGTCATTCATGCGACCGTCGAAGAAGCCAGGATCGGTGAGATATGCGAGCTGGTCGACCCCAGAACCGGCCGGACGACCAAGGCGGAAGTCGTAGGCCTCATGGATGAGATGGCGGTCCTTGTTCCACTGGGCGATCTGACCGGGCTTTCAAGCCTAACCGAAGTCGTTGCGACCGGGAAGGACCAGCTGGTGCCCGTCGGCCCCGGCCTTCTGGGCCGGGTGATCAGCGCGTTCGGCGAACCTTTGGATGGCAAGCCGCTTTCGCCGGACGGCATTGTCGGCAGCTATCCGGTCAATGCCTATCCGCCATCCCCGCTGGAGCGCAGTCTGATTTCCGAGCCGATCCAGCTCGGAATCCGCGCCCTCGACGGGCTGCTCACCTGCGCACGCGGGCAGCGCGTCGGTATCTTCGGCGAGCCAGGCGTCGGCAAGTCCATCCTGCTTTCCGATATCGTCAGCGGCACCGACGCCGATGTCGCCGTGGTCGCCCTGGTTGGCGAGCGCGGGCGCGAGGTGCGTGAATTCCTCGAACATCAGCTTGGATCGGAAGGGCGCGAGCGGGCGATCGTCGTCGTCGCGACTTCGGACCGGCCCGCCATCGAGCGTGTCAAGGCCGCCTATGTGGCGACAACCATAGCCGAATTTTTTCGGGACCAGGGCAAGCATGTGCTGCTTGCGATGGACAACATAACGCGGTTTGCGCGTGCGCAGCGCGAGATCGGCCTGGCCTCGGGCGAGCCGCCGACGCGCCGTGGTTTCCCGTCTTCGCTGTTTGCGGTCCTGCCGCGTCTGCTCGAGCGCTCGGGCCCCGGTCGAGTCGGGTCCATCACAAGCCTCTACAGCGTTCTCCTGGAAGGCGACGGCACGCTGGATCCGGTCGCCGAGGAAATCCAGGCGCTGCTCGACGGCCACGTCTTCCTGTCGAACGAGCTTGCGCAACGCAACCATTTTCCCGCCATCGACGTCCTGCGCAGCCGAAGCCGCCTGATGGATGCCGTCGTGCCGCCGGCACATCGGGCTGACGCCGGCCGCTTGCGCGAACTGCTCGCCCGCTATGCCGACATCGAACTGCTCCTGCGCGTCGGCGAGTACGAAAAGGGCAGCGATGCCGTGGCGGACGAGGCGGTAGCGAAGATCGATGCCATCAACGCCTTCCTGCGCCAGCCGTCCGCAACATATGAGACCATCGACGGGACACGCCAGCGCATGCGGGAGATCGTCAATGAAGGAGCCTGACATGATCGCTCGACTGCGCGACCTCAGACGCCGCCGCCAGGAGCGCGCACAGGAAGAGGTGATCATAAGGCGCGCCGCCGCCAACCAGGCCGCGAGGGAAGTTCAGGAGGCGGCCGCGGCCGTCACGGAACACCTCCTGCGCACTGCTA
Organism: Mesorhizobium sp. WSM4307; assembly: GCF_007003945.1. Lineage (NCBI taxonomy): Bacteria > Pseudomonadati > Pseudomonadota > Alphaproteobacteria > Hyphomicrobiales > Phyllobacteriaceae > Mesorhizobium > Mesorhizobium sp. WSM4307. The sequence goes on from NZ_VFTB01000015.1 coordinate 27,623, forward strand.
ACGCCGAGGATGCGGCCTTCGATGCGCTGGTCGGGCAGCCGGTGAATGCCGCCAGCCTCCACCGGCTGCAGGGACGGTTCGAGGTCGCCGCCAGGAAAACCGGGCAGTTGCGTGAAGGCGAGAAAATGGCCGGCGTCGTCGAGAAGCGACGGAAAGTCGAGCTGTCGGCAGCCCGCAACGACCACCGTGCGAGCATCAAGGCTGTGACCAAGCTGGACAGGCTGTCGGAGCAATTGGCCAAACGCAACGCGCGTCGCCGCCAGGCCCTCGCCGAGCTTTCCGAGGAAGAGGAGCGCGGCCAGCCGCGCTTGTCCACAGAACGATAGCCCAATCCGTGATTGATATGGATGTGATGCCTCAAGACTTCGCGCCGGCAAGAACGAAAGCGCGGGCAAAACCGGCGAAACGCGCGGCGGTACAGTCGAGCAGCGGAGAGCCACTGACTTTAGTAACCGTAGCGACCGCGGATGTCGGGGCGTTGAACGCCTTCTACCGTCGCCGCGCTGCCGCGGAGATCACGATTGCCGGGAAGGCCATGGCGATCGCGGCCGCCTGGCCGGGGCTGAATTCCGCGAACCAGCCGCTATGCGCTGTTGGCTTCACTGTCGGGGACATGGCCGGGCAATTGCGCCTGCCGCTTTCTGTTGTCGAGCGAGGTCTCGCCAGGGTCGACGGGGCGGTCGATATGAAACGGCTTGCGCCGGCCCACGCCGCGCTCCTGTTGGAGGCCACGTTCGAAGACGATCTCGAATATATCGAGGCCAGACTGGGCGAGAAGATCGCGATCACCTCGCTGGCACCGGCAGATGCCGTTTCGGGGGAAACTCCATTCGCTTTCGCCCTGACCGACAAGGATGACACCATAGGCTGCGTCCTGACGACGAATGACACCGGTCTGCCGGTACGGATCGGCCGCCTTCTCGACGAGCTCGGCAAAACCACGCCGCCGATCCCGGCCGAATTTCCGCTGTCGGTCCGTCTTTGGCGCGGTCCGCTTGCGATCACCATTGGCGAGCTTCAAAGCCTGCAGGCTGACGATGTGGTGCTGTTCGACGACACGGCGGAAGAGGGCGTGGCGACGCTCATCATTGCCGAGCGCCTTTTCGCGCCTGTGGGCCTGACCGCCGGCGGCCCGCAATTGCTTGCCGCACCGACCGCAATCACTGGATCGAACTGGGAGTGGGCTATGAACCAGAATACGCCGCCGCCGGACACCTTGGAAGAATCGACTTTGGACGAATTGCCGGTAGTCCTTGCCTTCGAGGTCGGCCGCACGGCAATGCCTCTTGGAGATGTAAGGCAGCTTGCGCCCGGCGCCATCATTCCGCTCGTCGAGGTAACCGAGGCGACTGTCGACATCCTTGCCAATGGCAGGCGTGTCGGCCGCGGCGAGATCGCGCGGATCGGAGAAAGCCTGGGCGTGCGGGTCCTGCGCATGTTCGACAATGCTTGATAACTCGCCCAACCTGCTTGGAATCCTTATCGCCGTCGGTGTGGTTGGGTTGCTGCCTCTGGCAGTCGTCACGATGACGGGCTTCCTGAAGATATCGGTCGTGCTGTTCCTCATCCGCAACGCGCTCGGCGTTCAGCAGATGCCGCCCAATCTGGTGCTCTATGGCATAGCGCTCGTGCTGACGGTCTATGTCACCACGCCATTGCTGAGCGAAATGTCGAGCCGGCTTCAGGAAGGGCAGGTGCAGTTCCAGACGACGGATGACCTTGCCAGGGCAGCACAACTCGTCAGGGAGCCGTTGCAGCGCCACCTCATGAAGTTCACCCAGCCACAGGAGCGGCAATTCTTTCTCGACGGAACGAACCACCTTTGGCCGGAACAGGCGCGGCAAAACCTCAAGGACGACGACCTGTCAATCCTTGTCCCTGCCTTTGTCGCATCCGAGCTTACCCGTGCCTTCGAGATCGGCTTCCTACTTTATCTGCCTTTCCTGATCATCGATATCGTCGTTGCGAACGTGCTGATGACGCTCGGCATGATCATGGTTTCGCCGGTCCTGATTTCGATCCCGCTGAAACTGTTCCTTTTCGTCGCGATAGACGGCTGGTCGCGGCTGATGCATGGCCTCATCCTGAGCTACTCATGACGCCGCCGGGGGTTTTCGCATGAGCAATGATTTTATTCTGGCGAAGGTCCAAGGCGCGCTTCTCACGGTTTTGCTGGCCTCCAGCCCGGCCATCGTCGCGGCACTGGCCGTCGGCGTGCTCGTCGGCCTTGCCCAGGCACTGACACAGATTCAAGATCAGTCGCTGCCGCAGACGATAAAGCTCGTCGTCATCCTTCTGGTTATCATCGTCTTTGGTCCATTGCTCGCGCAGCAGATTGCGCAACAGGCGTCGACCGCGCTGGACGAGTTTCCCATCGTCACCCGCTGAGATACGAGGATGCCGGTCGAACCGCTCTTCACCTCGGTCAAGGAGCTCCAGTTCTATCTTCTGGCAGGTGCTTTCGCGCTCGCGCGCATGACCGGGTTCATGCTGCTCATGCCGCTTTTTTCGCGTGTGCCCCTGTCAGGACTTCTGCGCAATGGCGTTGCGTTGGCGCTGGCGGTTCCGGTCTTTCCGATGATCGTGAGCAAGCTGACGACCACCGATCTGCCGATGACGATGATCGTGCTGTACATGCTCAAGGAGGTCGTGGTCGGGGTGACACTCGGGCTGGCGATGGGCATACCGTTCTGGGCGGCGGAAGCGGCGGGCGATATACTGGATCTGCAGCGCGGCTCCTCGATGGGTGCGCTGATCGATCCGATGATGACCCATGAGACAGGGGCCACGGGCACCTTGCTCGCCATCATCATGGTCACGATCTACCTTGCAGCCGGCGGCCTGCAGCTTTCGTTGACAGGCCTCTACGACAGCTATGGTCTTTGGCCGATCGATCATCTTCTGCCTGTGTTCAGCAAGGGCGCGGCTGGAATCTTTCTCGATCTCATGAACCGCATCCTGGTGATGGCGCTGACCCTCGTTTTCCCGCTCATCATCAGCATGCTCTTGTCTGATATTGTGCTGGCCTTCCTGGCGCGTGCCTCACCGCACCTGAATGTTTTTGCGCTTTCGCTGGTCGTCAAGACATTGGTCTTCAGCCTCGTCTTCGTCCTCTACGCGGCTTTCCTTCTCTCTTACATGAATCGCGATCTCGCCTTTCTGCACGAAGCGGGCCGGCAGATCGAAGCGATCGGCTGCCGCGATTGTCAGTGAGAGTCAGTATGTCTATGCAAAACTGCTAATAACTTAGACTTTGCCATCTAAGCAATAAATACAATTTATCGACGAGGAAAGATTCTGTTGATTTGACAATCCGCTAGGTCGCCATGATCCTACACTCTTTCCTGAAACGTGTGTATTTTCGGAAACCATGCCTCGCCAAGTCACTTCATTGTTCTATGACAATTTGCGGCTAGTCGATGCAGACAAACTGCGGACACTGGTCAGGACGGGCGAATATGAAGGGCGCACAGGAGGGCTTGCAAGAGGCAAGCTTCAAGCCAACGTCGTGATTGTGCCCCGTCGCTTTGCAAGCGATTTCCATCAGTTTTGCGTCCGCAACCCTAAAGCCTGCCCCTTGGTCGCGGTAAGCCGCGCCGGCAGCCCATTGCTTCCAGCGCTAGGCGATATCGATATCCGCACCGATGCTCCGCAATACAATATCTATCACTTTGGGGAGGTGATCCGTCAGAGGACAGATATCATCGACCTTTGGCGGGACGATTTTGCCGCCTTCGCGCTCGGCAGTGCGCTTACCGTCGAAGCGGCCCTCGTGGAAAAGGGCGTCAAGCTCCGCAGCATCGGCCACGGCAAAGCCCTCCCAAAGTTTCGGACCAAGATCATGACGCGCGGCGCGGGACCTTTTGGTGGCGAGATGGTCGTGTCCATGCGTCCCATGAGACGCTGCGATGTCGACAAGGTTCGCGCCCTCACCGCACGCTTCCCGCTTGCCCACGGTTCTCCCATCCATGTCGGAGATCCATCGATTATCGGAGTAAGAGATCTGACCGCTCCCGATTGGGGCGATGCGGTCGAAATCCTGGAAGGGGAGGTCCCAGTGTTCTGGGCCAGCAGCCTGACCGCGCAAGATGCACTTGCTCGCGCCGAACTCGCGATCTCGATCACGGTATCGCCAGGGCATATGTTGATTACCGACGTCGACGCCAAAGCGGATGCGGGCACTTTCAAGGTGTGATAGCAGCGGTTCTGGCATCCAGCGATACCGTTGTCCTCATGTTCGGAAGTTGACGACCGAGACATGTTGGGAGCATCCGTCGGCTTTTCAGGTCTAGCCCCGAACCCGTCAGTCCGCTTGCGACCCCAAAAGCGGTTCTGCAATTTGGGGGTTCCTGGAAGCTTTTCGAACTTTCTGCGTTGCGCCTCCAGGTGAATTGCGCTCGCTTGTGATGGAAGTTCGATGTCTCTATCCGCAGCTATGCGAACTTGAGCAATACGAATTCTGGGGTTCGAGTCGGTAGAGCGCTACACAGCGAGACCCACTATCGAGGAAGCACTCTTCTACTATCGGCGATGCTCAGTCGAGAATTTAAACGTCGAAGAGCGCCTGGTATAAGGTGGTGCGCCCCCGGCATGTCGCCGGTGGGTCGTTTTGGTCGAAAAACCAGAGCGCCCGAGGTGGGACGCTCCAGAAGCTTGTCTCTACTAGGCCCTGGACTTGCGCTTGGCAGGGACTTTTTTAGCAGAGACCGGCTGCGGTTTGCGTCCTAGCCCCGCCGCCTTCGCAAGTGTTGATCTTTGAGCCGCGTAATTCGGCGCAACCATAGGGTAATCCGGCTTCAATCCCCATTTCTCGCGATATTCATCCGGAGAGAGTCCGTAGTGTACCGAGAGATGCCGTTTTAGCGATTTGAATTTCTTCCCGTCTTCGAGGCAGATGATGTAGTCCGGCGCTACCGACCGTTTCGGATTGATGGCTGGCTCCTGTTTCGGCAGCTCGGCCACATTCGGCTGGCCAAGGCCTGTCAGTGACGAATGGATCGACGCGATGAGATCTGACAACGCAGCAACGGGTAGTGGATTTTGGCTTACATAGGCAGAGACAATGTCTGCAGTCAGCCCGACGAGATCGGCCGTCTGGGCTTCGTTTTGATCGCTCAAGTATCAGCTCCTACGATAGGGATAAAGCTCGCCCCACGCATCTGTCGTATACCGCAATTTTGAGCGATGCCGAGAGAAATTCCACCAGCGGATACTGTTAGATGGATGTCACGGAGACCAAGCCACAGAGCGCTTCCAATTCGCCTGGGGTTCTTGGAAGCTTTTCGAACTTTCTGGATCGCGCCGCAGCCCGAGTTGCAGTTGCTTATGGACAAGGTCGGTCAGTAGATTCGATTTTCGGATAAGAGGTGTCGACCTCTGGCACGTGTGCCTTGCTGATAGCGCGCGTCAGCACGAGCGCCTAAGTATTCCCAACGATAGCTTTGCGCCCATGCAGGCAGCGGCATACGTCAAAACAACGCTTAAAGCGTGTCGTCTGAATCCGTTGAGACGTGACGCTCGGTTCTGCCGCCCCATTCCTCGGGCGCGACATCGGCGATCGTCTGCGAGAAAGTCCAGGCGTGGCCGGCGAGATCGCGGCAGGAATATTGCCGTTCGCCATAGGGGTAGCTCGTCGGCGCGGTCAGCGCCATGGCGCCGCGGCGCATCGCGCGGCGGTGGTGCGCATCGACATCCTCGACACGCACCATCACCGAGAATCTCTCGTCGCCGGGCGACAGCGCGGATCCGCCGCTCTTCAGGGTCGTGACCACGACGCCCCCGTCGCCGAAGCCGAGCTGGACGCGATGATTGCCGATCGTCAGCCGCAATTCGAATCCGAAGGCTTCGCAGAGCCAACGACTCGCCGCTTCCACATCTGGGTAGGCAAGCACCGGTATGACCGTATTGGCAGGCATGGAGCGGTTCTGCATGGGCGAGCCTCCTTCCGGGGTCGATGACGGCAGCGCCGCGTTTCAATTATAGGGCGACCGGCATTGCTGTAGAGGGCCGTCATAGGGCTGGTAGCTGTTATCCCAGGCGCGGTAGGAGCGGTAGTGGTCAAAGCACCAGCGCACATGGGCGGCCGCCAGGCGCGCCGCGGGGGGCGGGGGTGGCGCTACCGTGGCGGCCGCCACGCCGGCCGCGAAGGCGGCGGCCGGGAACCAGTAGCCGTTGTAGTAGCGGTAGCCGGGCCGTACACGCCAATAACCCCGGTAACCATTGTAGTAATAGGCGCCGCCGACAACGTAGAAACCGCGCCGGTACCAGACCGGCGTTGCCTGGCTGGTCACGGACGCCGGAACTGCCGGCGCCGCAAGCGGCATGGCCTCGGCCGGCGAGGCCAAGATCACGGCGCCGAGCATCAGGCCGCAGAAAGCAGTGATCATTCTCTTCATCGATAGTCTCCTCTGATTTGGTTTGGCATGGATCACGGGCGCTTCAGCGCCCGCAGTTCGGAAATCGAAAGCGCGCCGTCGCCGTCGGTGTCTGCCTGCAGCAGCCGGTCGGGAATGGCGGCCGTGAATTCGTCGCGCGAGATTTTGCCGTCGCCGTTGCGGTCCATGCGCCCCGCCTCGGCCTGCAGCCCCGTGAACCGTGCGGCCTGCACGTCGCGCTTCGCCTTGACCTGTGCCATGGCCGCCTGCACCTCGTCGGGGTCGAGCACGCCATTGTGGTTGGCGTCCAGCCGGTCGAACATCAGCGCCCGCGCTGCCTGGATCTCGCTGAATTCGAGCTTTCGGTCGCCATTGGTGTCGATGCGCCGGAACGCCTCCCTGGCGCCTTGGTCGGCTGCGAATGCGCTGCAGCCGCACAGAAGCAGCCCCGCAAAGGCGGTCACGATCTTGGTCATCTGGGTCTCCGCTGAAATCGACGGCCCGCCGCGGACCGTCCTTGCAGCGTCTCCTACGCAAGAGTTCGCCGGCTCCTACGCGCCGTCTTCGAATTTTTCGGAAGGTCGATGCACGGGGCACCGCGGTATGGCGGCCGCCAAAAAAATCCGGACGTCGGCGTAGGAGCACGAACCGGGCTGCGTATTGGCCGACAGTCGCTCCCCCGCGACGTCACAATCGAAAGGAACCACCCATGAAACGCTCAGCGATCCTTGCGGGCCTGCTTCTAGGCCTCACGCCGATCTGCGCCGCCGCGGCGCAGGACATGCCCGGCCAGCGCATCCTCCAGCGCCTCGACACCAATGGCGACGGGGCGATATCGAAGGACGAGATCCTTGGCGCCCGTGAACGTCTCTTCAAAAGGCTCGACCGCAATGGCGACGGCGTCATCGACGAGAACGAGATCGAGACCGCCCGCCAGGCCATCGATGACCGCGCCCTGGCAGCCGAGGCCCGCCTCGGCAATCGCTGGCGGCGCATGGACAGGAATGGCGACGGCAAGGTCACCGAGAGCGAGTTCCAGGCCAGCACGCCGCTCTTCGATCTCGCCGACCGCAATGGCGACGGCAGGCTCTCCGCCGACGAGATCGCGGCGATCCGCAAGATCGTGGCTGCTCACGCCAACTGACCAACCTGCCTGCCAGAAAGGAAATGACATGCTTTCAAGACTCAAACTTCCGCTGCTTTGCCTTGGCGCGATGGTCGTCTGGTCGGCCGCTTCCCCGGCCTCCGCCGAGGAGTGGACGCGCAAGACCGCGCATGGCGGCGAACTGAGCCGCAGCGTCGACCGGGACGGCAATATCTACACCGGCTCGACCACGCGCACCGGACCGAACGGCGGCACCTACACGTCCAATTCAACCTGCAAGGCCGGCGTTGTTGACCGCTGCTCCAGGAGCTATTCTGCCACCGGGCCGAACGGCAAGACCGTTTCAGGTCAGCGCTACAGCGCGGCCGGACCGTTTGGCGGCCGTTCTGTCGGCAGCTTCACGGGCCCGAACGGCAACACGGTTCACGGCTTCCGCCGTTGGCGCCGCTGATATCTGGTGGTGGACTTGACGTCGGAATTCGTTCTTCTCCCGAGCCGGATCGTCGCAGACTTCTCCCTCGCCGCCGGGGGCTCCTCGACCGGTGCCCGCCGCCGTGCGGGATGAAGCCTCCAATGGCGACGAGGAGCTTCTGGCCCGCATCGCCGCGGGCAGCCAGGCGGCTTTGTCCGCGCTCATGGCCCGTCACGGCCGTGGGCTGCGGACATTCGCCACGCGTTATCTCGGCCATGCGGCCGATGCCGAGGACGTGGTGCAGGAGGTGTTCGTGACCGTCTGGAAACAAGCCGCGCGCTTCGATCCCGGCAGGGCGCGCGCCTCGACATGGCTCTACCGGATCACGGCCAACCGGTGCATCGACCAGCGCCGGCGCCGCGCGCTGCGCAATTTCTTCGGCCTGGACGACATCGGCGAGGAGCCGGCCGCGCTGGAAGCGAATGCCGAGACTGCGACGGCGGCAAGGCAGGAGCTGGCGATCGTGCGCGATGGCCTGTCGCGCCTGCCGGAGCGCCAGCGGATGGCGCTGCTTCTGCGGGCGGTGGGCGAGCTTGACATCGCGGCGATAGCCGAGGTGATGGGCGCCAGCGCGGGCTCGGTCGAGCAGTTGCTCGTGCGCGGACGCCGCGCGCTCAGGGATCATTTGGCAGATGCGGCCGGGGGCCGCGAAAGGAAGTCCTCATGACACGCGAGGAATTCGAGAACAACCGGCGCCGCTTCGGCGACGACATCGACGCCTGGCCGGCGTCCTTGAAAGGCCCGGCCCTGGCATTCATGGCGCTGGAAGGCGATGCCGGCGCCGACACGGCGCTCGACAGGCTCGTGCGGCAGGCCGCGCTGGTCGAGAGCGACGACCGCGCTTTGGCGCGCAAGGTGATGGCGCGCATCGATCGCGGCGCGGCGCGTCCTTCGCTGGTGCCGCGCTTCCTCTTTGCGCCGACGGGCCTCGCCGCTTGCGCCGCCGCCTTGCTTGTCACTGCGACAATCGCCGGCTACCAGGTGGCGCGCTTTCAGGACCAGTCCCAGGATTCCGAACTTCTGGCGCTCGCTGCGGGCGCCAGGCTTGCAGATGACGGAGGGTCGGCGATCACGGCCGATCCGGGCGAGGGGGATCCGCTATGACCAGGCGCTCATGGACCTGGGCGGCCGTGCTGGTTGTGCTCGCGCTGTCGCTTGCCCTCAACTTCTTCTTCATTGGCTATGCCACGCATGGCCTGCGCCAGGCGGCCGTTGCGCGCGGGCTGCTGGCGGAGGTCGCGGGCGCCTATTCACCTGAGGTGCGCAAGGAGTTCCGTGCGGTCATGCGCGACAACCGCGCCCGCACGTTCGAAGCGCTGCGGCAGCTGCGCGCGGCGCGCGCCGACCTTGCGGCGGCCGAGCGGGCCCGACCCTTCGACGAAGCGGCGGTCAGGCAGGCGATGGTCGCGGTGCGCGCCGCCACGACCAATCTTCAGGCAACGGTCCAGGATTATCTGCTTGCCGCCATGAAGAACGTCAATGCGAAGCCGGCCGGCGGCGGATGAGCGGTCGCCGCACTCGCGGCACAGTTGCCGTGACCTATTTCAACATCGGAAACATGCTGACGGACCAATGCGGCACGACAGGCTTGTCCTGATATTGCTCTGGCGAGAGCTGGTCGCCGGCCTGCGCGCGGTGCGACGCCGCGATCTTGCCTGGATTGCGTTCGGCGGCGGCGGGCTGCTCGTTTATGCACCTTTAAAGGCGGGTTAGTCGCGCGTCGTACACCGCGCACATGGTTGGTTCATCCAAAAAGGGAACGGACGCGTGACGGAGGCCGCTCGATGAATCGGGTCAAGTATCTGAAATGGGCCGAAAGTTGCAGCAGCAACCGACGCCAGGCCCGCCCCCTTTTTACTGTTTCTGCAAGCCGGACGCCCCCAGCAGAGACTAGACTAGACGCCTCACCTAGCGCCATGACGCATCGCGTCGGCAGTCTGGCCGTCGACGACATTGCCGCCGTCGCAGCGAAATAGCTTCCCGGGCTGCTTCTTCGAAACAATCCTGACCGCTGACTCGTCTGACGGGTAGGTTCTCGTGCCTCAGTCCGTGGCTTCGACAATGACAGCTAACCTCAACGTGCCAGGCGAGGCGCAATGTTAGCGGTCTGGCGGATGGAACTCGCGTAGAATCCGCCAGAACTCGCGTAGATTTCGCCAGCGATCCGTCCAACTTGGGTTGCAGCTACAGCGCGTACGGCCATTCGGCGGCCACGAAACGGTAGCTGCCATTTTCGGAAGCGATGTGGCCAAAACCGGGAAACGGCATGTGCATCCCCGCTAGAAGGATGCGATCGTAAGCTGCCTGGTCAAACGCGCGCTTGCGGGACGCTGCAGCTTGGTTTCCATCAACGTCAAAGGCAGGACCCCATTCGGGATGGGCGAACTGAAATGCGGCATGGTGTACAATATCGGCCCAAATGAAGAGGGCATCGTCTCCGGAACGGACCATAACGCCGGTGTGGCCGGGTGTATGGCCGGGGAGCGGCACGGTCCTTAGCTCGCCGAATACCTCGGTTTCATCGGAAAACTGTGTCAGACGCTTTTGGTAAGCTTTGGCGACGGCGCGAGCTCCAGAGAAAAATGGCTTGAATGCTGCTGGAGCCTGGCCAAGAGCGCCCTCGTCGTGCCAGTAGCGAAAGTCAGCTCCCGAAACAATCAGCTCCGCGTTTGAATACACGGCCTTCCCATGCGGATCGATGGCGCCGCCAACGTGATCCGGATGCATATGGGTGAGCAGGACCGCATCAATCTGCTCGGGTTTGACCCCGACCGCGGCAAGTGCTTGCGACACCTTTCCGAGCGTTGGACCGAAGAGATCAGCTGCCCCTGTGTCGATCAGCACAAGGCGGTCGCCCAGGTTGATTAGATAGGCGTTGACCGGGCTCAAGCGCGGCGAGGGCGGCTGGAATTGTTCGCGGGCGAGGCGGGCAGCTTCTTCCTCCGGTGCTTTGAATAGGGTGGCGGGCATTTCCATATAACCGTCAAGAAGAGCGGTCACCTCGATCTTTCCGACCTTCCGGCGGATCACGCCGGGCACCGGGGTTGCGGCAGGGGGAACCGCGGCAAGAGCGGCAGGGGAGCCGGGGAGAACGGCGAGCGAAGCGAGGCCGGCAGAGACGGCGAAAAGGTTTCGACGTGAGATAGACATGTGAGCTCCTGGAAGTTTCGGACGATTGGCTGAAGTGCTATATCGCGATTATCGCCGCTGATTAATTCCGCCAAACTTGATAACATTTATCTCGGCTACTTATAAATGGGACCGCCACCTTGGATCGTCTTTCGATGTTGTCGTGTTTCGTGCGCGTCGCAGAAAGCGGCAGCTTTTCGGCTGCGGCTCGTGATCTTCAGCGCGCGCAGTCTGCCGTAAGCCAGCAAATCCGGGCTTTAGAAACCCAGCTGCAGACTCGGTTATTCGATCGAACAACGCGAAAAGTTGCTTTGACGGAGGCGGGTGCTCTTTATCTGCAGCATGTCAGAGGCGTACTGGAGCGCATGGAGGAAGCCGACCAGATCGTCAGTGATCTAGACGCAGGAATCACGGGTCGATTGGCCGTTAGCGCGCCTGTTAGCTTTGGGACCCAAATTCTGGGCGCATACCTTTTTCAGTTCAGGGAAGAGCACCCGGGCATCGATTTGGACGTCTCACTCTCCGATCGCTTCGTTGATCTGGCCGCCGACGGCCTCGATCTCGCGGTTCGGATGGGACCGGTTACGGAAAGTCAGCTGATCGTGCGAAAGATAGGGCTACTGAATCGCAGTCTCGCGGCGACGCCTCAGTATCTTGATGGGCATGGACGGCCGAGCCATCCTGCGGATCTGAAGCATCACGATTACGTCGTACGCTCGTATCTAGAAGGCGCCGAACAGATCCGTCTGACGCGATCCGCAGAGGTCACGGAAGTTCTCGTAAAGCCAGTACTCAGATCTGACAATTCACATCTTATATGCGAGGCGATCGTCGCAGGCATGGGGTATTGGACTCGTCCATGACGTCCTTCTGGATCCGATGATTGCGTCGGGCACACTTGAACGCGTGCTTCCCGATTGGCGGCACGAGCCACAGGTCATTCAGGCCGTCTATCTTTCGAATCGCTATGTTCCTAGAAAGGTGCGCGCCTTCGTCGAGGGTCTGGCAAGATTTCTGCGGACACGTGGAGCGCTCGCAGAATGAGGGCACAAGCCGATCTTAGCGACAAGGTCGTCGCGGATAAGATCGATTCCGCGATTTTGATGGAGACGCATCCAGCCGTGCCAGCGACAGATTTCGTTCTTGCCGCTTCTGACCAGAAAATGATTCTCTCGCAGTCGCTTTGGCCGACGATGCCTGGCGCCGGTCGTCTTTCTCTTGGCGCTCGTCTTGGTTCTTGCAGAGCTGGTGCTGAGCCGGACTTGGTTCGGCCGGGCGCTTTATGCCGTCTGAGGTAACCGGACGGCTGACTCCGGATTTCGGAATTCCGGATCTGGGTCGCTGCCTATGCTGCCAGCGGCGGCATTTCGGCAGCGGTGAAGATCATCGTCTCCAGCGGCCGGGCGCTTGGCTCGCCGGAAAAGTTTGCCGAAGTGACCGCCGGCAGGCTCAGCGCCGCCGTCGGCGTCTCGAGCCGCGGTAGACGCGGGCTACGCGCCGAAAGACTTGCAAGTCGGCCAGACCGGAAAGATAGTCGCCCCGGACCTTTACATCGCCTGAGTGATTTCCGGCGCCGTACAGCATTTGGCCGGCATGAAGGATTCTAGGGTGATCGTGGCGATTAACACCGACGCCAACGCGCCAATCTTCCAAGTCGCCGATTACGGAATCGTTGCCGATCTTTTCGAGATCTTGCCCGAGCTCCAACAAACCCTCTGACGACAAGACGGACGACCGCAGCAGGGACCGTATCCAGCCGAGCACCGGGTCGCCATCTCTTTGCGCGAGCCACATCATATTGGCTGTGAAGCCAGCAACAGGCAGCGGCAGCTCGCGCAGTCCTAGCGGCCAATGTGCCGCCGCCATCTTGCTGAAGCGCCGGCCGAGAGCGATGACGAGCCCTGTTTCGGCGACGATCTGCGGAGCGTGGAGGAAGTTCGGAACCGTGAGAAGGACTCGGCGCATTAGCCCCAAGGGCCGAAGTGCATCGTCGACCTGTCCGACCGGACCCCAGAAGAGGAAACCAAGGCCCACTCGAAGCCCGTCATGTCGCGCGGCGCGAGGGTTTCCGCAGCCAGGATCGGATGGCCCTGATGCGCGACGATGACAAAGTCGTCCTCAAACAGCTGCTCGGTCCATGGAGCGCTCAACGCGGTCCCGACTGATGCTGCCACCCCTCACCACCATCATGCAGCCTTTGTCGCGTGGATGGTATGAAGCATCTCCGGCTTTAGATGAGTGTATCGCCGTAGCATCTTCCAATCTTTGTGCCCTGTGACCAGCGCGACCTGTTCAATTGTGAACCCAGCTTCAAACAGACGGCTCGTTCCTTCGTGCCGCAAGTCGTGAAAATGAAGGTCCTGGATGCCAAGGTCAGCGCATCCTCGGCGGAAAGCGGTGCCGATTGACCTATGATTGAACGGGAAAATGCGATCATCGTCATTGCTGCGCCTTGCACGTTCCTCCTCGATAATAGCCCACGCATCGTAGCCGGTTGCGGCGAATAGCGGTATGCGCTGATTGTTCCCGTTCTTGTTCCTAGGATCTTTTCGGTCGCGGATGAGTAGCATCCGCGTGCGAGAATCGACGTCAGACCAACGCGCCTTGCAAATCTCCTCCTGCCGCATGGCCGTAGCGATGGCAAAGCGTATGATCCGACCGACAGGCGCTATCTGCAGAGGGTTTGAATTGAAGTGGGCGATGAGCCTATCGATCTCATCTTGGGTGGGACGTCTGTCTCGCTCGTTCCCTTTACCCACAAGGCCAAGCCTTGTCAGAGCGATACGCGCCAGATCAACCGGTTCGACCTTGACTGGCAGACCGTGAACCGCCGCAGCATGAGAGAGGACAAGTTTTACAAAGCCGATGTCGATACCAAGAGTCATCGGCCCGGCGCCCTGGACGGCCCGCTCTCGGCCGAAACGAATGATCCGTTCGCGATCGAGAGCCGCTATGTTGCACTTCCCCAGATGTCTTCGCAGCATATTGAGGGCTGCGGCCTTGGAGCGGCGAGGGGACTTGCCTACATCGCTCATGTCGCCGATATGAAGGTCGATGAGGTCGCCGAAAGTTTTCAGGCGCGCTATGCGGGACTTGGTCGGCGTCTCACCGCGATCGACCTGGCGCTCTGTCTCGGTCGCCCAGCGCCGTGCGTCGTCTCGGCGAAGGAAGGTCTCGCTGACGTAGCGTCCTTTGCGACGGACCTGGACACGCCAGGAACCGGACGAGAGCTTTGTGTAGGTGGCCATTTTTTCGTGTGCGCTCCGTGTGCACTGAGAGATCGAAACGTGGCGAAAAGGGTCGTATTCTGGCGTAAATTCGGGTTGGGCCGCTAGGACCTAAGAATTTGATGTTAAAGAAAAAATGCTGAAAAATCAAGATCATAGAGTCGCCGTGGCCCCGATGATGGACTGGACGGACCGGCATTGCCGGTTCTTCCATCGCCAGCTGACGAGCCATGCGCTGCTCTACACCGAAATGGTGGTGGCCGACGCGGTCATACAGGGCGCGCGCGAGAGGCTGCTCGGTTTCGATGCGGTGGAACATCCGGTCGCGCTGCAGCTCGGCGGCTCGGATCCGGCGAAACTTGCCGAGGCGGCGCGCATTGGCGAAGCCTTCGGCTATGACGAGATCAACCTCAATGTCGGCTGCCCGTCCGACCGCGTTCAGTCGGGCACGTTCGGCGCCTGCCTGATGAAGGTGCCCGACCTCGTCGCCGACTGCGTCGCGGCAATGAAGGCGACCGTGACAATCCCCGTCACCGTCAAGTGCCGAATCGGCGTCGACGAACAGGATCCGGAGCTGGCGCTGGATGCGTTGGCGAACGGGGTTTTCGCGGCCGGCGCCGACACCCTGTGGGTGCATGCGCGCAAGGCGTGGCTGGAAGGGCTGAGCCCCAAGGAAAACCGCGACATCCCGCCGCTCGACTATGACAGGGTCTATCGCCTGAAGGCCAAAAAGCCGAACGAATTCATTGGGATCAACGGCGGAATTCAGTCGCTTGAAGAGGCGCGCGCGCATCTCGATCATGTCGACGGCGCCATGCTCGGCCGCGCCGCCTACCACACGCCAGGCATATTGGCCGGCGTCGACGCAGCCTTCTACGGCGCAAGGCCCGAGGCGTTCGATTTCGCTGGGCTGATCGATGCCATGGCGGACTATTCGGCGCGCCACATCGAACGGGGCGGGCGGCTCGGCCATGTTACCCGCCATATGGTCGGGCTGTTCCATGGGCTGCCCGGTGCACGCCGCTACCGCCAGATCCTGTCGACCGACGCAAACCGGCCCGGTGCCGGGCCCGACGTGCTGAAGACGGCTTTCGCGGCCGTCGAATTCGGTGGAAGGGCCGCCAAGGCGGCCTGAGCTCAGTCCCTGAGGATCATGCGGTCGCCACGCACGTCGAAGCCCGACAGCGAGCCAATGAAATTCATGCCGAGCAGACTTTGGCTCAGCATGCCGGGTGCCGCGACCATCACCGGCATGTCCTTGCGCACGATGCCGCCGATCGCCACCGCGTCGGTCTTCACCGCGGCGGCGCGCGCCATGCCGTTGGCTGTCGAAACCGGTATCGTGTAGTTGAGCGCCGCCGGATTGAAGCCGGCGGCCTGCGCATCTTCCGACGTCAGCACAGTGCTGGTCGCGCCTGTGTCGACAACGGCCCGGATCGGGTTGCCGTTGACCAGGATGCGCGCTTCGAAATGGCCATTGTCGGCCTTGTCGAGGGTCACCGTGGCGTGGCCGTCTTCGACACCAAGCGCCAGCGGGCTGCCGGGAACGAGGCCCGCGGTCACCCGGCTGGCGACGTCTTGCAGTTCGTAGCGGTACTGGTAGCCGGCGATCAGCGCCAGCACGATTGCCGCCCAGGCGCCGAAATTCCGTGCCATGTCGCCCAACGGGCGGCCCGATCGCAGCAGGCCGGTGGCGATCAGGGCGCCGAAGGCGCCAAGCCATATCAGCCTGCCAAAATCGTAGTTCTCGACGCCAAGCGTGCTGCCGGCGGAATCATTGAGCACGAGCAGGGCCGCTCCAACGCCGATCACCGCCATCAGAATCCAGAACAGTCGGCTGCTCATCCGTGCCTCGCTAGAGCAATTCCAGGAAAAGTGTGAAAACGGTATTCCATAGGAATTGCGTTAAAACAAAGAGTTGGAGCGGTTCGCCGCTTCCGTGAAACGGTGAAGGCTCTAGAGTACGTCGCGTTCGCGCGCCATGCGGGTGCGGCGCGTTTCGCGGCGCGGCCGGCGCTCGACCGTTTCCAGTCGGGCCGGCAGTTCGGCCATCACATTGCGGCGTGATTCGGGCGTCATCCCCATCCAGGCGCCGATTTCCTCGCGCGTGCGGCCGCAACCGAAGCAGAAGCCGGTTTTCATGTCGATCGAGCAGACCAGGATGCAGGGGGATTCGATGGCCGTCATGACTTTCTCTCGAGGGATCCGTGCGGACTCCGCTCTTCCACCTCCACATGGTGCAACGGCAAAGCCAATGCAAGCCCTCGCGATCGCGCCTTCCCGGGCCATCTTTGCGGCAATCAAGGCTGATGTTTGGGAGAGGTTGTGCCGATCACGCAACGCGGCTATGCCGCTCACCAAATCCAGGAATGATTGCTCACGACATGACCAGCGCTCTGCCTTTCGACGATTTTCGCAACCTGCTCGACAATCTGCCGGCAGCCGACCTGAAAGCCGAAGCGCGCGTGCGCGCGCTGTTTGCCAAGGCCGACAAGCCAGCGCATTCACTCGGCCGCATCGAGGACATCGCGGCGTGGCTTGCCGCCTCGAGCGGCCGGGCTCCGCCCGCGGTGACACGGCCGCTGATGGCAATCTTTGCCGGCAATCACGGCGTGACCCGTCATGGTATTTCGCCGCGTCCGGTGGCGGCAACCGCCAACGCGGTCGAGCTTTGCGCGGCAGGCGGTGCGGCGATCAACCAGATCTGCATTGCCTATGATCTCGGATTGAAGGTGTTCGATCTTGCCCTGCATATCCCGACCGGCGACATCGCAGAGGATGCCGCGCTCGACGAGCGCGGCTGCGCGGCGACCATGGCCTTCGGCATGGAAGCGATCGCGGGCGGCACCGACCTGCTTTGCCTCGGCGATCTCGGCGTCGGCAATTCCACCGTCGCCGCCGCCCTGCTCGCCGCCCTGTTCGAGGGAAGGGGTGCCGACTGGGTCGGTCCGGGATCCGGCGCCGACGCGGCGATGCAGGTCCGCAAGGCCGATGTGGTCGATGCGGCGCTGGCTTTTCACCACGGCCATCTCGACGACCCGCTGGAAGTGCTGCGCCGGGTCGGCGGCCGCGAGTTCGCCGCGATAGCCGGCGCCATTCTCGCCGCGCGGATGCAGAAGATACCCGTGCTGCTCGACGGTTTTGCCGCAACGGCTGCCGCGGCTGTGCTTTATGTCGCAAACCCCGCTGCGCTCAAGCATTGCCTTCTCGCCAGCCTGTCGCCGGAGCCCGCGCATGCAAGGGCCGCCGAACTGCTTGGCTTGCGCCCACTGCTAGACCTCGGCATAAGCAATGGCGAGGGGGCGGGGGCGGCACTTGGCGCGGGCCTGGTCAAGGCGGCGGCGCTGACCAGTTCAGGCATGGCGGCGGCGGTTCGGATCTAGAGGCTTCCCGCCCGGCGCATCACCGCCTGGGATTGGGGAGACGATAGACGACCGAGGTGTATTTCGGATTGGAGCGGGTCTCGACGATCGAGCCGCCGAGGCTTTCCGCGATTCTTCGGCTCGCCATATTCTCTTCGGCGACAGGATATTCGAAGCCATCCGGATCGAGTTCCTCGGACGCCCATGCCACCACGGCGGCGACGGCCTCCCGGCCGATGCCGTTTCCATGGACGTCCTCCCTTATCCAAATTCCGATTTCGGGACAGGCCGTCTTCGCCGCATGCAGGCCGACAAGACCCATACAGCGATCGTCCGCCAGCGAGCGCACAACAAAATGCAGATCCGATCCGTCGAGGATCGGCGCCAACCAGGATCGCCATACCTCGGCAAAGGCCGTTGATGATCGAGGTGGTTCCCACTGCATGAAACGGGTGATTGCGGGCGTGATGGCGGCAAAGACCTCGTCAGCATCAACGGCCGCAAACAACTTGAGGCGAAGTCGGTGCGATTTGATTTCGACGCTGCCGGCATCCCAGTCTGCGGTCATTGCGGTCCGCGTTCCCCTTTGAGGCCGGTCGCCTAACGCCGTCGCGCCGCCACCGCCGCGGTTGGCAACGCCGGCAGTTCTTCCATCACCCGGCTCAGCGGGAAGATGGCAATCGCCTCCGTGCCTTCACGCAGCTTGGAATGCAGCTCGAATTCGCCGCCATGCATGGCAAGCAGGCCTTGCACGATCGGCAGACCGAGCCCGGTGCCTTGTTCGGCGCTCTTGATGGCGATCGAGCCCTGGCCGAAAGCCGAGAGCACGACCGGGATCTCGTCCTCGGGAATCCCCGGGCCATTGTCCTTGACGGAGATGTATTGCCCGCCGCCCGCCGTCCAGCCGACGCGGACGCGGATCTCGCCGCCGGTGGCGGTAAATTTGATGGCGTTGGAGAGAAGGTTGAGCGTGATCTGGCGCACGGCACGCTCGTCGGCGAACAGCCGCGGCAATGTCTGTTCGAAATCCTGGATGACGCGGATATCCTTGTTGCGCGCCTTCAACTCCATCATGTGGCAGCAATCCTCGACGATGTTGAGCAGCATCACCGGCTCTTCGTTGAGCTGGTAGCGACCGGCCTCGATGCGCGACAGGTCGAGGATCTCGTTGATCAGGTCGAGCAGGTGCTGGCCGGAATCATGCACGTCATGGGCATAATCGCGATAGGTGGGATTGCTCATCGGCCCCAGCACCTCGTTCGCCATCACCTCGGAAAAGCCGAGAATGGCGTTGAGCGGCGTGCGCAATTCATGGCTCATCGAAGCGAGGAACCGCGACTTTGCCAGATTGGCATCCTCGGCCCGCCGCCGCGCCTCATCCGACATGGATTTCGCTGTCTCCAGTTCGGCGATCAACGCATCCTTTTCGGAGCGGAACGACAACAGCATCAGCGAGGCGCGGTTGAGCTGACGGGCGACATAGACGAAGAAAGGCAGCGACAGGACAAGCAGCCCGGCCATGACCGCCTCGACCGGCATCCACAGCCTGGTGCCGACATAGGCGTAGAGCGCCACCGGCACGGCAAAAGTCGCCAGCAGCGCGCCGCTCAGCGATGAAGCCATGAGCGCCGTCCCGGCCATGGCAAAAAGCAGCACCACCGCCTTGACCACCTGAAACTGGTCGACAGCGCAGGCGCCGCAGCCGAGCACGACGAACCAGCCCCAGCCGAGGCCGCAAAGAAAATGGCCGACCAGAAATTCCCGTCGCGTTTGCAAGGGGTTAAGCTCGGAGGCTTCCGTGCGCTCGATGCGCCGTGCCATGAAGGCGACGATCGTATAGCAGATGAGCGTGAACAACGCCCAGAGCCCGATCTCATTACCGACGCCGGCGAGCCAGCCGCCAGCGGCGATCGCCAGGACGAACAGCGGGATCGCCACGGCGCCGCTTGTCATGGCGCCGGCGTGGAGTTTCAACAATTCGCGGTCGAAATCGGGATTGCCGGCTTGCTGCGAAAGACGGTCGCGCGTCTTGCGCACCGCACGCGCGACATCGCTGTTGCGATGCCGTTTCCTGCGGTCCACAATGAACTTGTCCGCTGTGTTCGAGCGTTGCAAGGGCATCAAAAACTTCGATTTATGCGTGCAGCGGTTCCAAGGTGTTAAGCTACGTTCGAATGATTAACCAACCGTTTGCCATATGAGCCGTTCCTGGTCGCCAAGATCGCGCCGGCGGTACACGACGCCGCGCCCGAGAAGCCTGTGGCGCAAGGTGGTGGACTATGGGCTGGCCATCATCATTCTGGGGCTGCTGATCCTGTTGGCGGCGCGCCTCGATCGGGTGGAGACGCGCCAGACTCAAGGCGCTGCCATCATCAATGATGGCGACTCGATCACGCTCGGCACCGAGCGCATCCGCATGCGCGGCATCGACGCCCCGGAATACACGCAGACCTGCCGCAGGAACGGCAGCGACTATGCCTGCGGCACGCTTGCGCGCCAGTCCCTGGTGCGCCTGATCGCCGGCAGGCCCGTTACCTGCAGCGGCTGGCAGCGGGATCGCTATGGCCGGTTGCTTGGCGACTGCAAGGCCGGCGGCACCGACCTCAACCGCGCTCAGGTCGAGGCGGGTTGGGCGGTTGCCTTTGGCGACTTCGAAAGTGAGGAGGCAACCGCCCGGGCCGCCAAGGTCGGTATCTGGGCTGGTACGTTCGATCAACCGCAGGACTGGCGCGACAGCCATCACGGCGAAGTGGTGGAGCGAAAACACGGCACGCTGGCGTCGATCGGCGACGCCGTGCGGGAGATTTTTCGCTTCTGGTGAGGCGTATCGGCTTGGAAGGAAAGGGAGGATCGAAATGAAGCTCTTCGACGGTGGCCGGGCGCCCAATCCGCGGCGGGTACGCGTCTTTCTCGCCGAAAAGGGGATCGCTGTTCCGCTGGTGTCCGTCGACATGGGCGCGCTGGAGCACAAGGGCCAAACGGTGAGCTCTCGCAACCCTTTGCAGCGCCTGCCGGTGCTGGAGCTTGACGATGGCACCGTCATCACCGAATCCGTCGCCATCTGCCGGTATTTCGAGGAGTTGCATCCGGAGCCGGCCCTGTTCGGACGCGGCGCGCTCGGCAAGGCACAGGTCGAGATGTGGCAGAGACGGATGGAGTTCAACCTGCTCAGCTGCGTCGCGCAGGCGTTTCGCCACATTCATCCGGCCATGAAGGAATGGGAAATCCCACAAATCCCCGAATGGGGCGAGGCCAACAAGCCGAAGGCGTTGGAGTTCCTGAAAATCCTCGACGGCGAGTTGGCGAAGCGGGAATTCGCCGCCGGCGACAGCTATTCGATCGCCGATATCACCGGCCTGATCGCCATCGACTTCATGAAGCCGGCGCGCATCAACGTACCGGAGGAATGCACCAATGTCCTGCGTTGGCATCAGGCGATCTCCAGCCGGCCGAGTGCCGCCGCTTGACCCTGGAACTGGACAATTTTGCCGCAGAAGTCCGGGCCTGCCGCATCTGCGTCGAAAACCCCGCCGGCAGGCCGCTGCCGCATGAGCCGCGGCCGGTGCTGCGGCCTTCGTCCAGTGCCCGCATCCTGATTGCCAGCCAGGCGCCGGGAACCAAGGTTCACCTGTCGGGCATGCCGTTCACCGATGCTTCGGGCGACCGCCTGCGCAACTGGCTCGGCGTGACCAGCGACGAATTCTACGACATCGAGAAATTCGCCATCGTGCCGATGGGCTTCTGCTTTCCCGGCCAGGATGCCAAGGGTGGTGACCTGCCGCCAAGGCGCGAATGCGCGCCGGCCTGGCGCACGCCCTTGATGGCGCTGATGCCGCGGATCGACCTGGTGCTGACTATCGGCATCTACGCGCAGTCCTGGCATATGGGCGCCGCGCGCCGGCCCTCGCTGACGGAGACGGTTAAGGACTGGCGTGCCATCTGGGAGAATTCCGTCGGCGCAAAGGTGCTGCCGCTGCCGCACCCGTCCTGGCGCAACAGCGGCTGGCTGAAGCAGAATCCGTGGTTTGAAATGGATTTGCTGCCTTTCCTGCGCTCGGAAATCCGCTATCGCCTCGGCTAGGCATTCAGCAAGAAATCACTCGCTTTCATAGCGATTGGCAGAATTTCTTTCTTGTGAAAGCCCGAAATAAAGGGGAATATAGCCAAACTATTCCTCAGGAGCCTCTAATGGACCGCCTTGACCGAAAAATTCTCCGCCTCCTGCAGGAGGACGCGACACTCGCGGTGGCCGATGTCGCCAAGAAAGTCGGCCTGTCGACCACGCCCTGCTGGCGCCGCATCCAGAAGCTCGAGGAGGAAGGCGTCATCAAGCGTCGCGTCGCCATTCTCGACCATGAGAAGGTCAATGTGCGGGTCACCGTCTTCGTCTCCATCCGCACGAATTCGCACAGCCACGAATGGCTGCGCCGCTTTTCCGAGGTCATCCAGGAGTTTCCCGAGGTGGTCGAGTTCTACCGCATGAGCGGCGACGTCGACTATCTCTTGCGCGTCGTGGTGCCTGACATCGCCGCCTACGACGCCTTCTACAAGCGGCTGATCGCCAAGATCGAGATCCGTGACGTGTCGTCATCCTTCGCCATGGAGCAGATCAAGTACACCACTGAAATCCCGCTCGATTACATGGTGCTGGACAAGGAATCGGGCGCCAACGCCGCCTGAGCGCAAGCCCGATTAGTTCTTCTTTTTGTTCAGGAACGTCCAGGGCGAGTTCACCGGCAGGGTGACGGCATCAGGCACGGTGTCGACCCCAACCACCTGTGCTCTGCGCACGCTATAGCCCGACTGGATGACGCTGACGCCATCCAGAATGAACAGCTGGCTTTTCTCCATGTCCGGCTTCAGGGCGCCGGTGACGGCGACCGACTGGTAGGCTTGCGACATCTTGTAGGGATGGGCTGGCGTCACCAGCACGATCTGATTGGCTGGTGGCGTCGGCATGTGGCTGCACGCGCCGGTCCATGGCACCAGCAGGAACTGATAGACGAGGTCGCCGTCGCGATCGACCGGCAACGCGTAGCCGGCTAATTGTACCGTCTTGTCCTGCAAGCCGAGCGACAGCGTCTCGCCATGATCGGGTAGTTTAGCCGCAATCATCGGCAGGCCGGTGTCTTCGGCGACGGCCTGGCTCGCCGGGCGCAAATCCTTCCAAAAGATGTGCATGGTTTCGGCCGAAGCGCCGGCAGCGCACAGGGACAGCGCGGTCGCGAGCGCCAGGACTGATTTGAAATGAATGCTCATGCCGCTTCCTTTGCGGCCGAGTAAAGACGCCGCGGCCAATGACGTCAATGCGCGAGCCGCATCACATGTCGGCGAGAACCAGCCATGCCGGCTTCATGGAAGCCGCGCGACGCGAACATGTCGCGAAAGCCCATGAAACGGTAGCTCGGCGACGCCTCCGCCACGGGATAGGCCTCGATGATGCGCGCGCCCTTGGCGAAAGCATGATCGATGGCTGCATCAAGCAAGGCCGAAGCTAGGCCGCCGCCGCGCAAGGCCCTCGGCACATAGAAGCAGGCGATCGACCATACGCCCGTCTCGCTGTCGTCCTGCCGCCTTGAAAGCCTGCGATAGGTCTCGCGCGGAGCGACCGAACACCAGGCAATGGTGTTGCCGTCGATCTCGGCGAGGATGCCGACCGGGGTGCCGGCATCGATGAGCGCCATCATCTGACGCTTCTTTTCATCGTTCTTGATGTGCTCGCGGTCAGAGTTCCGCCAGGCCATGCACCAGCAATATTTTGGCGCACCCGGCTGCTCGAACAGGGTCTCAAAGCTGCCGCGTGTTGCCGGCGTCACCTCGGTGAAGCGGATGTTGGCGAGGTCAAACGTTTCTGCCGGCGAGGCGTTCGAGCGTTTTGGCATCCGACAGTTCCTTCACGGCATCCTTGCCGATCCAGCGCGCGGTCTTGTCTGGGGAGTCGGCGAGTTTCTGTGCCAGGGTCAGGGCAGGGGCGTGCAGGCTCATCGATCGCTTGCCGATCTGCCGCAGCGCCCAGTTGACGGCTTTCCTGACGAAGTTGCGCTGATCGCCGGCATGGACTTCGATCAAGGGCAGATAGGACAGGAAAGTCGCGTCCGGCTCCTTTTTCAAATGCACGGCCGCCCATGCCAACATGGCAAAGGCCGTGCGGCGGACGAATTCGCGCTCGTCGACCGCAAACTCCTCGATCAGCGTGCGCCAGAACGGCGTATCGACGAACAGGTCGGAGACGGTATCGACGACTTCCCAGGAATCGAAATCGTCGGCCCAGCTACGGCATTCCTCAATGGTGATCTTCTTCGGTTCGCCGGTGAAAGCCGCCAGCATCCGCGCTTCGCGAATGCCGCTGGTCCACAGCGCCAGGGATCGTTCGTGGTTGCGCTTCAGCTTGCGCGCCAAGGGCCGCAAATCCGTGTTGCCGACACCGAGCGCGGTCGCGATGTTGATGCCGAACCGCGCCATGCCGGCGCGGTTTTCCTCGGTGCCGATCGAGCGCAGATGCGCGACGATGTCCTGCGCGGTCCAGTCTGGAGCGGGCAGGGACATGATCGCCTACTTCTCCAGGCGCGCCAGCAGCGAGGAGGTGTCCCAGCGCTTGCCACCCATGGCCTGCACATCCTTGTAGAACTGGTCGACAAGCGCGGTCACCGGCAGCTTGGCGCCGTTGCGGTCGGCCTCCGCCAGGCAGATGCCAAGATCCTTGCGCATCCAGTCGACGGCAAAGCCGAAATCATACTTGCCGGCACTCATTGTCTTGTGGCGGTTTTCCATCTGCCAGGAACCGGCGGCTCCCTTGGAAATCACCTCGATCACCTTCTCGATATCGAGCCCGGCCTTCTTGCCGAAATGGATACCTTCCGACAGTCCCTGCACGAGCCCGGCGATGCAGATCTGGTTGATCATCTTGGTGAGCTGGCCGGCGCCAGCCGAGCCCATCAGCCCGACCATGCGGGCAAAAGCGTCGATAACGGGCCTCGCTCTGTCGAAGGCAGCCTGATCGCCGCCGACCATGACGGTCAGCACGCCGTTCTCGGCGCCGGCCTGGCCACCGGAGACCGGCGCGTCGAGAAATGAAAATCCACCTGCCTCCGCTGCTGCCGCCAGTTCGCGCGCGACTTCCGCCGAAGCCGTGGTGTTGTCGATGAAGACCGAGCCTTTCTTCATCGATTTGAAGGCGCCTTCGGGACCTGTCGTCACCGAGCGCAGATCGTCGTCATTGCCGACGCAGGAAAAGACGAAGTCCTTGTCCTTGGCTGCCTCTGCCGGCGTCACTGCAAGGCCGCCGCCATGCTGGCCAACCCATTGCTCGGCCTTGGCCTTGGTGCGGTTGTAGACGGTGATGTCGTGACCACCCTTGTTCTTCAAGTGGCCGGCCATGGGATAGCCCATCACGCCAAGACCGAGAAATGCCACAGATGCCATGAACTTGCCCTTCAGACGGAAGCGAAATTGCTGCGGAAGCTCTAGAGCAATTCCAGGAAAAGTGTGAAGCGGTTTTCCCTCCGGAATTGCATCAAAACAAAGAGATAGAGCGGTTCGGCGTTTCTGCGAAACGGTGAACCGTTCTAGGCCCTGCGCTCAATTCGTCAAGACGCCTGCGGACTGATCGACTGGTGCAGGCAATATGGAAATCCGTCAACGCTTCAGGTGGATGGTGATCCGGCGCTCGATCCATTCGATCGCATGGCGCAACAACTCGACCATCACCAGGTACACCAGGGCGACCCAGATATAGGCCTGGATGTCGAAGGAATTGGCAAAGGCGAGTTTTGCATTACCCATCAGGTCGTACACGGTGATGATGGCGACGATGGCGGACGCCTTGACCATCAGGATCAGCTCATTGCCGTAGGGCCGCAAGGCGACGATCAGAGCTTGCGGCAGGATGATCTTGCGCAGCGTCTGCAATTTGTGCAGGCCGAGGGAGGCGGCGCCTTCCCATTGGCCCCTGGGCACGCTTTCGACGGCGCCGCGCAGGATTTCGGCCTGGTAGGCAGCGGTGTTGAGCGCAAAGGCGAAGACGCCGCAGTTGAAGGCGTCCTTGAAGAAATCCCAAAGCCCGATCATCTGGAGTTCCGGCCTGAACGACCCCAGCCCGTAATAGACCAGAAAGGTCTGAACCAGCAGCGGCGTGCCCCGGAAAAAATAGACGTAACAGTAGGCAAGACCGGCCAGGATCCGGTTCCTGGACATACGCCCGTAAGCAACCGGCATCGACAGGACGGCGCCAAGCACCATCGAAATGGCGACCAGCGACAAGGTAACGCCCAGCCCGCTCAGATAGGCCGGCGCATATTTGGCGAAGAAGGCCGGGTTCCAGGCAAAAAACAGATAGCCGACGATGCCGAGGCCAAAGGCGATCCACAGGCAGACCAGCGCGTAGCCGACGATGCGCGGTCGCGGCCAGCCGCGGGTCCGCGGTGGCGGCCGCTCGACCATGGCGGCTGTGGCGCTCATCGTTGTGCCTCCCGTTTGCCAAGCGAGCGCAAAATGGCGCTGGTGGCGAAGGATGACACGACGGCCAGACCCAGAAAGACCAGAGCCGCAATGCTGTAAAACAGGAACGAATGCTTGGTGACGCGAGCCGCCACACCGGCGTTGCGCAGCGTCTCGGCAAGACCGACGACCGAGACCAGCGACGTGTCCTTGAGAAGGCTAAGCCAGCAATTCTCGAGACCGGGGAAGGCAATGCGCAGCAGCTGCGGCAGGATCACCAAGCGCATTGTCTGCCATCTGGACAAACCAATGGAATAGCCACCCTCATACTGCCCCTTCGGGATGGCGCGGAAGGCCGAGAGGAAAACCTCGCTGGCATAGGACGAGAAGATCAGCGAGAGCACGATCATGCCGGCCACGAAACTGTTGACGTCGATGGTCGCTTCGGGGCGAAAATACCGGATGAGATGTTGCAGCAGGATCGGCATGCCGAAGAAGAACAGGAAAAGCGTCACCAGTTCCGGCAGGCCGCGAAAGACCGTGGTGTAGATATTGGCGGCGAGGCGCAGCGACGGCTCCTCGGATTGCTTGCCCAGCGCAATGAAAAAACCGATCGTCAACCCAATGGGGAGCGTCGCCAGCGCAAGCAGAACCGTTACAATGACGCCATAGGCAATGTCGTCACTCCAGCCATCAGGTCCCCAACTGAGAAGTGTCCATATGCTTTGGGCTGGCATTGACAGGTGTTATCCCCACGACGTTCCCAGGATGAATAGAAAGACGGCGGGGAATTTCCCCGCCGTCTTGATCCTGTCTATCAGGACTCGGCGCCGAAGACGTCGAACTTGAAGTACTTGTCGTTGATTTCCTTGTATTTTCCATTGGCGCGGATGGCGTCGATGGCCTCATTGAGCTTGTTGACCAAATCGGTCTCGCCCTTGCGCACGGCAATGCCGGCGCCCGGTCCGAAGATCTCGACCGGCTGCGGCGAGGGCTGGCCGAGAATCTTGCAGCAGGCACCATCTGGCGTGTCCAGCCATTGCTGCAGCACCACGATATCGTCCTCGATGGCGTCGAGGCGGCCGTTGGCCAGATCTGCCTGCTCCTCGGGGCTGCTCGGATAACCCTTCACGGTGCTGTCGGTGTAGGTCTTCGAGGCATAGTTGAAATGGGTGGTCGTCGTGGCGACGCCGATGGTCTTGCCGGCGAGATCTTCCTTGGTCACACCCTTCAGCGTGCTGTCTTTCGGCACTGCGAGAGCCGAGGGGGTGTTGTAGTATTTGTGGGTGAAGTCGACCTTCTCCTTGCGCTCCGGCGTGATCGACATCGAGGCGACGATAGCGTCGAACTTGCCGGCCTGAAGTGCCGGGATGATGCCGTCCCAATCCTGGGCGACGAAGGTGCACTTGACCTTCATCTGATCGCAAAGCGCCTGGGCGATGTCGATGTCGAAGCCGACGAGCTTGCCGTCGGAGGTGAGGTTGTTGAACGGGGGATAGGCGCCTTCGGTGCCGATCCGCAGGGTCTTTTCCTGGGCCTGGGCTACGCCGAGCGTCAGCAGCGCAGCCGATGCGGCGAGCGCGATACGCAGTGCAATACGCATGATAGTCCTCTCTTTATGGTCCCGGCCGTCGTTCCGAAACGGCTCTATGGGGCGGTGCTTTTGACCGCCCGCTGAGGCGATACTCCCACTCTTTCCAAGAAAAAAGCAACTGCAAAACCACCGAAATCGGCAATGGGGTTCTGCCGTTACGTTACATCCCAAGCAACGAGGCCGGTGATGCGCTCGATGAAGTCGACTATCGATTTTACGTCGTCGAGGTCGAATACCGGCAGGCTCTCGTCCGTGACGGCGAAATCGGCGGCGATGGCGACAATATTGGGATCGCCTGCCGAAAGCGGCGCCCGGTCCCTCGCTTCCAGGCGCCGCGTTTCGATCTTGCGGTGTGATTCGCGCTTGTAGCCTTCGACCAGCACGATGTCGCATGGGGCGAGTCGCGAGAGGATGCTCTCCAGTGGCGGCTCATCCTCGCCACGCAATTCATGCATCAGCGCCCAGCGGTTGCCCGACACGATCGCGACCTCGGTGGCGCCGGCCTGCCGATGGCGGAAGCTGTCGGCGCCCGGCTTGTCGATGTCGAAATCATGATGGGCGTGTTTGACCGTCGAGACCTTCCAGCCGCGCCGCACAAGCTCGGCGACCAGCTTTTCTGTGAGGGTGGTCTTGCCGGAGTTTTTCCAGCCGGTGATGCCGAAGACGTTCATGATGTCATGCTCTGCAACAGGCGCGCGGCCTGGGCAAGATCGTCCGGCACATTGATGTTGAAGAAAGGATCGAGCGGCCGGCCAGCGAATTGCAGGACCTGGAATTCCACCTCGACATGGCCATGGCGCTCGATGAAGGCCGAAACGCGCCTGTTGTCCTCATCGACCAGGAAATGCCGCAAGGCGTCGCGACAGTCCGTCGGCCACAGCGCGAAGGTCGGGTGGAGCCGGCCGGCCGAGGAGGCGACGGCAATTGAACCTGGATGTTCGCCGGCTGCCGCCGCCAGACGCGCGACGAGGTCTAGCGGCAGGAAAGGCGTGTCGCCGGCGGCGGTAACGACCGTTTTGCAAGGTGTGCCAGCGGCCGCCCATTCGAGGCCGGACAGAATGCCGGCAAGCGGCCCGGCAAAGCCTTCGACGGTGTCGGCAAGCACGGGCAGTCCGAAACGGGAAAAGCGTTCGGGATCGCCATTGGCGCTCAGCGCCAGGGTTTCGATCTGCGGGCCAAGGCGCGACAGGACCTGCTCAAGCACGCTGCCGCCGCCGAGCGGCAACAGGCTCTTGTCGCCGCCTCCCATCCGACTTGACTGGCCACCGGCCAGAACGATCCCTGCAATATCTCGCCTCATGCATCGAGCCTGTACGCCAGCCGCCGGAAATCACAAGACCCGGCTAGATTCCATCCGGCGCCATGGCCGGCCCAGTGGTTTCGGCGACGATCCTTCGCCGACCGACCACGCGCTCGCGATAGAGCGCGTAGAGACCCGAACCGACGACGATTGTCGCGCCGACGATCATCGGCATGTCGGGAATGTCGCCGAAGACGATCAAGCCAAGCAGGATGGACCAGAGGAGCGCTGTGTAGCGGAACGGCGCGATGAAGGAGATCTCGCCCGAGCGCATCGCCATGATGATGAATTGATAACCGATGAGCACCAGCACCGCGGCCAGCGCCAGCAGCGCCGTGCTTTTGCCGGTCATGGGCGTCCAGCCACCCATCGGCGACAACAGCACCACGCCGACGCCGGTCATTGCCAGCGCGGTCGCGGTCGAGACGAGCATGGTCGGTATGGTTTGGGGGATGCGCTTGGTGGCGAGGTCGCGCACGGTGCAGCAGGCGACGCTGGCCAGCGCCCAAAGGGAATAGATGCTGAAGCCATCAAAGCCGGGCCGCACAATGACCAGTACGCCGGCAAAACCGACTGCGATTGCCAGCCAGCGTCGCCAGCCGACCGCTTCGCCGAAAAACAGCGCGGCACCCATCGTCACCGCCAGCGGCAGCGCCTGAAGAACGGCCGAGACACTGCCGATCGGCAAATGGGCAAGCGCCACCAGGAACGACACGGTGGCGCCAGCTTCGCCCAGCACGCGGATTGCCACCAGCGGCTGCAGCATCAGGCGCGGCCGCAAAAGCGCGCCGCGTTGCCAGGCCAGCAGGCCGACGAAGAGCGAGGCAAAGGCTCCTCTGATCAGCATGACCTGCGCCATGTTCATCGATTGCGAAGAGTATTTGGTGATGGCGTCGTTGAGCGTGAAGCCAACCATCGCCACCATCATGAACAACGCGCCGCGAAGATTTGGGGAAAGAGGCAAGACATCCACCGGTTGCTTGGGAAGCAAGCCTGTAACAGCCCGCCACGAAACAGCAATGGCAAAGGGCTGGGCCAGGACCGGGCATTCGTCATCGCCGGCGTGAAATCACGTCCTCAATTCGGCGCGGATCTGGTCGGGAGGCGGCTTCGCCTCCCGGAACGTACCGGCTGCCGATGTCTATTGCTTCGGCGTCAGCACTTCGGTGCCGTTGCCTTCCTTGCCGGCGATGGTCCACAGGCCATGCAGCGACCCGTCATCCTCGACCTTGTAGACGACGAGGCCGATGTCCTTGCCCATGACATAGCCGGCGGAGAATGCATCGTCGTTGCGCATGCAGATGCCATCGGACGAAGAACCGCCAGTCTCCCAGTGGATCGCGCAAGTCGTCCCGCTGGTCAGCGTGATGGTGGCTTCGCCATCATATTTCGATCCGTCGAAATTGGTGCCGGCGACGGTATAGGTTCCACCGATCGACTGCGCCGCCGCGGGCACGGCCGCAAGGCCGAGCAATGCAAGAGAAAGAATGAGTTTGCGCATGACGTTTCCCCTATCAGCGAAAAGCCGCTTTCAGGGGAAGGCTAGGCCGGAACAATGTGGCCGTAAATCCGGCGGCGGTTCGCGGACAAGACTTTTTCTGGGGTGTGATCCGAAATACTCACTGTCCCTTCAGACTGCCGGCAATCGCGCCGACCAGCGGGTCGTATTTCGACTTCAGGGCTGGCGGGTAATCGATCCAGACCGTGCGGATGACGCCATCTCTGCCGAACAGGCGCCGCTCATAAAAGATCTTTCCATCCTTCATGCCCGACAGCACCGCCCAGTTCTTGCCGGTCTTGCTGTAGGTAACGGTGTAGTCAGGTTCCTTGCTTGCGTTTTCATCGGCGACAAAGCCTTTCGGCGTGTCGTCATCGACGTTGAGGATGCCGGAGCAGGTCAGGCTGGCGCCATCCGCGCTCAGCCAAACCTGTCCGTCGCCATTTTCCGGCTCGGGCTGGCGATCGGTGAATATCTCATCGGGAAAGGTGCAGACGGTGCCGAAACGCGCGTTCGCATAGGTGAAGGGCTTGGCGTTTGCACTTGTTGTGACGGGCGTCGCCAAGAACAGAACAGTGGTCAGCGACGACAAGCCTATACGATAAAGACGCAGCACGATGCCCCCTTGGCCTTGTGACCAAAGATAGTCTTGCACCAAATCGGGAAAAAATCAGCCGCCGGTGACGCTCATATGCCGGGACACCGACGGACGGCTGGTGCGGCGGTCGATGATGAAATCATGGCCTTTCGGCTTGCGGCCGATGGCCTCGTCGATCGCGTCGGCGACAAGTTCGTTGCCTTCGGATGCGCGCAACGGCGCGCGCAGATCGGCCGCGTCTTCCTGGCCGAGGCACATATAGAGCGTGCCCGTGCAGGTCAGCCGGACGCGATTGCAGCTTTCGCAGAAATTATGCGTCATGGGTGTGATGAAACCGAGCTTTCCGCCGGTCTCGGCGACGTGGACATAGCGTGCAGGGCCACCGGTCTTGAAGGGAATGTCGGCCAGCGTGAACTGGCGTTCCAGCGAGGCGCGCAGCAGCGACAGCGGCAGATACTGGTCGGTGCGGTCGGCGTCGATCTCGCCCATCGGCATGGTTTCGATGACAGTGAGATCCATGCCGCGGCCATGCGCCCAGCGCATCATGTCGGGCAGTTCGGCGTCGTTGAAATCCTTCAGCGCCACCGCGTTGAGCTTGACCTTGAGCCCGGCCGCCTGAGCGGCATCGATACCTTGCATGACCTTGTCGAGATGGCCCCAGCGGGTGATCTGGTGGAACTTGTCCGCATCCAGCGTGTCGAGCGAGACGTTGATGCGCTTGACGCCGCAATCGGCGAGCTCGGCGGCGAAGCGCGACAGCTGCGAGCCGTTGGTGGTGAGCGTCAGTTCTTCCAGCGCGCCGCTATCGAGGTGGCGCGAGAGCTGGCGCACCAGATGCATGATGTTCTTGCGCACCAGTGGCTCGCCGCCGGTGAGGCGCAGCCGTCTGACGCCCTTCTCGATGAAAACGGTGCAGAGCCGATCCAGCTCTTCCAGCGACAGCAGGTCCTTCTTCGGCAGGAAGGCCATGTCCTCGGCCATGCAGTAGGTGCAGCGAAAATCGCAGCGGTCGGTGACCGACACTCTGAGATAGCTGATCGTGCGACCGAAAGGGTCGATCATGTTCATGTTCGAGCGTTTCCCGTGGCCGTTACCGGCGTCGTTATATACAGCTATGTGATACGATCCAGCCCACCATTCAAGATACCGCTTCTCGATCTTTGGTAACATCCCGGAGCCGACACCTTGCGTCGGTCCTCTACCAGGACTTTTCCCCTGTCGCGAAGCGGCGTAGGGAAGGGCAATCGATACGGGATCAAACAGCATGACCGCGCCAAAAGAACTCCGGGTCTCCAAGGACCGCAAGCTGCTGTCGGTCACCTTTCCCAATCACCAGCCATTTGAACTGCCGGCGGAGCTTTTGCGCGTCGCCTCGCCATCGGCCGAGGTGCAGGGCCATTCGCCCGACCAGCGTGTGACGGTTCCCGGCAAGCGCAATGTGGCCATCCTGAAGATCGAGCCGGTCGGCAACTATGCGGTGCGCATCACCTTCGACGATTTCCACGACACCGGCATTTTCACCTGGAACTATCTGCACACGCTTGGCCACGAGAAGGATGAGCGCTGGAATGCCTATCTGGCGGAGCTTGCCGAAAAAGGGCTGAGCCGCGATCGCTAAGCCGACGTCGTAAAGGCGTCACACATCTGGAGTAGCGCCGGCCAGGATTCGGAGACGAAAAAGATGTCGCTTATCACCACGGTCGAACAGCTCGAGGCGCTCTACGGCGTTCCAGGCGAAGCCTCGCTGGTCAAGGAACTCGATCACGTCATTCCCGAATATGCCGCCTTCATCGAGGCGTCGCCCTTTGTTGCGCTTGCCACCAGTGGCCCGGAGGGATTGGACTGTTCGCCGCGCGGCGATCTCGCCGGCTTCGTGCGTATCGTTGATCCGAAGACGCTGATCATGCCGGACCGGCGCGGCAACAATCGCGCCGATTCGCTGCGCAACATCATCCGGGATCCGCGTGTCGGGTTGCTGTTCCTGGTGCCGGGCTCTGGCACGACGCTGCGCATCAACGGCCGCGCGCGCATCACCACGGACGCCGAACTTTGCGCATCCTTCATGGTCGACGGCAAGGCGGCGCGCTCGGTGACCGTCATCGACGTCGATTCGGTCTATTTCCAGTGCGCCCGCGCCATTGTGCGGTCGGAGCTTTGGAACCCGGCAAAACATGTCGATCCAAAATCGCTGCCGACGCCGGGAAAAATCCTGGAAATCACCAGCCGCAAGAACATCGACGGCGAGGCCTACGACAAGGAATGGCCGGAGCGGGCGAAGAAAACCATGTGGTGAGTGACCGAAAAGGCCGTCAGGCCTCCTTCAGCACCTCATAGATCTTGCGCATCTGTTCGCCGATCATGTCGCACTGCTCCGGCGTCGACTGGCTCATCGCTTTCTCGATCAGCGCCATATGCACTTTCAGCGCCTGCATCAGCAGCGCCTCGCCAGCCTCGGTCAAGGCGAGCCGCAGGATGCGCTTGTCCTTCTCGTCGCCTTCGCGGCGCAGCAGGCCGCGCGTCTCCAGCTGCGGCAAAAGCATGGTGATGTTGGAGCGGCCGACGAGCAGCTTGCGGGCAAGATCGTGCTGCGACATGCCGGGGTGGCGGTAGAGGTTCATCAGCACGTCGAGCTGCGCCGGCTTCAGGTCGAGCGGCGCGAGTTTCACCGCCAGCGTGCGCTCCAGCACATGGCAGGCACGCGCCACCGCGACCCAGTTGCGAAAACGCGGGTTGTCCCAGGGTAGCTCTTGTTTATTGTTCATCTTTGAACTATTATGTTCATGCTTGAACGTATGGATGGATTCTCACTATGGCATCAATCGGGCTGAAGGTCATCCGGAGCGTATTTGGTGCGGCCGAGCATATTGCGCCACGCATCACCGGGCGCGCGGCTTTCGAACTGTTCTGCCGCACGCCGAGCACAAAGGCGCTGACCGATGGCGAGCGCCGCGCCATCGGCCGGGCCGCCGAGTTCATGACCGAGGCGCGCCATCATCGGCTGAAGACGGCAACCGGCTGCGTCATGGTGCACGAATTCCGGCCGGAACCGGGCGGGGCCGCACTTGGCACGGTGCTTGTCGTTCATGGCTGGCGTTCGCGCACCGAATATATGCGCGCCTTGATCGAGGGCTATCGCGCCGCCGGCTACAGGGTCGTTTCCCTGGACCTGCCGGGGCACGGCCATTCGCAGGGCCGGCACCTGAACATGGTCAACGCGGTCGACGCGGTGCGGGTCGCCGGCGAATGGTTCGGCCCGTTCGTCGCGGCGGTGGGTCATTCCTTCGGCGGCGCCGTTGCCGCCAATGCCATTGCCGGTTCCGTCAAGAACATTCCGCCGCTGGCGGCCGGACGTCTCGTGCTGATCGCCGCACCCAGCTCCCTGCCGGCTATCTTCGCCGATTTCAGCCGCATGCTCAACGTCGGGCCGCGCTCGCAGGTGGCGATGGCGGACCGCGTCCAGCACCTGTCCGGCCGGCCGCTGCATGAATTCACCGGTGACCGCCAGCTCGCCCAGGCGCCGGTGCCGACGCTGGTCATCCACGCGCCTGACGATCGCGAGGTGCCGGCCGAGCACGCGAAACGCTACGCCGGCGCTGGCGGCCATGTGCGGCTGCACTGGGCCGACGGTCTCGGCCACCGCCGCATCCTTGCGGACAAGGGCGTTGTCGAACGCGCCGTTGCCTTCGTCGCGGAACACCGCGAGCCGTCGCGGCTGCATTGAGACGCAATCCTCGTTCCAGGCATGTCGTTGTCTCAAAACCGGGACCACTCTCGAGCGACATGCATTGGGGCTATTTCTTCTTCTCGCCGGGCTCGACAGGCAGTCCGGCCGCCTTCCAGGCGGTGTAGCCGCCAAGGATGTGCTTGACGGGCACAAGCCCCATGTCCTGCGCCGTCTTGGTGGCGAGCGCTGAACGCCAGCCGCCGGCGCAGAAGAACACGAAGCTCTTGCCCGAGGCGAAGAACGGCTTGTGATAGGGACTTTCCGGATCGATCCAGAATTCCAGCATGCCGCGTGTCACATGTTTGGCGCCGGGAATCCTGCCGTCGCGTTCGACCTCGCGCGGGTCGCGCAGGTCGACGAAGATGGTGCCTTCGTCCTCGAGCAGTCCCGCGGCTTCTTCAGGTGAAACCACTTCGATCTCGGCGTTGGCTTCATCCAGCAGTTCGCGATAACCCTTTTTCACAGCTTGTTCCTCCCGACCGCGCGTTTGGCTGGATTTCCACCATAATGGCCAGCGTTTGTCACGCTCGGTCGGGGCCTGCCAGAGTTTGCCAGGCAGCCATCGCGCCAGTGACGGTGGCCATCAGCGCTGGGCGCGACGCGCCGTCGCGCGCCTGGATCGACATGCCGTGCTGCACCGCGATTCGGCAAGGCCGATGACATCGCCGGCATGGTTGCCTGGCTCGCCGGTCCGGAGGGGCGTTTCGTTACCGGTGCCGCATTGATCATCGATGGCGGCGCCAACGCCTGAATTTTGGGGATTTCTCCAGGCTGGAGCGAAACGCCCGCGCTCCAGCCGACACGATCTTGTGAAACCGTTCTGCAACAGGCTTTCCAAAATTTATGAAA
Source organism: Mesorhizobium sp. WSM4307 (assembly GCF_007003945.1). Classification (NCBI taxonomy): domain Bacteria; kingdom Pseudomonadati; phylum Pseudomonadota; class Alphaproteobacteria; order Hyphomicrobiales; family Phyllobacteriaceae; genus Mesorhizobium; species Mesorhizobium sp. WSM4307. The sequence continues at coordinate 63,291 of NZ_VFTB01000015.1, forward strand.
GCTTAACCAAATCGGTATGAATCGGTATAGTCGCGCCTTACATCCGCCATGCGGTGAGCGAGACGGTCTAGCGTGCGGAACGGGAACCGGTTGCGACCGGAGCGGGTGATCCATGAAATTCCTCGGTAAAAAAGCAACCGCGATGCCGCTTGTGGCGATCGCGGCAACGCTCGCCCTGGGCGCGCCTCAGGCAGGCGCCCAGGGGCTCTTCGACATGCTGTTCGGCGGCGGCATCAGGCATGAGCCGCAGGGCGAATTTCCGCCTCCGCCAACGCACAAACCCAAAGCCCCGGCTGGCGGCGGCGGCGGCGGCGCGAAGATCAGCGGGCCGTCCTATTACACCTACAAGGCTGACAAGCTTATTCGCGTCGACTTCTCGACGCTGTCCGCCGCGCCGCAGCCGGCGACGGCGCAGGACGCGGCGTTCGTTCCGTCAGCAACGGGGGCTGCTTTCCACGATGCCATTGCCGGTCTCAGCGACTACGAACTCTACGCCGAGCCCGACATCGCCAAGGCGTTGATCGCCTATTACTCGGCCAATCCGGACTTCATCTGGGTGAACGGAACCAGCCCCAACAACCGCGCCCAGGATGCGGTGCGGGTGCTGGGCGAGGCCGCGAGCTACGGCCTGACGCCCACCGACTATACCGTCGATGTGCCGGCCACGACTTCGGCCTCGACGGATGACGCGGCCAAGCTCAGGGAACTCGTGCGCTTCGAGATGGCACTGTCGGCACGCGTCCTGCGCTATGCCCATGACGCCCAGAACGGCCGTGTCGAGCCCAACCGGATGACCGGTTACTATGATTTCCCGGCCAAGCCGCTCGACATGGTCGGCGTGCTGAAGACGCTGGCGCATACACAGGAAGTGCGCACCTACCTCGAATCGCGGCATCCGCAGAATGCGGAATATCAGGCGCTGCGCGTCGAGCTGGAGGCCCTGCAGGCCAGTGCCGAAAATGAGATCGTCGTCGATCCCAAGCTGCTGCTGAAGCCGGGCGAGACCAGCCCCGAACTGCCGAAGCTGCTGTCGCTGATCGCGCGCAATCTCGATGACGGCATGGGCGGCACCTATGGCGAGCTCTTGTCGCGGCTGGCGACCAGCGAGGTTTATGTCCCCGAGCTGGTGCCGCTGATCAAGGCGGTGCAGGTGAAGGAAGGCATGAAGGGCGACGGCGTCATCGGTCCGCGCACTGTCGCCTTGCTGGCCGGCACGTCGAAGGCTGACAAACTGCTCAAGGTGCAGGTGGCGCTGGAGGAGCTGCGCTGGCTGCCTTCCGATCTCGGCAGCCCACGTGTCTTCATCAACCAGCCGGCGTTCACTGCGAGCTACATCGACAACGGCGAGGAGAAGCTGAAGACGCGCGTCGTCGTCGGCCGGGTGACCAACCAGACGGCTTTCTTCTACGACCAGATCAAGCAGGTAGACTTCCATCCCTATTGGGGCGTGCCGCAGTCGATCATCGTCAATGAGATGCTGCCCAGATTGCGCAGCGATCCCGGCTATCTCGATCGGGCCGGCTACGAGGTGACGGATTCGCGCGGCAAGCGCATTCCGTCGTCGGCGGTCAATTGGGGCGGCTATGGCGCCAACATTCCCTACAGCGTGCGCCAGCAGCCGAGCGAGGCCAATGCGCTGGGCGAACTGAAGATCCTGTTCCCCAACAAGCATGCGATCTACATGCACGATACGCCGCAGAAATCGTTCTTCAAGCAGGACATGCGCGCGCTCAGCCATGGCTGCGTGCGCCTGCAGGATCCGCGCGGCATGGCGGCGGCGGTGCTCGGCACCACGGTCGACTATGTCGCCGAAAAGCTGAAGCACGGGCATTCGACCGAGGATGTGACGCGCAAGATTCCGGTCTATGTCGCCTATTTCACCGCATGGCCCGACATGTCCGGCAAGGTCGAGTATTTCAGCGACGTCTACGACCGCGATTCGCGGTTGAAGCAGGCATTGGACGCCACCGAGGCCGTGCGCTCGCCGTCGAGCTGATCGTTTAGAATTGCGACAACGGGCGGCGGAACCCCGCCTCCCGCCCGGCGATCAGCCAGTAGATCAATCCGGCGACGAGGCCGGCGGCGGCGATGATGCCGATATCGGCCCAGCGCTCCGGGTCTATGTCTTCCGCCGAGCTCGGCCAGATCAGGAAGAAGCCGCCGGCGGCGGCAGCGGCGCCGAAGACCATGTGCATCAGGGCATTGCGCAGCGAGAAGAACTCGGCGATCAGCGCGAAGATCAGTGTCTGCAGCCCGGTCACGACAATCGTCAGGAAGTAGACGAACATGCCGAGCGGCGGCACCACCAGGACGGCGATCGGGCTGACGCCCATGATGTCGAAATAGGCCGGCGCGTTGGGCAGCGAACTGAGCGCGGCGTAGATCGCCGCCACGGCGACCAGGCCGACCAGCACGGCGACCAGATAGCCGGCCAGCATCATCAGGATGCGTTTCATCACATGCTTCGCCGTCGCCATGCCCATCCCCCATGCGGCGCAGTCAACCGTTCCAATCAGCCATCAAAGACGATCCGGCGCAAGGGCAGGCACAGAGCGAACGCTTTGGCAGGCTTCGTGGATTGGGAAGCACGCCGATCAGGCGCCGCCGCACAGATGCTCGGAGTCCGGCAAGGCCCAGGAACCTTTTGCAACCAGATCGATCGAATAATAGACCCGGCCGCGGTCGTCATCCCTGGGACAATCCCTGGGAATCGCGATCAGGCACATCACGACGGCTTCGCCGACCTTCGAGGCGGCAAGGCCCGGTTCGCGATCATAGGAAACCGCCCCGCCGCCATTGGTGAATGTCGCGGCGCTGCCGGCGTCGGCAGGGGCCGTCTCCAGCGGATCGTCGCCAAGCCGCGTGGTCAGCGTCTTGATGTGGGTGGATGCGCATTGCCCGACGGCCGAGGGCAGGGACTGATCGTTGTTGCCGGGATTGCGCGCGGCGGTATCCAGGGCCTTCTTGCCGATCAGGGCGATGTTGTAGTCCTCTACCCATGAGGGCGCATTGCCATAGGTCTGCAAGGCGTTGTTCAGCGCGCTGACGATGCAGGCTGTATCGCTACTGCAGGCATTGCGGTCGGCAATCAACCCGCGGGCGATCTTGCGCTTGTCGCCGCCGAAGGCCGGCTCGAACCCCTTGTAGGCCTTGGCGACCAGCAGATCGATCGCCGACAGCTGCGGATCGGCGCAGATCGCCTTCTCCGCCGGCAGGCTGGCCTTGGCGCAATCGAAGGATGGCCCGTCCGCGCGCGCCGAAGGCGCCGCAAGCATGCCGCCAGCCAGTATGACAGCAAGCACAAGCAAGACTTTGGTTTGGATGGAAGATCGCATCGGTGCCCCCAAGCATCAGGATAGCGCAAGGCACAGCCGCGCCTCGGCGTACATATCACACGCCAAGGATGGACAATTTGCGGCACGCCGATTGGTCCATCGAGCGTGTGCAAAAGCGGATCCGTCTATCGGATATCTGCCGGCGGCTCCTACCTGGGCTCGGCGGTCACCGGATCATAGGTGATTTCGACCTTCGCCTTGTCCGACGTGTAATAGGTGACGGTGTAGGCGCCATCGTCCCAGTCGACCTCTTTCACATAGCGAAAACCGTCGCGGTGCTCGACCTTGGCGAGGATCTCCGACAGCTTCTTGGCATTGGGCGGCGGCAACGGCTTGTCATCCGCCGCCAGGGCCGGTCCGGCGGCGAGAAGAACGGCAACGCTGGTTGCCACGAGAAATCTGGACATGGTTTTCCCTCAAGTTTCGACGCAAGGAAACGAGCTGGTGCGGTGGTTGGTTCCGGATGGGACGCCATGCGTGCCCGGCCATGTCCGCACAAGCTGCAATTCGCCGCGCCGCTGCCAACAGAGCGTCAACGGGCTAAGGCTGGAAAACCATTTGGGAAAATGGTGGGCGATGCAGGGATTGAACCTGCGACCCCACCCGTGTGAAGGGTGTGCTCTCCCGCTGAGCTAATCGCCCGCTCGTTGCCCGAAGGCCAAGCGAGCCGCGATATAAGGGAGGCCGGCCGGTTAAGTCAAGGCGCTGTCTGGCGTTCTCACAGCGATCGGATTCTTCGCTCCTCGGGCCGTCCCGATGGGATGCCGGTTGCTGACGCTCAGTGGCCCGCGGCGCGGATCAGCCGCGCCGCCAGTTCCACGGTCAGAGCGTCGAAATGCGAGATCACCGCCGAAGGTTCGAATTCGCGGACATGCCGGTCGGTGTAGCCGAAATCGACGGCCACCACCGGAATGCCGGCGGCCTTGGCGGTGTCTATGTCGGTCTGCGAATCGCCGACCATCAGAGCGCGGTGCGGGTCGCCGCCGGCCAGCTTGATGGTTTCGGTCAGGTGGCGTGGATCGGGCTTGCGGAACGCAAACGTGTCCTGGCCGGCGATGGCCGCGAAATGCCTGGTCAGGCCGAGCGCCTCGATCAGCGCCAGGGAATTGGCCTCGTATTTGTTGGTGCAGATGGCAAGGAGATAGCCAGCCTTCTCGAAACGCCCGATCGCGTCGACGACACCGGGGTAGGGGCGCGATTTGCCGGGGATGTTGTCGGTGTAGTGATCGAGGAACAGTTTTAGCAGCCGGTCATGCTCGGCGACGTCAAGCGAGCGCTGCTGGGCGGCGTGCGCCCGCTCTATCATCACGCGGCCGCCATGGCCGACAAAGCGCCTGAAGCCGGCCTCGTCGACGGCCGTGAGTTCGCTGGCAGCCAGGCTGTGGTTGAGGCTGTCGAGCAGGTCCGGCGCTGTGTCAACCAGCGTTCCGTCCAAGTCGAACACGATGATCGGGCGACTCATGATCCATCCTGCGCAGGTTTGTACCTGTGGAGGCGATAGCGGCTGCGGCGCGTCAAGGCAAGCAAAGCGGTGGATAGGTGCCCCAACGGCTTTGACCACGGTCAAAGGTTTTGACCCGGTCAAAAGCTTTGACCCGGCCGGCAAAAATGCTAGGAGCCCGAACACAAGGTTCCCCGGGGCAGCAAGCAGCAGCATGGATGCAAGACAGTTGAAGGTCGAGGCCGCGCGGGCCGCCCTTGCCCATGTCAGCGACGGCATGCGGCTCGGCATCGGCACCGGCACCACTGCGGAAGAGTTCGTGCGGCTGCTCGCCGACAAGGTCGCCACCGGCATGACCGTCATCGGTGTGCCGACTTCGGAGCGCACCGCCGCACTGTGCCGCGAGCTTGGCGTGCCGCTGTCGACACTGGAGGAGACGCCCGAGCTCGATCTCACCGTCGACGGCGCCGACGAGGTCGACCCGGAGCTGACCTTGATCAAGGGCGGCGGTGGCGCACTGCTGCGCGAGAAGATCGTTGCGGCGGCCTCGCAGCGCATGATCGTCATCGCCGACCGGTCGAAGATGGTCGAGACGCTCGGCCGTTTTGCGCTGCCGATCGAAGTCAACCAGTTCGGCCTGCGCGCCACCGAGATCGCCATAGCCAAGGCGGCTGCAGAGCTCGGCCTTTCCGGTCCGATTACATTGAGGATGACGGGAGGCCAGGCTTTTGTTACAGACGGCGGCCATTTTATCCTCGATGCATCTTTTGGCCGCATTCCGGATACAAGAGCGCTTTCGAATGCTCTCCACGCCATTCCGGGCGTGGTCGAGCATGGTCTTTTCATCGGGCTGGCGTCAGCGGCCATCATCGCCGGCGGCGACGGTATCCAAACCGTCCATGCCGCCCGAAAACTAGGGAGTTCTACCAACCATGATGTTGCATAACCGGGTTCGCGGCCTTTGCGTCGTTCTGGCGGCTTCGGCCGTTTTGGCCTTGTCGTCGCCGGCGTTTTCGCAGGACGTCACCGAATCGCACCTGAAGGCGGCCCGCGCTGCGGTCGCGGCGATCCATGCGACCGACCCGTTCGACAACATCCTGCCGCAGGCGGCGGCCGCGCTCGAATCGCAGCTCATCCAGAAGAACCCGGACATGCAGGAGCTGATCGGCAAGACGATCAGCGAAAAGGCGTTGGCGATGGCGTCGCGCCGCGCCGATCTCGAGAAGGAAGCGGCCCTTGCCTATGCGAAGGTGTTTTCCGAGAAGGAACTCAACGACATCGCAGCCTTCTACAGCTCCGAGTCCGGCAAGAAGCTGCTCGACAGCGGCCCGACCGTGACGCGTGACTTGGTCAAGGCAGCCGACATCTGGCAGAACGGCCTTGCCCGCGATCTCGCCCAGCAGGTCGGCCAAACGCTGGCCGCGGCCGCCAAGGCAAAGGCTCCGGCTGCGCCTGCTGCGCCCGCTGATGGTGCTGCTCCGGCCGACAATGCGGCTCCGGCGGATGGCGCCGCACCGGCCGACGGTTCGGCTCCCGCCGACGGCACGCAGAACTGATCCTGCGTTTTCAAATGCGGCCTTGCGGCCATCTGCGAAGCCCGGCCTGTCCGGGCTTTTCTTTTGGCCTTTGGCGGCCTACCTGTCACTCGCATTTTCCGACATTCAAGGAGCCGCCTCATGGCCGGTTATGACTATGATCTTTTCGTCATCGGCGGCGGCTCCGGCGGGGTGAGGGCGGCGCGCGTTGCCGCCGCACTCGGCAAGCGCGTCGGCATCGCCGAGGAATACCGTTTTGGCGGTACCTGCGTCATCCGCGGCTGCGTGCCGAAAAAACTCTATGTCTACGCCTCGCAATTTCCGGAGCATTTTGCCGATGCCGCCGGCTATGGCTGGACGGTGCCGGAAGCCAGTTTCAATTGGCAGACGCTGGTGGCCAACAAGGACCGCGAGATCAGCCGGCTGGAGGCGATCTACAAGAAGAATGTCGAGGGCGCCGGCGGCGAGACCTTCCATTCGCGGGCGATGATCGTCGACCCGCATGTGGTGCATCTCCTGGACGACGACCGCACCATCACCGCCGACCAGATCCTGATCGCCACCGGTGGCCGTCCGGCGGCCCACCCAGCGCTTCCCGGTCATGAGCATTGCATCTTTTCCAACGAGGCTTTCGACCTCAAGGAACTGCCGAAGGCGATCATGATCGAGGGCGGCGGCTATATCGCGGTCGAGTTCGCCAACATCTTTCACGGGCTCGGTGTCGACACCACGTTGGTCTATCGCGGCAAGGAGATCCTCAGCCGCTTCGACATGGATCTGCGCCGCACGCTGCACGAGACCATGGAAAAGAAGGGGATCAAGATCCTCTGCCACGCCGTATCGGAGTCGATCCGCAAGCGGCCGGACGGCCGGCTCGATGCCCTTCTCACCAGCGGCCAGACGCTGACGGTGGATCAGGTCATGCTGGCCATCGGACGCATCCCCAACACCGAGAATATGGGCCTGGAAGGCATCGGCCTCGAGATGACCCAGGTCGGCGCGATCAAGGTCGACGCGTATTCCCGCACCAACATCGACAATATCTGGGCGATCGGCGACGTCACCAACCGCGTGCAGCTGACACCGGTGGCGATCCACGAAGCAATGTGCTTTGTCGAGACGGCATTCAAGGGCAACCCGACCGCGCCCGACCACGACACGATCGCGACCGCGGTCTTCTCGCAGCCGGAAATCGGCACTGTCGGCCTGTCGGAAGACGAAGCCGTCAAGCGTTTCGCCGATGTCGAAATCTACCGCGCCTGCTTCCGGCCGATGCGGCACACGCTTTCGGGCCGCGACGAGAAGATGCTGATGAAGCTGGTGGTCGACGGCGCTTCCCGCAAAGTGCTAGGCGCCCACATATTGGGGCCGGATGCCGGCGAAATGGCGCAGCTGCTAGGCATTCCGCTGAAGGCCGGCCTGACCAAGGATGATTTCGACCGCACAATGGCCGTGCACCCGACCGCGGCGGAAGAACTCGTCACCATGTACAAGCCGACCTACCGCGTGAAGGACGGCCAGCGCGTCCAGTGACGGGCGCGTTTTGCTCGATGAAGGTCGACTGAACCACCTAAGGCAGGCAGCCTAGGGCGGAAGCCGCCGCCGGCCATGGCCAGCGGCGGAGACAGCAATGCGGCTACAGCAGCGTGCCGCGCAGGATGACCAGCGCCACCGAGAAATAGATCACCAGCCCGGTGACATCGACCAGTGTGGCGACAAACGGCGCCGATGCGCTGGCGGGGTCGAAACCGACCCGTTTCAGCGCGAAGGGCAGCATCGATCCCGAGAGTGAACCAAAGGTGACGATGCCGACCAATGCGGCCCCGACCGTCGCGGCAATCAGCGGCCAGTGCGGACCGTAATCGTAGAAACCGAAATACTGCCACAGCGTGATGCGGCAGACGCCGACCACGCCAAGGATCGATCCCAGCACCAGGCCGGTCGGCAGTTCGCGCAAGGCAACCCGCCACCAGTCGCCGAGCCCAATCTCGCGCAGCGCCAGCGCCCGGATGACCAGCGAGGTCGCCTGCGAGCCGGAATTGCCGCCGGAGCTCATGATCAGCGGGATAAAGAGGGTGAGCACGATCGCTTTTTCCAGTTCGCTATCGTAGCTCTGCATGGCGTTCGCGGTCAGCATTTCGCTGAGGAACAGCGCGCACAGCCAGCCGGCGCGCTTCTGGATCATGGCGAGGAAGCTCATCTTCATATAGGGCTCGTCGAGCGCTTCCATGCCGCCGAAGCGATGCACGTCCTCCGTCGTTTCCTCGATCATCGTGTCGATGATGTCGTCGATTGTCACGATGCCGAGGATCTTGCCGTGGTCGACGACGGGTACGGCGAGCAGATCGTATTTGGAGATCGTCTGCGCCAGGGTTTCACGATCGGTCAGCGGGGTGACCGTCACGGGCACACGGTCCGGCGCCACAGACAGGATCGGGTCGTCCGGCTCACCGGTGATGAGCCGGCGCAGGCCGGTCGACCGCACCAGGAGGTGCGTTTGCGGATCGACGATGTAGATCGCGTAGACGGTTTCGCGCGTCCGCTCGACCTTTTGGATGTAGTCCAGCGTGCGTCCGACGGTCCAGTCGGAGGGAACGCTGACGAATTCCGTCGTCATGATCGATGCGGCGCTGCCTTCGGGATAGCCCAGAATGGACAGCAGGGTGGCGCGCAGCGGCGGCGCCAGTGCGCCGAGCAGTTCGGAGCGTGCCGGCTCATCGAGCTCGCGCAGTATGTCGGCCGCACGGTCGACCGACATGGCGGTGAGCAGCTTGCTTGCCTTGGCGCGGGGCAGGGCCTCCGCGAGTTCGGGCGCGCCGTCGAGTTCAGGCTGGTCGAAGATCTCGACCAGCCGCTCGAACGGTACGGCGCAAAGCAGATCCGTCGCGGTTTCGCGCGATTCATGGTTGAGCCCCTCGACCACGTCGGCGACATGGTCGTTTGCAAGGATGCGGGCGATGGCGATGGCCTCGTCGTCCGCTACGGGGGAAAAATCGTTCATGGTTCACTCCTTGCCGTCCGGCAAGACATGAACCATGTCAGGTCACGTCTAGGCGGACGGCGGTTGCGTTCGACTAATACTGTCGCCAGGCATGGCGCGGTGACCTTTCCGCTTGCGGGTTCGCGTTTGACTGTCAGCAAGCGGGCGCAACATAGGAGCGCGCCTTGCCGAGTCAATCGCGGTGAGTGAGGAAAACGGCGCCTGATGGCTCCGATCGCGATACTGTGATCGCCGACTGCCGCGCTGCCCGGCAAGTCGCGGTGAAATCAACGTTATTTCTGCTTCAGCCGACGTGAGAAACGCAGCCATTTGTCCTCGACCGGACGTGGCTGGGTCAGAATCGTCGTGAGTTCGACCGGCAGGGTCGGAACCAGCGGCTTCTTGGTGGCGACGCCGTCGGCGATCAACACGATCGAATGGTAGAACTCGGTGCCGGCAGCCGATCGTGGCGCCACCGCTTCGTGCATGACGCTGATCACAGTGACATCGGGGCAGTTGTCCTTGATCGCCTGGTGGAAGGCAATCTTGCCTTCCGGGTCAAGGGCGCCGGTCGCCTCGTCAAGGAACAGCAGCCCCGGCTGCTGCAGGATGATGCGGGCCACCACCAGCTTCTGCTTCTGGCCGCCCGACAGGACCTGATCCCAGCTTTTGCCTTCACGGCTTTCATTGGCCATATGCTCGATGAAGTCGCCAAGGCCGGCCTTGTGCAGCGCGGACGCGACCTGCGCATCGCCGTGGTCGTGCTCGGAGCCCGGCAGGCAGACCAGCTGCTTCAGCGACACCTGCTGGAGCTTGACCTCCTGGGCGGCATAAAAGCTCTTCACCCCGTCGGGGAAGACAATGGTACCGCGGCCATAAGGCCAAAGACCGTTGATCGCCTTGATCAGTGAAGTCTTGCCGCAACCGGATTCGCCTTTGAGGAACGTCCACTCGCTGCGCCGGAAGCGCAAATTGGCGGCGCTGAGGAACGGTGTCGCGTCCTCTCCCTGATGCGCCAGTTCGAGCTTCTGGATGGTCAGGCCGAAAACCGGGTTCTGGCTGGCATAATGGAAGTCGGACTGACCGGTCTGGCTGTAGAACGCCTGCGGATGCTGAACGTTCTCGATCGCGTTCGCCAGTTCCGTGACACGCTGGCTGTTGGCGCGCAGCGTGGCGATGGCGGGCATGACATGAATGAACCACGAGCACTGGCTGATCAGCTGAGCGACCATTTCGGAGCCGGTTATGTAGCCCTTGTAGTCCAGGCGATTGTGTATGAACGACACCAGACCGGGGCCATAGGCGACGATCCGGGCGCCGAGGAAGTTGTAGATCAGCTCGAACGACGTGTAGCCATTGTTGACGACATTGAGCTTGCCCCAGGTCTTGTCGATATCGACGTAGAGCTTGTCGTGCATCGACTTTTGCACGTCTTCGCCATGCGAGGCGGCGACATGGAAGCTGCGGCGCAGGAACGTCGTCAGTTCGCTGCGGTAGCTGCCCTCGGCCTGCTGCATGCGGATATTGAGCCGCTCGAGCAAGCGGCCGAGCTTGACCGCGATCCAGGTGTTCAGCGGCACGTAAATGGCGACGGCGAGGAAGGCCAGCACGGCGCTGCCATAACTGCCGAGGAACTCCAGTCCTTTGACCTCAACCGAGGATCCGATCAGATTTTCGCCGATAAAATAGAGCGAGGTCGCGACACCCAGAACGCCCATGGCGAGACCGATCGCCCCGCCCGTCATGTCCTTGATCGATTCCTGGATGCGCTGGTCGATGTTGTCGGGCGCGACGATACCGCCAGCCGCCGAACCATGCTGAGCATGGAAGTGGGTGTGATTGCCGTCGAGCAGAGCCTTGTTGAACTGGCTATTCAGCCAGCCACGCCACTTTCGGTGCAGGGTTGCCGAGACAAGACCACGCACGCCGGTGAAGCCGGCATCCTTGAGCACGACCAGCAGAACCAATATGCCGGCATTGGTCAGGATTGCCTGCAGCGGGCTGGTGTTGGCTGCATCGTGGAAGAAGGCAATCGAATTGCCCAACTCGCCCAATGCCAGGGCAAACCAGACGCCGGCCTTGCTGGAAAGCGCTGTCAGCAGAGCGATGACGATGGTGAGCGTCCAGGCTTCCTTCCAGCGCTCGGAGAACCAGTAGGCCTTCATCAGCCCCCAGAAACTGCGCATCGAGGATACCGGCGTCAAATGCGACCGCCCTGCGGCGCCGCGGTGTAGTCTATCCGGTACTGACTCCTGCGATCGTCTGCCGATCCGAATCACGATCCCGCCCAAACCTTTTTTGTTTTGTTACGGATGGTAACACCAATTGATCATTTTCCATTAATTTTTATAGGGGGTCAGCGAGATTTGAAGATCCGGCCGTGTCGGGAAGGCAACAGAGCAGGCTTTCCAACTGCTTCGCGTAAGCCGGCAGGAAGGCGATTTAACATAACAATGTCAGATGGTTACTTGGTTACGACGCGGTGAGCCACGACCTTCCCTTAGGGAAGGCATCCACACGATTTCGTGACTCATTTTGGCTTGTCCGGCGAGCCGATTTTTCGTTGGGGCTAACCAAATTCCCGAAAACCGGCCGTCCTTTGACGTCTGATTCCTGGCGCGATCGGCCTTTCCGGGAGCCGAGAAGTGACCTGAAACGGTCTCGTCGCAGGCGAAGGAATGACCGGCTTCAGCCGACCTTGTCCAATTCGCCGCGCGCCTTCGCCGCCGCCACCTGGCGGATGGCGTCAGCCAGCGTGTCGACGTCCTGAGCGCCCATCACGGCATATTTGCCTTCAAGCAGGAAGCACGGCACGCCCGATATGCCCATGCGCGACGCCGTGGCGATCTCGGTGCGCACCGCCTCGACATCGGCGTCGGTCGGCAACAGCGTGGCGACCACGGATGCGTCCATGCCGGCCTCGCGAGCGGCTTCGACCAACACGGCATGGTCACCGATGTTGACGCCTTCCTCGAAATTCAACTGGAAGAGGCGGCGGACCAGCCTGTTCTGCACGGCTTCACCGGCAGCACCCGCCCAACGGATCAGGCGGTGCGCATCCAGCGTGTTCGACGCCACCTTGATGGCATCGAAGGCAAAGGAGATGCCCTCTGCCTCGCCGAGCGGCTCGATGCGGGCATGAATCTCGCGAATGCGCTCATCGCTGCCGAACTTGGCCCGCATATACTCCCGGCGGTCCTTGCCTTGCGGCGGAATGGTCGGATCGAGCTGGAACGGCCGCCAGCGTATACGCACATCGACGTCGCCGGCCGCGGCAACGGCCTTGTCCAGCCGCTTCTGACCGATGAAGCACCAGGGGCAGACGACATCCGACACCACATCGACGGTTATGGCGTTCGCTTCGCTCATCTCGATCTCCGGATTTTCAGTTCGGTTTGCGCCACCATGTCGGCAGCTGATAACCGAATATGGGCGTCTTCTTCGGATGTTCCAGATAATTCCAGTAAGCAAGCCACTGCTGCGTGTTGTACTGCATCGGCACCATGTAATTGCCCGAAATCAGCAGCCGGTCGAGAACGCGAACGGCGGCGACATAATCCTCCTTTGAGCGCGCGCGCAGCATCGCTTCGATCGCCGCATCGACTGCCGGATCGGCAACGCCGGCGAGATTGAACGAACCTTCGGCCCTGGCCGCCTCGGAGCCCCAGCGCCCGAGTTGTTCGAAGCCTGGCGACAGTGAATTGCTGAAGCCGCTGGATCCGATCAGAGCCTCGAAATCGAAGCGCTGCTTGCGTGACTGGATCTGGTCGCCGTCGAGGCTACGGATGCTGACATTGATGCCGATCTTCTCCAGCGTGCGCTGATAGATGCCGGCCAGGCGCTCCTCGTCTTGCGAAGCGGTCAGGATCTCGAACCCGAAAGGTTTGCCGTCGGGATCGAGCATCGTGCCGTCCTGCACGTGGTAGCCGATGCTTTTCAGGAGATCGAAGGCTGTCTTCAAAACCTTGCGGTCCTGGCCCGAACCGTCGGTCACGGGCGGTTTCCAGGTGCCGTCCATGACGTCAGGCGGCACACGGCCGGGGTAGGGGGCGAGCAACGCCTTTTCCCTGTCGTCGGCCGGATGGCCGAGCGCGGAAAGCTCGGAATTCTGCCAATAACTCATCGTGCGGGTGTATTTGCCGCCGAACAGGTTCTTGTTCGCCCATTCGAAATCGTAAAGCATGCCGAGCGCGCGCCGAACCACCGGATTGGAGAACTTCGGCAGCCTGGTGTTGAACAGGAAACCGGTCACCACGGGCGGAATGCCGGTATCGAAGGTTTCGGAAACCACCTCACCTCTATGGAAGGCCGGGAAATCCAGATCGCGCTCCCGTTTGACCGGATCGCCGTCGTCGTCGATGGCGCAAAGGCCTTTCTTGAAAGCCTCGAGCTTGGCGTTGGCGTTGAGGAAATATTCGATGGTGATCTGTTCGTAATTGTCGAAGCCGCGCTTGGCCGGGACATCCTTGCCCCAATAGTCGGGGTTGCGCTTGAACACGATGCGCTGGCCCGGAGCCACCTGGGAAATGGTATAAGGTCCACTGCCAATCAACGGCTTGAGCGTTGTCTTGTCGAAAGTCTCCTTGTCGAAGGCATGTCTCGGCAGGATCGGCGTCAGCGCGATGATCATGGGCGTTTCGCGATTGGCCTTGTCATTGAAGGTGAAGCGCACGCTGTGATCACCGGTCTTTTCAAGCTTGGCGATCAGGCTCATGCGTGCGTTGTAGGGCGGGCGGCCCTTGTCGGTGAACACATCGTAGGTGAACAGCACATCCTCCGGCGTCACCGGCTCGCCGTCCGACCACTTTGCATTGGGATTGAGATGGAATTCGATCGACTTGCGCTCGGAATCCATGTCCGCGCTGTCGGCGAGCAGGCCATAGAGACTGAAGGGCTCGTCGTAGTTGCGCTGCATCAGCGGTTCGAAAACGAGGTTGCCGTAGGTCAGATCCATCATGCCGCGCGCCGTCGTGCGCAGGCTTTTCAGGATGAAAGGGTTGAGGTTGTCGAAGCTGCCGACAACACAATAGGTGATGTTGCCACCCTTCGGCGCATCGGGATCGACGTAGTCGAAATGGGTGTAGTCGGGCGGCAGTGCCGGCTCGCCCTGCATGGCGATGGCATGCTTCGGTTCCGACATGGCCGGTCGCAGCGAAAGGGTGAAAAGCGATATCGCGGTGACCAGCCAAACAAGAACGCGGCCCATGACCGTCTCCTTAACAGGTCGGCTTGATGATTCGGTGCGCAGCCTAGCATGAGGCAGCCGCGTGCCGGCCAATCGTGTCATCAAGAATTAGAAGTGAGCGGGGCTGGATTCGGCACCGCTTGCAGTGTAACACGCCGTCCGAAGTCATTCTGTTGCCTCATTTCGGCAACAGGTAGCTGGACCACACGGCGTAGAGAAGCCGGTTCCGGGATTATTTGAGAGGAAGTGCACGACATGACGAGCCTGAACAGCAATGCGTACCGCCTTTCGGTCATGGCCGCGGGCGTGGTCGGCTTTCTGGGCGCAGGACTTCCCTCTGCTTCCGCACAGCAGCAGCAACAGATTCCTCAGGGCTGGTTCAAGGCCTGCACCAAGCAGGAAGACGTCGATATCTGCAACGTCCAGAACATCGTCACTGCCGGCAACGGCCAGCTCGTCACCGGTGTCAGCCTGATCGAACTCAAGGGCAAGGTGAACCGCAAGGTGTTTCAGGTGACGGTCCCAACCGGCCGCCTGGTGCCTCCCGGCATCGGCCTGCAGATCGACACCGGCAAGGCCGTAAAGCTCGACTATGTCATCTGCTTTCCGGATCGTTGCGTGGCCGAAGTGCCGCTGACCGACCAGCTCGTCGCCTCGTTCAAGAAGGGTCAGGGGATCACGCTGACCTCGATCAATTTCCAGAATCAGGCCAACCCGATCAAGATCGCGCTCCAGGGCTTCAGCGGCGCCTATGACGGCCCTCCGCTGCAGCAGTCGGACATCGAGGACCGGCAGAAGAAGCTCCAGGACTTCGTTGCCAAGAACAACCAGGACTTCGCCAAGAAGCTCAAGGACGAGCAGGACAAGGCCAAGACCGCCAACTGATCACCGGCTTCGGTCGCTCCCAAGCCAATGAAAAAGCGGGGTCATGCCCGCTTTTTTCGTGTCTGGCCTTTCCTGACGGCGGCCGGAATGCCGGAAGGTCAGTGCCTGGACTGGCGTTTCGGCTCGTAACGCCCGTCCGGCCTCTTGTCGAACATCTCCTTGATCTGCGGATGGCGGACCGGCTCGCCTGACCGATCCTCGAGGAGATTCTGCTCCGACACATAGGCGATGTATTCGGTTTCCGAATTCTCGGCGAGCAGATGGTAGAATGGCTGATCCTTGCGCGGCCGCACATCGGCGGGGATGGCTTCGTACCATTCGTCAGTGTTGGCGAATTGAGGGTCGACGTCGAAAATGATGCCTCGAAACGGAAACAGCCGGTGGCGAACCACCTGTCCGATCGCGAATTTGGCCGTTTTCATCGTACTCACCACTGAATTCCTTGACTTTATTTGGCGCAGACTCCGAGTCAATTCAATCCCGAAGCGTTCGAGCGCCTTCAAGCTACGCAGAATGCGACGCAAAGGTTTTGATTGATGTCGCGATGTCGCGATAAAATCCGCAAAATCGCTACTGCTGCCGCATGGGTTTCCGCAGGCCGCCCGCGAGTGCTGCAAAACCACTGCCGGGGCGAAGCCCTTCGCGCATGAAGAAGGCGCGCAGCGGTGCAAAGCCGCCGAGCACGCCGAGACCGGCGCCGCGTGCCATCTGCGCCGGCAGCATGTCGGAGAGCAGCGACATGTTGAGCAGGTTGACCGCGCTGCTGCGCGCCAGAATGTCGGGACGACGCTTGAAATCGTAGGCGGCAAGGACCTTGGCCGCGCCTGGATCTCCGCTATTTTCTTTTGCAATTCCAACCAGATCGTCAATATCCCTGATGCCAAGGTTGAGGCCTTGCGCACCGATCGGCGGGAACACATGCGCGGCTTCGCCGACAAGCGCCACCCTGTCCCGTGCGAAACGCAGGGGCGTCACGGTCGAAAGCGGATAGATCTGGCGGCCCGGCTCTACCGTCACCCGACCCAGCATCGACTGCATCTGCTGCTCGACCCGCAACGAGAGCGTTGCGTCATCCAGGGCGGCAAGCTCCTTGGCGGTCTCGGGCTTCACCACCCAGACGAGGCTTGAGCGATTGCCGGGCAACGGAACCTGAGTGAACGGACCGGTTTCGGTGTGGAACTCGGTCGAGGTGGAGGCGTGCTCACGGCTATGGCCAAAATTAAGCACGAGCGCGGCCTGCGGATAGGCGTGCGAGCCGGTCGAAATGCCTGCCGCCTCGCGCGCAGGCGACTGGCGACCATCGGCGGCGACCGCCAGTGACGCGCCAACCTCGCTGCCGTCGGCGAGGACGGCATGGGCCCGATCGGCATCGAGATGCCAGGTCTTCACCATCGACCTGCGCCATTCGATCCCGGAATGGGCGGCGACCTTGTCGGCAAGCGCCGGGCTAAGCACGCTGTTGGGCAGGTTCAGCCCGAACTGGTCCTCATCGATCTCGCTGGCGCGGAAGGTGACGACGGGGCTGCGGATCAGCCGGCTGGTCGCGTCGACGATGCGCATGACTTTCAAGGGAGCGGCCTTGGGCCTGATGACTTCGAGGACCTCGAGCCGCTCAAGCACTTTCAGGGCAGGGTTCATCAGCGCCGTGGTGCGGCCATCGGGGGCCGACGCCTCGGGCCCCACCAGCGTCACCGGGAAGCAGGCATCGGCAAAAGCAAGCGCCGCGATCAGTCCTGCCGGACCAGTGCCGGCAATCAGTATCGGCGCTGTTTCGTGATGCTCCAAGATCGGTTTCCGGCTTGCGATGCGAGGCGGGCCACCAGACCTGCCAGTCGAGAAGCATATAGGTCAGTTCATGCGGCTTGATCAACGCGGCGATTCGGCTCATTCGGGTGTCATGACCGGCCCCCAGGACGATTTCAGCCATCTCGACCGCGCCGGCCGCGCCACGGCTGATATTGCGCGCAACCCGCGTTTGACGGTCAATATCGTCGTCGGCGCCAGCATTCTGCTCGCCTGGTCGTCGCTGGCCACGATGGCGATTCGCGGCGCCGAGGCCAGGGGCAGCGCGCCCGGCGACATGCTCCTGCGCGGTCTGCCGCAGCTGCCGCTGCCCGATTTCCTGGAGCGGTTCTTCGCGCTCTGCCTGTCGCCGGCGCCGCTGGATGCAAGCATCGTCCCGCATGCCCTGGCGCTGATCCTGATGTGGTTCCTGATGGCGGTCGCCGCGATGCTGCCGTCGGCGGCACCGATGATCCGCACCTATTGTGAGATCGCCGATACGGCCCGGATCAAAGGCGAGCCGGTCGTCCATCCGCTGCTACTGGTTGCCGGCTATCTCGGTGTCTGGCTCGCCGCCTCGATGCTGTTTGCGGCGCTGACATTGGGCGTGCATGCATTCGCCGCGTCCGGCGAAATCTACGATCCGCTGCTTGGCGTTGCCGGGGCGCTTGCACTGCTGGTTGCAGGCCTCTACCAGTTCAGCGGCCTCAAGGAGGCCTGCCTGAAAAAATGCCGCAACCCGTTCTCGATCCTGTTTTCGAACTGGAGCGCCACGCCGATCCGCGTCTTCCGCCTTGGTGCCGTGCAAGGCGTCTGGTGCCTCGGCTGCTGCTGGGCGCTGATGCTGGTGATGTTCGCAGTCGGCGTGATGAACATCTTCTGGATGGCGCTGATCGGCGTGTTCACCCTGATTGAAAAACAAACCACGGGCCGTCTTCCAACCCGGCTGGCCGGTGCGATACTGCTTGTCTGGGCAGCCGCGCTGTTAGTAATCTCGTTGTGAGTGGGGGAAATTCAATGACAGATCAGGGCTGGGCAATGAAAGGAGAGCTCGTACTCTCCTGCAATTGCACGGTTTTTTGCCCTTGCGTGCTGTCGCTCGGCAGCCACCCTCCGACCGAGGGCTACTGCCAGACCTGGGCAGGTTTCCGTATCGATGCCGGCCATTTCGGCGAGGTCGACCTGTCCGGCCTCAACCTTGGGCTGATCATGGAAATCCCCGGCTACATGAGCCGTGGCAACTGGACCGCGGGCGTCTTCATCGACAAACGCGCCTCGATCTACGCGGTAAAGGCCTTGACGAAGATTTTCACCGGTAAGGCCGGCGGAACCACATCGCTGCTGTCGATCCTGGTCGGAAAATTCCTGGGTGTGGAACAGGTGCCGATCACCTATGAGACACGGGACAAGACGCGTATCTTCCAGATACCGAAGATCATCGATGGCGCGGTCACGCCAATCGCGGGCAAGGATCGCGAGAAGGATACGGTGATCACCAATTCGGAATACTGGATTGCACCGGAGATCATTGTGGCGAGGTCCGACAAGAGCAAGATGCGAGCCTTTGGCCGCAACTGGAATTTTGCCGGTCGCTCGGCCGAAATCTGCAAGCTGGATTGGCGGGGCCCGTGAGCAAGAACACATCGGCCAGGAACATGGCGGCACGGAAAGCCGCCAAGAAGCTCACGGACCGGATTCCGCGACCGAAGAAGAAGGTCACCTGGCCGCAGGCGAGGGCGTTCTCGGTCCATCTGCTGACGGCGTCAGGCTCGTTCCTCGCGTTCCTGTCGCTGGTGGCGGCGAGTGAGGAACGCTGGACGGCAATGTTCTGGTGGCTTGGGCTGGCGCTGTTCGTCGACGGCATTGACGGGCCTATCGCCAGGAAGCTCGAGGTCAAGGAAATCCTGCCGACCTGGTCGGGCGAGCTCCTCGACAACATCATCGACTACGTGACCTACGTGCTGATCCCGGCCTTCGCGCTCTACCAGCGCGGCTTCATGGGCGAGGGTCTGTCGTTCCTGTCGGCGGCAATCATCGTCGTCTCCAGCGCGATCTATTACGCCGACACCGGCATGAAGACGAAGGAGAATTTCTTCAAGGGCTTCCCCGTGGTCTGGAACATGGTGGTGTTCACGCTGTTCGTCATCGAGCCCGGACAATGGGTATCGTTCGCGGTGGTGGTGGTAGCCGGTATTCTGACCTTCATCCCCATCAATTTCATTCATCCGGTGCGGGTCGTGCGGCTGCGGCCCATCAATCTCACAATGACCCTTTTGTGGTGCGCCTTCGGCGCGCTTGCTCTCGCACAGGCGGCACTTGCCGCCTTCTACGACCAGATCGGCGTGTTGGGCGCACAGGTCAGCACCTTCATCAAGATCGGCATCACCATTACCGGGCTTTACCTGGCCTGTATCGGTGGCATCATGCAGTTCTTTCCAAATCTCGGCGCCAAAAAGGCCTGACGAGCCGCTCCCAGAGGAATCCCGGTCCATGTCCAAAGCTATCCGCATCCACGCCCATGGCGGCCCGGAAGTTCTGACCTATGAGGACGCCGATCCCGGCCAACCGGGTTCCGGGCAGATCCTGGTCAGGCATACGGCGATCGGCCTCAACTTCATCGATGTCTATCATCGCTCCGGCCTTTATCCGCCGCCCGGAGGCTTTCCTCTCATTCCGGGCAGCGAGGCCGCCGGCGTGGTGTTGCAGGTCGGCCAGGATATCGACTGGCTGAAGCCTGGAGACCGGATCGCCTATGCCGTAACGACAGGCGCCTATGCCGAGGAACGCGTCATCGATGCCAGCCGGGTCGTCAAGGTTCCGGACGGCATCAGTGACGAACAGGCGGCCGCAATGATGCTGAAGGGCATGACCGCCGAATATCTCCTGCGCCGAACCTTCAAGGTGAAGGCGGGCGACACGATCCTGTTCCATGCCGCTGCCGGCGGCGTCGGGCTCATTCTCGGCCAATGGGCGAAACATCTGGGCGCAACCGTCATCGGCACGGCAAGCTCGACCGACAAGATCGAGCTCGCCAAGGCGCACGGCTTCGATCATGTCATCAATTACAGGGAGCAGGATTTCGTCGCCGGCGTCGCGGCCATCACCGGCGGCAAGAAATGCGACGTCGTCTACGATTCGGTGGGCAACGACACATTCCCGGCCTCACTCGACTGCCTCAGGCCGCTCGGCATGTTCGTCAGCTTCGGCCAGTCGTCGGGACCAATCCCGCCCTTCTCGATGTCATTGCTGGCACAGAAGGGCTCGCTGTTCGTCACCAGGCCGACGCTGTTCGTCTACAACGCGAAACGCGAGGACCTCGACGCCTCCGCGGCCGCGTTGTTCAAAGTGGTGCTCAGCGGCGCCGTCAAGATCCAGATCAACCAGCGCTATGCGCTGAAGGATGCGGGCAAGGCGCATGCCGACCTCGAGGGGCGCAGAACCACAGGGACGACCATTCTCATCCCTTAGTCCCGCCGGGCTTGCTATCCCTTGAATTTCCGCTGAAATTCTTGAAGCTCTTTCAAGACGCGTGCCGCTTTCCGTTGAGAGCCGGCGGCGCCTACCATGTTTGCGGGAACACAGAACATATCTGGTGAACCAGATGGGAGGCACTGTGAGTGCAAATCACGATGGGGCGAACCTGCTCGAGGTTCGTGGCCTGACCAAGATATTCGGCACGCTGACGGCGTGCGACCATATCGATCTCAACATCGCCAAAGGTGAAATCCACGCGCTGCTCGGCGAGAACGGCGCCGGCAAATCGACGCTGGTCAAGATGCTGTTCGGCTCGCTGGAGCCCAATTCCGGCGAGATTTTCTGGAACGGCCAGGCGGCGCGGATCACCAGCCCGGGTGTCGCCAAGAAGCTAGGCATCGGCATGGTGTTCCAGCATTTTTCGCTCTTCGAGGCGCTGACCGCGGCCGAGAACATCGCGCTTTCCCTGGACGACGGCTCGCCCATCAGCAGCATCGCCGCCAAGGCGAGGGCGCTTTCCTACAGCTACGGCCTGCCGCTCGATCCGGATTCGCTGGTCGGCGACCTGTCGGTCGGCGAACGCCAGCGCATCGAGATCATCCGCTGCCTGCTGCAGACGCCGCAGCTCATCATCCTGGACGAGCCGACCTCGGTTCTGACGCCACAGGAAGCCGACAAGCTGTTCGAGACGCTGGAGCGGCTGCGCTCGGAAGGCAAATCGATCCTCTACATTTCGCACCGGCTGGAAGAGGTCAAGCGCATCTGCGACCGCGCCACCGTATTGCGGCACGGCAAGGTGGTCGGCCATTGCAATCCGCGCGAGGAGACAGCCGCCTCGCTCGCCCGCATGATGGTCGGCAATGAGGTGCAGGCCGTGGTGCGTGCCCCGGTCGAGGGGATCGAGACCGCGCAGCCGCTGCTTGAAGTCCGCGGTCTCACCCGCAAGCCGGCAACGCCGTTCTCCATTCCGCTCAAGAACATCAGCCTCAATGTCCGTGCCGGCGAGGTGATCGGCATCGCCGGTGTCGCCGGCAACGGGCAGGGCGAGTTCTTCGAATCCGTTTCAGGCGAAGTGTTGCAGCAGGATGCCGCCTCGGTGCGCATCCGCGGCAAGGATGCGGGTGGGCTGACCATCACCGGACGGCGCTTGCTGGGTGCCGCCTTCGTGCCGGAAGAGCGCCTCGGCCATGGTGCGGCGCCGCGCATGAAACTTTCGGAAAACCTTTTGCTGTCGCGCCATGCCACTGACGGCAAGGCGTTTGTCGGCACCGGTGGAATGGTCAAGAGCGGCGCCATTTACGCTGCCTCCCAACGCATCATCGAGGCGATGGACGTGCGCAAGAGCGCGCCGGATCCGGAAGCTGCGGCTCTTTCGGGCGGAAACCTGCAGAAATTCATCGTCGGCCGGGAACTCGACCGCCGGCCCAGCGTCATGGTGGTGAACCAGCCGACCTGGGGCGTCGACGCCGGCGCCGCCGCACACATCCGCCAGGCGTTGATCGAACTGTCGCGCAGCGGATCGGCGGTGCTGGTGATCAGCCAGGATCTCGACGAGCTGTTCGAAATTTCGGACGCGATCGCGGTCATGCACAATGGCGAATTGTCCAAGCCGATGCCGATCGCCGAAGCAACCTTCGAGAAGGTCGGCCTGCTAATGGGCGGCGCCGAGCCCGGCCACGCCGAACATACGCTGGAGACGGCATGATGCGCCTCGAACTCGTCAAACGCCCACAGCGCTCCGCGCTGTTTTCAGCCCTGTCGCCGTTCATCGCCTTCGCCCTGACGATCATCGCCGGTGCCATTCTGTTCGCTCTGCTCGGCGTCAATCCGCTGACCGCGTTCCGGATCTATTTCATCGAACCGATCAGCCAGGTCTGGCAGTTGCATGAACTGGCGATCAAGGCGGCACCGCTGATCCTGATCGCGGTCGGCCTGTCAGTCTGTTACAAGGCCAACATCTGGAACATCGGCGCCGAGGGCCAGTTTATTTTCGGCGCCATCTTCGGCTCGGCCATTCCGGTGCTGTTTCCGCAATTCGAAGGCCCGCTGGTGTTGCCGCTGATGCTTTTGCTCGGCATGGTCGGCGGCGCGGCCTATGCGGCGATACCCGCGTTTCTGAAGACCCGCTTCAACACCAACGAGATCCTGACCAGCCTGATGCTGGTCTATGTCGCCCAGCTCTTCCTCGACTGGCTGGTGCGCGGCCCCTGGCGCGATCCGCAGGGCCATGGTTTCCCGCAGACGATCCAGTTCGGCGACTCCGCCGTGCTGCCGGAAGTGATGCCGGACGCCGGGCGCGCCAATTGGGGCTTTGTCTTCGCGCTGGTTGCCGCGGTGCTGATCTGGATCCTGATGGGGCGCATGCTCAAGGGCTTCGAGGTGCGTGTGCTGGGTTCCAGCCCGCGGGCAGGGCGCTTTGCCGGTTTCGGCCTCAGCCGCATGGTGTTCTTCGCCTTCCTGCTGTCGGGCGCGCTGGCCGGACTTGCCGGCATTTCTGAAGTCTCCGGCGCCATCGGGCAATTGCAGCCGGTGATTTCGCCCGGATACGGCTTCACCGCCATCATTGTGGCGTTCCTCGGCCGCCTCAATCCGCTTGGTATCATCGCCGCGGGCCTGGTTCTGGCGCTGACCTATCTCGGCGGCGAGGCGGTGCAAAGCGCGCTCGGCATTTCCGACAAGGTGGCGCGGGTGTTCCAGGGCATGCTTTTGTTCTTCGTGCTCGGCTGCGACACGCTCATCCACTACCGCATCCGCCTGATCGGCCTGGCGCTGACGGAACAAGAAGGCGCGGCAAAGCTCGACGCTGCACCGAAGTTGAAGGAAGCCCGCTGATGGACATCACCGTCAACATCCTCCTGACCATCGCGACGGCGGCGACACCGCTGTTGATCGCTGCGATCGGCGAACTGGTGGTCGAGCGCTCCGGCGTGCTCAATCTCGGCGTCGAAGGCATGATGATCATGGGTGCGGTCGGCGGCTTCGGGGCCGGCTATCTGACCGGCTCGCCCTGGATCGGCCTTTTGGCGGCGATCGCCATGGGGGCGCTGTTCTCGCTGCTGTTCGCCGTCATGACGCTGTCGCTGGCCACCAACCAGGTGGCGACCGGCCTGTCGCTGACGCTGCTCGGCCTCGGCCTCTCCGGCATGATCGGCACGAGCTTCGTCGGCCAGCCCGGTGTCAGGCTGCCCAATCTCGACATTCCAGGCCTGAGCGCCATCCCGGTCGTGGGCAAGCTGCTGTTCGGCCAGGATCCGGTGTTCTACATCTCGATCGTGCTGACCGCCGCCGTCATGTGGTTCCTGTTCAAGACGCGGACCGGGCTGACGCTGCGCTCGATCGGCGACAGCCACACCTCGGCGCACGCACTCGGCATCAAGGTCATCCGCTACCGCTATCTCTCGGTGATCTTCGGTGGGGCCTGCGCCGGTCTTGCCGGCGGCCATCTGTCGCTGGTCTACACGCCGCAGTGGGTCGAGAACATGACCGCGGGCCGCGGCTGGATCGCGCTGGCGCTGGTGGTGTTCGCGTCGTGGCGGCCGTGGCGGGTGCTGGCCGGTGCCTACATCTTCGGCGCGGTGTGGATCGGCCAGCTTCATGCACAGGCTTTTGGCATTCCGGTGCCCTCGCAGATGCTTTCTTCTCTGCCCTATCTGGCAACCGTCGTGGTTCTCGTTCTAATCTCGCGCAACAAGCGTCTGACGATGATGAACACGCCGGCATCCCTGGGGCAGCCATTCGTTCCGGATCGTTGACAAAAACAAAAAGACGGGAAGCTCCAAGGCTTAACACAGAGAGGTAACACGATGAAAAAACTGCTTATTGCCCTGATGACGACGACAGCGGCACTGTCGCTGGCCGCGTCCGCGGAGGCTGCCGAAAAGTTGAAGGCCTGCTGGGTCTATACCGGCCCGATCGGCGATTTCGGCTACTCCTACCAGCACGACCAGGGCCGGCTCGAAGTCGAGAAGGCGCTCGGCGACAAGGTCGAGACCGCCTATCTGGAGAACGTCTCCGAAGGTCCCGATGCGGACCGTGCTTTCGAGCGTCTGGCGCGCGAAGGCTGCAAGCTGATCTTCGGCACCTCTTTCGGCTTCATGGATGCCGAGGTGAAGGTCGCCAAGAAGTTCCCGAAAGTGATGTTCGAGCACGCCACCGGCTACAAGACCGGTGACAATCTCGGCATCTACAACGCACGCTTCTACGAAGGCCGTTATGTGCTCGGCCAGATCGCCGCCAAGGAATCGAAGTCCGGCGTTGCCGGCTACATCGTCTCCTTCCCGATTCCCGAAGTGGTGATGGGCATCAACTCCTTCATGCTCGGCGCGCAGTCGATCAACCCGAACTTCAAGGCCAAGATCGTCTGGGTCAATTCGTGGTTCGATCCGGGCAAGGAAGCCGACGCCGCCAAGGCGCTGTTCGATCAAGGTGCCGACATCATCGTCCAGCATACCGATTCGACCGCCGCCCTGCAGGTCGCCGAGGAGCGCAAGCTGCATGGCTTTGGCCAGTCGTCCGACATGATCAAGTTCGCGCCGAACGCGCAGCTGACCTCGCTGACCGACGAATGGGGTCCGTACTATATCAGCCGGGTACAGGCAGCCATCGATGGCACCTGGAAGCCGGACAATGTGTGGCTCGGCATCAAGGACGGCGCGGTCAAGCTCGCGCCCTACACCAACATGCCCGACGACGTGAAGGCGATGGCCGAGGCAACCGAGAAGAAGATCGCCGGCGGCTGGAACCCCTTCACCGGACCGATCGCCAAGCAGGACGGTACACCGTGGCTCAAGGACGGTGAAGTCGCCGATGACGGCACACTGCTCGGCATGAATTTTTACGTGAAGGGCGTCGACGACAAGCTGCCGCAGTAAGCGGCGCATCACATTTCGAACAGGAAAGGGCGCCGCGAGGCGCCCTTTTCATTTTGCCGGGAGAAAGTGACGGCACGCTCAGACGGCCGAACCGTAGAGGTCGTAGGCGTCGGCGCGCTCGATCTTGACGGTGACGATGTCACCGGCACGCATCGGGCGGCGCGACTGGATATGGACCGAGCCATCGATCTCGGGCGCGTCGTATTTGGTGCGGCCCTTCGCCGAATTGCCATGGGCTTCGTCGATCAGTACCGGCAGGCGTTTGCCGACCTTCCTGGTCAACTGCGTCGCCGAAATCTTCTGCTGACGCTGCATGAAGCGGTGCCAGCGTGCTTCCTTGACGTCCTGCGGTACCTGTTCGAGGCCGAGGTCGTTGGATCGGGCGCCCTTGACCGGTTCGTATTTGAAGCAGCCGGCGCGGTCGATCTTGGCCTCGTCCAGCCAGTCGAGCAGCATCTCGAAATCCTCATCCGTCTCGCCGGGGAAGCCGACGATGAAGGTCGAGCGGATAGCGAGATCCGGGCACACGTCACGCCAGCCGCGAATGCGCTCCAGCGTCTTTTCGCCATGTGCCGGACGGCGCATGTTTTTCAGTACTTGCGGCGAGGCATGCTGGAACGGGATATCCAGATAGGGAAGGATTTTTCCTTCGGCCATCAGCGGGATGACGTCGGCGACATGCGGGTAGGGGTAGACATAGTGCATGCGCACCCAGATGCCGAGCTTGCCCAACTCCTCGGAGAGATCGAGGAATTTCGCGCGCACTTCGCGGTCGCCGAACATCGACGTCTGGTACTTGATGTCGATGCCGTAGGCGCTGGTGTCCTGCGAGATGACGAGGAGTTCCTTGACGCCTGCCTTGGCCAGTTTTTCGGCTTCGCGCAGCACATCGGCGGCCGGGCGCGAAACGAGATCGCCACGCAGGGCGGGAATGATGCAGAAGGTGCAGCGGTTGTTGCAGCCTTCCGAGATCTTCAGGTAGGCGTAGTGGCGCGGCGTCAGCTTGACGCCCTGCGGCGGCAGCAGGTCGATATAGGGATCATGCGAGGGCGGGGCTGCCTCATGCACGGCTGCCATGACGCTCTCATAGGCCTGCGGCCCGGTGATCGCCAGCACATTGGGATGCTTTTCGCGGATCACCTCCGGCTCGGCGCCGAGGCAGCCGGTGACGATGACCCTCCCGTTTTCCGAAAGCGCGGAGCCGATGGCGTTGAGCGACTCGTCGCGGGCGGAATCGAGGAAACCGCAAGTGTTGACCACGACGAGATCGGCGCCGTCATGCTTGCGGGCGATCTCATAGCCTTCGGCGCGCAGGCGCGTGATGATGCGCTCGGAATCCACGAGCGCCTTCGGGCATCCAAGGCTAACGAAACTGACGCGAGGGGCGGACATAGGCAAGCTTCCAATGGGGGCACGGGCCGAAACGCTGGTCCGGCCTCAAATCGCTGTAAATGTCGGTCTATGGCGCATGGCAGGAGCCAATACGCGCGGCGCAATAGCATGGGTTGCGCAATCAAGCAAACCGGCCGACGGGCTGGTCCGCGCCATCGGATGGCTCAGTGGCCCCCGGATCCGAACCAAGGCGCCAGGAAAGCGAAGTGCTCGGGGAATTGCTGCACGGCCCCGTCAAGCAGCATCTTGACCGCGACATAGAGGATGATTGCCAGGCCGACATAGGCAATCCAACGGTATTTGTGCAGCAGGCGCGCGACGAACGACGCGGCAAAGCCCATCAAGGCGATCGACAGGGCCAGTCCGATGATCAGCACCGTCGGATGGTTCATGGCCGCGCCGGCCACGGCCAGGACATTGTCGAGCGACATCGACACGTCGGCAATGACGATCTGCCAGGCGGCCTGTGAGAAGGTCTTGCCGGATCCCTTGCCGCCGATGACGCCGTCCTTGTCGAAATCGCCATTCGACAGCGCTTCGGTCGCGTCGCGCTCCTCATCCTGGCTGACGCGCAATTCGCGCCACATCTTCCAGCAGACCCACAGCAAAAGCAGGCCGCCGGCGATCAGCAGCATCGGGCCGATGGTCAGCAGCCATTGCGTGATCAGGGCGAAGAAAATGCGAAGCACGGTGGCCGCCGCGATGCCGACCAAAATGGCGCGCTTGCGCTGGGCGGCGGGCAGGCCGGCCGCCGCGAGGCCGATGACGATGGCATTGTCGCCCGCAAGTGCAAGGTCGATAGCGATGACTTGAAAAAGAGCCGATATGCCCGCGGCGGTAAATATTTCCATCGACCGGGAAGCCCTTCGCCGAGTGTTCGTTGTCGATTGTCCAGACGGGCCTAAAGGCATGGTCCGCTGGCGTCAAGACGCCGCGACGGACACCACTGGAAAACCACTTTCGTGGCAGGGGTATTACAGGGGATTCTTAGCCGCTGCCGGCACGTGAGCCAAAGCCTACGCAAGCCCGCGAAAACTAATCGTAGAGATTGTACTTCGCCCAGTCGGCTTCCGGAATTTCGTCGCCGATCCGGTAGCGCAGCTGCAGGACTTCCATATGGTCCGGCCCGGTCTGGCATTTGAATTTCAGCCGGTACCACTGTCCTTTGCTGCGGAATGCCGCACCCGGACTCCTGATCGCATCGGCGCTCATCTCGGGCGTCGCAAAGGCGTAGGCGACGACCCGGTCGGCCTTGAACTTGCGATCATCGTGGGTGATCCGGTCCAGGACTTCGGCATCGCACCGCTGTTCGAGGCGTGTTTGCGGGTCAAGTTTCATCAGCCCGGCACGCAAAGCATTGTCCATCGCGCTGGCCGGGAAAGTCAGCGTCAGGGACGCAATGGCCATCATGCAGAGTGTCTTCATGGGCGGGACTAGCAGCATGTTTTGTCTGAAAAATCAACCAAAGGACCCGGCAGGTTCCCGTGTTCAGGCGGCCCTCGCGTTCAAAATCCCGTGTCGTGTTTCGTCGTCGGACCGAATTCCTGGTGAACGTTTGGAGCGCCGTCCTCTAAGACTTGGCCGCGCCAACCTGTTGTCGGAGAAACGCCTTTGTGTCCGGTTTGAGATCCCGCCAATCGCAATCGGATAATGCAGCTTCCATCGCATAGAGCGCGAGGATCGTCACATGTCGGCCAAATCGAAACTTTAGGCGACGATAGGCTTCGACCGAGCCAAGATGGCGCAAATCCTCATCGTCGATAATGTCGATTTCCGCCAACATCCGCGCCGTCGCCGGTCCAAGATTTCGCATGCCCTGAATGCGTACCGTCATCATGCCTCCCTGTCAGAAAGTTGATCGGAACGTCCGTTCGATCGGCAAATCCTGCGCGAACTGGAGGACGGCACAGAGCACGTTCACGGTCATCCCGTCGAACTGTCCGAGGCCTGCGGCCAACGGATCAACGAGGCGCGGCCGGCGTCGGTGAGGTCGTAGACCCCGCGATCGACGCGCGCGAACCAGCCATAGACATTGTGCTGCAGGATTTTCGGCGCGATCGGCGTCAAGGCCTTCAGATCGCGCGGTCGTTTGGGTCCGTCCGCCATCGCGGCCGCACAGGTGAGGGCACTCTGGCGATAGGCGGTCATGATCGGATTGCGCGATCCTCCCCCGGCGACAGGATCGCCGCGGCGGCGCTGGTGCTCGTCGACAAGGCGTGAGCGCCGCCGTGCATTCCTGCGCGGCTCCGGCGCGGCGGGACTGACAAGCACCTCGACCTTGTCGTTGGCTGTCACGCCAAGCACGCCGAAGCCAAGCCGGCGGCAGAGGTTGCGGAACCGGGCGTCGCTTTCACGTCCCTTGCCTCGGGCCGACATGCGCGCCGCCAGCCAGACTTCGTCGCAAGCGGCCGCACGGTCGACGCCCTGCAGCACCAATTCCAGATTGAATTGCAGCTTCAACTCGCAGATGACGACGATTGGCGGCTCACCGTCGCGCAGCGCGACGATGTCGCACCCGCCGATCTCGCCCTTCACGACGAAATCGAGGCTTTCGAGGAACCGCTTCACCGGCGCATAGAGTGAGGTCTCGTTCATGCCGCAAGGCTTAGCCGATTCGACAAAAAAAGCCTTCCGGCATCGGCGCGCGCTGCGCACCGAGCTCTCAAGAATGCATTTTTTCGAGGAAGGCCAGCAGCACGCTGTTGAACTGCCCGGGCAGTTGCAGCGGTGCGAAATGGCTGACGTCGGGCAGGATTATCAATTGCGATGCCGGGATGCTGCGGGCCAGATAGCTCGCGTGCTCGTGTCTGATGAACTCGTCATGCTCGCTTTGAACGATCGCCACGGGCACGCGCGTCCGCGCCAGGTCGGCGGCGGTGTAATTGGGTTCGGACTTCATCATCAGGCCGACGGCTTCGACGAATGCGTCGAACTGGTCCGGGGTCGCCGACAATTCGGCATAGTCCCTGGCATGCCGGCTGAAACAGCGATCGATGACCGGACTGGGCTCGAATTCCCTGGTGCCGCTCGGATCCATGTTGCAGCCGAAGAAGAACACGCCGGTGATGCGGTCGGCGGCTTTCATGCCGAGGATCAGGGCAACGCAGGCGCCATCGCTCCAACCCACCATAGCCGCCTTTTTCAAGTGCAGCCTGTCCATCACGGCCAGGACATCGGAAGCCATCAGTTCATATTTGTATGGCCGCTCGTCGCGGCTGCTGCGCCCATGGCCACGGCTGTCGATCACCACGACCCGATAGCCGGCCTTGACCAGCGCGGGGACCTGAAATCCCCAATTGCCGCTGTGACCGAGGCCGCCATGCAGCAGGATCACGGGGAGGCCGGCGCCAAACGTGGCGTACCAGATTTCGGCGCCATCATGTGCCACCCGGCCTTCGTCCCTTGCGGCCGGCAGGGGCGTCGCGCCATGCGCTTCGAATTTCCTGAGATCGTCATCGTGATGGTCCATGCCGGGAATGCCTCGAGGCGAACGCGCAGGACCCACAATTATTGCCGGTATCAGCCAAAGCCAACCCGCGACGCAACGTCTGCTGCCACCTGGCGACACCGCCGGTTTCGAGCGGCGAAAGACCTGCGTGTCGGTGTCAGCCGTCAGGCTTCGGTGCTCGGCACTGGACGGTTCGATCGCTTCTCGTCCGGCAGGAGCGGATAGCTGACCTGCCCGAAATAGCTGGAGGGGATCGGATCATCGACGCCGTATTTTTCCGGCACCTTGTCGCCAGTGGCATTGTAGGTGCCGAACACCATGTCGAGGACAGGCAATTGCCCGGCGAAGTTCTTGTCATAGGCCTCGCGCTGGTTGGCATGGTGCCAGCGATGGAACTGCGGGCTGGCGATCAGCCACTTCAAGGGACCGAACGGAATCCGCACGTTCGAATGAACGAGCAGCGTGTGCCAGAAGTAGATGACCGAAAAGACGGCGATCGAGGCTTCGGAGAAGCCGAGGAAAAAGATCGGCGTCAGCGACAATGCCTTTGTGAGGATGGCGTCGACCGGGTGGGAGTGAAAAGCGCCGAGCCAATCCAGTTCCTCAATGCCGTGGTGTACCGCATGGAATTTCCAAAGCGCCGGGATCGTGTGGAAAGCCCGGTGTGCCCAGTAGACGCCGATATCGGTGATCACGATGATTTCGGGAACCTGCAGCCAGACGGGCTGGCCGCCAACGGTCTGCGTGATTGATTGCGGAACGAGGATCGCAGCGGCTTCGAGTGTGTTGGCCGCGATCAGAACGATGACCAATTTTACGATGAGGCCATTGAACAGCATATAGATCAGATCGACACCCAGGCCCTTGCGCAGGACCTTCTGGGGCCGTTCGTGAAACAGATGTTCGAACGGAATGAAGATCAGCGCGCAGATCAACAGCCCCTTGATGCCAAATATATCCATTCGCTCGCCTCTATTGCCTAGCCTGGCCAGCACCGCACGCGCCTCAGCTTCCGAACAGAACCACATTTCTCCTTTCCAAAGGCTTGATGCCGGCGTCTGACCAGAGTGTCACATCGGTGTCGCAACCGGGCGATATGAAGACAAGGCGCGGTCGGCGAACGCAGCGCGTGCCGTGCGTCCTCCCAGGACCAACCCCTCCGGTTCCCTGCCGGTGGGGTTTTCTATTTCAGCTACCATCTTGGCAGTCGCGAATTATCCTTGCTATCGTGGTCTACGGTCAGCACAGGACACCCCGTCATGGACGCAAGTGAAATGAGCGCGATCGGCGACACCCTCATGAGGATCGTCACGCCCGACATGTCTCCCAAACAGCTTGTCAAGGCAGCCCAAAAAGCGCACCCCAAGGCCTCGAA
Source organism: Mesorhizobium sp. WSM4307 (assembly GCF_007003945.1). NCBI lineage: Bacteria > Pseudomonadati > Pseudomonadota > Alphaproteobacteria > Hyphomicrobiales > Phyllobacteriaceae > Mesorhizobium > Mesorhizobium sp. WSM4307. The sequence goes on from NZ_VFTB01000015.1 coordinate 94,994, forward strand.
GAAGGACATCGCCAGAGCGGCCTTCTTTTCGATCATCGCAAATGCGGATCAGGACATCGGCAAGGCCAAGAAGCTTCAGGCATTCGCCATCGCGGAGCGTACCCAGCCGTCGGATTGAGCAATCGCCTGGCATGCACGGGCCTGTCGTCGCCGCACGCGCTCATCGCCGTGGATAGGCCGCCCGGCAAACCGACATTATGGTGTCGCCCCAACGGCTGGATCGAACGCCCGACCAGTTCGCGGATCAGCGCCTGGATCCGTGCGGTCTTGGCTCGGCCCGCATCACCCCCGCCAACGTGATGCAGGCGCCATTTGACGCGGGCCGACCAACTAAGGTCATGCCGAACGTTGGCCAGCGGCCGCGCGGGCTGCCACGATTGCAACCACAGGAAAAACCCGGGCGCGTAAAGCATCTAGGCGCTGGCTCTCTCAAGCCCGTTTATTAGCCCTCGAAAGGATTTCACGAGACCGCTCTATAAGCCTACGGTTCCGCTCGATGAGTTCCTGAGTTTCCTTAATGCGGATGAGGCTTTGCCGCTCCCGTTCATCGAACTCAACCGGCTTTTTGGTGTCGTCGATCTGTTGCATGCAATGGCCGCCTTTAAATCGTTGCGCGTCCGCCTGCATTAGAAACTCGCGAGGGGTGGAACTGTTCCTCGGCAAGCAACAGAGCGTGGCAGAGGCTTCGGCGGTGGGAGGGATGCTTCGCCGGTGTAGGACGGAGCCTTTGGCCGCTGGGCCGCTAGTAGTCCGGCCAGTGAGCGTTTCTGCGGGCCGCGCTGTCGGCCTGATCTACACGCCAAGAACTTGCTAATATTCGACTGGAGGCGCAAGATTTTCTGACACATGAGGCTCTTTTTGATCGCACTCGTTGTCGCTCACAACTGGTATACCGGCTACCACGATCCGGTCACCGGATATGAATGCTGCGACGACAAGAAGGATTGTAGGGTCATTAGCTCGCGCTATGTCGAGCCGCTACCGGGCGGCGATTTCAATATCCGCACGGGGTCCAAGAGTCGATACTTCATCCCCAAGAACCGCGTCCTAGAGAGCGAAGACAGCCAATATCACATCTGCACGTCTTCCCCGAATATGACCATCCGCTGCTTCTTTGCGCCGCACACGGAAGCCAGTGATAGCGAGGAGGTGGCTGAGGCCACACGATGAGCCGGGAGGAAGTGATATCCGCCTACGCGGCACGGGAGTGGCCGATGCAGACCCACAGTAGCCCGCAGCCTAACAGTTGCGGGCCTTCCGCTTTATGGAGCGCCTAGAGTCCGAATGAGGGAGTCCAAGGGTTGGTATCGTACCCAAGGTGCGGCTTAGGACTACTTGAATCGGCCTGTGGTGAAATGGCCGTACCGGTTGCCGCACAGTCCAATTTCGCGGCAACTGCAGCCTTGATCGAAAGGCCGGCACACGCGTCGGCAACGACCTTTGCCTTCTTGTCGTGCGCCATGGCGGCGCTCGACGCGGCAAGCACAATTGCCGCGCAAAGAATAGCGGTTTTCATTAGATGCCCCTCTTTTAGCAAAAGCTAATAAGAAGTTAACGCTGCGGAAGGGTTACCGTCAATCACAGATCATTGGTCCACTGAAGTCGAGGTCAGCGTGGATCGAAACGGGGGCGAACTCTTAGCCCGCCGGCTCGGCTTCCCGGCTTTTTATGTAGGGGATTGGGGCAAAAGTTATGGCAAGGCCCATCCCATAACCCTAACCATTTGTTTTTATTGATATTGTGGCGGAGGGAGTGGGATTCGAACCCACGGTGAACTTGCGCCCACGCCGGTTTTCAAGACCGGTGCCTTAAACCGCTCGGCCATCCCTCCAGTGACATCAGTCACATGCGACTGCTCTAGTGTGCCCGGCAAAGGCCTGTCAACCGGCATGCGTGGCCGCGCGTGTTCCTTCACTGAACCATGCAGCAGGGCAGCGCCACAATCTTGCCCGGTTCCGGCCACAATCAATTAATACCGTGATAAACAATTCCTGCGCACAAAGGATCGGGGTTCAGGGTGCCGTTGGTATTGTCGAGCGAGTGCTTTGGCTCCTCTGCTGTTCATACGACGGCGTCTTGATTGAGACTGTAGGGGATTTCAGGACAATGCAGGCTATGACGCGCCCGCGTCTTCGTCGCGCTTCCACGCTTACGCTGCTTGCTGCGTCGGCTGCTCTGCTGGCGGCTTGCGCGTCGCAGCCTGAGCCGAAGGGGATGGTCAATCCCAAGCATCGCTCCAAGGAATATTTCGCCGAAACCGAATATGGCGTGAAGGCGAGCCCGCGCGCTGGCTTCATGCGGCGCGGCGGTGGTCGCGACCAACTCGGCAAGCCTTACCAGGTGCGCGGCAAGTGGTACTATCCCAAGGAAGATCGGCACTATGCCAAGGTCGGCCTGGCCTCGTGGTATGGCGACGCCTTCCATGGCCGGCTGACCGCCAATGGCGAAGTCTACGACATGACGCATCTGACGGCCGCGCACCCGACCATGCCGCTGCCCAGTTACGCCCGTGTCACCAACCTCGAAACCGGCAGTTCGGTCATCGTGCGCGTCAACGACCGCGGACCGTATCATGAGGGCCGCATCATCGACGTCTCGGAGCGCGCGGCGCAGATGCTCGATTACGACAAGGTCGGCACAGCGAAGGTCAAGGTCGAATATGTCGGTCGCGCGCCTCTCGATGGCAATGACGACCAGTATCTGATGGCCTCCTACCATCCCGGCAACAGGATTCCGGATCCGTCGGATGGCCTGCCGACCGGCGTCATGGTGGCCATGAACGGACCGTCGCCAAGCCTGCCGGTGGGCGCGGCCGCCGTGCCGTTCCCCGGTCAGCTGACGGATTCAAGCGAGGCCGCGCAACCGTCTTTGTCGGCGCAGGCGCCGGCTTTCGGCGATCTGGCGCTGCCCGATTTCGGACCGATCGTGCCGGAGCGTCCGGAGATCGGCCTGCCGCCGCAGTCGCCGTTCGCGGTGGCCTCGCTGTCCTATGCGGATGAACGCGTGCAGCGCGCGGACGTCTTTGCCGCGCTGGACGACAGCGGCATGTCGCCCGCCGATATCCTGCGGTCGTGGAAAAAGTCCAATCCGCAGGCGTCACCGTCCAGCGCCGACTATGTCGCCGCCGGCACGTTCGACGACGCCACCGAAGCCAAGCGCGTGGCAACGGCACTTCAGCCCTTCGGCCGAACGGAAATCCAGCGTTCCGACCTCGACGGCAATGACTGGTACGCGGTCAATCTCTATCCGAACGGCCATGGCGGCCTGGACGAATTGCTGCAGGCGGCATGGTCGCACGGCGCACCCGATGCGCTGGCTGTGCGCAACTGATCTATTTTCTCCGCGCGGTTGATCCGGCGGAAAAAACCCTGATAGCTTGGCTGTGCCAAAACCGGCAAACGGGTCGAGATTTCATGCAGTTGCGCGCCTTTCCGCCATTTGCCGGCTTTCTGGGACTGGCCTTACTGCTGCTTTGCCTCGCACCAGCTCAAGCGCAGCTTTTCGAGACCAAGGCCACTCAGGCCTTCATGATCGATGCCGACACCGGCACGGTCCTGTTCTCGAAAGACGCCGACAAGCCGATCCCGCCGGCCTCGATGGCCAAGCTGATGACCATGGAGGTGGTTTTCAACGCCATCAAGTCCGGGCGCCTCAAGCTCGACGACACGTTCGTGGTCAGCGAAAACGCCTGGCGCAGGGGCGGCGCGCCATCGGGCACATCGACGATGTTCGCCAAGCTCAAATCCGCGATCCGACTCGAAGACCTGATCCAGGGCGTGACGGTGCAGGCGGCCAATGACGGCTGCATTGTCATCGCCGAAGGCATGGCCGGCTCCGAGGACAATTTTGCCGCGCAAATGACCGAGCGCGCCCGCCAGATCGGGCTCAAGACATCGACCTTCGTCAATTCGACCGGCCTGCCGGCAGACGGCCAGCAGACGACGGTGCGCGAGCTGGCGCTGCTGGCGCTGCATTTGTGGCGCGACTATCCGGATTTCTATCGCTACTACGGGCTGAAGGATTTCACCTGGAACAAGATCTCGCAGAAGAACCGCAATCCGTTGCTGGCAATGGACATCGGGGCCGACGGTCTGGCTGTCGGCGCGAGCGAGGTCTCGGGCTTCGGTATTGTCGCTTCGGTCGGCCACAACGGCACGCGGGTGATCATGGCGATGAGCGGGTTGGCCAACGACAAGGAGCGTGCCGAGGAGGCGCGCAAGCTGCTCGACTGGGGCGCGCGCTCCTTCGAGAAGACGGAGATCTTCGCCAAGGACGAGGTCGTCGGCGAGGCCCAGGTTTTTGGCGGTGCGAAATCCGGCGTGACGCTGAAGGCAAAGGGGCCGATCGACATCTTCCTGCCGATCACCAACCGCGACAAGCTGACAGCCAGGATCGTCTACACCGGGCCGGTTGCGGCGCCCGTGGAGGAGGGCCAGCCGGTGGGGGCGCTGCGCGTCTGGATCGGCGACACGCTGAGCCAGGAGACGCCGCTTTTCGCTGCTGAATCGATCGGCGTCGGCACTTTGCCGCAGCGCGCGCTCGATGCCGTCAAGGAACTGGCGATCGGCTGGCTGCGATAGCACCGACGGCATGGACGTTTTCCCGGACGCGGACTATCTAGAGCGCAACAATCCACCTGGACAAAGGCCCTTTCGATTGGCGCGCGGATTTTTCATCACCTTCGAAGGCGGCGAGGGCGCAGGCAAGTCGACGCAGATCGAGCGGCTGGCGAGAAAGATGCGCGCCAAGAAGTATGATGTCCTGCTGACGCGCGAACCGGGCGGCTCGCCGGGTGCCGAAGCGGTCCGGCATGTGCTGCTTTCGGGTGCCGCCGAGCCATTCGGACCGAAGATGGAGGCGCTGCTCTTCGCCGCCGCGCGCTCCGACCATGTCGAGCAGGTCATCCGGCCGGCGGTCGAGCGCGGCTCCATCGTGCTTTGCGACCGTTTCCTTGATTCCTCGCGCGTCTACCAGGGCGTCACCGGCGGGATCGACTCGGCGTTCATGGCCACGCTGGAACAGGTCGCCATCAATGGCATGATGCCCGATATGACGCTGATCTTCGATATCGATCCAGCCGAGGGCCTCAGGCGCGCGACGCTGCGACGCGGCAGCGACGCCGACGCCGACCGCTTCGAAAAGGAGACGCTGGCCATTCATCAGGCCCGCCGCGAGGCTTTTCTGGCGATCGCCGCTGCCGAGCCGGAACGCTGCATCGTCGTCGATGCTTCCGCCGATCCCAATACGGTGGAGGACGTCGTCACCGCGGCCGTCTTCGCGGCGCTGGAGGCGAGGGCGCCCGCGCGCAACAGGCAGGCAGCACCCGTATGATCTTCGAACGCATCGCGCCGGAACAGCATGATACGCTGGACGGCGTTCCCGAACCCTCCGAAACGCCCCGTCTGGTCGGGCACAGGCAGGCAGCGGAAATGCTCGCCGCCGCCTATCGATCGGGAAAGCTGCCGCATGCGCTGATCTTCGCCGGACCGGTCGGCATCGGCAAGGCGACGATGGCCTTCCACCTGGCGCACCATCTCTTGAAGCACCCGGCCTTCGGGCAGGCGCCGGAAAGCCTTGCCAGTCCCGATCCGGCCTCACCGCTGTTTCGCCAGATCGCGACCGGGGCGCATCCGGGCGTGCTGCATCTGACCCGGCCGATGAACGACAAGACCAAGAGCTTCAAGACGGTCGTCACCGTCGACGAGATCCGCCGGGTCAGCCGCTTCCTGTCGATGACCTCGCATGACGGCAGCTACCGGGTCGTCATCGTCGATCCGGCCGACGACATGAATGCCAACGCCGCCAATGCCTTGCTGAAGAATCTTGAGGAGCCGCCGGCGCGAACGCTGTTCATTCTCATCGTCCATGCGCCGGGCAGCCTGCTGCCGACGATCCGCTCACGCTGCCAGGTGATACGCCTGACACCGCTCGACGCCGACGAGTTGATGGCGGTGCTGGAAACAGCCGAGCCGCCGCCGCCGGACGATCCGGCCGCGCGGGCAGCACTGGTCGAGCGGGCAGGGGGCAGCGCCCGCAACGCGATCCTTTTGACGCAATATGGCGGGTTGGAGATCGCCTCGACGCTCGACGCGCTGGTTGCGAAGGGAAAAAACGACATCGGCGGCGCCTATCGGCTCGCCGAAGCCGTCGCCGGCCGCGACCAGGCGATCCAGTTCGATATCTTCAACCGCCGGGCGCTCGACCTTTTGTCGGATGCTGCAAGCCAGGCCGCGCTCGCAGGCGACCTCGCAAGGGCGAAAACGCTGTCGGACACTTGGCATGAGGCGCTGGACGCTATATCTGAGACCGACACCTACAATCTCGACAAAAAGCAGCACGCCTTGATCATGATCGACCGCCTGAATTCTGCGATGCGAATGTGACGGCCTCCACCGGGATGGCAATCGCCATTCCGATGCGATATCCACCGCCACGGCTTCCATTCAGACATTCATGACGGTTCATTCATGTCACGCGACACATTCTACATCACGACCGCGATTTCCTATCCAAACGGCAAGCCGCATATCGGACATGCCTACGAGCTGATCGCCACCGACGCGCTTGCGCGCTTCCAGCGCCTCGACGGCAAGCAGGTCTTCTTCCTCACCGGTACCGATGAGCACGGCATCAAGATGCTGCAGACGGCGAAGCGCGAAGGCATTTCGGCGCGCGCGCTGGCCGATCGCAACGCGGCCGATTTCAAGCGCATGGCGACCGCGCTCAACGCCTCCAATGACGATTTCATCCGCACCACGGAAGAGCGGCACTATGCGTCCTCGCAGGCGATCTGGAAGGCGATGGACGCCAATGGCGATATCTACAAGGGCGGCTATGCCGGCTGGTACTCGGTGCGCGACGAAGCCTATTACGGCGAGGAGGAGACGGAGGTCCGTCCCGACAATGTCCGCTACGGACCGCAGGGAACGCCGGTCGAATGGGTCAAGGAAGAGAGTTATTTCTTCCGCCTCTCGGCCTACCAGGACAAGCTCATCGCGCTTTATGAAAGCCAGCCCGACTTCATCGGCCCGGCCGAGCGCCGCAACGAGGTGATGAGTTTCGTCAAATCGGGACTGAAGGATCTGTCGATCTCGCGCACGACCTTCGACTGGGGCGTGCCTGTGCCGGGCGACGACAAGCATGTGATGTATGTCTGGGTCGACGCATTGACCAATTACATCACCGGTGTTGGCTATCCCGATGAAAACGATGAGAAATGGCGCTTGTGGCCGGCCGATGCGCACATCATCGGCAAGGACATTGTGCGTTTCCATGCGGTTTACTGGCCAGCCTTCCTGATGTCGGCCGGCATCCCGCTGCCGAAGCGGGTTTTCGGCCACGGCTTCCTGTTCAACCGCGGCGAGAAGATGTCGAAATCGGTCGGCAACGTCATCGACCCGTTCACCATGATCGAGCATTACGGTCTCGATCAGGTGCGCTACTTCTTCCTGCGCGAGGTACCGTTCGGCCAGGATGGCAGCTACAGCCATGAAGCGATCGTCAACCGCACCAACGCCGATCTTGCCAATGGCCTCGGCAATCTGGCGCAGCGGTCGCTGTCGATGATCGCCAAGAACTGCGGCGGCGTGGTGCCGAAGCGCGGCGATTTGACGGAAGCCGACAGCGCGATCCTGGATCAGGCGGTGACCGCTCTCGCCACCGCGCGCAAAGCCATGGCCGGGCAAGGCATTCATTTGGCACTGGCGGCGATCTTCGATGTGGTGGCGGAAGCCGATCGATACTTCGCAGGACAGGCACCATGGGCGCTGAAGAAAACCGATCCGGAACGCATGGAAACGGTGCTGTGGACGACCGCCGAACTGGTGCGGCGCGTGGCGGTGCTGTGCCAGCCCTTTATCCCTGGATCGACAGCGAAGCTGCTCGACCTGCTGGCGGTGCCCGCGGACAGACGTGATTTCGCGCATGTCCACGCCGACCATGCGCTGGTGCCGGGCACTGCCTTGCCGGTGCCGGAAGGCGTGTTTCCACGTTACGTCGAACAGCCGAGCGCGAACGCCTGATGCTTGTCGACAGCCACTGCCATCTGGATTTTCCAGATTTCGCCGAGGAGCGGGCGGCCATTGTCGCCCGCGCCAAAGCGGCCGGAATTGGCCGCATGGTGACGATCTCAACCCGTGTGAGGCGGTTTCAGCAAATACTTGAAATCGCGGAGACTTTCGACGATGTCTACTGCTCGGTCGGCACCCATCCGCACAATGCGGAGGAAGAGTTGGACGTGACGGCGGCGGAGCTGATCCGCCTGTCGGCACACCCGAAGGTGGTGGCAATCGGCGAAGCGGGGTTGGATTATTTCTACGACAAGGCGCCGCGCGATGCGCAGGCGCAGGGCTTTCGCAATCACATTGCCGCCGCTCGCGAGACCGGCCTGCCTCTCGTCATCCATTCGCGCGATGCCGATGACGACATGGCAGCCATTCTAGAGGACGAAACAGGGAAGGGCACCTTCCCCTTCATCCTGCATTGTTTCTCCTCCGGACGCCGGCTGGCCGAGGTGGGCGTCTCGCTCGGCGGCTACGTGTCGTTCTCGGGCATACTGACCTTCAAGAACTCTGCCGAACTGCGCGTCATCGCCGCCGGCGTGCCGCATGACCGCCTGCTCGTCGAAACCGACGCACCCTATCTGGCGCCGATCCCGTTTCGCGGCAAGCGCAACGAGCCTGCCTATGTCGCGCACACCGCCAAGGTGCTGGCGGAGACGATTGGTGTCAGCGAAGCTGAAATCGCGGATCTGACGACGAACAATTTCTTCCGCCTGTTCGGCAAGATGCCGCGACCTCCTGAGCTGAGCGCCTGAACGATGACCGACCGGCTGCGCCTCACCATTCTTGGCTGCGGCTCGTCGCCGGGTACGCCGCGCATCACTGGCGACTGGGGCAATTGCGACTCGACCAATCCGAGGAACCGGCGCATGCGCACGGCAGCGCTGGTCGAACGGATTGCGGCCGATGGCGGCCGTACCACCGTGGTCATCGACACCGGGCCGGATTTCCGCGAGCAGATGCTGCTTGCGTCGGTCAAACGCATCGACGCGGTCGTCTACACCCACCCACATGCCGACCATATTCACGGCATCGACGATCTGCGCGGCTATGTGCTCGAGCAGCGCCACCTGATCGACATCCATGCCGACCAGCCGACGATGCTGCGCCTGCGGCAGGCGTTCGGCTATTGCTTCGAGACGCCGCCGGGCAGTTCTTATCCGCCGATCGTTCGGGCGCATATCATCGACCACGCAAAGCCTGTCATGATCGAAGGCGAGGGGGGTGCCCTCGCCCTTGAACCGCTGCCGCAGATTCATGGCGACATCATCTCGCTCGGCTTCCGCGTTGGAGGGCTGGCCTATTGCCCTGACATCAGCGACTTTCCCGACGCCACCGCCGAGCGGCTGCGCGGCCTGGAGATGCTGATCATCGACGCGTTGCAGTACAACCCCCATCCCAGCCATCTGTCGCTGGGCCAGGCGCTCGGCTGGATCGAAAAGCTGACACCGAGGAAGGCCGTGCTGACCCACATGCACGTGCCGCTCGACTATGCCACGGTCAAGGGCGAACTGCCGGCCAACGTCACCCCGGCCTATGACGGCATGGTGATCGAAATTCCCTTTGAATCAGCGTGATACGAACGGACTCTGATGAAGGTGCTCTGCGTTTTGGGGCGAATATCAGCAGCGTTCACATCCGTTTATAGCCCGTCATGCACGAACACTTCAATCGGCCAGTTCGATCTCCACGCTTTGCTATCATCATTCGCGCAGCGTCGGCCGTTAGCTCAAGGCAACACGCCCCGATCGAGCCAAATCCATGAAAATCAACGGCAATTTCCAGATGCTGGCCAACAGATAAGTTCCATAATCTATCTTATGCGACTTTCCGACATCGTAAACGCTGGACGTTGCGCTTGCCCCATGCGTGATCCTCAAACTCCTCCGCCCGCCGACATTGACGGCCTGTCGGCGCTGACCGTCGCGCGCCTTCTGGTCAATGTGATGGGCACCATCGCCCGGCAGGTTTGAAACCCCGGACCATCCTCGCAAGCTTTCCCGTCACGTAGCGCCGGCCGCTGAAATGCGCCGATGCACGCCGTCCAGGCTTTCCGCCAGCGCATCGAAGACGTTGCGGGCCGTAAGTTCGTTCAGGACCTGCTCGTTGATGCCGCCACGGGTCGCATAATCCTGCGCCAGATGCGTGAAGTCCGCATCGGGCGCCGTCTCCGGAGCGTGTCCGAGCGCCATGAAGAGCGCAGCGATATAGTCGCGCCCCTTGGTGTCCGGCACATCATGCGCTTTCAGCCAGCGATGGATCGTATCGAGGTACTTGAAATAGGTGGCATAGGTCGCGGTAACGACGCTCAACGCATCGAACTCGCTGGAGCTCTCGACCTCGATCACGGTCCCCAGCCCGCCGAACAAAGCGGTCATGTCCCGATCAGGCGGATAAATGATCGTCGCCCCCCGCCGCCGGGCGATCATCGGCATCGGCAGCGCTTTGGTCACGCGGCTCGCGGGTGCGGTCAGGCCGGCTATTTCCTCGCGTGACAACGTGGCGATCAGGCTGATGAGGTGATGGGTTCGCCGAAATTTCAGTTGACGCAGCACCTGGTGGGCATCTTGCGGTCGGACAGCCAGCATGACGGTATCGCAATCGTCGAGCACCGCCTGATTGTCGGCGGCAACACGTATGTTCGGATAGCAGGAAGCGAGGTTGGCCGCGATCTCTTCGTTGCGTGGCGACAACACCACCGATACCGGATCGCCATCGAGGGATTTGAGCCCGGTGACAATGGCTGAAGTCAGCGCACCTGTGCCGATGAAGCCGAGTTTCATTGGGTACTCCCAGGTGTTGGCTCTGCAGCTCGGTCGGTCACCGCCGCCCCTGCTCCAGACCGATCCGGTAGCTTAGCGAACGCTTGGCCCCCGGCTCGATCAGCATCACGCCGGGTTTGTCGCTGAACTCGCCGTCGAAATCGGCCGGGCTCGCAATACCACGCCAGGGTTCGATGCACAGGAAGGGCGCGCCGCCGGGCTTGGACCAGATGCCCAACTCTTCGGCTCCCTGCCATGACATTTCGATTGCCGGACCGCGCTCGGCTGCATATCGCACACTGGTGCTGGCGGGCCGATCCAGGATGACGGCGTCGTCATCGAACAGCCGTTCGGACAGCGCAAGCGTTCTGCCATCGATGGGCGTCGTCCGCGTTTCCGAGAGCAGAAGGCCATCCTTCAGGCGACGAACCGGCGCCGGCTCACTCGCGGCAAAGGTCAGCCGATAGGCCTCCTTGGGCAACTCCGGCAGCAACGGCCAGTTGAATGCAGGATGAGCACCGATCGAGGCCGGCAATTTCTCGTCGCCGGTGTTGGTCACTTGCAAGGTCACATCGAGCTGCGGTCGGTCCAGCGTATAGGTGACGGCAAGGCGAAAGGCGAAGGGATAATGCGCACGCGTGTCGGCGTCATCGGTGAGCACCAGCGTGCAGGAGCGGGGTCCCCTCTCCTCCCAGGTGAACGGTTTGTCTCGAGCGAAGCCGTGCTGCGTCATCGGATAGGTTCGGCCGCGATGACGCAGTCGATCGCCCTTTAGCCGGCCAACGATCGGGAACAGCACCGGCGAATGGCGCCGCCACTCCGGCCCGGCTTGCCACAGAAACTCAAATCCCCGCCCATCCTGCAGCGAAACCAGTTCGGCACCCTGCCCTGTTATGACAGCCGAGATGCCGTCGCCATGAAGCGTTTGGCTGTCCTGTGCCACATGTCCTCGCGGGCCGGTGTTGAAGGCTGGTGCGGCGGCAGACTAGCAAAACCTATTGGGGACTCAAGGTGCGGCCGGAACGATTTGTGGCCGGAGGATCTCTCCTCCGGCCACCTCTCCGCATCAAGGGCGAGAACCCCCGCCCTTGCCCATGGCGGACAGTCGCTACTCGCGCTCACCGGTGAAGTTTAGCAGCAGCTGGAAGATGTTGATGAAGTTCAGGTAGAGCGAGAAAGCACCGAAAACAGCCAGCTTCTGGCGCGATTCCGCATCGAAATTCTCGGCATATTGTTCCTTGATCGTCTGCGTGTCCCAGGCGGTCAGGCCGATGAAGACGGCGATGCCGATCACCGAAATGGCGAACTGCAGCGCGGTCGAACCGAGGAAGATGTTGACGATGCTGGCGATCACCACGCCGATCAGGCCCATGATCAGGAAGGACGAGAACTGCGTCAGGTCGCGCCTGGTCGTGTAGCCGTAGAGGCTGGTGGCGCCGAACATGGTGGCGGCGATGAAGAAGGTGCGCGCAATGCTGGTGCCGGTGAAAACCAGGAACACGGAGGCGAGCGACAGGCCCATCACCGCGCAGAAGGCCCAGAACATCGCCTGGGCGCTGGCCGCCGACATGGTCTGCATCTTGAACGAAAACAGCATGACGAAGGCCAGCGGCGCCAGCATCACCACCCATTTCAACGGGCTGGAGAAGATTGGCACGTAGAGCGCCGGCGTCGATGACACCAGGAACGCGACCAGGCCGGTGACCACGAGGCCAAGGCCCATATAGTTGTAGACGCGCAGCATATGCTGGCGCAGGCCCTCGTCAAAGACGGCTCCGGCCTGGGCGCCGGCGCCGACGCGATATCCCAGATTGGGCGTGTTCATTTGCAGTCTCCTTTGTGGATCGGTCAGTAAAGCGTTCTGGCGAGCGTCTCGGCGGCGCTGTCGAGATCATGAACCCCGCTCCGCGCGACCACCGCATAGGCGACCTCGCCGATCTGGAAATAGGCCGAGGAAATGTCGCCCGACGGCGCGACGGTCGGCTTGACCACGTCGAAGGTTCCCGGCCGGATCGCAAACAGCGACACCAGGCCCATATCCTTGGTGTCGACAGCCATCTCGACGCTCGGGCCGAAGCGCGACGGGTAGATCTGCACGTCGCGCACCTTCCAGTCCTTTGGCAGTGACGGCATGACGATCGCGGTCGCCGCACGGATCTCGCCGGCACTGTAGTTGGGCGCTTCCGGCTGCGAGGGCATGGTCTCGCGCACCAGCGTCGTCCGGTGCGCGCGCACCGCCTCGTCGACATAGGCGGGCGGCTGCGGCGACGCGACGACCTTGGTCACCGACATCGGCCCGATGATGCCGTTTGCCAGCCAGCCGGCGGCAACGAAGGCGGCAACGGCTGCAGCACGCTGCAGCACGCCGAAGATGCGGCCACGGACAAGTCCCCTCTCCAGCCGCCGCGCCGCGTCAGCGGTGGCCGGCCGTGCCATGCCCTTGGAGCCGGCAAGCGCCACGCGCAGTTCATCGCGGGTCCGCAGATCCGACATGACGCGCGCGGCGGCCTCCGGGCGTGTCGACAGGAAGGCTTCGACCTCGATGCGGCGGGTGACATCCAGCTGGTCGTCGACATAGGCGTCGAGGTCAGTTTCCGTCACAGGGTCGACAAGAGCGCTCATGGCTCACCTCCCACGATGCTGAGATGATTTCTTCCGCGCGCCGGGGCGGCGTCTTCCATCTGGCGCAGTGCCGCGCGCGCCCTGCCGATGCGCGACATCAGCGTGCCCAGCGGCACGCCGGTGGCATTGGCCGCCTGCTGGTAGGAAAGCCCTTCGATGGCGACCAGATGCAGCGCCGAGCGCTGCTCTTCCGGCAGGTTGAAAAAGGCGTCCCGCACCTGCGCCAGGCGCACCGAATGTTCCTGCGGCGCCGGCGTAGCGGCGTCGGCGAGGTATCCGGCCCGTTCGATGCGCATCGCTTCCGAGCGGCGCGAGCGCATGCGGTCGACAAATGCGTTGTGGACGATGGACAGCAGCCAGGCACGCAGGTTTGCGCCCGAGCGGAAGGTGCCGCGCCGCTCATAGGCGCGCACAAGCGCGTCATGCACGAGATCCTCGGCATCCGCGCTATCGCGCGTCAGCGACTGCGCATAGCGCCGCAGCGATCCGAGCTGTCCTATGATGTCAAAGCGTGGCATCGACCGTTTCATGCCCTGTTTACGGAGCATGTGGGGATGTTAATCCCGACCCGTGCCATTTTTCTTTGGCGGTTTCCCCGGAGGATTGCGCTCGCAGCCCCTCCGCCCGCCCGGCTCTTAGGGGCGAAGTGGTTTTGCCGGTTTGGGTGTAGTCACACCGCAAGCGCGCAACACCCATCGGCGGCCGTCGCTGCGAAAATCGGTGATGCTCAGCGGCTCGATATCAATCTTCCGACAGGCGGCAAGCGGAGCACCCAGAACGTGCACGATCGCGGTGCGAATGACACTGGCATGGGTCAGCGCGATGGTGTGGCCAGGCTCTGCCATCAACCGGTCCATCAACTCGGAAGCCCGGCGGCCAACGTCGGCCAGCGACTCGCCGCCATGCGGCGCTGCGTTGGGGTCGGTCAGCCAGGCGGCGATGTCGCCGGGCTGTTGGGCCTGCACGTCCTCAAAACTCTTCCCGGCCCAGCCTCCATGATCCTGGTCCGCCAGGAGCGGTTCGACCGATGCGTCCAGCGATAGCGCCTCGGCGGTCTGGCGGGCGCGAAGCGCGGGTGCTGTCCATGCGCGGTCGGCGCGGCGCAGCGTCCCGCGCATCGCCTTCGCCTGCGTCAGCGAGCGCGGGTCCAGCGGCTCATCGAGCGGAAACGAACCCCGCCGGGTCGCGGCCGTGGCGCCGTTGCAGATCATCGTCAGCCGTACGAGCATGAGGCAGTCATTCCTTGAGCCGCTTTCGAAGCGAGGCATACGCTGCAATTAGAATAGCTGCTATCGTTTCGAAAGGCCGCGCCCCCCTGGGGTGCCGCCCTCCGTTTTGCGCAATTAAAACCGCTGGCGAAGCGCCTTCGATTTGCGTATCACTCCGCCGCGCAAACGGAACCATAACGATGTTCGAAGACCTGCAGCCAGCTCCCGCCGACAAGATCCTGGCCCTGATCGGCCTCTATCGCGCCGATCCGCGTCCCAACAAGGTCGACCTCGGCGTCGGCGTCTACAAGGATCGCGACGGCAAGACGCCAGTGATGCGCGCGGTGCGTGAGGCTGAAAAGCAGCTGCTGAACAGCCAGGACACCAAGACCTATCTCGGGCTAGCCGGCGACACCGGCTTCAACGCGGTGATGGCCAAGCTCGCCTTCGGGCCGGGCGCGGACATGACGCGCATCCGGGCGGCACAGGCGCCCGGCGGCTCCGGTGCGCTTCGCCTGGTGGCGGAGCTGCTCAAGCGGACGCGTTCGGACGCCACGATCTGGCTGTCGGACCCGACATGGCCGAACCACATGCCCGTGATGCGCGCAGCCGGCCTGCAGATCCGCGAATATCCCTATTTCGACGCGGCCTCCGGTGCTGTTCGTTTCGACGACATGCTGGCGGCGTTGCGAACGGCCAAGAGCGGCGACGTGGTGCTGTTGCATGGCTGCTGCCACAACCCGACCGGCGCCAACCTCGATGCGGGGCAGTGGCAGGCCGTCACCGATCTGGTCGTCGAGCGCGGCCTGCTGCCGTTCGTCGACATCGCCTATCAGGGCTTTGGCGACGGCCTCGAGGCCGACGCTCTCGGCCTGCGCCTGCTGGCGGCGAAAGTTCCGGAAATGGTCGTTGCCTCGAGCTGCTCGAAGAACTTCGCCGTCTATCGCGATCGTGTCGGCGCGGCGATGGTCTTGGCCAGGGACAGCGCGCAGGCCAACGTGGCGATGAGCCAGATGCTGTCGGCCGCACGCGCCATGTATTCGATGCCGCCGGACCATGGCGCGGCGGCGGTGCGCATCGTGCTGGAAGACGCAAGCCTGCGCGCCGACTGGGAAGCCGAGTTGGAAGAGATGCGCCTGCGCATGCTGAGGCTTCGCGTGGCTTTCGCCGAGGCGCTGCGCCGGCAGTCCAACTCCGACCGCTTCGACTTCGTCGCCAGCCATCGCGGCATGTTCTCGCGGCTTGGTCTCACGGAAGCGCAGGTCGAGCGGTTGCGTGCCGAGCACGGCGTCTACATGGTTGGCGATAGCCGCATCAACGTCGCTGGATTGCCGGAGGACGGCATGGACGACCTCGCCAAGGCGATCGTCTCCGTGCTCGACTGAAGCGGCTCAGCTGTGGACAAGGCCCCCTCGCCGGCTGACAGTGTTGGCCGTGCGTCGGGTCGCAGGATAGCATCCGCCGCATGACGCCATCCAAAGACATTTCGCGCCTGATCGAGATCATGGCCGCGCTGCGCGCGCCGAGGACCGGCTGCCCCTGGGACATCGAGCAGGATTTCTCGACCATCGCGCCCTATACGATCGAGGAAGCCTACGAGGTGGCGGATGCCATCGCGCGCGGTGACCTCAACGATCTGCGCGATGAGCTCGGCGACCTCCTGCTGCAGGTCGTCTACCACGCGCAAATGGCCGAGGAAGCGGGCGAATTCGCGTTCCCGGATGTCGTCCAGGCCATCACCACCAAGATGATCCGGCGCCACCCGCATGTCTTCGGCGACCAGGAAGCCCGCGGCGCCGGCATGGCCAAGGGCATGTGGGAGAAGATCAAGGCCGAGGAGAAGGCGGAGAAACGGCAAGGCCGTCTCGCGCGCGGTCTCGACCCCGAAGACAATGGCAAGGGATTTCTGGACAGTGTTCCGGTCGCCCTGCCCGCTTTGACGCGAGCGCTAAAACTTCAGGAGAAGGCTGCCCGTGTCGGCTTCGACTGGAGCGAGGCAGCCCCCATCCTCGACAAGATCGAGGAGGAGATCGGCGAGTTGCGCGAGGCTCTGGCGAAGGGCGAGACGGCCTCGATCAAGGACGAGTTCGGCGACATGCTGTTCGCCGTCGTCAATCTCGGCCGTCATCTCAAGCTCGATTCGGAAGCCGCTTTGAGCGGCACCAACGAAAAATTCCGGACGCGCTTCCACTATGTCGAGCAGGCTCTCGAGAAGTCCGGCAACACACTGGAGAAGGCCACCCTGAACGAGATGGAAGCGCTCTGGCAGGAAGCGAAGAGCGCGAAGTAGGCCTGTAGATCGGCAATTCGGGACGGAAACGCGTTTACACTTTTCCTATAGTTGCTCCGACCTAGCCGTTGTTTTTGCGACGCAATCGGCTTTCGATCTCTTCGCGGGCGCTTTGTGTAGCCTTGAGCGAGATGGTGGCGCTGCCGTCTTCATTGTCGGTGCGCGAAACGATATCGCCATTGCGATACAGCCAATCGACAAGGCCAAATTGTGCCGGCTCGATCGTCACCGTCAGATCTTCGAGCTCGCCCGCCATGCGCGTCTCGATGAGCGCCTTAAGCGCATCGATGCCCTCACCGGTCACCGCCGATATGGCGATCGGCGGACCCTTGCTGCCGTCTGCGGCATCGGCAAGCAGGCGGCTCCTGTTGCCTTCATCCAGCAGATCGATCTTGTTCCAGACTTCGATCACACGCTTGGTGTCACCGGCGTCGACACCGAGGTCGGCCAGGATGCGCTCGACATCCTCGGCCTGTGCCGCCGTGTCGGGATCGGAAATGTCGCGCAGATGGATGACGAGATCGGCCTCGACCACCTCTTCCAGAGTGGCGCGAAAAGCCGCGATCAAATGCGTCGGCAGGTCGGAGATGAAGCCGACCGTGTCAGACAGGATGATCGGCGTGCCATGCGGCAGGCGCACGCGGCGCAGCGTCGGATCGAGCGTGGCGAACAGCATGTCCTGCGCCAGTACGTCCGCCCCGGTCAGCCGGTTGAACAGCGTCGACTTGCCGGCATTGGTGTAGCCGACGATCGCCACCACCGGGAACGGCACCTTCTTGCGCTTGGCGCGATGCAGGTCGCGGGTGCGACGCACCGTTTCCAGCTCGTGCTTCAGCTTGATGATCTTTTCCTGCAACTGCCGCCGGTCGGATTCGATCTGGGTTTCGCCGGGACCGCCGAGGAAGCCGGCGCCACCGCGCTGGCGTTCAAGGTGGGTCCAGCTGCGGACCAGGCGGCCCTTCTGATAGTTGAGATGGGCAAGCTCGACCTGCAGCGTGCCTTCCTTGGTGCGGGCGCGCTCGCCAAAGATTTCTAGGATCAGCCCGGTTCGGTCCAGAACCTTGGCATGCAGTTCCCTCTCGAGATTGCGTTGCTGCACCGGGGTCAGCGGATGGTCGACGATGACCAGCTCGGCGTCGTTGTCCTTGACGAATTGGGCGAACTCTTCGACCTTGCCGCTGCCGAGCAAGGTTGCTGGACGCGGATCGTTGACCGTCACGACAGCCGTATGGACAGGGTCGAGATTGATGGCGCGCGCAAGGCCGACCGCCTCGTCATGGCGAGCGTCGGCCGAACGCGTCAGCCGCGGGCGGTTGGTGTCGTCGTCGCCGCGCGGCTGACGGGCAAGCACGGGCACAATGACGACGGCCCGGGTCGGCCCCATGGCTTCCGTCCCGGGATGATGCGCTGGTTTTCCGCGAACCGTGCCGTCCGCGTCCTTCTCACGTGCCAATCAGGCGCCCTGGCTTTCCTCGCCATCGAACATCTGAACCGGCTGGCTCGGCATGATCGTGGAAATGGCGTGCTTGTAGACGAGCTGGGAGTGACCGTCGCGGCGCAGCAGCACACAGAAATTGTCGAACGAAGTGACCACGCCGGTCAGCTTCACGCCGTTGATGAGGAAGATGGTGAGCGGGTTCTTGCTCTTGCGAACTGAATTCAGGAACAGGTCCTGAAGATTTTGCGATCGTTCCGCCATTGTTCTTGTCTTTCGCCGATCCCCTTCGGTTTGCAAGCCAATGCGCCAAATTGTCGGGCACATGTCAAGCGCGCAAACACCGTCTTGTCGTCAGTAACGACAAGCAGAACGAGATATATTGATGTTCATTCCACCTGTGCGGTTATCAGGCTGGACTTTTTTCCGCAATGTCAAAAAAGGCCTGCCGTAACGAAAGTGTCACTGAGCCGGGGTGCCCGTTGGCCACAGGATCGCCGTCAATGGCCACGACCGGCATGGCGATCGTCGTGGCGGAACTGATGAACGCCTCGCGCGCCGCCTTGGCCTCGGCGACGGAAAAACCGCGCTCTTCGATCTTCAGGCCGAGCTTCGCCGCAACCTCGAACATGGTCGTGCGGGTGATGCCGCGCAGGATGCCGTGATCGGCCGGTCTGGTAACCAGGACGCCGTCCCTGGTGACGATCCAGGCGTTGGACGAGCCGCCTTCCTTGACGTTGCCTTCGGGGTCGACGAACCATGCCTCCTGCGCGCCGGCCTCCTTGGCTTTTTGCTTGGCCAATACATTGGGCAGCAGTCCGACGGTCTTGATATCGACCCGGTCCCAGCGATTCTCTGGCACGGTAATGATCGAGATCCCGGTCTCGGCTCGCTTTGCTCCAGCCGCCGGATCGGCCTTTTTGGCAGTGACCACCAAAGACGGCTTGGTGTCCGCCGACGGGAAAACAAACTCGCGGCTGGCGACACCGCGCGTTACCTGCACATAGACCAGGCCGTTGACGACATGGTTGCGGTTGACCACTTCGCGCAGAATGAGCGGCAGCACGTTGCGCGCGACTGGCCATGCAATCGACAGTTCGGTCAGCGAGCGGTTGAGCCGGGCAAGATGGCGCGGCATGTCGACGATGAAGCCGCGCGCCACCTCGCAGACCTCATAGACGCCATCGGCGAACTGATAACCGCGATCCTCGATATGCACGGAAGCGTTCGCGTGAGCGACATAGCGCCCGTTGACATAGGCAATGCGCGGCATTGGCGACCCCTGAAAAATCTCGGGCCTTCTTATGCGATTCCGCCGCCGCCGTAACCGGCAAATGCTTGGACCACGCGCTGTTCAGCACAGGTCCCGCGCGTCAGACGCCCAGCGACTTCAGTTTGCGGTGCAGCGCCGAGCGCTCCATCCCGATGAACTCGGCGGTCTTCGAGATGTTGCCGCCAAAGCGGTTGATCTGGGCGATCAGATAGTCCTTCTCGAACTGTTCGCGCGCCTCGCGCAGCGGCAGCGCCATGATGTGCTGGTCGGACTGATTCGGCGTGCGCGGCATGACATCGCCGATCTCGGACGGCAGAAGGTCCGCGGTGATCGGCGCATCGACGTCGTCGCCGCGCGCCAGGATCATCAGGCGCTCGACATTGTTGCGCAGCTGACGCACGTTGCCCGGCCAATTGTGCGCCTGCAGCACGGCAAGCGCATCGTCGCCGATACGGCGCGGCTTGATGCCGGCCTGGCGGGCGATCTGCTTCATGAAATTGTCGACGAGATAGGGAATATCCTCGCGCCGTTCGGCCAGCCCCGGCACCATCACCGGAACCACCGCCAGGCGATGATAGAGATCCTCGCGGAAACGCCCGTCGGCGATCATGGCTTCCAGGTTCTGCGAGGTCGAGGAGATGATGCGGACATCGACCTTGACCCGTTTGGTGCCCCCTACCCGCTCGAACTGCTGCTCGACCAGCACACGCAGGATCTTGTTCTGCGTCTCGCGCGGCATGTCGGCCACTTCATCGATGTAGAGGATGCCGCGATGGGCTTCTTCCAGCGCGCCGACCTTGCGCTCGACACCGTTCGATTCGGTGCCGAACAGTTCGATCTCCATGCGCTCGGGCGTGATGTTGGCAGCGCTCAGGGTCACGAACGGCCCGCCCTTGCGGGCCGACAGCGTGTGGATGGCGCGCGCCGCCAGTTCCTTGCCTGATCCGGACGGGCCGATGATCATCACACGGCTGTTGGTCGGCGCGACGCGCTCGATGGTCTGGCGCAGTTGGCTCATCGCCGACGACATGCCGATCAGGTCGAAGGTTTCGCCGCTGCGCTGCTTGAGGTCGGAAACCTCGCGCCGCAACTTCGAGGTTTCGAGCGCACGCTCGGCGATGAGGATCAGCCTGTCGGCCTTGAACGGCTTCTCGATAAAATCGTAGGCGCCACGGCGGATGGCCGAGACCGCCGTTTCGATATTGCCGTGACCGGAGATCATCACCACCGGCAGAGTGGGATGCATGGTCTTGATCTCGTCGAGCAGCGCCAGACCGTCCAGGCGCGAGCCCTGCAGCCAGATGTCGAGGAAAATCAACCTCGGCGCCCGATCGGCTATGGCCGCCAACGCGCTGTCGGCGTCAAATGCCGTACGGGTTTCGTGACCTTCGTCGCTCAGTATGCCTGCGACGAGCTCGCGGATGTCTTCCTCGTCATCGACGATGAGAATATCAGACGCCATTACCGACCTTTTCAGTTTCTCTTTCGTGTTCCGTCTTGCCTTCGCCGCGCAACGGCGTGACGGCCGCGGGCGGCAGGATGATGCTGATCATCGCCCCGCGGCCGCCATGGAAGTCCGCAGGCGCATCATGAAGTTCCAGCCTGCCGCCATGGTCCTCCACGATCTTCTTGACGATAGCGAGACCAAGCCCGGTGCCCTTCTCGCGCGTGGTCATATAGGGCTCGAGCAACCGTTGGCGATTCTCCCGCGGCAGACCTTTGCCATTGTCGATGACGTCGATTCGAATCGCGCCATTCTGACGGCCGGCTTGAATCCGGATTATGCCGTGCGAACCGTCCTTTTGTTCCAGTCCGTCGATCGCCTCGGCGGCGTTCTTGATCACATTGCCGAAAGCCTGCGCCAAAAGGCGGCTGTCGAACGTGCCCTTGAGCGGTTCGTTGCCGAAAATCCGCTCGAAGGTGATGTCGGCGCGGCTGACTTCGACCAGGAAGGACGCCTCACGCAGCGATTCGCGCAGATCGATGGCCTTCATCTCGGGCTTGGGCATGCGCGCGAAAGCGGAGAATTCGTCGACCATGCGGCCGATGTCCTCGACCTGCCGGATGATGGTGTCGGTGCATTGGTCGAAAACCTCACGGTCTTCGGTGATGACCTTGCCATAGCGGCGCTTGATGCGCTCGGCCGAAAGCTGGATCGGCGTCAGCGGGTTCTTGATCTCGTGGGCGATGCGCCGCGCCACATCGGCCCAGGCGGAAGAACGCTGCGCCTGGACCAGATCGGTGATGTCGTCGACGGTCACGACGTAGGATTTCTCCTCCGAGCCGTCATCGCCCGCCTCGACGGTGATCTGCACGTTGAAAGTACGCTCGGTCCCGGCGCGGAAAAACGTCACCTGCTCTCGGTAGACGGGCTTGCCCGACTGGCGACCGATCTCGAAGACACGGCCAACATGCGGCAGAATGGCGGAAAGGTTCTGCCCGAGTGCGGCACTGGCGGAGACGGCCAGCATCGATTCGGCTGAACGGTTGACGATGGTGACGATGCCGTAGGGATCGACGCCGATGACGCCGGCGGTGACACCGGCAAGCACCGCTTCGGAAAAGCGCCGCCGTTCGTCGATCAGGTCCTTTGCCGACAGGATCTCGTTGCGTTGCGATTTGAGCTCCAGCAGCATCTTGTTGAAGGTGTCGCCCAGCGAGGCGACGTCGCCGTCGGAAGGCCTGACCGGAACCGCGACGTCCAGATTGCCTGTCGCCACCTCGTCGGCGGCGCCGATGAGCTGGCGAATCGGCCGCACGAGACGGTCGGCGACCGCGATGCCGGTCCAGATTGCCGACAAGATGATGATCAGCGTCAGCGACAGATAGGGCAGCGCGAAGGCCACTTGCGAGGTGCGCCTGTTGTCTTCGAGATTGCGATACTCGTCGGTGTTGGACCTGACGATCTGCCGCGCCTTGATCACCTCGGGATCGACAAGGCGGATGGTGTAGAGGTAGAGGCCCTCGATCTCGCGCAGCTTGACGATGGCGCCCATGATGTTGCGGGTGCGCGGCTCTATCAGCACCGGTTTGCCGTCGGTGGCGCTGCTGACCGCGCCTTCCGGCGGTTCCGGCATGGCGAAATCGGCATCGGTCTGCGCGCTCATGACGAACGAACCGTCGGGCTTGATCAGTGCCGCATGGGCCAGCGACCGGCCCACCGCCTCCTTGTTCAAGAGGTCGAGAAAGCCTGTGCGATCAAGGCCGTAGAGTGTTCGCGACGCGTCGAGATCATAGGCCATCGACAGCGTCGTGCCCTGCAAGTTGCGGGCATTTTCCTGAACATAGGCATCGGCGATCGATAACGAGGAATTGACGATCGTCTTGGTGCGAATCTCGAACCAGCGATCGAGGCCGATATCGAGCGTGATCGAGGCGATAATGGCCACCATGATGGCGGGAATGGCGGCAACCAGCGCGAACATGGCAACGATGCGCACATGCAGCCGCGAGGCCGCCTTGCCATGCCGGCGCGCCATGACGATGCGATGCACCTCGCGCCCGACCAGCGCCATGAGGAACAGCACGAAAGCGGCGTTAAGCGCGATCAGCGCCCAGGTCGTCCTGGCGTCAGGCGCGATCGGCGTCGCGCCGACCAGGATAGTGAATGAAATGGCCGCCATGACCAGCGCGCCGACGACCGCCACCACGCCGGGCAGCGCCAGCAAGCGGCGTCCGTCGCGCGCGCCGGGTTCGCTGAATAGCGGTTGGTTGAGTACAGGTGCCTGCGGAGCCATGTCGCCGTCTGGGAGCCAATG
Source organism: Mesorhizobium sp. WSM4307 (assembly GCF_007003945.1). Classification (NCBI taxonomy): domain Bacteria; kingdom Pseudomonadati; phylum Pseudomonadota; class Alphaproteobacteria; order Hyphomicrobiales; family Phyllobacteriaceae; genus Mesorhizobium; species Mesorhizobium sp. WSM4307. The sequence goes on from NZ_VFTB01000015.1 coordinate 118,402, forward strand.
ATTGCGTCCGATCTATGCAACGCATTGTGGCGATTATGCAACAAGTGTGACAATGGCGGAAATCTTTCGCCGCTCAGTCCCCTGAAAAGAGTGCGTCAGACCAGCACTCAGCCCGGCCGCGACGATTTATAGACGTTGACGCCCAGTTCGCGAATCTTCTTGCGCAGCGTGTTGCGGTTCAGCCCCAGCAGTTCCGCAGCCTTGATCTGATTGCCGCGGGTTGCCGTCATCGAGGCCAGGACCAGCGGATATTCGACTTCGGACAGGATGCGCTGGTAGAGCCCGGCTGGCGGCAATTCGCCGGCAAACGAGGCGAAATAGCGCTGCAGGAAATGCTCCACCGCCTGGCCGATGGAAAGGTCGTCGGGAATGAGGTTGCCGCCGCCGGGGACCACGGGGCGCTCGCCGGTCTTCAGCTCCGCCTCGATGATTTCGGCGGAGATCTCATCCTGTGAATAGAGCGCGGCCAGCCGGCGAACCAGGTTTTCCAGTTCGCGCACATTGCCCGGCCACGGGTAGCGCTTCATCAGTTCGATGCCGCCGGATGAAATACGCTTGGTCTGCAGCCCTTCCATTTCGCCGAGCTTGAAGAAGTGGCGCACGAGATCAGGCACGTCCTCGGAGCGCTCGCGCAGCGCCGGCAACCTCAGCGGAACGACATTGAGACGATAGAACAGATCCTCGCGGAACAATCCCTGGTTGATTAGGGTACGCAGATCCTTGTTGGTGGCGGCGACGATGCGCACATCCGTCTTGATCGGCGTGCGGCCGCCGACCGTCGTGTATTCGCCCTGCTGCAGGACACGCAGCAGGCGCGTCTGCGCCTCCATCGGCATGTCACCGATCTCGTCGAGGAACAGCGTGCCGCCCTCGGCCTGCTCGAAGCGGCCGGTGGAGCGGTTCTGGGCGCCGGTGAAAGCGCCCTTCTCGTGGCCGAACAGTTCCGATTCGATCAGGTCGCGCGGGATCGCCGCCATGTTGATGGCAACGAACGGTCCGCCGCGACGGCGGCCATATTCATGCAGCGCGCGCGCCACCAGTTCCTTGCCGGTGCCGGATTCGCCCGAGATCATCACCGTCAGGTCGGTCTGCATCATGCGCGCCAGCATGCGATAGATGTCCTGCATGGCCGCCGAGCGGCCGACCAGCGGCATCGTTTCGGGCTGCTCGTCGGGCCGCGCATCGATTTTCGGCCGGCGGGGCTCCGACAGCGCCCGGTTGACGATATTGAGCAGTTCGGTCAGGTCGAACGGTTTCGGCAGATATTCATAGGCACCGGTCTCGGATGCACGGATTGCCGTCATGAACGTGTTCTGGGCGCTCATGACGATCACGGGCAGCTCCGGCCGCGCCTTCTTGATGCGCGGCAGCATGTCGAAGGCGTTCTCGTCCGGCATGACGACGTCGGTGATGACAAGGTCGCCTTCGCCCGCCGCCACCCAGCGCCACAAGGTCGAGGCGTTGGACGTAACGCGCACCTCGTGGCCGACGCGCGAGAGAGCCTGGTTGAGCACGGTGCGGATCGCCGCATCGTCATCGGCGACGAGAATATTGCCGCGAGCGGTCATTTGCGGTCTCCTTCACCGTCTTCTTCAGGGCCGAACGGCGTTTCCTTCCAGGCCGGCATCAGGATGCGGAAGGTGGTCCCGCGCGGGGTCGATTCGCATTCGATGATGCCGCCATGCTCGCCGACGATCTTGGCGACCAGCGCCAAGCCCAGTCCCGAGCCGTTCGGTTTGGTGGTGATGAAGGGATCGAACAGGATCGGCAGGATATCCTCCGAGACACCGGAGCCATTGTCGCGCACGCAGAACTCGAGCGGCAGCGACACGCGATCCTGCGTGCCTGGAACCGAAACGCGGATGCCCGGCCGGAAGGCAGTCGACAGCACGATCTCGCCATGGGGGTCGCTGCCGATTGCCTCGGCGGCGTTCTTGACCAGGTTCAGGAACACCTGGATCAGTTGGTCGCGATTGGCGAATACCGGAGGCAATGATGGATCATAGTCCTCCAATATCCTGATTTTCTTCGCAAAACCGTTCTTTGCGATCGCCTTCACATGGTCGAGTACGACATGGATGTTGACGGGGTAGCGATCGATCGGCCGCTCGTCGGAAAACACCTCCATGCGATCGACCAGCGAGACGATGCGGTCCGTCTCGTCGGTGATAAGCCGGGTCAGTGCGCGGTCTTCATCGGAGGCGGATAGTTCGAGCAGTTGCGCGGCGCCGCGGATGCCGGAGAGCGGGTTCTTGATCTCGTGGGCGAGCATCGCTGCCAGGCCGGTCACAGAGCGTGCGGCACCGCGATGCGTCATCTGCCGGTCGATCTTGTCGGCCATCGACCGTTCCTGGAACATGACCACGACGGAGCCCGGGAATTCCGTCACTGGTGCGACATAGAGATCGACGACCTTCTCGATGCCGAGGCGTGGCGACGACACATCGACCCGATACTCGTTGACCGGAGCCCGACGCTCGCGCACCTGATCGACCAGGGTCAGCAGCGGACTGCCGAAGGGGACGAGCTTGGACAGCGTGTTGCGCGCCAGCATGGTCGCGCTGGAGCGAAAGAAATCCTCGGCATCGGCATTGGCGAAGGTGATGAACCCGTCCTCGCTGATCATGATCACCGGGCGGCGGATGGTGTTGAGGACGATCTGGGCGGCATCCACCATTTCAGTTCCCTGGCCAGCGGTGGCGTTCATGCGGCGCTCCGCAGGCTCAAGGGTTGCGGATCGCGCGAAAACACATTGCGCAGCAAGGCAATGACGCGGGCCGGATCGAACGACGTCAGGATGGCCTTTCGGTGGTCGTCGGCGACGCCAACGGCATGGCGATCGAGATACCAGCCCAGATGTTTGCGCGCCTGGCGCAAACCGCTCTCGACGCCATAAAGCGCCAGCATGTCCTCGTAGTGGCCGACGATATAGTCGGCCAGAGCCGCGGGAGTCTGCGGCACGTTGGCCGCCGTTTGGCCTGCCGCAGCTGCCGCGATGCCACCGGCGATCCAGGGCGCGCCGTAATGCGCGCGACCGACCATCACAGCGTCGGCGCCGGATTGGCCGAGAATGGCGGCTGCCTCGGCCGGGGAACAGACATCGCCATTGGCAACGACCGGAATGGACACGGCTTCCTTGACACGGGCGATGGCGCGCCAGTCGGCCTTGCCCTGATAGAACTGGCAGCGCGTGCGGCCGTGCACCGTCACCATCTTGACGCCCGCTTGCTCGGCCCGGCGCGCGAGGATGGGCGCATTGAACGCGCCTTCGTCCCAGCCGAGCCGCATCTTGACCGTCACCGGCACCTTGACCGCGCCGACCACAGCCTCGATCAGCGACAGCGCATGGTCAAGATCCAGCATCAATGCCGAGCCGGCATAACCACCGGTGACCTTCTTGGCCGGGCAGCCCATGTTGATGTCGATGATGTCGGCGCCCTCGCCTGCGGCAATCCGTGCGCCTTCGGCCATGTGGATCGCTTCGCGGCCGGCTAGCTGCACCATATGGACCGGCAGGCCGGAATGCCGTATGCGCAGGTCGAAGCCGGCCCTACCCTTGGCGAGTTCGCCGCTTGCCACCATTTCGGACACGACCAGGCCCGCGCCATGCGCATGGGCGCGCTGCCGGAAAGGCTCGTCGGTGATTCCCGACATCGGCGCGAGGAATACGCGGTTGCGGATTTCCACGCCGCCGACGTTCAAAGGCGCGGCCAATCTGGTTGAGTTAACCATGCACAAAAACCAAGCATGTCCATTCGTTGCACATTCTCTAGCCATATCAGCGGCAATGTGCAACGCGGAATGACGTCACATTGAGGCGCAATCGGGAAAATTCCAGAGCCTTGGGGATTTGCCGTGGCCAAGGCGCCGCGCGTCCTTCATGCCGTGTGAAGGAGGCTTTTGAGTTCATATTTGACGCACGATCTTTTCGGAAAACCAATTACACTTTTGGGGATCGTGCGCTAAGCCAATCGCCATGACTGACGGAAGTGAAAACTCGAGCGCGACAGGTGGGGTTGCGGTGGTGATCGTCGCCGCCGGCCGCGGCGCTCGTGCCGGGCAGGCCAACGGACCCAAGCAGTACCAGAACATTGGCGGCCGCGCTGTCATTGCGCACACGCTGGAGATGTTTCTGACCCATCCGCGAACTGGCCGGATCGTTGTCGCCATCCACGCCGACGACCACGAATTGTTCCGGCAAGCAGCGGGCGCACAGGCACAGCGCGTCACTGCCATCATTGGCGGACCGACCAGGCAGGAGTCCGTTCGGCTCGGGCTGCTGGCGCTGAAGGACCACGCGCCGGGCCAGGTTCTGATTCACGACGCCGTCCGCCCGTTCGTCGATGCGGAGTTGATCGACCGCACCATCGCCGCCATCGGCGAGAACGAGGGGGCGTTGCCCGCCCTGCCCGTCGCCGACACGCTGAAGCGCGAGTCGGCCGCCGGCGTGGTCGCGGAGACCGTTTCCCGCAGCGGGCTGCACGCGGCGCAAACGCCGCAAGGTTTTCCCTACGGGCCGATCCTTGCCGCGCACGACAGGGCCTACCAACTGGGCAGGCTGGATTTCACCGATGACGCGGCCATCGCCGAATGGGCGCAGATACCAGTCAATCTCGTTCCGGGCTCGCCGGACAATGTCAAACTCACCTGGGCACGGGACATCGCCATGGCGCACCAGCGGCTTTCCAGCGAACGCACGCATTTCCCCGACATCCGCACCGGCAACGGCTACGATGTCCACGCCTTTGAGCCCGGCGATCACGTCACACTGTGCGGCGTCGCCATTCCACATGACAAGAAACTGTCCGGTCATTCCGATGCCGATGTCGGCCTGCACGCCTTGACCGACGCCCTGCTGGCAACCTGCGGCGCCGGCGACATCGGCACGCATTTTCCGCCATCCGATCCGCAGTGGAAAGGTGCGGCGTCGCGGATCTTCGTCGAACACGCGGCGAAGCTGGTGCGCGAGCGCGGCGGACGCATCGCCAATGCCGACGTCACATTGATCTGCGAGGCGCCGCGCGTCGGGCCGCATCGCGAGGCGATGACGGCAGCCCTGTCGCGGATGCTGGGGATTTCCGCCGACCGTATCTCGATCAAGGCGACAACCAACGAAAAATTGGGCTTTGTCGGTCGTGAAGAAGGCATTGCGGCGATCGCCACCGCCAGCGTGGTGTTCCCCGGCGAGGTGCCGGAATGAGCAACGCCGAACTGGCCATTGCCCTGTTCGAGGCCTGCCGCGAACGCGGCATCATGGTGGCGACGGCGGAAAGCTGCACCGGCGGCATGATCATCGCCGCGCTGACCGACATTGCCGGTTCCTCGGCCGTGGTCGATCGCGGCTTCATCACCTATTCCAACGACGCCAAGATGGACATGCTTGGCGTTTCAGCGGCGACGCTCGAGGCGCATGGCGCGGTGTCCCGCGAGACGGCAATCGAGATGGCGGCCGGAGCACTTGCCCATTCGCGAGCGGGACTAACCCTTGCGGTCACCGGTATCGCCGGGCCAGGCGGCGGTTCGGCGCAGAAGCCTGTCGGCCTGGTGTGGTTCGGCGTCGGGCTGGAAGGTCAAACCGTGACGGCCGAACACAGGCAGTTTGCCGATAAGGGCCGCGATTTCATCCGCCGTGAGACGGTCGGGCACGCCCTGGAACTTGGACTGCGAGCGCTTGGCCGGAATTAGGTCGACGCGACGCCATAGATGACGTCGGCACGCTTTTCGAAAGCCTCGGCGAACATGCGGAAGGCACGGTCGAACATGGTGCCCATCAGCGCGCCCAGGATACGGCTCTTGAACTCATAGTCGATGAAGAAGCGAACGGCACAGCCGGCGCCATCGGGCTCGAAACGCCAGACATTGCTCAGATATTTGAACGGACCATCGATATACTTCACGTCGATGGCGTTCTCGTCGGGCTTCAAAAGCACCTGCGTCGTGAAGGTCTCGCGGATCGCCTTGTAGCCTATGCTCATGTCGGCCAGGAGAACGGTACGTCCGTCACGCTCCTTGCGCGAGCGTACCGTCAGCGCTTCGCAAAGCGGCAGGAATTGCGGATAGGCCTCGACATCGGCTACCAGCGCAAACATCTGTTGCGGCGTATGGGCGACGCGGCGGGTGGCTTCGAATTTCGGCATTCAACCAGCGCTAGACCGACTTCTGAAGCTGTGCTTCCCGCGCCGCGCGGAGCCGGGCGAAATCGTCGCCGGCATGGTGCGATGAGCGCGTCAGCGGGCTCGATGCCACCAGCAGGAAACCCTTGGTCCGGCCAATCGTCTCGAAGGACTTGAACTCTTCGGGCGTGATGAAGCGGATCACCGGATGGTGCTTCTTCGACGGCTGCAGATACTGGCCGATGGTCATGAAGTCGACATTGGCCGTGCGCAGATCGTCCATCAGCTGCAGGATCTCGTTCCGCTCCTCGCCCAGGCCGACCATGATGCCGGACTTGGTGAAGATCGACGGATCGAGTTCCTTGACCCGTTGCAACAGCCGGATCGAGTGGAAATAGCGGGCACCCGGCCGAACCTTCAGATAATTCGACGGCACGGTTTCGAGATTGTGGTTGAAGACGTCGGGCTTGGCCGCCACCACAATCTCCAGCGCGCCGTCCTTGCGCAGGAAATCAGGCGTCAGGATTTCGATCGTCGTCGACGGCGTTGCCGCGCGGATCGCGCGGATGACATCGGCAAAGTGCTGCGCACCGCCATCGGCAAGATCGTCGCGGTCGACGGAGGTGATGACGACGTGGCTCAGCCCCATCTGCCGGACGGCATGCGCGACGCGGGCCGGCTCGTCGGGGTCGAGTGCGGTCGGAATACCGGTGGCGACATTGCAGAAGGCGCAGGCGCGCGTGCAGATCTCGCCCATGATCATGAAGGTGGCGTGCTTCTTGTCCCAGCACTCGCCGATGTTGGGGCAACCAGCCTCTTCGCAGACCGTCACCAGCTTGTGCGATTTGACGATCTCGCGTGTCTCGGCATAGCCCTTGGAGACCGGCGCCTTGACGCGAATCCAGTCCGGCTTGCGCAACACCTCCTGGTCGGGCTTGTGCGCCTTCTCGGGGTGCCGCAGCCGTGGCGCGTTGGCGATCGTGTCGAGGACAGTAACCATCTGGACCCTGGCTTTTCTCGCGACCGCCCGTCGGCGATCGTCACTTCATCGTCATCTAGGACTTTTCGGCGCAAAGAAAAAGGCAGCGGCGGCGCATGCCGCTACAACCGTTTTCGCATAGCCGGGAACGGTACCGACTAGCGGCGCACCAGGCGACCGACCCAGATCAGCAGGCAGGCACCGATGAAGCCGGTGATCAGATAGGCGGTCCAGCCGACGCCGAACGGGCCGAAATTGAGCGCCTGCAGGATGGCGTTCAACACGATCGCTCCAACGATGCCCATGATAATGTTCATGAAAATGCCAGTGTTGCTCTTCATGACCATTTCGGCGAACCAGCCTGCCAGGCCGCCGATAATGATGGCTGCGATCCAGCCCACGCCGTTCAAGTGCATATGCCTTCTCCTTGCGCGCGTAAAAATGCATGCGGAAACGAGCTGCCTTGCCGTCGAACTCCTGCGGCTTTCGCGGTTGAGTCTCTTGCGGCGAATCTATCATGCGTTCAGCGCGCGGCCATAGGCGTCGAGCACGCTCTCCTTCATCATCTCCGACAGCGTCGGATGCGGGAAGATGGTGTGCATCAGCTCTTCCTCGGTCGTCTCCAAGTTCATCGCGACGACAAAGCCCTGGATCAGTTCGGTCACCTCGGCGCCGACCATATGGGCGCCGAGCAGCTGACCGGTCTTCTTGTCGAAGATGGTCTTGATGAAGCCCTGATCCTCGCCAAGCGCGATCGCCTTGCCGTTGGCGGCGAACTGGAAGCGGCCGACGCGGATATCCTTGCCTTCGGCCTTGGCCTTGGCTTCCGTCAGGCCGACGGAGGCGACCTGCGGATTGCAGTAGGTGCAGCCGGGAATCTTGAGCTTGTCGATGGCGTGCACGCCGGGGAAGTTGGCGATCTTTTCCACGCACACAACGCCCTCATGCTCGGCCTTGTGGGCAAGCATGGGAGGGCCGGCGACATCGCCGATGGCGTAGATGCCGGGTACGTTCGTCTTGCCGTAGCCGTCGACGACGACGCAGCCGCGGTCGGTCTTCACGCCGAGCGCTTCAAGGCCGAGATTCTCGATATTGCCCTGGACGCCGACGGCCGAGATCATGCGGTCGGCGGTGATCTTCTCGACCTTGCCGTCCTTCATCTCGACATGCGCGGTGACCGAGTTGGCGCCCTTCTCGACCTTGGTCACCTTGGCTTCGAGAATGATCTTCATGCCTTGCTTCTCGAACTGTTTTTGCGCGAATTTCGAGACTTCGGCGTCCTCGACCGGCATCACCGCCGGCAACAGCTCGACCACCGTCACCTCGGCACCCATGGTGCGGTAGAAGGAAGCAAATTCGATGCCGATGGCGCCCGAGCCCATCACCAGCAGCGATTTCGGCATCTCCTTTGGCACCATGGCCTCGAAATAGGTCCAGATGAGCTTGCCGTCCGGCTCGATGCCGGGCAGCGCGCGCGGCCGCGCGCCGGTCGCCAGGATGATGTGCTTGGCGGTGTAGGTGCCCTCGCCCTTGACGCCCTTCGGCACCGGCGGCTGCGGTTCCATCGGCTTCTTGGCCGTCTTGGAGACGACGACCTCGCCGGGTTTCGACAGCTTGGCTTCGCCCCAAATGACGTCGACCTTGTTCTTCTTCATCAGGAAGGCAACGCCGCCATTGAGCCGCAGCGAGACTTTGCGCGAGCGATCAACGACGGCCGAGGTGTCGACGCTGACCTTGCCGTCGAGCTTCAGGCCATAGTCCTTCAGATGGTCGGAATAGTGCATGATCTCGGCCGAGCGCAGCAGCGCCTTGGTCGGAATGCAGCCCCAGTTGAGGCAGATGCCGCCGAGATGTTCGCGCTCGACGATGGCCGTCTTGAAGCCGAGCTGGGCGGAACGTACCGCCGTGACATAGCCGCCGGGGCCGGAGCCGATGATGATGACGTCGTAGTTCTCAGCCACGGATTTTCTCCTTCAATCACAATTCCAGCATGACGCGCACGACCGATGTCAGCGTCTTGCCGATGTTTCGCGTGTTTTCGGCATCGAGATGGACGCCGTCGAGGGGTGTGGTTTGCGCCACCGTGCCGGCATCGAAGAAGCCGCAGCCGACTTCGTCGGCGAGCGCCGCATATTGCGGGGCGAGCTGCTTCGACGCCTCGTCGCCGCCGGCAAACATGTCCCTGAAGTCGGCATTTTCGGTGCGGCTTACAACGGGCGGCGACACAATGAGTATCTGTGGCGCCGGCCAGTCGAACGGATAGTCATGACCGCGCACGATGTCGATCAACCGTTGGATGCCTTGCTTGGCCGCGACCGGATTGCCGTGGATCCAAGGCTTCATGTCGTTGGCGCCGAGCATGATGACGATCAGATCGATCGGTGCATGCGTCGTCAGCACCGTCGGCAACAGCCGCGCGCCGTTGCGATCGGCACCTGCCAGATGGTCGTCGAAGGCCGTGGTGCGGCCATTGAGTCCGTCGGCGATAACCTGGACGCCACTGCCAAGCCCGGTCTGCAGGACGCTTGGCCAGCGGTCTTCCAGCGCATGGCGCCCGCCTTCGGCGTTGTAACCCCAGGTCAGCGAGTCGCCGTAGCAAAGCACCGTCTTCATGCGTTCACCTGTGCATTCATCAAACCGCGCCCCAACCGCCAGCGTACGAACAGCCAGTGGACCAGCACCGTGGCCAAGCTTGGCAAGACCAGGCCGGCGACGAGTCGATGATCGCGGGTGCATTCGAAAAAAACTTCGCAACGAAAAACACAATCGTCACGACAATGGTGACAAGCGCGGACGCCATGAACACCAGCATGTATTCTTCCCGGGCCTGCGTTGCGGTGGCCAGTCCCAGCGCCGTCAGACCGCCGGCAAACCAGGAAATGAAAAAGGCGAAAAGGCTGGTGAAGAACTTCCGCACAGCCTTTTCCTTTCCTAGACCAGCATGCCCATCGGGTTCTCGATCAGCCGCTTGAAGGCGACGAGCAGTTCCGCGCCGAGCGCCCCGTCAACCGCGCGATGGTCGGTCGACAGCGTCACCGACATCACGGTGGCGATTTTGATCTCGCCATTCTTGACCACCGCCCGCTCCTCGCCGGCACCGACCGCCAGGATCGTCGCATGCGGCGGGTTGATGACGGCGGCAAAATCCTTGATGCCGAACATGCCGAGATTGGAGACGGCCGTCGTGCCGCCCTGATACTCTTCCGGCTTCAGCTTGCGGCTGCGGGCGCGGCTGGCCAGGTCCTTCATCTCGTTGGAGATGGTGGACAGCGTCTTTTCATCCGCATGCCGAATGATCGGCGTGATCAGGCCGCCGGGGATCGACACGGCAACGCCGACATCGGCATGCTTGTGCTTGACCATGGCGCTTTCGGTCCATGACGCATTGGCATCCGGCACCGCCTTCAGCGCCATCGCCATCGCCTTGATGACCATGTCGTTGACCGACAGCTTGTAGGCAGGCACGTCACCCTTCTCGGTCTTTTTCATTGGTGCGGCCGCATTGATCTGCGTGCGCAATGCCAGCAACGCATCGAGTTCGCAGTCGAGCGTGAGGTAGAAATGCGGGATGGTGGACTTGGCCTCGACCAGGCGACGCGCAATGGTCTTGCGCATGTTGTCGTGCGGGACGAGTTCGTAGGAGCCGGGTTCAAACAGCTTCAGCACCTGGTCGTCCGACATCGCTTTCACCGCCGGAGCAGCGGCGGCAGGTGCACCGGCAGGAGCCTTGGCGGCGGGCTCAGCCCTGGCCCCGCCACCGGCAATCGCGGCATCGACATCGGCCTTCACCACGCGGCCATGCGGGCCGGTGCCGGTCACGGCTGACACATCGACGCCGGCTTCCTTGGCGATACGGCGTGCGAGCGGCGATGCGAAGGTGCGCTCGCCAGTCGCATGGCCATTGGCGACCGGAGCCGGCTCTGCCTTCGGAGCGGCTGCGGCAGCAGGTTCAGCCTTTGGTGCCTCAGCCTTTGGTGCCTCAGCCTTGGGAGCGTCCGCTTTCGGCGCTTCGGCTTTCGCCGGTGCGGTACCGCCACCGCTTTTCGCGGCGGCGCCCGCATCCTCGCCCTCAGCGGCAAGCACGGCGATCAGCGCGTTGACCTTGACGCCTTCGGTGCCGGCGGGAACGACGAGCTTGGCGACCGTGCCCTCGTCGACAGCCTCGACCTCCATAGTCGCCTTGTCGGTCTCGATCTCGGCGATGACATCGCCCGGCGAAACCTTATCGCCTTCCTTGACCAGCCACTTCGACAGATTGCCCTCTTCCATCGTGGGCGAGAGCGCCGGCATGGTGATGTTGATTGGCATTTTGTCCTCCCGGCCGGTTCAGCGATACGTGACGGCTTTGACTGCCTCGATGACCTCGCCGACATTCGGCAAGGCCAGCTTTTCGAGGTTGGCCGCATAAGGCATCGGCACATCCTTGCCGGCAATGGTGATGACCGGTGCGTCGAGAAAATCGAAGGCGCGCTGCGACACCTGGTTGGCGATATGGTCGCCGACCGAGCTCTGCGGATAGCCTTCTTCGACCACGACAAGCCGGTTGGTCTTCTTGACCGAAGCGATGATGGTGTCGAGGTCGAGCGGGCGGACGGTGCGCAGATCGATGATCTCGGCGTCGATGCCCATGCCGCGCAGTTCGGCTTCGGCCTTGACCGCGTAGGTCATGCCGATGCCGAAGGAAACGATGGTGACATCCTTGCCTTGCTTGTGGATGCGGGCCTTGCCGATCGGCAGCACGAAATCATCAAGCTTCGGCACGTCGAAGGATTGGCCGTAGAGGATTTCGTTCTCGAGGAAGATGACCGGGTTCGGGTCGCGGATGGCTGCCTTGAGCAGACCCTTGGCGTCGGCGGCCGTATACGGCATCACCACCTTCAGGCCAGGAATGTGGCTGTACCACGCGGCGTAACACTGCGAGTGCTGGGCGGCGACGCGGGCAGCAGCCCCGTTCGGTCCGCGGAACACGATCGGCGCGCCCATCTGGCCGCCGGACATGTAGAGCGTCTTGGCGGCCGAATTGATGATCTGATCGATCGCCTGCATGGCGAAGTTGAAGGTCATGAACTCGACGATCGGCTTCAACCCGGCCATCGCCGCACCGACGCCGACGCCTGCAAACCCATGCTCGGTAATCGGCGTGTCGACGACGCGACGCGGCCCGAACTCCTGCAGCAACCCTTGGGTGATCTTGTAGGCGCCCTGGTATTCGGCGACCTCCTCGCCCATGACGAAGACATCGCCGTCGCGGCGCATTTCCTCGGCCATGGCATCGCGCAGTGCTTCGCGCACCGTGGTCGAGACCATCTCGGTGCCCGCGGGGACATCCGGGTCAGCGGCAATCTCGGTCTTCGGCGCCGCCGCGACAGGTGCCGCGGCCTCGTTCTTCGCCGCAGTTGGCGCCGGCGCAGCCGTTTCAGCCTTGGCGGGCTCTTCGCCAATACCTTCGCCGGCCTTGTCGGTGTCTTCGCCGTCAACCGCAAGCACGGCGATCACCGCGTTGACCTTGACGCCTTCGGTGCCGGCGGGAACCACGATCTTGGCAAGCGTGCCTTCGTCGACGGCTTCGACTTCCATCGTCGCCTTGTCGGTCTCGATCTCGGCGATGACGTCGCCGGCGACGACCTTGTCGCCCTCGTTCTTCAACCACTTGGAAAGATTGCCCTCTTCCATGGTCGGCGAGAGCGCGGGCATGAGAATTTCGATCGGCATGTCCTGGCCCTCCCTTACAATACGATATCGGTCCAGAGCTCGGACGGATCCGGCTCCGCATCGTTCTGGGCAAATTCGGCGGCGTCGGCGACGATGTCGCGAACCTCCTTGTCGATGGCCTTGAGTTCGTCCTCGGTCGCCCATTTCTTCTCGGTCAACCGCGCCTTGACCTGTTCGATCGGGTCATGCTGGGAGCGCATCTTCTGCACTTCTTCCTTCGAGCGGTATTTCGCCGGGTCGGACATCGAGTGACCACGATAGCGATAGGTCTGCATTTCGAGAATGATCGGCCCGTTGCCGCCGCGGCACCATTCGGTCGCCTGATCGCCGGCGGATTTGACCGCGCGCACATCCATGCCGTCGACCTGAATGCCGGGAATCTTGAACGAGGCGCCACGATGCGAAAAATTGGTTTCGGCCGACGAGCGCGACACCGAGGTGCCCATGGCGTAGCGATTGTTCTCGATGATGTAGATCACCGGCAGCTTCCACAGCGAGGCCATGTTGAAGCTTTCATAGACTTGGCCCTGGTTGGCGGCGCCGTCGCCGAAATAGGTCAGCGAAACGTTGTTGTTGTCGCGGTAGCGGTTGGCGAACGCCAAGCCCGTGCCGAGCGACACCTGCGCGCCGACAATGCCGTGGCCGCCGTAAAAATGCTTTTCCTTGGAGAACATGTGCATCGAGCCGCCCTTGCCCCTGGATAGGCCGCCACGGCGTCCGGTCAGTTCGGCCATGACGCCGCGCGGGGAAAGCTCCATGGCCAGCATGTGGCCGTGGTCACGATAGGCCGTGATCATCTGGTCGCCATCAATCAGCGCCATCTTCATGCCGGTGACGACAGCTTCCTGGCCGATATAGAGATGGCAGAAGCCGCCGATGAAGCCCATGCCGTAGAGCTGGCCGGCCTTTTCCTCGAAGCGGCGGATGAGCAGCATGTGCCGATACGCGGCAAGCTCCTCATCCTTGGTGAATTCAGCAGGCTTGGGCGCGGAAAGCCCTGATTTGGCTTCGGATTTGGATTTGGCAGGCGCTTTTCTGGCTGCGGTGGCCATGCATCACTCCCTGTTGGCGTCTCTTTGCGGACATTAGGGCAGGATGAAATCCGCCCTGGGAAGATCAGCTCTCCCCACCGATTTATGCAAGGCTAACACGCGTTAGAGCGTTGCGCCATGACGAATTTGCATAGCTGGCATGCGCCTAAGCGATTAAAATCATTGAAAATATTGCCGATTAACTGAAATTCAGTTATTTCGACGAGGGCGGCAGCATGATGGTGATTTCATCGGCCTGGGACAGATTGAGCGCCCTGCGCGCCTGTTCGTCAAGCATGTCCTTCTCCAGCGTGCCGTCATGCATCAGCCGAACGCGCCGTTCGAGTTCCATCCGGCGCGCCTTGATCGCATCAAGCTGAGCCTGCAGAGCAACGGTCTGGGCTTCCAGCTGATATTTCGAATTGATGCCGAACTCGCCGTGATAGGCATGGAAGCCGAAATAGGCGAGAAACACCACGCAAAGCGAGGGGATGATCAGCCGGCCGGTATTTCTCTGCTTGTGCTGACGCGTCCACATGATCCGAATCCCCGCCGCCGCGAACTCATGCGGCTCGCATCTTTTTCGCCCGATTGTGCTTAACGGACGGTTACGTGCCGTGGGGTTTGGCGAGCGGGGCATGACCTGGCCCGGCAAGTTGCATCCGGCCGTCGTTTTTTTCAATCCTTTGCAGTCGTGCAGCTTGCATGCGGAAAAGCGGTTGACGTTCTGCCGAAATAACATATGCATACGCTATGCAATTATTGGACGCCAACAAACTCGGCGCGCTCGGCGCCATGATTCGCGACAGGACGGAAGCCTCGTTGAGAGAGCTTTCACCAAGTGCTGCGGCGGTGCTGTCGATGCTGCATTTCAAACCCGGGTTGACGACGACAGAACTCGCCGAGGTCGTCGGCGTCAGTCAACCGACAGCCGTGCGTTTGATCGACGGCCTGGAACGGCAGGCGCTGATAGTGCGTGGCAGCCCGGTGGGTCGCGTCACTCCGCTGTCGCTGACGGAGACTGGCCACGACCAGGTAAGGGAAATGCAAGCTCTTCGGCTCGCCGCGCTCGACGGATTGCTGTCTGCGCTGCAGCCGGACAAGCGGCGGCACTTTGCTTCCATGCTGGACGAGATCCTTGCCGGCGCGACGACTTCCCGCGCTTTCGCGAGAACAACGTGTCGCCTCTGCGAGCATGACCTTTGCGGGCATGAGATTTGCCCGATCGGCTGCCGCGCGGCTGAGATCGAGAGAGAGGAGAGCGAGCGATGATCGTTTCTTATGCAGGGCATTCGCCTGCGATCGACACCGATGCTTGGGTCGCCCCGGATGCCACAGTATGTGGCGATGTCGTCATTGGCGCTGGCAGCCGGATCATGCACGGCGCCCGCCTTGTGGCGGAGGCTGGCGGCTCAATTCGCATTGGCCGCGACTGTATCGTGTTGGAAAATGCAGTGATCCGGGCCACAGCGAGTCATCCTTGCACCATGGGGAACCATTGCCTTGTAGGCCCTAACAGCCACGTGGTTGGCGCGGAAATCGGCGATGACGTTTTTGTCGCTACAGGCGCGGCGGTGTTCCATGGTGCGCACGTAGGCCGCGGATCGGAAGTCCGCATCAATGGCATCGTTCACCTGCGTACCCGCCTCGAACCTGGTACGGTCGTACCGATCGGCTGGATTGCCGTCGGCAATCCAGCTCAGATTCTGCCTCCGGACCAGCATGAAGCGATCTGGTCTCACCAGAAACCGCTCGATTTCCCAGGCTTCGTCTACGGTGTCGAGCGAGACTCGCCGGATATGATGCAGAAAATCACTGCAGACCTCTCGTTGGCGCTAGGCGTGCATCGCACGGAAAGCGCTTGAGCGCTTCCCGCCGCAGCAGAAGCGTTCCAGTTCGAGCTCGGCAGTGCATGTCGCCCAAAGCTTGCTCATGGGGCCAGGACCGAGGGTGCGCAGCGCGTCACACGAGGCCGTGTGACGCGCGTTGGCGGCAGCGAATGACCCGCCCTACACATTCCCTGGAATTTGGCCCGGATCAGGCCTTCAATACCGACTTGCCGGCGTAACTCGCCTGCTTGCCAAGCTCTTCCTCGATGCGGATCAGTTGGTTGTATTTGGCCATGCGGTCGGAGCGCGAGAGCGAACCGGTCTTGATCTGCCCGCAATTGGTGGCGACGGCGAGATCGGCAATGGTCGAATCCTCGGTTTCGCCCGAACGGTGCGACATGACAGCGGTGTAGCCGGCCTTGTGCGCGGTCTCGACGGCATCGAGCGTTTCCGTCAGCGAGCCGATCTGGTTGACCTTGACCAGGATCGAATTGGCAACGCCCATCCGGATGCCGTCGCGTAGACGCGCCGTGTTGGTGACGAAGAGGTCGTCGCCGACCAGCTGCGTCTTCTTGCCGATCAGGTCGGTCAGATACTTCCATCCTTCCCAGTCGTCCTCGGCAAGGCCGTCCTCGATCGAGATGATCGGATAGTCGGCGGCGAGCTTGGCGAGGTACTTGGCCTGGGCCTTGGGATCGCGCGTCTTCTTCTCGCCGTCATAGACGTAATTGCCGTCCTTGAAGAACTCGGTGGCGGCGCAATCGAGGCCGAGCGCGATTTCCTCGCCCGGCTTGAAGCCGGCCTTCTCGATCGATTCCATGATGAAATCGAGCGCCACCGGCGCGCTCTTCAGGTTCGGGGCAAAGCCGCCCTCGTCGCCGACATTGGTGTTGTGGCCGGCATCCTTCAGCTTCTTGCGCAGTGTGTGGAAGATTTCCGAGCCCCAGCGCACGCCTTCGCGCAAAGTCGGCGCGCCGACCGGCAGGATCATGAATTCCTGGAAGTCGATCGGGTTGTCGGCATGAGCGCCGCCATTGATGATGTTCATCATCGGCACAGGCAGGATATGCGCCTTGGTGCCGCCGACATAGCGATAGAGCGGCAGGCCGGCCGCGTCGGCAGCAGCCTTCGCCACCGCCAGCGAAACGCCGAGAATGGCATTGGCGCCGAGCCGGCTCTTGTTGGGCGTGCCGTCGAGCTCGATCATGGTCTGGTCGATATGGATCTGGTTCTCGGCTTCCATGCCGCCGATCGCCTCGAACAGCTCGCCATTGACCGCCTCTACGGCCTTGAGCACGCCCTTGCCGAGATAGCGGGCGCCGCCGTCGCGAAGCTCGACGGCTTCATGGGCGCCGGTCGAGGCGCCCGACGGCACCGCGGCGCGGCCCATCGAACCGTCTTCGAGTACGACATCGACCTCGACGGTCGGGTTTCCACGGCTGTCCAGGATTTCACGTCCGACAATGTCGATGATGGCGGTCATTGCGATGTCCCCGATTGATCTGACGAAAGGTCGCGCCCGTCTTAGCCAAAGCGACGCAAAAGGCAATCCGGCCATGGCCGAATAGTGCCACCAGCCCGATTCACGAAGCGCAAATTTCTGTCATCATAAGTCATGCGCCCGGACATCCATTTCGGGTTATGGCTGTTGTCGCGCGGGGCGAAACAGGAGGAGTTTCGCCATGTCCGAGTTGAGCGGTATCGTGAGTTTGTTCCTGATCGCGGCGGCGTTGCTGACGTCGTGCGACACACAGCAATCGCCGCCAAAGGCCCTTGCGCCTTTGTCGGCGTTGAGCACCAGCGAATAGGCGTTCGCGTTGAATAAAAAAGGACCCCGTCGAGACGGGGCCCTTTTTGATCGTGGCTGCATCAGTGCCAGTAGGGCGTGACCTTGTAATATTCATAGGATGCGTCTCGCGCCGCCTCGCCATCCGCGCCGGCCAATTCGTTGATCGAATAGGCGGGTGCTGCTTTCAGCTGCTCCTTCGAGAAGGGCACGACATAACCGCCCCTGTTCTCGTCGTAGTCGAGGCTGGCCCAGGGAATGGCGTGGTACTTCTCGCCGATGCCGAGAAAACCGCCAAAGCCGATCACCGCGAACATGATGCCGTTCGACGTCTTGTCGAGCATGATGTCCTCGATGCTGCCGATGCTCCTGCCTTCAGTATTGTAGACCGACGTGCCGATGACGCGCGAAGCGGCTATGGCTTCGGTGTGGCCTGTCTGTGTTGTCATAATCTGCTCCGTTGTCGTTGAACTCTGCTTTGACAATGAGGGGCGCGGGTGAAAGTTCCCGACTTTTTCGGCGTCGGCCAATCACTCCGCGAGGATGAAAGTCACCTTCATGTTGACGCGATAGGCAACGATCTTGCCGTCCTCGACGACGATCTTCTGATCCTGGATCCAGGCGCCTTCCACGTTCTTCAGGGTTTTCGCAGCGCGGCCGATTCCCTTCTCGATGGCGTCCTGAAAGCTCTTCTTCGACGACGAGGTGATTTCGGTGACGCGGGCGACGGACATGGCTTCCTCCTGGCAACACGCTCATTTGCCGGCCAAGCGTACAACCGGCCCCTCCCGACCACAAGCACGGCAGGAAGCGCAGGCTCAGCGGCCCTTCGCGATCCGGTCGAAAGCCATCAGCCTTTCCAGGAGGGCCGGCATATCCTTCAGCGGCAGCATGTTGGGCCCATCGGAAGAGGTCGAATTGTCAGGATCCTGATGGGTCTCGATGAAGACGCCGGCGACACCGACGGCTACGGCCGCACGGGCCAGCGTCTCGACAAAGCGGCGCTCGCCACCGGACGAGCCGCCCTGCCCGCCTGGCTGCTGGACCGAATGCGTGGCGTCGAAGATCACCGGCGCGCCGATCTCGGCCATGACAGGCAGCGCGCGCATGTCAGACACCAGCGTGTTGTAGCCGAAGGACGCGCCACGCTCGGTGGTGAGCACATTGGCGTTGCCGGAACCGGTGATCTTGGCGACCACATTCTTCATATCCCAGGGCGCGAGGAACTGCCCCTTCTTCACGTTGATGACCTTGCCCGTTTTCGCGGCGGCGACCAGCATGTCAGTCTGGCGCGACAGAAAGGCTGGGATCTGCAGCACATCGACATGCGGCGCGACGATCGCGCACTGTTCCTCGGTGTGGACATCGGTCAGCACGGGGAGCGAAAATTCCTTGCGCAACTCGTCGAAGACCGGAAGTGCGGCGTCCATGCCGGCGCCGCGCGTTGCCGACAGCGAGGTGCGGTTGGCCTTGTCGTAGCTGGTCTTGTAGACGAGGCCGATGCCGAGCTTGGCAGTCAGTTCCTTCAGCGCGCCGGCCATGTCGAAGGCATGCTGGCGCGACTCGAACTGGCATGGGCCGGCGATCAGCGCCAAAGCCGCCTTGTTGTCGAACACGACATTACCGACCGTTACCGACGAATTGGGTGCCATCGAATTGGGCACTTGGGGCTTGTTCATTGTATCTCCCGGAAGATGAAAGCCGCGCCCTGTCCGGATGCCGGCCGCACGACAATATCAGTGCCCGCTATATCGTGCTGGACAGCATCGGCTGCAAGCAGGCTCGACGTGGCATCGATGCTGCGGACAGCAAAGACGATCGCGGCGAAGCGCAGCTTTGTGGACGAACCCGCCGGAATGCCAAAGCGAGCGGTGAAGAATTTGGAGTCGAGCACGCTCAAGGTTGCGTTTGGCAGGAAAAACGTCCCGCCCTCGCCGCTGGCAGCAGGATCGTTCGCCGCGATGGACACCAGCCTATGCTGTTCGGCGGGCTGGTCGCTGATCGCCACCACCTCCAAAATGCCGGTGGCGCCATTGGCGTGGGCCTGCAAAGCCGTACGGTCCAAGTCAGGCGCATTGATCCGCTGACAGGCAAACAGGAACGCGTCGGTTGCTCCGCGGGTCGCAGCAAAGGCGAGCTTGAACGATGCGATATCGCTCTTGCCCAACGTATCGGCGAAAGCGCGCGAAAAGCTCAGAATGTCTCCCGCCGACAGACCGGCGCCGACAAAGCGTGCATGGTCGGCATCGGCATTGTCGGTCGCCAGGACCACAGCCGAAAACCCCTCATCGCCACGGCTGTCGCGATAGAGGCGATCGCGCGCGACGAAGACGTTGCCGGCGGCCGTCGCATCGATCGCTGCCTGCTCATCGCCAATCGCGAGCGGCTCCAGATAGGTGCCGTCGGCGAGGAAGACGCAGCAGTTTACCGTTCCAAAGGGATGGACACCGGTCGGCGCAACGACGAAGCCCAGCGCAGTGAGCCGGGCTCGCGCCACCTCGAGGTTCTGCGTCGGCAGAACGAGATGGTCAAGCGGATGCGTGCCGGTGGTTGGTCTGTCGGTCATCGGGCGCGGTGTGCATCATTCGGGAGCGCGGTTCAAGGCCGTTTCCGGTCGGCGGCCGCAGGCACTTGTCGAGATCCAGAACCGCGCCCGGGATCAGCTGCCGGCGACGACATCGGCGGAATAGCGCAGTTCGCGTAACGGTTTGACCTTGGCTGTGGTCTGCGCATAGAGCGGATGCGCCTTGTAGGCGGCCAGCGCCGCGTCGTCGGCGAACTCGGCGTAGACGACGACATCAATTTCATCCGACAGCGGGTCGACCTTGGTGTTCAAAGTGACCTCGAAGAAACTGGAATGCGGAATTTTGCCGAGTGCCAGCAGGCCGGTGCGCACCGCCTCCACATCCTCCTTGCGCCGCGCGCTGAAGAAAACGATATGCCGGATCAATCCCGCCTCCTCGATCTGAATGCCGGGGTCTTTTGTGACGGCGGTTTCGTCGCGTCAACCGTTCATGGCGCCACGCGTCCTTGCGACGCGCCCCAAACGATGCGGGTGCCAATCCCGCGGCGCCGGGCACGTCGTGCGACGCGCCAGGCTGCGCTCTTCGGGAGGGAAATTCAGGCCTTGCCGGTCACGTAACGCACGACGTGGTTGAGCTCCCTGACCGAGATGTCGAGATACCGGCCCTGGTTGTAGAGACCGTCCCAGATCAGGAAAAACGCGATTGCCGCAATGACGATTACATAACGCATGGCTAAAGCTATCGCACATGCGCTGCGACGGCCATAGACGTTTTGGATCGTGGACAGCAGCAACTTGACGCAAGGCGCCGATGCCAGACGCCACGTGGCACAGCCCAGCCAGTGGCCTGCCTCTTGAAGTTCCCCCTCATCACGTGGAAGATTGTGGCAGGCATTCACTGGGAAGCACTGGGAGCTACCTGGACAGGCAAGGCTTTCGAACCTGGCGAATGATCCAAGAGAACCGTGACCCGGCATTTTGCGCCGGCACCACGGAAATCCAGGGGCGTGAAATGGCAGACGGGGACCATCAAAGCGTAGCGCCGGGCGAAGCGGTCAGGCTCGACGAGTTCAATTTCGCCGAGATCGTCAAGGGCCTGCCCGCCAAGGCGCGCATGGTGCTGTCGGCGGCAATGAACCTGCCGCGCGGTTCGCTCAAGGTCAGGATGCCGGATGGCCGCGCCGTTCTGGTTGGCGGCAAGGGGCCCGGCCCGGACGCCGAGCTGGTGCTCAAGAACTGGCGCCTGCCAGGCCGCGCCTTTTCCGGCGGTACGATCGGCGTTGCCGAATCCTACATGGACGGCGATTGGGAAAGCCCCGACGTCACCAGCTTCCTGGAATTGTTCGTGGTCAATTCGGCGATCGGCGAACGCGTCGCTGGCGGCGCCAGCTGGCTCATCAACACCGTCCAGCGCATCCGCCACTGGTTCAACGAGAACACACGCACCGGTTCGAAGCGCAACATCTCGGCGCATTACGATCTCGGCAACGCCTTCTACAAGGAGTGGCTCGATCCGAGCATGACCTATTCCTCGGCGCTCTACGCGAATGGCGCCAACGACCTGGAGAGCGCCCAGGCCGCCAAATATCGGGCGCTGGCCAGGGACACGGGTATCGGCGGAAAGGACCATGTGCTGGAGATCGGCTGCGGCTGGGGCGGTTTTGCCGAATTCGCGGCACGCGAAATCGGCTGCCGCGTAACCGGGCTGACGATCAGCCGCGAACAGCACGATTTCGCCAAGGCACGCATCGCCAAGGCCGGGCTTGCCGACAAGGTCGACATCAAGTTGCAGGATTACCGCGACGAAACAGGGACTTACGACCGAATCGCCTCGATCGAGATGTTCGAAGCGGTCGGCGAGAAATACTGGCCGGTGTTCTTCTCGAAGATGAAGTCCTGCCTGAGGCCCGGCGGCACCGCGGGCCTGCAGATCATCACCATCAACGAGGCCTCCTACGACACCTATCGCGCCAGGCCGGATTTCATCCAGCGCTATGTGTTCCCGGGCGGCATGCTGCCAACACCGTCGATCCTGAAGGCGCTCGGCAAGGACCATGGCCTCGCGCATCTGTGTGAGCGCGTGTTTCCCAACGACTATGCGCGCACGCTCGCCGAATGGCGCAACCGCTTCTGGGGATCCTGGGAGAAGATCGTGCCTCTCGGCTTCGACGACCGCTTCAAGAAGCTCTGGGAGTTCTACCTGCACTATTGCGAAGCCGGTTTCCGCGCCAGCTACATCGACGTGCGGCAGGTGGTCTACAAGGCGTAGGCTTTACACGCGTCGGTATCATTTGCCTGCGGCAGACGCCGATACCCCGCAACGGAAGCCGCCGTTTCGCGACCAGGCCCACGCTTGTATGGCGTGGGCCTGTCTCCAAGGGATCGCCGATCCCTCAAAGAAGGATGCGATATTTCGCAAACCCTGCTTCGCCCTCGCCCGCCGGTTCGATCTTCAGCGCCTTCACATCGGCAATGAAATCCTTTGCCTTTACGCCTGTCTCGAACACGACGCTGGTTCCCGGCAGTGGTGCGAACGACCAGTTGCCGTCGGCCGACGGGTTGATCGTGCCCTGGCTCACAATGTAGCGAACGATGACGTCGCGGTTGGTGTCCGGCGCCTCGTAGATGATCTTCGAGGCATTGATGTCGGGGAAATTGCCGCCGCCGCCGGCACGGTAATTGTTGGTCGCAACGACGAATTTCTGATTGGAATCAATTGGTTTGCCGGCGAACATCAAGTCGACGATGCGATTGGCGCCGGCATTTGCCACTCCGCCCTTGGTGTCATATTTCGGCGGCTGCGCGAGATCGATCTTGTAGGAGACGCCATCGATGACATCGAAATTGTAGGATGGGAAATCGGTGTTTATGAGAGCCTGGTCGGCCTTCCCCACCTCTATCCTGTTGAAAATGCCGGCCGACATCTCCAGCCATTCCTTCACCTGGGCCCCCGTGATCTCCACGGCCCGCACGGTGTTCGGGTAGAGATAGAGGTCGGCGACGTTCTTGATGGCGATGTCGCCGGCCGGCACGTCGGTATAGTAGTCGGCGCCGTTGCGCCCGCCCGCCTTGAAGGGAGCAGCGGCCGACAGCAGCGGCACGTCCTTCCACTGCGTACTTTTGAGAATATCCTTCAAGTACCAGGTCTGCGCCTGGCTGACGACCTGCACCGACGGATCGTCGGCGACCAGCGCGAAATAGGAATAGAGCGGCGCGGAGGTCTTGCCGACCGGACGGCGCACATAGGTCAATGTCGCCTGGTGGTCCTGTTCGAGGGCGGCGATGATGCGCTTGTCGTCGGGGACAGTCGGCTTGTTCTTGTTGTCGACGCGCTCGAAGATCGGCCGCGCTTCGGAGGTCGCGGAGACAACCTTCCATTTCGATCCGTCACGCTCCAGCATCAGGTCGATCAGACCCATATGCGAGCCCCAGAAACCGCCCATCACAGCGGGCTTGCCCTGCAGCGTGCCTTTCTGCGTGTCGACGCCTTCGAGCGACTGGAAGTCCTTCTTGCCGGGGAACACCAGATGCTGGTGGCCGGTGAACACGGCATCGATGCCATCGACGCCGGCAACGAAGAACGAGGCGTTCTCCATCATGTCGCCCTGCTTCACGTCGATGCCGGAATGCGAGAGCGCGATGACGATGTCGGCGCCCTCTTCCTTCATCTGAGGCACCCAGGCCTTGGCCGCCTCGACGATGTCTCGCGTCTTGACGTTGCCTTCGAGATTCTTGAGATCCCAGACCATGATCTGTGGCGGCACGAAGCCGATGATGCCGATCCTGATCGGCTGTTCGGCGCCCGAACCGTCCTTGATCTTCTTGTCGAGGATCACATAGGGCTTGAGATAGAGCTTGTCGTCGCGCGGGTTGGCGGCAAGCTCGGTGCCGCGGATCAGATTGGCGCAGACGAAGGGGAAATTGGCGCCCGCCAGCACCTTGTCCAGGAAGGAGAGGCCGTAGTTGAACTCGTGGTTGCCGAGCGTCGAGCACTCGTAGCCCAGCAGGTTCATGCCTTTCATGATCGGATGCAGATCGCCGTCCTTCAGGCCCTTCTCGTAGGCGATGTAGTCGCCCATCGGGTTGCCTTGCAGCAGGTCGCCATTGTCGATCAGCATCGAATTGACGGCTTCCTTGCGCACCGCGTCGATCAGCGACGCCGTGCGCGAGAGACCCATCGTGTCGTTGGCTTTGTCGGCGTAGTAATCATAAGGCAGCACGTTCACGTGGATGTCGGTGGTCTCCATGATCCGAAGATGCGCCTGGTTGGCTTGAGCGCGGGCGGAGAAGGGATGAAGCACGATCAGCGCCCCTGTGGCTGCGGCGCCGGCGAGGAAACCGCGGCGGGAGACTGGATGGAGCAGTTGCGACATGTTTTCTCCTCATTGACGACGTGACACGCCCTGCCCCAAGCGAACTTCGCGCCGAAATCAGCTCAAGTCCATTCAAGAAGTCGCGCGCATCCGCACGTCAATCCATCAGCACCAGATGACGGGCGGATGAATGGGACAGCGAAGAAGAGTCAGGTCTTGTCGTTGTCACCCTGGGTGATCAGCCGGGCGCTGCGCTGGCCCGTCACGTAGATCCATAGCCAGCTCAGGGAAACCGCAAGTCGGTTGCGGAAACCGATCAGGAAATAGATGTGCGCGATGCCCCACAGCCACCAGGCGAGCCAGCCCGTGAGCTTGATCCAGCCGAAGTCGATCGCGGCGGCGCGTTTGCCGATCGTCGCCAGATCGCCGGCATGTTTGTATTGAAATGGCCGCGTGGTGTCGTCACCGCCGAGCCTGGACTTGATGGTCGCGGCGACGTGGCGACCCTCCTGCTTGGCGGAAGGCGCCACGCCGGGTACCGGCCGTCCATCGGGCCGCAGCACAAGGGCGGCGTCGCCGATGACGAAAATCTCCGGGCTGCCCGGCACGCTGAGGTCAGGCTCGACGAGCACCCTGCCCGCGCGGTCCGCCTTCGCTCCCAGCCATTCGGCGGCGGGCGAAGCGGCAACGCCAGCTGCCCACAGGATCGTTCGGGCTGCCAGCTGCTTGTCGCCAAACACGACACCTTCGGCGTCGCAGCGTGTGACGGCCCGGCCGAGCTCGACCGTCACGCCGAGCCGCTCGAGCGCCTTGCTGGCATAATCTGAGAGTTCTGGCGCGAAATTGGCCAGGATGCGGTCACCGGCCTCGATCAGCACCACGCGCGTTTGCCGCGTGTCGATGTTGCGGAACTCGCCGCGCAGCGTGTCGTGCGCCAGCTCGACGATGGTGCCGGCCAGTTCGACGCCAGTCGGCCCGCCGCCGACGATCGCAATGGTCAGCAGCGCCTGGCGTCTGGCGGGATCGGTTTCCCGCTCCGCCTGCTCGAAGGCCGTGAGAATGCGCCGGCGAATGGTGGTGGCGTCCTCCAGCGTTTTCAGGCCTGGCGCGAAAGGCTCCCATTCGTCGTGGCCGAAATAGGCGTGACGGGCGCCGGTGGCGAGCACCAGCGTGTCATAGGCGACTGTGCTGCCGTCGTCGAGCAATACGCGTTTGCCGGTACGGTCGACGCCGGTGACATTGGCCAGCAGCGTCGTCACGTCCTTGCGTTTGCGCAGAAGATGGCGGATCGGCCAGGCAACCTCGGAGGTCGCCAGCGCGGTCGTCGCCACCTGGTAGAGCAGCGGCTGGAAAAGATGGTGGTTGCGCTTGTCGATCATGGTGATGCGCACGGGCTGTCCAGCCAGCGCGTGGGTGAGTTCGAGGCCGCCGAACCCCGCGCCGACGACGACAACATGGTGGCTGACCTGGTTCATCTCGTTCACCCCAATGGCAAGATGCCTGTCCCGGATGTAGGTATTTTTGTGCAATGCAACAACAGAAGGATAGTGCCCGGGACTCGCCGTCCCATGTCGTGAATGCACAAGTTGTATCGTGTCGCGAGGTATAGCGTCACCGAATACGCTATGAGGTGACGCATGGCCAACAATCATGACGACCAGGGTCCGGCACAGTATGCCTCGCCGCCCTGTTTCATGCATGAACTCGATCCGGAATTCCGGGCGCCGCTGTCCGACTGGACCGATGTGCGGCGCTGGCGCAAGGCCGAACGCGAGCGGCTGATCGCAGCCCGCCTTGGAGTTTCGGCCGACGCGCGAACGGCAATGTCCCGGCGCATCGCCGAAGGGCTCGACACGATCATAGGCGAGATCCGCGGTCGCATGGTCAGCCTTTACTGGCCGTTTCGCGGTGAACCGGATCTGCGGCCATGGATGGCGTCCGTCAACGAGCGCGGCGGCAGCACGGCGTTGCCCATCGTCGTCGAGAAAGGGCACCCCCTGATCTTCCGTGCCTACAAACCGGGCGACCGATTGGAAAAGGGCGTCTGGAATATCCCGATCCCGGCCGAGGGCGATCCGGTGCTGCCGGACATCGTCATCGCGCCGATCGTCGGCATTGATCCGGCAAATTATCGCCTGGGTTATGGCGGCGGCTTCTTCGACCGCACGTTGGCCGCCATACCGTCCAAGCCGCTGGTCATCGGCGTCGGCTACGAACTGCAGCGCATCGCCACCATCTATCCGCAGCCGCACGACATTCCGATGAATCGGATCGTCACTGAAGCCTGAAGCCTATTTAGAGCAAGGTCAGGCCGGCAAGCTCAAGCCATCTCCGGCTTCATGCCCATGGCGGTGCGGTCGACGATTTCGCGCAAAGCGAAGGACGAGTTGATCTTGGTCACATGCGGCATCGCCGACAGCCATTCCTTGTGGATGCGCTCATAGTCGACCAGGTCTTTCGCTGCGATGCGCAGGATGTAGTCGTACTCGCCCGACATCAGGTGGCAGGACAAGACATTGGGGCAACGCTTGATGGCTGCTTCGAAATCCGACAGCGTCTTCTCGAACTGGCCCGACAGCGATATATGCACGATCGCCGTCATCCGATGGCCGAGCGCGGCATTGGACAGCCGGGCGTGGTAGCCACGAATGGTTCCGGATTTTTCCAAATTATCGAGCCGGCGCGAACAGGCCGACTGCGACAGGCCAACCTTCTCCGCGAGCGCCGCATTGGGTATCCTGCCGTCCTTCTGCAAAGTCTCAAGAATGGCGATATCGATCCTGTCGAGCGGCATTTTTCGTGAATCCTGCGAATATCCTGCTATTTCGCGCAAGGATTATCGAAACCTGCCTGTCCGCGCAAGCGCATTCGCAAACACTTGCGAGCCGATTCATGGTTCACTCCGACAATACAGGGAGTGAGCCCAAAAGGGCCCGGATCAGGAGAAGAAAATGCGCGTCGGCTGCCCCAAGGAAATCAAGAACCACGAATATCGTGTCGGCCTCACACCAGGCTCGGTCCGCGAATATGTGGCGCACGGCCACGAAGTTCTGGTCGAAGCCGGCGCCGGCGCCGGCATCGGTGCCGATGACAACGCCTATCGCGCCGCCGGCGCCAGCATCGCCAAGACCGCCGCCGACGTGTTCGCCAAGTCGGACATGATCGTCAAGGTCAAGGAGCCGCAGCCCAATGAGTGGGTTCAGCTGCGCGACGGCCAGATCCTCTACACCTACCTGCATCTGGCTCCGGATCCGGAGCAGACCAAGGGCCTGCTCGCTTCGGGCGTCACGGCGATCGCCTACGAAACCGTGACCGACGATCGTGGCGGCCTGCCGCTGCTCGCGCCGATGTCGGAAGTCGCCGGCCGCCTGTCGATCCAGGCCGGCGCCACGGCGCTGCAGAAGGCCAATGGTGGCCGCGGCGTGCTGCTCGGCGGCGTGCCCGGCGTGCTGCCCGGCAAGGTCACCGTGCTCGGCGGCGGCGTCGTCGGTCTGCACGCGGCCCGCATGGCCGCCGGCCTTGGCGCCGATGTCACCATCATCGACCGCTCCATCCCGCGCCTGCGCCAGCTCGACGACCTCTTCGCCGGCCGTGTGCACACCCGCTACTCCACCGTCGAGGCGCTCGAGGAAGAATGCTTCTCGGCCGACATCGTCGTCGGCGCCGTGCTGATTCCCGGTGCCGCAGCACCGAAGCTCGTCACCCGCGAAATGCTGTCGGGCATGAAGAAGGGCTCGGTGCTGGTCGACGTCGCCATCGACCAGGGCGGCTGCTTCGAGACCTCGCATGCGACGACTCACGCCGAGCCGACCTACGAGGTCGATGGCGTCATCCACTATTGCGTCGCCAACATGCCAGGTGCGGTGCCGGTCACTTCGGCCCACGCCCTCAACAATGCGACGCTGCACTACGGCTTGCAGCTCGCCGACAAGGGCCTGAAGGCGCTGGTCGACGACCATCACCTGCGCAACGGCCTCAATGTCCACAAGGGCAAGATCACCAACCGGGCGGTCGCCGAAGCGCTCGGCTACGAGTTGGTCGAGCCGAAAGCTGTTCTGGCCGCCTGATACACCCAGAAAAAGTCAACTTGCTATTGTTGCCCGCCGGTCCACGCCGGCGGGCTTATTATTGGCCGATCTAGGGCGGTGGCCTGGTTACTGGGCAGAACAGTGTCAGCCGCAGGTTTTGGTTTGCCCAAAACTGTTGCACATTTGTCATTCCTAATCTGACCGACTCCCTGCTAGAGACGCGGCGGGTTTATTGATTAGGGGTTTGGGCTATGTTTCTTCGCGTTTCCGCGAAATCTTTCCTTTTAAGCGCAGTTTCTGCAGTGGCTTTGATGTCTGCCGCGCATGCTGCCGATGTGGTGCAGCCGGTCGAGGCGTCCGGTTTCAACTGGAGTGGGCTGTATGTCGGCTTCGGTGTGGGTGCAGGTGCCAACGTTCATAAACTCAGCAGCGACTTTATTCCGATTTCGCTGAACGGCATTGGCGGTGAGGGTGTTTACGGCGAGCTGACCGCTGGTTACGACTATATGGTGTCTCCCCGCTTCCTGCTCGGCGGATTGCTGGACGTCCACGTGGGCGATATCAAAACCAAGATCGATGCCGCCGGTTTCAACGCCTCGATCCAGGAGACATACGGTTTCGACGCTGGCCTGCGCGTCGGCTATCTGTTTACCCCGAACACACTGGGCTACGTGCTCGGCGGCTATTCCTGGCAGAAGTACAAGCTCGATACCAATGCTGGCTTCGGCTTTGATTGGGACCAGAGCGGCTACTTCGTCGGCGGCGGCATTGAAACGGCCATCAACAGCAACTGGACGATCAAGACAGAGTACCGTTATACGCGCTTCGGCACCAAGGAGGATCTCCTCTCGGAGGCCGGCCTTATCGGAGCTCCGGATGGCCTTCTCAACCTCGATACGTCGCGGCATACGTTCCAGATTGCGGCCAACTATCGTTTTGGCGCCCGGAATGGCGGCGGTGCTACTTTTGAAACCCCTGCATACAACTGGACCGGCTTCTATATCGGCGGCGCGGCTGGCGCGGGTGCGTCCGTGCACCAGATCGAAATCCCGCCGCTCGGCGGCGCCAAGTTCAATGGCCTCGGTGGCGAAGGCGCGTTTGGCGAGTTGAACGTTGGTTACGACCAAGACTTTGGCAACTGGGTTGCAGGCGTTATGGTCGACGCCCGCTACTCCGGCATGACCTCGAAGCTGGACCTTGGCGGCGGATCGATCAATGTCGACACCGACTACGGTTTCGACGTGCTCGGCCGCGTCGGCATGAAGATGAACGAATCGACGCTTGCCTACGCACTGGCTGGCTACAGCTGGCAGCATTTCGACATAAATGCTTCCGACCCGATCGGCGATATCCTCGACTGGGGTTCCAGCGGTTTCTCGGTTGGTGGCGGTCTGGAAACGGCAGTGTCCAGCAACGTCACGGTCGGTGTCGAGTATCGCTATTCGCAGTTTGCCAAGAAGGATTTCTCGTCGGAGTTGGGGCTGCCCGACGACTCCATCACATCCACTTCTTCTTTCCATACCGTGCGTCTCGGCGCGAAGTACAAGTTCAACTAAAGCCCTCCAGGTAAAAGTTGCGGCCCGCCGGCCTAGCCGGCGGGCTTTTTTTGCGCTGAAGGCTTTTGCGCTGGACCCAAGCAACAAAAAAGCGGAGCCAAAGCCCCGCTTCCTCGGTATCGAGATTGCCGCCGGTTCATCCGCGGTCGGCCAATCTATCGACAATCGGGTTCTATCGCATCTATGCGACGGGAGTACGACAGGCTTCCCGAGCGCAGTCCTTTGCGTTTCAGGCCCGCTCAATCCGGCACTGGTAGCAGTTGTTACGCGCCGAGCGGACATGCACATAAGCGATGTCGTCGCGCTCGAACAAAGTCTCGGCCCGTGCCGCAATCGCTTCGGTAGGAATGACCCCGCCACTGCCGTAGACGATTCGATCATCCCTGCCATAGCCGCGCACGATGTAGTCCGGGCTTTCGAGGACCTCGGGAAGCAATTCGGTCTCGGCCGCACGCTCGCACTCTTCCGCATGCAGAAAGATCGGCCCGGTTTCAGCATAGGGCTGAAGCTCCGGAAAGGGGCGGTAGGCAAGGATGAGATAGGCATCACCGGCGGCGATGTTCTTCAGGCAATGCCGGCAAGGCATGCCGTCGCCGTCGGAAATCCTCCGCTCTGGCCTCTGGCCGTAAGCGTCGAGACCGCCGCGTTGCAGCGTCCTGACTTGTTCGCTGGGTAGCGCCTTGAACTGAATGGCCATGATGAAAACCTCCGGTTTGCTGACCGGAAATTATGTGCTCGGGCCAATGTTTCCCACCCGATTCTTGCCAAGGGATCGAGGGACCGATCCGATGTCGGTCCCTCCCATAGATCAAAAAGCATCATCGATAGGGCCGACCGATTAAAACAAGCCAGCTAATTAAAGTTGATCGAACCCTGGTTCACCGAATGAAATCGTCGAAGCGTCGCAATGTCACCCTGCGATTCTGCCAGTTTTCGTTCTGCGTCGGCACGAGCAGGAACTCCTCGCCGTAGCCCACGGTTTCCAGGGCATAGCCGGGCACGCCGAATTCGCGCACCAGCGTACGTTTCAACGAAGCGGCCCGTCGTTCGGAAAGGATCTGGTTCGACTGGAAGGAACCGACGGCATCGGTATGCCCTTCGATCAGCACGCGGGCGCCGGGATCGCGGCGCAGGATGCGCCGCAGCGCGTCGGCGATATTCTCGATCTTGTCGTATTGCGAACTGGAAATAGCCGCCGAGCCGAAGGCGAAATTGATCGACTGGATGTCGATCGAGCGCGCCATGCGGCGCAAATCCGGCCGGCGCTTGAATTCGCGGATGGTGACACGCTCGTTGGGCCGCAGCCTCACCCGGGGCGCCGCCTCGAGCTTGCGCTCGATCGTCGCGGCCGAAGGCGTCGTCGCCTGGGCGGCGGCAAGGCTCGGCATGGCGATCGCTGCGATCAGCGCGGCGACGAGTGTACGGCGTGTCAGCATATCTATTTCTCCTTCGGCCTCGGCCGCATTGATGATGCGGGCAAGATGGCAAAGGCAGGCTGAAGCGCCGATGAACGGCCGGTTCAGGTTCCGGCCAATGTCACGGGCGCATGACGCTGGCCGAGCGCTCGGCGAAAGGCAGCGGATGCACGACCTCGTTCTTCTGCGCGACCGGCTTGAAGCCGAGCTTCTGGTAAAGCGGCAGAGCTGCCGGATGGTCCAGCGTGCAGGTCTGCACCGTTACCCGTTTTGGCCCATGCGACCAGGCGGCTGAAATCGCCGAACCCAGGAACCAGCGGCCAATGCCTTGCCCGGTGGCATGTTCCATCATGCCGAAATAGGCGAGTTCGACTTCATCAGGCAGATGCGGCTTGAGGTCAAAGAAGCCGGCTGGCGCGCCGTCGAGGTAGAGCACCCTAATGTCGCGGTCCTCGCGGTGGATGCCGGCCGAAAGCTCCTCATCGTCCAGCCTGAGAACATTCACCCAATGCCATTTGCGGCCGACCCGGTCCATCAGATAGCGATAGAAATGCAAGGGGATGTCCTTGGTCTTCAGCAGCGCGATCTGGCGGTTGTAGGGCACTGGCGGGGAGACCGCAGGAGGGGCATGCATTTCGAGAAAAGTCACCGTGACTTCAATGTCCTGCAGCACACCGTTTTCCATCGCGTTCATTCCTTGCCGCCCTTGGCGGGGCCGGTCTTGGCGGGGCCAACCGTCGCGGGGCCGGTCACGACAGGCGTATCGGAGAGCCCGCCCCATTCGGTCCATGAGCCGTCATAAAGCCTGTTGTCGGTGTGGCCAAGCGTCTCCAGCGCGAGCGTAACCACCGCGGCGGTGACACCGGAGCCGCAAGACGTGACGACGGGCTTCGACAGGTCGATGCCGGCGTCCTCGATCACCTTGCGCAAACGGTCCTTCGACAACAGCATGCCGTTTTCCGACAGTGCGGAGTACGGCACGTTGCGTGCGCCCGGCATATGGCCGGAGCGGACACCCGCGCGCGGCTCGGGCTCGACGCCGGTGAAGCGGCCGGGTCCACGGGCATCGGCAATCTGGCTGGCGCCGGTCCCGACGATCCCTCGCATGTCGGCGAGGCTGGCGACGCGGCCGGCGTCGAAATCGGCATGGAACACGCTTGGCGCGATCTTCGTCGGCTCAGACGTTACCGGGCGGCCGGCCGCCTTCCAAGCGTCGAAACCGCCATCCAGGATATAGGTCTGGAAAACACCCATGATGCGGAACATCCACCATGCCCGGGGTGCCGAGAAGAAACCCGGACCATCATAGACGACAATGGTGTCGTCGGCGGACACGCCCATCGCACCGACATATTGCGCGAAATGCTGAGGCGAAGGCAGCGTGTGCGGCAAGGCAGCGTCGGGATCCGACACCGCGTCCTGGTCCAGGAAGCGGGCGCCTGGAATATGGGCGGCATTGTATTCGGCGCGCGCGTCGCGCTTTTGCGCCGGCAGGTACCAGGACGCGTCCACGATGGTCAGGCCGGGCTCGCCCAGGCGCGCCTGCAGCCAGTCCGCGTCGACGGTGAAAGGACTGTCTTCGGCCATTCTGGTTCTCTCTATTGCGGGTAGGGCAAGGGTTGCGTGTCAGGCGGCCGGCATCGGGCCGAAACGGATGCGGAAGCGCCTGTTCTCGCGACCCTTCTTTTCGATCTTGCCGATGTGGATTTCACCGATTTCGCCGGTGCTTTTCACGTGCGTGCCACCACAGGGCTGGCTATCGACCGCGCCATTCTCACCAATGCAGACCAGGCGGATCCTGCCGGTGCCGACCGGCGGCCGGACGTTCTTCGACTTGACCAGGCCGGGGTTAGCGGCGAGTTCCTCGTCGCTGATCAGCCTGGTGAAAATCGGATGATCGGCGCGCACCAGATCCATCAGGCTGGCGGTGACCTCTTCCTTCGAGAAACTGGCGTCCGGAATGTCGAAATCGACCCGGCTATCGTCCTCGGAAACCGCCGCACCGGTGATTGGAAACGGACAAACGACGGTAAGCAGATGGCAAGCCGCGTGCATGCGCATCAACAGGTGCCGACGTTCCCAGTCTATCGCGAGGTTGACCTTCTCGCCAACCGCCAGATCCGCCTGCTCCGGCGCCGGCACATGGATGATCTCGTCCTTGGTCTCACCTGTGATGGTGGCGGCAATGGCGATGCGGCTGCCATCGGCACGTACGAGATAGCCGGTATCGCCCGGCTGGCCGCCCGAGGTGGCATAGAAGATCGTCCGGTCGAGGATGATGCCGCCACGATCATTGACTGCGGCAACCGCCGCATCCGCCGTACGCAGATAGGCGTCGTCGCGAAACAGCGCTTCCGTCTTGTGCGCCATCATGCGACCTTTTCGAAAGGCACCGAAATCTTGCTCTGCAGTTCCATCCAGCCCGGCACCGGGAGATTCTTCTCACGCAGGAATTCCGGATTGAACAGCTTCGACTGGTAGCGTGTGCCGTAGTCGCAAAGAATGGTCACGATGGTGTGGCCCGGGCCCAATTCCCTGGCGAGCCGGATAGCGCCGGCAATGTTGATGCCGGTCGAGCCGCCGACGCACAGGCCTTCTTCCTGGATCAGGTCGAAGACGATCGGCAGCGCGTCCTCGTCCTTGATCTGGAACGAGAAATCCGGCGTGAACCCTTCGAGATTGGCGGTAATACGCCCTTGCCCGATGCCTTCGGTGATCGAACTGCCTTCGGACTTCAATTCGCCGCTGGTATAGAAACTGTAGAGCGCGGCGCCAAGCGGGTCGGCAAGCGCGATTTTCACATCCTTGCTCTTGGCCTTCAGCCCGAAAGCGACGCCGGCCAGCGTGCCGCCTGAACCCACCGCCGAGACGAAACCGTCAACCTTGCCGCCGGTCTGGGTCCAGATTTCCTCCGCCGTGGTGCGGATATGCCCATCGCGGTTGGCGACATTGTCGAACTGGTTGGCCCAAATTGCGCCATTGGGCTCGGTCCTAGCCATCTGCTCGGCCAGCCGCCCCGACAGTTTCACGTAATTGTTGGGGTTCTTGTAGGGCACGGCCGGCACCTCGATCAGCTCGGCGCCGAGCAACCGGATCGTGTCCTTCTTCTCCTGGCTCTGCGTATCGGGAATGACGATGACGGTGCGATAACCCAATGCCTTGGCGACCAGCGTCAGCCCGATGCCCGTATTGCCCGCCGTGCCCTCGACGATGACGCCGCCCGGCTTCAACAGGCCGCGCTGTTCGGCGTCGCGGATGATGAAAAGGCCGGCGCGATCCTTGACCGATTGCCCCGGATTCATGAATTCGGCCTTGCCCAGGATCTCGCAGCCGGTTTCTTCGGACGCTTTGTTAAGGCGGATCAGAGGCGTGTTGCCGATCGCGTCGATCACAGAACGGGGCATTCAGGATTCCTTGTGTGCGTGCGCCGAAACCCTAGAAACCCGAAGCTTCGGTTTCAAGGCAAGAATTCGCCTGGTCCAGTCGCATTTCCGGCACTGCTGTGCGTCTACACCCTTTGCAGCCTGCTCGATATCCCACAGTTCATTTGCATCCGTGGTCGAAAAGCACTCTTTTCATTCGATTCCCTGACCGCTAGAGCAAGGCACCAACAACTCGGCAGGGCGCAGCATGACACTCTATCGGGCCGATCCGAAACACGGCGTCGCCTGGGTCACGGGCGGCAGCAGCGGCATTGGCCGCTCGCTGGCCAGGGATCTGGCGTCCCAGGGCTATGCGGTGGCGGTAACGGCACTGGACGACGATCCGATCGACACGCTCATCGTCGAGACCGCGCAGATGCCGGGCAGCGTCACGGCCTTTCCCTGCGACGTCACGGACGAGCCGCGCATGGCAAGAACGGTGGCCGCGATCGAGAAGGAGCTCGGCCCCATCGTGCTCGCCGTCTTCAATGCCGGAAACTACATTTCGACACCTGGAGAGGCTCTTGTCGTCAAGGACTTTCGCCGGTCCTTCGAGGTCAACTATTTCGGCATCATCAACGGCTTGGTGCCGGTCGTGGAGTATATGCGCGTGCGGTCGCGCGGCCACGTCGTACTGGTCGGATCGGTCACCGCCTATTTCGGCTGGCCAACCACGGCCGCCTATGGCGGCACCAAGGCGGCGATCAACATCCTGGCCGAATCGCTGAAGTATGATTTCGACAAGATGAACATCCGCGTCCAGGTGATAAACCCCGGCTTTGTCGACACGCCGCTGACCGAAAAGAACATGCTGCCAATGCCAGGCCTGATGCCGGTCACCCGGGCGACGCGCCGCATGGTGAAGGCAATCAAATCCGGCGGCTTCGAAGTCACTTTCCCGTACCGCACGAGCTGGCCGCTGAAATTTCTCGCTTTGTTGCCCAGGCCGATAAGCCGATGGGTGATCACCTTGATGACCAGCTGGAAGGCACGGCCGCTGCATTACGAGCGCAAGTCACCCAACGAATAGGATGCCCACAGGATTTGGTGGTGCGACGGCCTGAACGGTCGTTGCCTGTTCATGGCCACCGCCATAGGCTTGTTGTTGTTGCGTGGAGTCTGCGATGGGGCGACGGATCGTGCTTGCTGTGCTGACCCTGGTCGCCGTCCTCGCATTGGCTTTCGTCTTCGGCCCGCGCGTTCCCGTCGACACCACGATCCGCTTCGATCCTTCCGTCATCGGTGACGATCCGCAGGCCTATGTGGCGAAGGTGGAAGCCGCCGTGCCCGGTATCCGCGACGGGCTCGAGAAGGAGATCGTCTGGGCCAACCCCATGGTGCATGCCAAGACGCCGCTGTCGATCGTCTACATCCACGGTTTCTCGGCCTCGAAGGGCGAGGTCCGCCCCCTGCCCGACGACGTGGCCGACCTGCTGGACGCCAATCTCTTCTACACCCGCCTGACCGGTCACGGGCGGGACGGCGCGGCGATGACGCAAGGCAGCGTCAACGCCTGGATCAACGACTATGAGGAAGCGCTCGCCATCGGCCGGGCGATCGGCGACAAGGTGATCGTCATCTCGACCTCGACCGGCGGCTCGCTGGCGGCATGGGCGGCAACGCAGCCGGGTGCATCGGATGGGGTGGCGGCGATTGCATTCATCTCGCCCAATTTCGGCGTCAAGGCATCCGGCGCCGAGATCCTGACGATGCCCTGGGGCAAGCAGATCGCGGAACTCGTCATCGGCAAGGAGCGCAGTTTCGTGGCGCGCAACGCGCTGCACGAGAAATTCTGGACCACCAAATATCCGGTTGCCGCGACGCTGCCGATGCAGGCGTTGACGGAACTCGCCTATAGGGCGCGGGTGGAGAAGGCTGATATCCCTGCCCTGTTCATCTTCTCGGATTCGGACAGGGTGGTGCGGCCAGACCGCACCCGCGAAATCGCCGGGCGCTGGAGGGCACCGCACGAACTGGTGCCGGTCGACGACACCGGCGACCCGGACAACCATGTCATTGCCGGCGATGCGCTGTCGCCATCGACCACGGCATTTCTGGCGCAACGGATTGCCGTCTGGATCGAGGCGGTGGCGAAGTAAGGTGCGCAGACGAAAAAGGCGGCTGAAGCATCGCTTCGGCCGCCTTTTTCTGTGTCAATCAGGCAACCAGCCAAGCGCCAAGGCTTGGCCGGCCTTCATGAGGCTGGTCAGGCAGCCCGCGCTGCCGGACGCTTGCCGCCGAAACGGCGCTTGTTGTTGCCCTTGAAAGGCTTAGCGCCTTCCGGCTTGCGCTCACCGGCAAAGGCCGGCTTGTCGCTGAAGCGCTTCTTGCCAAAGCCGTTGCCCTTGTTCTCGCCGCCCGGCCGCCGGCCGTCACGACGGCCATTGCGGTCGTTGCGATCATTGGCGGGCTCGAAGCGTTCGTGCTTTTCAGCCGGATTGCGCTGCGGATCGGGGCTGCCGAGATGGTCGGCGACGATCGGCAGTTTGGTGCGGATGATGCGCTCGACCTGGCGCAGCTTGCTGTTTTCCGAAGGATCGCAAAGCGTGATCGCAATGCCGTCCATGCCGTTGCGGCCGGTGCGGCCGATGCGGTGGACATAGCTTTCCGCCTCGTCCGGCAGGTCGAAATTCACGACATGGCTGATGCCGGGGACGTCGATGCCGCGCGCCGCGATGTCGGTCGCGACCAGAATGCGGACCGATCCATCGCGAAAGTCGTTCAGCGCCTTCTGACGGGCATTCTGCGACTTGTTGCCATGGATGACGGCGGCCTTGAAGCCATCGCGCTCGAGATCCTTGGTCACCCGGTCGGCGCCATGCTTGGTGCGCGAAAAGATGATGACGGACTTCATCGCCGCGTCGGCAAGCATCGTCGACAGCACCTGGCGCTTCTGCTTGGTGCGGGCGAAGACGACGCCCTGGACGATCTCGGCCGCCGCGGTGCTTTGCGGCGAGACTTCGATACGGACCGGGTTCTTCAGAAGACCCTTGGCCAGTTCGGCGATCTCGTCCGGCATGGTGGCCGAGAACAGCGCCGTCTGGCGGTCAGGCGCGGTCGCCTTGGCGATGCGCTTGACGTCGTTGATGAAGCCCATGTCGAGCATGCGGTCGCCCTCGTCCAGCACCAGCCATTTGGTGTCGGAGAGGATGAGGTCGCCCTCGCGCACCAGGTCGGTCAAGCGGCCGGGCGTGGCAATCAGGATGTCGACGCCGGGAGCAACCTTCTTCACCTGGCTGAAGCGCGAGACGCCGCCCAGCACGAGTGCCGTCGAGACATGCGCGCCCTTGGCGAGGATCTTGATCGTGTCCTCGATCTGCACGGCGAGCTCGCGGGTCGGCGCCAGGATGAGCGCACGGGTCGTCTTGGCGCGCCGCTTGGTGCCGAGCGCGATGATCTTCGACAGGATGGGCAGCGCAAAGGCCGCGGTCTTGCCGGAGCCGGTCTGCGCGATGCCAAAAATGTCACGGCCTTCCAGCTGCGGCGGGATGGCCTGCATCTGGATCGGCTTCGGCTCCGTGAAGCCGGCATTGTGGGTGGCCTTGAGCAGCGCACCCGTGATTCCCAGCGCTGCGAAGCCGGAGAGTTCCACGGTTTCGTTGCTGGGCAATGTGTTTTCGTTGGTCAAAATATTCTTCTTTCACGCGGCTTCTTGGCCGCAAACATCAATGGCGGCAGGGCGCAACCTGCCGTCGAAAAACTGATATGAAACGACAAGGCGGGCGGACGCGTGCGTCCGCTCGGCTGCGCTGTCGTGCCCGCAGGCATCATGCCACGGGGCTTTTTCGCCGCCTTACCGATTTGCCGGAAAGAGGGAAAACAGACGCAACCAGTCTCATTTGTCGAGAAGGCCGGAATCTCCCGGCCCAAGCGCCTATGGGCTGCATATGGCTGAGTTCGCCCCGGAATGCAAGGGGCGTCATGTTGCAGCGCAGCAAAACCGGCTGGGAAAGCCGACGCTTGCACTCCCCGACGGGCATCATTACCACAAATGCAGCTTCTATTTTGGGGACCGAGCGATGAAGGACGTGCTGAAGGAACTCGAGCGCCGGCGCGACATCGCCCGCATGGGTGGCGGACAGGCGCGCATCGACGCCCAGCACAAGAAGGGCAAGCTCACCGCGCGCGAACGCATCGAGGTGTTCCTCGACGAAGGCTCGTTCGAAGAGTTCGACATGTATGTCGAGCACCGCTCGACCGATTTCGGCATGGAGAAGACCAAGATCGCCGGCGATGGCGTCGTCACCGGCTGGGGCACGGTCAACGGCCGTCCGGTCTACCTCTTCGCCAAGGATTTCACCGTATTCGGCGGCTCGCTGTCGGAAGCGCATGCCGAAAAGGTCATCAAGGTGCAGGAGATGGCGCTGCGCAACCGCGCGCCGATCATCGGCCTCTACGATGCCGGCGGCGCGCGCATCCAGGAGGGCGTGGCGGCGCTCGGCGGCTATGCCGAGATTTTCCAGCGCAACGTGCTGGCCTCCGGCGTCATTCCGCAGATTTCGGTGATCATGGGTCCGTGCGCCGGCGGCGACGTCTATTCGCCCGCCATGACCGACTTCATCTTCATGGTGCGCGACACCTCCTACATGTTCGTCACCGGCCCGGATGTGGTGAAGACCGTCACCAACGAGACGGTGACCGCCGAAAGCCTCGGCGGCGCTTCGGTGCACACGACGAAGTCCTCCATCGCCGACGGCGCCTATGACAATGACGTCGAGGCGCTGCTGCAGATGCGCCGGCTGGTCGACCTGTTGCCGGCCTCGAACACATCTGACATTCCCGAGATCGAATGCTACCAGTCGGTCACTGACCACGATTTGTCGCTCGACCGGCTGATCCCCGACACCGCCAACAAACCCTACGACATCAAGGAGCTGATCCTGAAGGTCGCCGACGAGGGTGACTTCTTCGAAATCCAGCAGAGTTTCGCCAAGAACATCGTCACCGGCTTCGGGCGCGTCGAGGGCCGCACCGTCGGCTTCGTCGCCAATCAGCCGATGGTGCTGGCCGGCGTGCTCGATTCCGACGCCAGCCGCAAGGCGGCGCGCTTCGTGCGCTTCTGCGACTGTTTTTCGATCCCGATCGTCACCTTCGTCGATGTGCCGGGCTTCCTGCCCGGCACCGCGCAGGAATATGGCGGGCTGATCAAGCACGGCGCCAAGCTGCTGTTCGCCTATGCCGAAGCGACCGTGCCGAAGATCACCGTCATCACCCGCAAAGCCTATGGCGGCGCCTATGACGTGATGGCCTCGAAACATCTGCGTGGCGACATGAACTATGCCTGGCCGACGGCGCAGATCGCGGTGATGGGCGCCAGGGGCGCGGTCGAGATCATCTACCGCAAGGACATTGGCGACGCGGAAAAGATCGCGGCCCATACAAAGACTTACGAGGATCGCTTCCTGTCACCCTTCGTCGCCGCCGAACGCGGCTATGTCGACGAGGTGATCATGCCGCACTCGACCCGCCGCCGCATCGCCCGGGCGCTGCGGATGCTGCGCAACAAGGACATGCAGAACCCCTGGAAGAAGCACGACAACATCCCGTTGTGAAGCGACGGCCTTCAGCGCCCGCCTCGATCCGCAACCAGTTCGCGCAGCACAGGCACCAGCGCCAGCGGCAGATCCTCGGCAATCAGCCCCGCACCGAACCGGCTGCCGGCCTCGGCATGGATCCAGACCGCGGCGCAGGCCGCTTCGAACGCCGGCATGGCTTGCGCCAGCAGACCGGCTGATATGCCGGACAGCACGTCGCCAGACCCGGCAGTGGCAAGCCAGGCCGCGCCATTGGAATTGACCGCCGCCCGGCCGTCGGGAGCAGCGATCACCGTGTCGGCGCCCTTGTAGACGATAACGGCATTGGCTCGTGCGGCCGCCGCGCGTGCCTTGTCGAGTTTGGACGAGGCATTGTCAGAGGCGATGTCAGGAAACAGCCTGGCGAACTCACCGTCATGCGGCGTCATTACCAGGGCTGGCGCATGTGGCCTGCGCGCCGCTTCGAACAGGACGTCCGGCGCGTCGCGAAACGCGGTGATCGCGTCGGCGTCGAACACGAGGCCATCAACCTGTGTGGCAGCAGCTTGAGCCTGTCCGGAGGCGAGGAGTGCCAGCCCAAAGGTCCGCGTTTTGTCACCAACGCCGAAGCCGGGGCCAAGAACGAAGGCCGAAGGCCGGCGTTCGCCGACAAATTCCCTGATGTCGGCGACATCATCGGTTTTGCGCAGCATGATCGAGGTCAGATGGCCGGCATTGACCTGCATGGCATTGCCCGGCGACAGCACGGTCACCGCCCCTGCTCCGCTTCGAGCCGCGGCAAGCGCCGACAGCCGCGCTGCCCCGGTGGCGCTCGGCCCGCCGGAAAAGACGCCGACATGGCCGCGCTTGTACTTGTGTGCGTCGACAGCCGGCACCGGGAAATCGCGCAGCCAATGCGCCGGCCCGTTCTCGAATATCCGGGGCTGGAGCCGTGCGATGATGTCGTCGCCGATGCCAATATCGGCGAGCACGATGTCGCCGCATCGCTCCCGGCCCGGCTGGAGCAGATGGCCTGGCTTCTTGCGCGCGAAGGTTACCGTGACGGCGGCGGCAAATGCCACGCCCAAAACTCTGCCGCTGTCGCCGGAAACGCCCGAGGGCAGATCGACCGCGACAACCGGCAAACGCCGATCGGTGGCGACACCCACCGCCCTGGCGGCATCGCCCGACAGCGGCTTGGACAGCCCTGCCCCATAAAGCGCATCGACCAGGATCGAGCCGGGCTCCGCTTCAAACCTGGACAGCGGCCGGGGCGCGATCGGGCACTCGGCCGCGGCTAGTGCCGCGTCGCTTTGCGGCCTCGGCGCACCGGACGCCCAGATCGTCGTGGCAACGCCGCTGCCGACCAGGATGCGGGCGACGACATAGCCGTCGCCCCCATTGTTGCCGGGCCCGCACAACACATGGACATGCGTCGCTGACGGGTAACGCCTGAGAACTTCGCCCGCGACCGCTTCGCCGGCACGGCGCATCAGGCCGATGCCGTCGATTGGACCGGCGGCAATCGTCAGCCGGTCCGCCTCGCCCATTTCGGCGGAAGTAAGAAGTTCATCGCTCATGGATTGCCGATCCGCATTCGATCAAGCATTGTCCAGTTTTCGAGCCGACGCAAACAAAGAGGAGCGCATCACCAACTGCGGCCATGCCACCAAGGCGGGTATCAAGGCAAAATCGCACACCAGATGAGCATCCTGCCTAATTGTTAGGCGGACGCAATCATGGGGACTGTGTCGCTTCAGCAGGCCATGCCGCATCCGATACTGCGAATGACGCGAATTTGCATCTCGGCGCGGCATAGGTTGGAAATCGTATGAAACCGCTTCGAATCCAGCTATCTGGCACAGTTCGTGCTTGATGGAGGCGCAAGCGGGGGTTCACAACCCGTTTTTTTGGCAGTGGAGGCCACTTTTTACATGAAAAAGATCGAAGCGATCATCAAGCCATTCAAGCTGGACGAAGTGAAGGAAGCGCTTCAGGAGGCCGGACTGCAAGGCATCACCGTGACCGAGGCCAAAGGCTTCGGGCGTCAGAAAGGCCATACCGAACTCTATCGTGGCGCCGAATATGTCGTCGATTTCCTGCCCAAGGTGAAGATCGAGGTCGTGCTCGGCGACGACGCGGTCGAAGGCGCTATCGAGGCCATCCGCAAGGCGGCCCAGACCGGCCGCATTGGCGACGGCAAGATCTTCGTCTCCAATATCGAGGAAGTCGTGCGCATCCGCACCGGTGAGACCGGAATGGACGCGGTCTGACGCCACCAGCCTTCCAAGAAACGTCATCCATCAAAAAACGTCATCAAACAGGGATACATGACATGACGACAGCCAAAGACATCATGAAGCAGATCAAGGACAACGACGTGAAATTCGTCGACCTGCGCTTCACCGACCCGAAGGGCAAACTGCAGCACGTAACGATGGATGTCGTCGAGGTCGAGGAAGACATGTTTGCCGATGGCGTCATGTTCGACGGCTCCTCGATTGCCGGCTGGAAGGCCATCAACGAGTCCGACATGGTGCTGATGCCCGATCCGGACACGGTCCACATGGACCCGTTCTTCGCCCAGTCGACCATGGTCATCCTGTGCGACATCCTCGACCCGGTCTCGGGCGAATCCTACAACCGCGACCCGCGCGGCACGGCCAAGAAGGCCGAAGCCTACATGAAGTCGGAAGGCATCGGCGACCAGATCTTCGTTGGCCCGGAAGCCGAGTTCTTCGTGTTCGATGACGTCAAGTACAAGGCCGATCCCTACAACACCGGCTTCAAGCTCGACTCCACCGAACTGCCGTCCAACGACGACACCGACTACGAGACCGGCAATCTCGGCCACCGCCCGCGCATCAAGGGCGGCTATTTCCCGGTGCCGCCGATCGACAGCGCGCAGGACATGCGCTCCGAGATGCTGACCGTGCTCGCAGAAATGGGCGTACGCGTGGAAAAGCATCACCACGAGGTCGCGGCTGCGCAGCACGAACTCGGCATCAAGTTCGACACGCTGGTCCGCAACGCCGACAAGATGCTGATCTACAAGTATGTCGTGCATCAAGTCGCCAACGCCTATGGCAAGACGGCCACCTTCATGCCGAAGCCCATCTTCGGCGACAATGGCTCGGGCATGCACGTCCACCAGTCGATCTGGAAGGGCGGCAAGCCGACCTTCGCCGGCAATGAATATGCCGGCCTGTCCGAAAGCTGCCTGTTCTACATCGGCGGCATCATCAAGCACGCCAAGGCGATCAACGCGTTCACCAACCCGCTGACCAACTCCTACAAGCGTCTGGTGCCCGGCTATGAAGCGCCGGTGCTGCTCGCCTACTCGGCGCGCAACCGTTCGGCCTCCTGCCGCATCCCGTTCGGCTCGTCGCCGAAGGCCAAGCGCGTCGAGGTCCGCTTCCCCGATCCGGGTGCGAACCCCTACCTCGCCTTCGCCGCCATGCTGATGGCCGGCCTCGACGGCATCAAGAACAAGATCCACCCGGGCCAGCCGATGGACAAGGACCTCTACGACCTGCCGCCGAAAGAGCTGAAGAAGATCCCGACCGTCTGCGGTTCGCTGCGTGAAGCCCTCCAGAGCCTCGACAAGGACCGCGGCTTCCTGAAGGCCGGCGGCGTCTTCGACGACGATCAGATCGACAGCTACATCGAGCTGAAGATGGCCGAGGTGATGCGCTTCGAAATGACCCCGCATCCGGTCGAATACGACATGTACTATTCGGTGTAAGAACCCGTACCGGTAGCGTTGAAAAGGCCTTTGAAGGATATCCGCCTTCAAGGGCCTTTTGCTGTTCGTCAATGCTCATCG
Organism: Mesorhizobium sp. WSM4307; assembly: GCF_007003945.1. Classification (NCBI taxonomy): domain Bacteria; kingdom Pseudomonadati; phylum Pseudomonadota; class Alphaproteobacteria; order Hyphomicrobiales; family Phyllobacteriaceae; genus Mesorhizobium; species Mesorhizobium sp. WSM4307. The sequence continues at coordinate 162,449 of NZ_VFTB01000015.1, forward strand.
ACCAATGCTCACCGATTGGCGCGCACGTCGCCAGCCACGCAAGCGCTGCTATTTCGTTCCAAAGATCGTTTGATGTCCCGTGCCAGGGTCGTGACCACCGGCGGAAATCACAAATGGAGGCTTGTGGGTGGCAGTTTCGAGCGCGCAATCGAACGCCAGGAGCGAGCGGCGCACTGCCTCAGGCTGCAATGCCCGCTCGTCCGGCGCCCCCGCCAATGCCGTCGTTCAAGAAACCCCGCCCCGTTCGAACAGCATCGCTTTGGCGTAACCACATGGCCACGAATACGCATGCCGCAGCGTGATCTGTCAACGTCGCCGGACGAAGGTATAAATCGCCGATTTCGATGTATGAACAGAGGCTTATAGAAAGGATCGTTGGACTACGGATGAGATGAAACAGGCCGTTTTCCGGGCTTTTCCGGCGAAGTGGAAAGCGCACCACACCGGTGGCGGCAAGTAGTATCAGCCAAAAGCCTCTCCATCCGGCAAATTTGCCCGGTCTTTTTCAACCTGACTTTTTTTGGGGGTATTCGCTCCGCCAGGCGACATTGACCTCGATCTCGCGTAGCAACTGCCTTTCCGAGCGCACGCCGAACAGGTAGCCCACAAACAGCGCCTTGAACATCAAAGTCGGATCAAGCGGCGGCCGGCCATTGTCGGCGCAGTAGAGCGGGTGCCGTCAGATCGTGGATGAGGGAAAAGTCGACTGCGCGGTCGATCTTGCGTAACAGGTGGTCAGCAGGATCCAACTGATCCAACGTTACCATCTCAAGCGCGGGTCGCTTCAACATGACCCATTGAATCAAAAACCCCCGGCAATTGTGAACTGACCCCCGAAAGTTGGACACAACCTTCGGGGGTTTTGCATGTCCAAACACAGTGCGCGCTTCAAGCGGTC
>NZ_VFTB01000016.1:0-151921 GCF_007003945.1 Mesorhizobium sp. WSM4307
GGCGAAGACACGATAGCGCCGCTCCGCGTGGAGCTGGTCGATCGCTTCTTCGAAGAACCGCTGGTAGTTCATGTCCGCTTCCCAATTTTGCGCGGGATCATAATCATTGGCCTATTGGTCGTCCACCGGGCCGTTTTGGTCAAAATGCCACGCCCCGCACCTGTTCCTAACGATGACGGATCGTGGCCTATTCCCACTCCACGACACGCTTTGTGGATCACTTATGTTTCAGCACGATGCCACATTTGGTGAACGCCGGTTACCAAGGGTTCTAATGGCCATGCGGCAGGCTTTCCAGTAAGGCGGTGTTTGAGACAGTTTCCGATAAATCTTGAGATGCGAGGATGCGGATGACGGTTTTGGTGACAGGCGGCGCCGGCTATATCGGCAGCCACATGGTCTGGGAATTGCTGGATGCGGGTGAAAGCGTGGTCGTGCTCGACCGGCTTTCCACCGGCTTCGAATGGGCGGTGGCGCCGGAGGCAAAGCTCGTCGTCGGCGATGTCGCCGACAAGGAATTGGTCGGCGGGATCATCAGGGACAATCATGTCGATGCGATCATCCATTTTGCCGGTTCCATCGTGGTCCCCGAATCGGTCGCCGACCCGCTCGCCTACTACGAGAACAACACCTCGAAGACACGCACGCTGATCGAAACCGCGGTGCGCGAGGGCGTGTCGCATTTCATCTTTTCCTCGACCGCCGCCGTCTATGGCGGCGCCGGGCTGGAGCCGGTGCGCGAGGATGCCCGCCTGGCGCCGGAATCGCCCTATGGCCTGTCCAAGTTGATGAGCGAGTGGATGTTGCGCGATGCCGGCCTCGCGCACGACATCCGTTACACGGCGCTGCGCTATTTCAACGTTGCCGGCGCCGACCCCAGGGGTCGCACCGGCCAGTCGACTCCGGGCGCCACCCACCTCATCAAGGTCGCCTGCGAGACCGCGCTCGGCAAGCGTCCCTTCATGCAGGTGTTCGGCACCGACTACCCGACGCCGGACGGCACCTGCATGCGCGACTATATCCATGTCAGCGACCTGGCAGCTGCGCATCGCCTGGCGCTGCAGCGGCTGCGCGCCGGGGGACAGAGCCTCGTCGCCAATTGCGGCTACAGCCATGGCTATTCGGTGCTCGAGGTCATTGAGAGCGTGCGCCGCGCCTTTGGCCGGGATTTCGAGGTGAAGATGGGCGACCGGCGCCCTGGCGACGCCGCTGCGGTGGTCGCCAATTCAGACCTTGCCCGCGCGGAACTCGGCTGGACGCCACAACGCGACGATCTGGACCAGATCGTTGCCGACGCACTCGCCTGGGAACGCATCCTGACCAGCAAGAACTCCGCCCGCGGCTAAGCCAGCCCCCCAAGGGCTCGCAAGGCGCGCGGCGACGCGCTATGGAAGCAGTCGCGACGCGGCGTGGAGGCGCCGTGCCGCCGAGAGCTTTGGGGGATGGCATGAAGATAACGATGCTCGGCGCCGGCGTTGTCGGCACGGCAGCGGCCTATTACCTGGCCGCCGACGGCCACGAGGTCAACGTGATCGAGCGCCATGCGGCGCCGGCGCGGGGCACCAGCCAGTCCAATGCCGGCCTGGTTTCTCCGGGCGACGCCACCGCCTGGGCCTCGCCAGCGGCGCTGAAGACATTTCTGCGCGGGCTCTACAATCATGATCTCGGCATCAAGGTGCGGCTGCGCTTCGATCCCTATTTCCTCGCCTGGAGCCTGCGTTTCCTGCGCCAATGCACGGTGGCCCGCCTGCGCGCCAACAGCCAGGTCAAGCTGCGCCTGGCGCTCTATTCGCGCGACTGCATCAACGCCATCTCGGCCGACACCGGCATCCACTATGACGAGCGCAAGAAAGGCATCCTCTATTTCTTCCGTTCGCAGCACAGCCTCGACACCGGCACCGACAATTACCGCTATCTGGCCGAGCATGGCCTGCCGATCGAGATCGTCGGCCGCGACCGGCTGGTCCAGCTCGAACCGGGCCTTGCCGGGGTGAAGGAGAAGATCGCCGGCGGCGTCTATTCGCCGATCGACCAGACCGGTGATTCCCGGCAGTTCGTGGAAAAGCTCGCCGCCCATGCCGCCGAAAAGCTCGGTGTGAAATTCCTCTACGGCACGACGGTCGAGGGTCTCGACATTGAGGGCGACCGGGTGCGGTCGGTGATGACTTCGGCCGGACCGGTGACGGGTGATGCCGTGGTCATCTCGATGGGGCCGGAAAGCGGTCTGCTCGGCCGCCGCTACGGTATCGACCTGCCGGTCTATCCGGTGAAGGGCTATACCGCGACCATTCCGCTGGAAGACGAGAGCAAGGGGCCGACCATGGGCGGCGCCGACGAGGACCAGTTGATGGCCTATTCGAGGCTCGGCAACCGGTTGCGGCTGGCTTCGACCGCCGAATTCACCGGCTTCGACCGCACCCACAAACCCAGCGACTTTGTCACCATGTTCAGGACTGCCAGGGACCTCTTCCCCGGCGCATTCGACGAGAAGAAGGCGGAGCTCTGGGCAGGGCTGCGGCCAATGATGCCGGGCTCCGTGCCGGTCATCGGTCAGGCGCGCTACAAAAACCTCTATCTCGACACCGGCCACGGCCATGTCGGCTGGACGATGGCCTGTGGCTCGGGAAAATTCCTGGCCGACCTCGTTGCCGGCCGCAAGCCCGAGATCGACCCGCAGGGACTTGTCTACGTCAACTGATGGAGCACTAGTCGTCGTGCTGGCACCGCGTCCATTGGCCCTGCACCCATTCAGCAAGCCAACCACGCTCAAGCCGCCCAATCTGTGCCAGATTGTCCTGCGTGGTGGTCAGATGGCCGAGGCCGACGACTTCGAAATCTTCGCAGTCCGCAGGATGATCATGTGCGCCGCATGTCAGTTGCCACTCGCCATCGGAATGACGGACGACCAGTGCCACCGGTCTCTCCAATCGAAAGACGTGCCCACATACAATTGCTCTGGTTTCCAACATTGAGACCGTCACTTCTGGCTTTGACAGGTATCAGAAGATGATCTTGAAGATGCACCTGGCCGATAGATTATACAAACCCTGAGAGGAAAAATGTCGGGACCGCAAGTCGCCATCGACCTCGGCCGTATCGAGCGCAACGCACGCACCATTGTTGACCGCTGCGCTTTGTCCGGCATCAAGGTGTTCGGCGTCACCAAGGGCACCTGCGGCATGCCGCAAGTGGCGCGCGCCATGCTGCGCGGCGGCGTCGCCGGCATTGCCGAATCGCGTTTCGAAAACATTCGCCGGCTGCGCGACAGCGGCATCAGCGTGCCGATCATGCTGCTGCGCAGCCCGCCCATGGCGCGCATCGAGGAGGTGGTGCGCACCGTCGACATCAGCCTGCAGTCGGAACTCGCCACCATCCGCGAGATCTCGCGCATCGCCGAGCGCATGGGCCGCGTCCACGACATCATGCTGATGATCGATCTCGGCGACCTCCGCGAAGGCATCTGGCCGAGCGACCTGATCCCCACCGTTGAGCGGATCCTCGAGTTCAAGGGCGTGCGCATCGCCGGCATCGGCACCAATCTCGGCTGTTTCGGCGCCATCATGCCGACGCCGGAAAATCTTGGGCAACTCGTCGCCCACGCCTACAAGACGGAGCGCCTGTCGGGCAAAAGTCTCGACTGGATCTCCGGCGGGGCTTCGTCGTCGCTGACGCTGCTGCTCGAAGGCACACTTCCGGCCGGCATCAACAATCTCAGGGTCGGCGAGGCGATCCTGCAAGGCGGCGTCGAAACCTTTCGCGATGTGCCATGGGATGAACTCGAGCCCGACGCGTGCCGCCTGACCGGCGACATCATCGAGGTCAAGCTCAAGCCGTCGCGGCCGATTGGCGAGTCCGGCTACGACGCTTTCGGCAACCAACCGGTCTTTCCCGACGAGGGCGACAGGCTGCGCGCCATCGCCAATATCGGCCGCGAGGACGTGCTGGTCGAAGGGCTGACGCCGATCGCCAGGGGGATCAGGGTGCTCGGCGCCTCCAGCGACCATCTGCTGCTCGACGTGCAGGACGCCGACCCGCGCCCCGCTGTGGGAGATCGCGTCGCCTTTCGCATGAGCTACGGCGCCATGCTGCTGGCGATGACGTCGGAGTATGTCGAGAAGGCGCCGATGCATGACGTCGCGGACTTTTCCGGCCGCAAGATGGTGTCGATCTCGGCCGAACAGGAAGCCGCCGGCATTCTTGCCCGCGAGGGGACCGGCGCGCGGCTGGAGGCGATGAATTTCGACGTCGTGGAACTCACCGATGTCGAGCGGCCGCCCTCGGGGCTGATCCGGCTGAGTGCCGGCGCCGATCGCCGTATCGCCCACAAGGCGCTGACTGCGACGGGGCGCGCAACGCATTCCTTCGGCCTGATCTGGATCGATTCCATCGCCGCGCTGATGCCGGAAGACGAAGAGGGCATCGACCTGCCGGAAGGTTCGGTGCTGGCCCGTACCCTCGGCCTCGATCACAAGGCCGGCGCGCTGCAGCCGCAGCTGTCGCCGGAAAATGTCGTCATCGTGGGTCTGCGCCATGCCGATCCGGCGGAGGCGCGGGTGCTGAAGGATTCGCGCGTGTCGGCCTTCACCATGACCGATATCGACGCCATGGGCATGCGCGACCTTATGCATGAGGCGATCCGCATCGCCACGTCGGGCACACAGGGCTTTCATCTCAGCTATTCCCCAACGGCGACCGAATTCGCCGGCTGGGCGGCCGGCTCCGGCGGGCTGACCGTGCGCGAGACGCATCAGGCGATGGAGGCGATCGCGCTGTCGGGCGGGCTTTTGTCGATGGATGTTTCGGGGCTGAGCAAGGATATCGAGCCCAGGATCGGCGCTGACACCGTGAACTTCGTCATGTCGGCCTTCGGCAAGCGGATCCTGTGATCAGCCCCGCGACTCGACCGCCGCGCGCCATGCACTGGCATAGTCGGCCCAGGCCGGGTCGGTCGGCGGTTCCGGTCGCTCGCCTTTGCCGTGCGCCGTGACCAGATCGGACGCCAGCAGTGCCGCGCCGATGCTAGTTCCCGTGGCGGCTTCGGAGGCGACCACGGCGCGGCCTGTGCTTGCGGCCAGCATGCCGACGAACAGGCGATTGCGGGCAAACGGGCCTTCGACGGTGGTCGGGCCATCGCCGCCGATCAGGTCGAGGCAGGTCGCCGTCATCAGTGCCAGGTAGAACGAGATGGAGGCAAAGCGCTGGCCATTGTTCATGCCGTCGGCATTGAGCCATGTCGCGGCCTGATGCGGGAACGGCCCTGATCCCTGTTGCGTCGACGGCAGCAGCAATGTCTTCCGCGCGAGCACGGCCCGGACATCATCGTCGGTCCAAGTCTCCGGCCGGCCTTCCGTCAGCACGGAAAACTCGCGGCCGCCCATGAAACGGGCCGAGAGGACGGGGTCGCCCAGCGCATTGACATTGACCAGCGTATCGCGCGCCGCATCCAACGCAATCTCTCTGCCGCCGACCGCCATCGACACCACCCAGGTGCCGGTCGAGACGACCGAGAAGGGTGGCGCGTCGGACAGGAGATGCGGCAGCAGCGAGGCGTTGGAATCGTGCAGGCCGCAGAACACTGGGGTTTGCGCATCAAGGCCGGTGCGCGCGGCAAGCGCTGGCAGGATCGGACCGAGGCGATCCCTGGCCGGCCGCACCGGTGCCATCAGGCGGCGCCAATCCAACCGATCGACCAGCGACGAAAAGTCAGCATGCCATGGATTCCACAGATCGGTGTGGCAACCGAGCGAGGTCACTTCGTTGGCGGCAACGCCGGTCAGGCGCAGCGCCCAGTATTGCGGGTACATCAGAATCGCGGCCGCATGCGCGAACGCGGCCGGAAAGCATTTCTGCTGCCAAAAAAATTGCGCGCCGAGATTGAGGCCGAGCGGCAGGCGCGGTGTGCCGGTCTCGGTGAAGGGCGGTCGAACAGCGTCATAGTCCGCCGCCAGCCTGTCGGGGCCGTCGAACTCATAGTCGAGCATCGGCAGCACCAGTTCGCCAGAGGCGTCGACCAGCGCACCTGTCGCGCCATGCGTGGTGATCGAGATGGCGGCGATCGGCTGTTCGCGGTTGAGATCGGCAAGGCTGTCGAGAATGAATGTCCATAGCGCCTCGACATCGTGATGCGGGTAGGGCGCTTGCCGCACCGGCGCATTCGCCATCCGGCGCAGCGCTACCTCGCTCAAGGTTGCGAGGTCGACCAGCGCCACCTTGGCGTTGGTCTTGCCGATGTCGATGACGGCGATGTGGCGCAGAGCACTCATGCCATCTGGAACACAGTTTCCAGCGGCACGGCCACCGGCTCGTTGTCCGGCTTCGTTTCCATGATGTCGGCCATGTGAGCCCACCAGCGCTGCATCACAGGATGCTTCGGCAATTCGGCCATGCCGTGATCGTCGCGCCGCCACAGCACGCCGAACAGGATGTTGGTCTCTTCGTCGAGATGGATCGAATAGTCGGACACGCCGGCCTGTTTCAAGAGCGCGACCAGCGACGGCCAAATCTCGTCATGGCGCTTCCTGTACTCGGCCTTCATGCCCGGTTTGAGCTTCATCTTGAACGCGTATTTCTCAGGCATCAGCTGCTACCCCGCAGCCGCCGCCAGACGATCGGCAGCGCGATGACGATGATCAGCAGCACGCCGATGAAGATCGACATGACGATGCCGGGCACGTTGAGCAGGCCGAGCCCGAATGTCACCAGCCCCATGATGAACGCGGCGAGCACGACGCCGACAATGCTGCCGGCGCCCCCCAGAATGCTGACGCCGCCGAGCACCACCATGGTGATGACTTCCAGCTCATAGCCTTGCGCGATCGACGGCCGTGTCGAGCCGAGCCGCGAGGTGATCAGCACCGAGGCTATACCCGACATCAGCCCGGTCAGGCAGAACAGGATGAATTTGATACGCCCGACGCGCACGCCGGAAAACTGCGCCGCGACCGGATTGTTGCCGATGGCGAAGACGCGGCGGCCGAAACTCGTGCGATGCAGGAGGAACCAGTAGACGACGGCGGCGACGAGGAAGAGCACCAGCTCGAACGACACCACCCACCAGACATAGCCCTGGCCGAAGAAGGCGAAGCTTTCGGGATAGCCCTTGTAGGCCTGGTCGCCGAGGATGATGAAGGCGATGCCGCGGAACAGGCTCATCGTGCCGATGGTGACGACGATGGACGGCAAGCCGAGCCGTGTCACCAACAGCCCGTTGAAGGCGCCGCAGCCAAGCCCGACCACAATGCCGATCAGCACCAGCACCGGTGTACCCGCACCCGCCTGCACCGCCATGCCCATCATGGTCGATGCCAGCGCGATGATGGCGGCGACCGACAGGTCGATTTCGCCGGAGATGATCAGCAGCGCCATGGCAAAGGCGATCAGGCCCTTCTCAGTGAAGTTGAAGGTCAGATCGGACAGCGAATAGGGATCGAGGAAATAGGGCGAGGCGAAGCTGTTGATGGCGAAGATGGCGACGGCCACCACGACCAGCAGTGCCTCCCAGGAAAAGATCGCCGAAGACAGCGGCCTGTCGAGCCGGTCGGGAATATGGCGTGGGGCAGGGATGTCGGTCATGCCGCCTCCGCCTTTCTCAGGATGATCCGGCCTTGCTGGCGTTCGCCGCGCGCGTTGAGCACGACGGCCAGGATGATGGCACTGCCCGAAATCGCCATCTGCCAGAAGGGCGAGATGTTGATGACCGGGAGCGCGTTGGAGATGATGCCGAGGAACAACGCGCCAAGCACCGCGCCGCCGACCGAGCCGATGCCGCCGGCGATCGAGATGCCGCCGATGACGCAGGCGGCGATGATGTTGAGCTCATAGCCGTTGGCGACCTCGACCGAGGCGATGACGTAGCGCGAGATCCACAGGTAGCCGGCAAGCCCGCCGATCATGCCGGAGATGCAGAAGACAATGAATTTCGTGCGGCCGACATCGATGCCGGTATAGACCGACGCCGTCGGGTTGACGCCGATCGCATAGATCGAGCGGCCGAGCGCGGTGCGCGTCATCAGCACGAAGAACAGCGCGATGACCAGTATGGCGATCCAGGACAGCACCGGAATGCCGAGGAAGGCGGCGCGCTGGAAACCGATGAAATCCGGGCTCATCTTGTCGGCATTGACCCAGGCGCCGCCTGACAGGACGAAGGTGGCGCCGCGATAGATGGTGAGCGTCCCCAAAGTGACCACGATCGAAGGGATGTTCAGCCGCCATACCAGAAGGCCGTTGATGGCGCCGAGCACCAGCCCGACCGTCAGCGCGATGACGATCAGTGCCGGGATCGGGATTGCCGGGTGTGCGGCGTTCAGCATCGCCACCACCATGCCGGTGAAGCAGAGATTGGAGGCCATGGACAGGTCGATCGACCGCGTCAGGATGATCACCATCTGGCCGAGCGCCAGGATCATCAGGATAGAGGTGTCGTTGAATACCTGGCGCAGGTTGCCGGGGTCGGCGAAGGCCGGGAAGCGGGTCGAGATCAGCCCGATCAGCACGATGATGGCCGCGGCCAGCCAGATCTCGCGGTATTTCAGAAAGGCTTTCATGCCGCGATCCCCGCTGCCGTCCGCACCAGCGTCTCGGCGTCCAGCCCCTTATTGTCATAGACCGCCGCGACAAGGCCCTCGCGCATGACCACCACCCGGTCGGACATGCCGAGTATCTCCGGCAGTTCCGACGACACCATGATCACCGACAGGCCCTGCGCCACCAGCTCGGCCATGAAGCCGTGCACGGCGGCCTTGGAACCGATGTCGATGCCCTTGGTCGGCTCATCGAGGATGATCACCTTGGGCGCGGTCGCCAGCCATTTGGCGATGACGATCTTCTGCTGGTTGCCGCCCGACAGCGTGCCGACATCCTGGCTGAGCGACGAGGCCCTGAGATCAAGCCGCTCGGTGTAGGAACGGGCGAGCGAAAATTCTTCGGCCAGCCGCAGCAAGCCAGATTTGGAGGTGCGCTTGAGCGAGGGCAGCGAGACGTTCTGGAAGATCGGCAGGCCGATCACCACGCCTTGCTTGCCGCGCTCTTCCGGCACATAGACGATGCCGGCCTCGATCGAATCCGCCGCCGATTTCGGCGCGATCGTCTTGCCTTCCAGCGTGATCGTGCCGCCCGTGGTGCGGGTGATGCCTGAAATCGCCTGCATCACCTCGCTGCGGCCGGCGCCGACGAGGCCGTAGAAGCCGAGTATTTCGCCTTTGTGTAGTTCGAAGCCGATGTCGTTGAACTCGGTCGGGTGCGACAGGCCGGCGACGGACAGCACCGGCGCACCGATCTCGGCCTTGCGCTGCGGGAAAATATGATCGACCGAGCGGCCGACCATCATGCGCACGATCTGGCTCTGGCCGGCATCCTTGATCAGGCCTTCGCCAACCATCTCGCCGTCGCGGAACACCGTGTAGCGGTCGGCGATGCGGTAGATCTCGTCGAACTTGTGGCTGATGAACAGGATCGCCTTGCCTTCCTCCTTGAGGAATTCGATGAGCAGGAAAAGCTCCTCGATCTCCTTCATCGAAAGGGCGGCTGTCGGCTCGTCCATGATGACGATCTGCGCGTCGATCGACATGGCGCGCGCCACCGCGACCAGATGCTTGTTGGCGATGCCGAGGTCTTTCAGACGCGCATCGGCCTCGATATGGCCGGCATGCATCGTGTCGAGCACTTCGCGGGCATTCTTACGCATCGTGCGCCAGTCGATGGTGCCTAGCCGCGTGCGCGGCGCGTGGCCGAGAAAGATGTTTTCGGCGACGCTCAGATCGTCGAACAGCACGGTTTCCTGATGGATGGCGGTGACGCCATGGCCGAAGGCGGCATGCGCGCTGGGCAAGCTGACGGCCCGGCCGTCGATGCTGATCGTGCCCGAATCCGGCTGGTAGATTCCGGTCATGATCTTGACCAGCGTCGACTTGCCGGCGCCGTTCTCGCCGATCAATGCCGTCACCTGGCCGGGATAGAGCGACAGGCTGACATTGTGCAGCGCGCGCACGCCGGGAAAGCTCTTGGAGATGCCGGACAGCGTCAGCCGTGGCGTGGAGGCCGCTGGCCTCTGCTTAACCGTGCCGTGCTGGGCTGTCGTGTCCATGGTCGTATCAAGCCCTGAAACAAGGTCCGTCTAAAATCGCGGCGGGACGTGAGCCCCGCCGCGACGGCTTGAGAGGGTCCCAGATCAATAGATCTTGGAGAACTTCTCGATGTTGGTCTTGTCGAACTGGAAGGGCGGAGCCATCGCAGCCGAGTTGGTATCGTCGAGCGTGACCTTGCCGACGCGGCCGATCGACAGCGTGGCACCGGGCTTGGCCTCTTCCTTCTTCACCGCCAGGTCGTGGGCGAGGTAGACGGCCGAGTAGCCGAGGTCGATCGGGTTCCACAGCGCAACCGCCTGGCTGGCGCCGTTGTCGATGAACTTCTTGAACTCGGACGGCAGCGCAAGGCCGGTGACATTGACCTTGCCGATCAGCTTCTCGTCGGTGACGACCTGGGCGGCGGCAACGACGCCGACGGTGGTCGGCGCGATGATCGCCTTGAGGTTCGGATAGGACTTCAGCAGGCCCTTGGCTTCGTCGGTGCTCTTGGCCGAATCGTCATCGCCATAGACGGTGGCGACAAGCTTGATCTTGGGGAACTTCTCCGGCAGCACCTTCTTGGCCGCGTCGATCCAGGCGTTCTGGTTGGTCGCGGTCGAGGAGGCCGACAGGATGGCGACATCGCCGCCTTCCGGCAGATAATCGGCGGCAAGCTTGATGATGGTCTCGCCGATCAGGCCGGTGTCGGACGGGTTGAGGTGAAGCTGGCGGCCTTCCTTGGCAACGCCCGAATCCCAGGAGATGACGGTGATGCCGCGCTCCATGGCCTTCTTCAGCACCGGCACCAGCGCGTCGGCGTCATTGGCCGAAATGGCGATGGCGTTGACCTTCTGCGCGATCAGCGAATTGACCACTTCGATCTGCGCTTCGGCGGTTGCCTTGGTCGGGCCGGTGTAGATGATGTCGACATCGCCGAGTTCCTTGGCCGCCTCCTCGGCGCCCTTGTTGGCGGCGTCGAAGAAGCCGTTGCCGAGCGACTTCACCACCAGTGCGATCTTGACGTTCTCGGCATAGGCGGCATTCACGAACATGGCGGCCGAGAATGCGGCCGTCACCATCAATTTCTTCAAAAAGCTCATCGCATATCCTCCCTTGAGCGTTGCATTCCATCGCCGCTGCGGGCGTGAGTTGGTCTCAGGCCTGCAGTGAAGATTCTTCCTTTGCCGTCTTGCGGGCGACGATCAGCGTCACGCCCGCGGTCTCCAACATCTTGGCTTCGTGATCCTCGATGCCGTCGTCGGTGATGACGGTGGCGATGCGCGACAGCCCGCACAGGATCAGGCTGGAGCGCTTTCGGAATTTCGAGGAATCGACCAGCACCACCAGCTCGTCGGCCTGGTCGATCAGCTTCTGCTCCGCCTGGATCAGCAGCGGGTCGCCTTCCATCAGGCCGAGCGGTCCAAGCCCTTGGGCGCCCATGAACATGCGGCGCGCGTAGAAATTGCGGGTCACGTCATTGTCGAAGGGCGACAGGATGATGTTCTGCTCGCGATAGATGGTGCCGCCCGACAGCATCACCGTGTTCTTCGAGTGCTTGAGCAGATGCTCGGCGATCGGGAACGAATTGGTGAAGATCGGCATGCGCCGCCCAGTCAGGAAATGCACCATCTGGAAGGTGGTGGTGCCGCCATTGATGATGATCGGCTCGCCATCCCCGCACAATTCGACCGCCTCGCGAGCGATCGCCCGCTTCTGTGAAGCGTTGATCGTTTCGTTGACGGAAAAGGGCCGACCGGCCAAGCCGATGAATTGCGGCGGCGAGATTGCCTCGGCGCCACCGCGCACCCGGCGCAGGCGCTTCTGGACGTGCAGAGCCGCGATATCGCGCCGGATCGTCGCCTCGGACGACTCCGTCAGGTCGACCATCTCCTGCACCGTCACCACAGGCTTTTCCTGGACGGCGGACAGAATGATCCTGTGGCGCTCTTTTTCGTGCATGGTTCCTCCCTGCCTGGCCATCTAGGCACTCAAAACGAGCAGTGTCAATCATTTCCGATCAAATAATTTCATTGTGCAGTGCAATATGATCGATATTGATCGTTTATGATTGACAAGCGAGGCGCTTGCGTAGACATTCCCGGCAAAATGGACTGCGGCTTTTGCGTCCCAGGGAGGATAACCTATGCTCGACAAGCGCTCCGGCTCGCGCCTTGCCAATTTGTGGGACGATGCGAAGGCCAAGGGGATGAGCGATCCCGAGCTTCTGGTCTATCGCTCGAACACGCTCGGTTCCGACAAGCGCGTCACCAACTATGGCGGCGGCAACACCTCCTCCAAGATATGGCAGAAGGATCCGCTCAGCGGCGAGAACGTCGAAGTGCTGTGGGTCAAGGGTTCGGGCGGCGACAGCGCCTCGATCAAGCTCGACGGTTTTGCCACCCTCTACATGGACAAATTGCGCGCGCTGAAAGGCCTTTATCGCGGCGTCGAGCATGAGGACGAGATGGTGGGATATCTGCCCCACTGCACCTTCAACCTCAATCCGCGCGCGGCCTCGATCGACACGCCGCTGCACGCCTATGTGCCGAAGCCTTTCGTCGACCACATGCATCCCGATGCCATCATCGCCATTGCCGCGGCGAAGGATTCCGAAGCGCTGACCAAGGAGATCTTCGGCGACGCCATCGGCTGGCTGCCATGGAAGCGGCCGGGCTTCGAACTCGGCCTTTGGCTGGAGAAATTCTGCCTCGAACATCCCGCCGCCAAGGGCGTCATCCTCGAAAGCCACGGCCTGTTCACCTGGGGCGACACGCCCAAGGAATGCTACGAGACGACGATTTCGGTGATCAACCAGGCGATCGAGTGGTTCGAACGCCGCTCCGAGGGCCTCGCCATCTTCGGCGGCGAAGTGGTCAAGTCGCTCGATGCCGCTACCCGCCGCGCCATCGCGGCGAAACTGATGCCGAAAATCCGCGGCCTGATCTCGGAAAAGAGCCACAAGCTCGGCCATTTCGACGATTCCGCCGCCGTGCTCGAATTCGTCAACTCCAGGGATTTGCGCCCGCTGGCGGCACTCGGCACTTCTTGCCCGGACCATTTCCTGCGCACCAAGATCCGCCCGCTGGTCATCGAGTTCGATCCGGCGAAGCCCGATGTCGATGCGGTCATTGCACGCCTCGCCGACGACATCGCCGAATACCGCGTCGGCTACCAGGCCTATTACGACAGCTGCAAGCATCCAGACTCGCCTGCCATCCGCGATCCCAACGCCGTGGTCTATCTGATGCCTGGCGTCGGCATGTTCACCTTCGCCGGCGACAAGGCGACGGCGCGAATTTCCGGCGAATTCTACGTCAACGCCATCAACGTCATGCGCGGTGCCTCGACCGTTTCATCCTATGTCGGCCTGCCCGCCCAGGAAGCCTTCGACATCGAATACTGGCTGCTCGAAGATCTGAAGCTGCAGCGCATGCCGAAGCCGAAATCGCTCGCCGGCCAGATCGCGCTAGTCACCGGTGGCGCCGGCGGCATTGGCCGGGCGACCGCCAACCGCCTGCTGCGCGAAGGCGCCTGCGTGGTGCTGGCCGATATCGATGAGGCTGCACTGGCCAGCGCCAATGAGGAACTGGCGAAGGCCTATGGCAAGGATTTCGTCCGCCCGGTGGTGATCAACGTGACCGCGGAAGACCAGGTGGTCTCGGGCTTTGCCGAGACGGCGGTCGAGTTTGGCGGCATCGACATTCTGGTCTCCAACGCGGGTCTCGCCTCCTCGGCGCCGATCGAGGAGACGTCGCTGGCGCTGTGGAACAAGAACATGGACATCCTGTCGACCGGCTATTTCCTGGTCTCGCGGGAAGCGTTCCGGCTGTTCCGGGTGCAGAAGATCGGCGGCAATGTCGTCTTCGTCGCCTCCAAGAACGGTCTTGCCGCCTCGCCCAACGCTGCCGCCTATTGCACGGCCAAGGCCGCCGAAATCCATCTCGCCCGGTGTCTCGCCCTGGAAGGCGCGGAAGCGCAGATCAGGGTCAATGTCGTCAATCCGGACGCCGTGCTGCGCGGCTCGAAGATCTGGACGGGCGAGTGGAAGGAACAGCGCGCCGCCGCCTACAAGATGTCTACGGACGATCTTGAAGAGCATTACCGCTCGCGCTCGATGCTGAAGCGCTCGGTCTTCCCGGAAGACATCGCCGAGGCGATCTATTTCTTCGCTTCCGACATGTCGGCCAAGTCGACCGGCAACATCATCAACGTCGACGCCGGCAACGCGCAGAGCTTTACGCGCTGATTTGGAGCGTTTCCCTTCTCCCCGTCTAAGGGGAGAAGGTGCCCGTAGGGCGGATGAGGGGCGGCGCCAGCCGAACACATTCTTGGGAGGAACCAGCACTTGTCCGAAACCATCATTTCCGCCGAAATCGTCGAAAAAGATAACACCGCGCGCAAGCCCGACCTCGAGCGCGACTACGCCTCGCTCGGCGAACGTCTCGACCGCCGCGGCATCGCCATCGACGCCATCCGCGACAAGGTCGAGAAATTTGCGGTTGCCATCCCCTCCTGGGGCGTCGGCACCGGCGGCACGCGCTTTGCCCGCTTTCCCGGCGCCGGCGAGCCGCGCGATATCTTCGACAAGATCGAGGATTGTGCCGTCATCAGCCAGCTGACGCAGGCGACGCCGACCGTCTCGTTGCACATTCCATGGGACAAGACTGACCCGAACCGGCTGAAGCAGGCGGCCTCGCGCTTCGGCCTCGGCTTCGATGCCATGAATTCCAACACATTCTCCGACGCCAGGGACCAGAAACTCTCCTACAAATTCGGTTCGCTGTCGCACGCCGACGCCGGCACCCGCCGGCAGGCGGTTGAGCACAATCTCGAATGCATCGAGATCGGCAAGACGCTCGGCTCCAAGGCACTGACGGTGTGGATCGGCGACGGCTCGAATTTTCCGGGCCAGGTCAATTTCGCCAAAGCCTTCGAGCGCTACCTCGACGCCATGAAGGAGATTTATGCCGGGCTGCCCGCCGACTGGAAACTGTTCACCGAACACAAGATGTACGAGCCGGCCTTCTATTCCACGGTCGTGCAGGACTGGGGCACCAATTACCTTATCGCCAAGGAACTGGGCGACAAGGCTTTCTGCCTGGTCGACCTCGGCCACCACGCGCCCAATGTCAACATCGAGATGATCGTGTCGCGGCTGATCCAGTTCAAGAAACTCGGCGGCTTCCATTTCAACGATTCGAAATATGGCGACGACGATCTCGACGCCGGTTCGATCGATCCTTATCGGCTGTTCCTGGTCTTCAACGAACTGGTCGATGCCGAACTGTCCGGCGCCGAGGGTTTCGATCCCGCCCACATGCTCGACCAGAGCCACAACGTCACCGATCCGATCGAAAGCCTGATGTTGTCGGCGGTCGAGGTGCAGCGCGCCTATGCGCAGGCGCTGCTGGTCGACCGCAAGGCGCTGGAAGTTTTTCAGGACGGCAATGACGCGCTGATGGCGACCCAGACGCTGAAGGCGGCCTATCGCACCGATGTCGAGCCGATCCTCGCCATGGCACGGCTGAAAACCGGGGGCGCCATCGATCCGGTCGCCACCTACCGGGCGGCGGGCTACCGCGCCAAGGTCGCGGCCGAACGCCCGGCTGTTGTTGGCGGCTCGGGCGGAATTGTCTGACACGCCTGACATCTGAATTGATCCGCCTGGCCCACCGTTGGTGGTGGACTCGGCCGCTGCGACGGGCTCTTCTAGGCTTCCCCGCCAGGAGAACCCGCCATGCACCTCACCCGTCGGACACTGATCGCCGCCAGTCTTTCCATCACCTTCGCGCTGGCGCCATTGACGAGCGTCTTTGCCGCGTCGCCAGCACCTGCCAAGGGCGAGCACGGCATGGTGGTGACGGCCCAGCATCTGGCGTCGGAAATCGGCGTCGAGGTCTTGAAGAAGGGCGGCAATGCCGTCGATGCGGCGGTCGCTGTCGGCTATGCGCTGGCCGTCGTCTACCCCAATGCCGGCAACATTGGCGGCGGCGGCTTTATGACCATCCGTTTCGCCGATGGCAAATCGACCTTCCTCGATTTTCGCGAGCGCGCGCCGCTGGCCGCGTTCAAGACCATGTATCTCGACAAGGATGGCAACCCGGTGAAGGGCGCCAGCCTCGACGGTTATCTCGCCGTCGGCGTGCCGGGCTCGGTGGCCGGTTTCGAAATAGCGCGCGAAAAATATGGCACACTGTCAAGACAAGAGCTGATGGCGCCGGCGATCGCCTATGCCAGGGACGGTTTCATCCTCAATCAGGGCGATGCCGCCTCGTTCGCCGGCAACGCTGAAAGGTTGGCGAAGGACCCGGCGGCGGCCGCCGCCTTCCTGAAACCCGATGGCAAGCCCTATGGCATTGGCGAGCGGCTCACCCAACCGGATCTTGCTGGCTCGCTCTCGGCGATATCCGAGAAAGGCCCCGACGCCTTCTACAAAGGCGCCATCGCTGACGCCATCGTCAAGGCGAGCGGCGCCAGGGGCGGCATCCTGGCCAAGCAGGACTTCGAGCAATATGCGGTGCGTGAACTGAAACCGGTCACCTGCTCCTATCGCGGCTATGAGATCACTTCCTCGCCGCCGCCAAGCTCCGGTGGCGTCATCATCTGCGAAATCCTCAACGTGCTGGAAGGCTACCCGTTGTCCTATCTCGGCGCCGGCTCGGCCGAGACCGTGCATGTCATGGTCGAGGCGATGCGCCATGCCTATGTCGACCGCAACTCCGCGCTCGGCGATCCTGATTTCGTCGACAATCCGGTCTCGAAATTGCTGGACAAGAGCTACGCCAAGGACATCCGCGACAAGATCGACCCATTCCGGGCCGGCGTGTCGCAGGACCTGATGCCGAAGGGTTTTGGCGAGTCGAAGGAGACGACACACTATTCCATCATCGACAAGGACGGCAACGCGGTGGCCGTCACCTACACGCTGAACGGCTCCTTCGGGGCCGGCGTCGTCGCGGGCGGCACCGGCATCTTGCTCAACAACGAGATGGACGATTTCACCCAGAAGCCGGGCGTGCCCAACCTCTATGGGTTGGTCCAGGGCGAGGCCAATGCCATTCAGCCGAAGAAGACGCCGCTGTCATCGATGAGCCCGACCATCGTGGCCAAGGACGGCAAGCCGTTCATGGTCATCGGCAGCCCCGGCGGCTCGCGCATCATCACCATCACGCTGGAAGCGATCGTCAACGTCATCGACCACGGCATGAACATCCAGGAGGCGATCGACGCACCGCGCATCCACCATCAATGGCTGCCCGATAAAGTCTATGTCGAGCCGTTCGGCCTGTCGCCGGACACCGAAAGACTGCTGGCCGGCATGGGCTACCACCTCGATCTGAGTGACCAGACCTGGGGGCAGGCGGCCGGCATTCTCGTTGGTGGCAAGAGCCTGGCGGAGATCGGGAAGGGCGGCGGCGCGCGCTACAATGGCGCCATCGACAGCCGGGCGGCCTCTGGCGAGGCGCTCGGATATTGATGCCGGGGTGGGTGCTTGGACAGGGTCGCGGCCCGGCAAGGACCGTCAGGTAACCAGCGTGATGGTCGATGCGATCAGCATCAGGGCGGCGATGCCGACGAACAGCGCGTAGATGCGCGGCCGGTCAAGCAGAAGCGCGTTTCCGGAGATCCATGCCGAGGTGGCGCCGCCGAGCGCGAAGAGGAACCCGTTGCGATGGCCGAAGGTCAACGACGCGGCCATCAGCCCGCCGATGATCAGGGCGCCGAACACGATGATCACGGCGACCGCGTATTTCTCGAAATCATTGTTGCCGATCCCTGGTCCGATCGCATTCAGATTGGGCAGGTCGTCCGGATCGAAAGGGTTCGCCGACCCATATTCGTCTTGACCGATCGATTCTCGCATCACTCGTTCTCCGCAGACCGGCAACAAACCATCAACACTTGCCGAGTGCAACCCGATCGCACGTCCCTCTCTGTGTCGACCGTCACCTTCAACACGTTCCGGCGGCGCTTGTCACCGATTTTCCGGCCGCCTGGGTCGAATGCAACACGTGTCCGCGTTTGGATGGCGCCCCACCATCCTATTCTATTTGGACCATGTTCGCGGGAAAAAGATGATGCCGCGCGTCAATTTCAGCGCCGCAACGTCCTGCGCGACTGCGGCGGGGAGTCGCAGCGCTGCGTGAGGCGGGCAATTGTCGACTGGGAAGGCGTTCGCGGTGCGGGAAAGGAACACCGCCCTTGCTGAACGCCTGCCTCGGTAGGATGGTGGGCACCTCGCGCCCTCATTCCTGTGAAGGGGAGGCGCTCAATCGACGATAGGGCACGCCATCGAAGCTTGCCGTCACAAAATCCGTGACGGACATCTTGCGCTTGCGTCCGTCGCTGCAGGCGTAGACCGGCCAACCGGCATCGCTGCATTCGCTGGCAGCGCAGATACGCGCCAGGCAGTTACCGATAGTCAATCGGAAGCCGCCCTTGCCGGCGAAGCCTTGCAACAAGCTGCCGTCCGCCGAGCGCCAGGTCCGCGCACGGAATTCCGCCCGCAAAAACAATGGTTCGAGAGAGACCGCAAGATTGGTTTCGCCGGCACGTCCTGAAAACTGCAGACGGAAGCGCGCCATTGCAGTCGTGTATGCGGTCACAAGATCCGATTCGCGAAGATAGGAGATCGGCAGGTTGGAGCGGTCAAGCAGATGAGACATGCGCTCGCTTGCCTCTACCGGCGCCAGCAAGACAACAAAGGTAAGAAAGGCGAAGCAGGCTCGCGACATTTTCCAGCAGCCACATCGATCTCGGCCTGCCGGTTTGGCCCCGGTTGCCCCCAGTAACATCCCGCCAATCGTCGCCCCGTGCAAGCCGCTTGCTGAGGCAGTCCAAGGCGGCCGAGAGCGCAATTCGCAAGGCCACCGAGTTAAACCGCTTGGAACCGAAGGGGGGACCCGCATCGACGAATTTGCGCGGGCGATGGCGCGGTATGCTCGGCGTTTGCGGCAAGGAGGAACACATGCCACCAGCCGGGGTTCCTTAGCTGGCGCGGGCCGGCGGCAGCTCAAACAGGTTGGCGCCGTTCTCCTGACCGCGCTCGGCATAGCCGATAATGCCGAACCATCGGGCGACGTCAGGCCCCTGCAGCCAGCTGCGCGAATGGATGGGAAGGTTGCCGGCGAGCGCCTGGATGTGCCTGATATGTCGCTTGCAGAAGCGCACGGTCGAGGCGCGGAAAAAGTCCTCCTGCGCGGCAAACAGCGTATCGGCGGCGTCGCTGTTCTCATGCCAGGCGATGATTGCCACGGCCTTCTCGCCCTCCACCAGCGCGTGCGCCCGGCCTTCCTTCAGATTCATCATCAGATTGTCGTAGGCGATCTTGCTGTCCTTGCCGGCCGCCGCGTACTCCTCCGACATCCGCTTGGACAGGCCATGAAACACATCCTCGAGATCCCCGAGCGTTGCTGCGCGTGCTCTCATTTCACCTCCTGCAGCCCCGGCAGGGAGTTTGCCCTAAGGGTGAGGGATCACCAAGCAAATCGAATCCGCTGAATGGCCAATGAGAGCAAAGCTGTTTCGCTAGGCGAGTCGCCTGGTCGCGCAATAGGGCCAAGTCCCGAGGTTGCGCAACTGCCCACCGAGCGGTGCACATCACACTGCGACCTCCTCATTCGGGTCGGCTCGGCATTGCCTCTAGAAGAGGGTCGTTTCAATCGTCTGCATCAGGCAATCGCCAGCTTGCGTACCGATGATGCCGAGATCCCGTACGCTCGTCATATGGTTCCGGTCATTCAGGCAAAGGTCGCGGACACCGTGCCCCTGCGCGCGCAGGAGCGTTCCGAAGTCGGCCGCCTGCTGGTGAAAAGGGGGCGTTTCCTGGTCCCCGACGAGAATGGTCACTGCCGTCTTCGGGTCATGCTGCCGCGTCATTGGCGTGAAGGCAGCTGCCTCCTCGTCGGTGATGCCGATCAACGGCTCGAGGAAGGATTTCTGCAGGGGCTTCAGGTCGTAGAGGCCACCCAGCAGCAGCGCTGCGTGGATGCGTGACGGCATTGGCGCCTTTTCAAATAGGAATGTGGCCAGGTGCGCGCCAGCCGAATGGCCGCTGACGCTGATCCGGCCTGGATCGCCGCCATGGTCGACGATGTTGTCCAGCACCCATTGTTTGGCGCGCCGGACCTGCTCCACGATCGCCGCCATCCTGAACTCGGGCATCAGCGCATAATCGACGATGACCGCGATCGCACCGGCTTGGGTGACTGTGTTCGCCACATAGGAATAGTCACCCCTTGAAAACATGCGCCAGTAGCCGCCGTGGATGAAAATATGAACGGGAAGATTCTGACGCTCGCCCGGCGGAAAGAACAGGTCGAGCCTCTCGGCCTCGCCGTTGCCATAGGCGACATCAGCCACCATGGGCAGCGTCGCCCGGGTCGTGGCGCTGCGCGCCACGATATCGGCCACGATGTCATCAAAGTCGGCAACGTGGTCGCGGGTGCGGAAGGGGTCTTTCTGCATGGCTGCCCGATCAGAAGGTAACGGCGATATACTTCGCCTCCATGAACTCGGCGATGCCGTGGTGCTGGCCGCCCTCGCGACCCAGGCCGCTCTGCTTGACGCCGCCGAAGGGGGCCGCGGGATCCGACATCAGCCCCCGATTGAGGCCGATCATGCCGGCTTCGATCCGCGATGCCACCCGCAATCCTCGGCCGACATCGCGCGTATAGATATAGGCGGCAAGGCCGTATTCCGTGTTGTTGGCGTGCATGATGGCTTCGGCCTCGGTCTCGAATCGCGTGATGGGCGCTACCGGCCCGAAGATCTCCTCATGCGCCATGTCGGCATCGGACGGAACCTGCGACAGGACCGTCGGCGGATAAAAGAAGCCTTCCGCTTCCGGGATAGAGCCGCCGCAAAGCACCTTGGCTCCCCGGCCCACGGCGTCCTTGACCAGGCGGTCGATCTTGTCGACCGCCTTTCTGGTGATCATCGGCCCGCACTCGGTATCCGCACTCATGCCTGGTCCGACCTTGAGAGCTGCCATGCGTTTGCGAAGGCCGTCGGCGAACGCGTCATGGATGCCCGACTGAACATAGATGCGGTTGGCGGCTGTACAGGCCTCGCCGGCATTGCGCATCTTCGCGATCATGGCGCCGTCGAGCGCGGCATCGAGGTCGGCATCGTCGAAAACGACGAATGGTGCATTGCCGCCGAGTTCCATCGAGCAGGAGACCACATGCTTGGCGGCTTCGCCAAGCAAGGTTCGTCCGACGCCTGTCGAGCCGGTGAAAGAGAGCTTCCTGACGCGCGCATCGGCCAGCATGGCCGAGGTCAGCGGACCGGGACTGGTCGTGGTGAGCACGTTGACGACGCCGGCCGGAACGCCGGCCTCGCTGTAGAGCGCGGCCAGCGCATAGGCCGTCAGCGGCGTCTCGCTGGCCGGCTTCAGGATCACCGTGCAACCGGCCGCCAATGCCGGCGCGATTTTTCGTGTCGCCATCGCGGCCGGAAAATTCCAGGGCGTGATCAGCACGCAGATGCCGATCGGCTCATAGTCGACCACGATGCGGTTGGTGCCGGACGGCGCGGTGCCGAACTCGCCGGTGATGCGAACCGCTTCTTCCGCGTTCCAGCGGAAGAACTCGGCGGCGTACGCAACCTCGCCGCGCGCGTCGCGCAGAGCCTTGCCGTTCTCCAGCGAGATCAGCATGGCGAGCGTTTCCGATCGCTCGACCATGAGTTCGAAACAGCGCCTGAGGATTTCCGAGCGCTTGCGTGGCGCTGTCCCCCGCCATGCCGTCGCCGCCATGGCCGCCGCATCGACGGCTGCCAAGGCATCCTCGAGCGTCGCGTCGGGAACCGCTGCAATGACGGATCCCGACGCAGGATCGACGACGTCGATGACCCGGCCGTCGGAAGATGGTCGCCATCTGCCGTCGATGTAGAGTCCGTGCGAAAAGCCGCGAACATCATAGTCGTCCTGGTCGATCCACAGCGCATTGGGAGGAAGGTTCATGGTCTTGTTCCGTGGATTACATGGCGCAGGCTGCGAGGTCGCCGTCATGGGCGGCCTGGACCAGGCGTCGCATGGCGGTGAGATTGAAGGGGCGCGGGTTGTTCTTGATCAGGCGATCGATGCCGAGCGCCTGATCGGCGGTCCAGTCGAGCTTGTCGGCGGGAAGGCCGAGATCGGCCAGCGTCGGCGTGATGCCGATCGCAATGAATAGCCGTCGGATTTCCTCGATTGTGGCGTCCGCCATCTCCCCGGTGCTCCGCCCCTTGGCCTCAAGGCCAAGCGCTGCGCCGATCTCGGCCATTTCGGCGGCGACCACGCGGCTGTTGTAGGTCATGACGTAGGGCATCATCGTCGCGACGCCCAATCCGTGCGCCGTGTGGGTGAGGGCGCCCGCGGGATATTGCACGGCATGCGCCGCCGCGGTGCCGGCGGTGCCGAATGCGCAGCCCGCCGCCAGCGCGCCCATCATCACATCGGCGCGCGCATCGGCATCGGTGCCGTCGGTGCAGGCTTTCTCCAGGCTGCGGCCCAGCAGTTTTATGGCCAGCAGGGCGAAATGGTCGGTCAGCGCGGTCTTGCCGATGAAGACATGCTGTTGCGCCAGGCTGGGGTCCTCGCCGCGCCGCTTCGCGGTGAAAGCCTCGATCGCATGGGTCAAGGCATCGGCGCCGGCTATCGCGGTCAGGGCAGGGGGGCAGGTCATCGTCAGTTCGGGGTCGCACAAGGCAACCGCCGCGATCAGATAGGGGCTCGATATGCCGACCTTCAGCGTCCGGTCCGGATCGGAGATCACCGCGACGGGCGTCACTTCGGAGCCGGTTCCCGCGGTGGTGGGCACGGCGATCAGCGGCAGCGTCGGGCCGGGCACCTTGAACTCCCCATAGTAGTCCAGAAGCTTGCCGCCATGGCTGAGCAGCAGGCCGGCGCATTTGGCGAAATCGAGGCAGCTGCCGCCGCCGATGCCGATCACCATCTCGGGCTGGAATTTTTCGGCCTCGTCGACGCAAGTGCCGACGCTGTCGCGTGGCACGTCGGGAAGCACGCGGTCATGCACAAGCACCTCGATCGAGGCGGCCTGGAGCGATTTGACAATTTCCGCGAACACCGCCGTGCCGGCGAAACGCTCGTCCGTACAGACCAGGGCGCGCCGGCCGAACCTGCTGGCGACTGTCGGCAGCACATGGCGCTGGCCTTTCCCGAAAAGGATTTCACGCGGAAGCCGGAGGGCGGCGAAGAGGCTCATGATGATCTTTTGTCCTTTGGCGGCGCCTGAACTGGGATGGGTTGTCGCGACGCATCCGCCATCTGTCCGCAACGGCGCCAGGGACATTCTGCAGCACCATGTAACGGCACGAAAAGCATATTCGCCTTAAAATCGTATAGGATATAGGATTGCATCCGTTGGAGCATCGTGTTAGCGGTCCACACTGTCAATAGGTAAAAAAGATGCAGGCCGCGAACCCAATCGACACGACCGAAACGGCCGCCGGCGGCGGTCGCATCCAGCGCTCCAACAGCCTGGTCGAGGATGTCTATGAAGCGATCTTCGCGCAGCTGATGTCGCTGAAGATCGCGCCGGGTTCGCGCATCACCGTCGACAGCCTGGTCAAGGAATTCAACGTCTCGCACACGCCCATCCGCGAGGCGCTCGGCCGCCTCGAAGGCGAAGGCCTGGTGCTCAAGACTCACCTGATCGGCTATCGCGCGGCACCGCAAATCACACGCCGCCGGTTCGACGAATTGTACGAGATGCGCCTTCTGCTTGAGCCGCATGCCGCGGCGAAAGCCGCCGCTGCCATGGATGAAGCCAAGCTCAACATTTTGCTGGAAGCGGCTGGCGTGATGTCACGGCGCGAAGGCAAGGACGATCGCCTGCGTTATTCGAATTTCGCCCGGCAGGACGCGATCTTCCACGACAAGATCATGGAGTTTTCGCAAAACGAACTCATTCGGCAGACGTTGAGCCACCAGCATGCCCACTTCCATATCTTCCGCCTAATGTATCATGCCCGCGTGACCGAGGAAGCGCTCGACGAACACGAGGCGATCCTCGCCGCATTCGGCGCGGCCGATCCCGACGCCGCCCAAGAGGCGATGCGCGTCCATATCGAGCATTCGCGCGATCGCTTGCTTCCGGCCTTCGATTAAGGTCGGACCCGATGTCCATTGCAGCCAATATCGCCGGAGAGGGAGGAAGCGCGCTGCCCACTGGTGCCGTGCCGGGCGCCGTCGAACCGGTGCTGCGCGCCGAGCGCGTATTTCCCGGATTCGCCATTCCGATCCGATCCGATTTCGAAGACAGGCGAGGCGTGATCCGCACCTCGCCCAGCCGCAACAGGAGGAAGAGCCATGCCAGGCAAGAAAATACTGATGCTTACCGGTGAGTTCACCGAGGAATACGAGATCTTCGTCTATCAGCAGGCGATGGAGGCCGTGGGCCACACGGTTCATGTGGTATGCCCCGACAAGAACGCCGGCGACCTGATCAAGACCTCGCTGCACGACTTCGAGGGCGACCAGACCTACACCGAAAAGCTCGGTCACTACGCGCTGATCAACAAGACGTTCTCGGAAGCCGAAAGACAGCTCGACCAGTATCATGCCGTCTACTGCGCAGGCGGGCGCGGGCCGGAATACATCCGTACCGACAAGCGCGTGCAGGCGATGGTGCGCCATTTCCATGAGACCAAAAAGCCGATCTTCACGATTTGCCACGGCGTCCAGATTCTGATCGCCGTCGATGGCGTCGTCCGCGGCAAGAAGGTCGGGGCTCTCGCGGCTTGTGAGCCGGAGGTGACGCTTGCCGGCGGCACTTACATCGACCTGTCACCCACCGATGCCTATGTGGACGGGACGATGGTTTCCGCCAAGGGCTGGACGGCGCTTGCCGCGTTCATCCGCGAATGCTTGAAGGTGTTGGGAACCGAGATCCGCCACGCCTGACGCCAGACGGCGGGTGCGCGCCAGCGCGCCGGCCATCTGAGCAGTTCCCGGAAAAGCACAGCGCGTGCGCAAACACCCGTGGCGTAGTCGTGAGGCGGTTCTTAACGAGCTTGATCGGATCGCCTCCTCGAGCGCGAAACTTGCGACCTGCCGCCGTCGTTATTCGGTTGATCACCTTGCGGTCGAACGCCGGGATGCCGTGAGCGCAGAGATTGCGGGGCGCCACTGCTTCGACGGCTACGCTTACCGCCTTTGATCCCCGACCAGCCGCGGCTGCCGCTCTTGAAATGGCATCGCTACCAACTTCCATTCCTGCGCCGGCGACTCAGCGCGCGGCTGCCTTACGAATCGGCTCAAGTCAAGACGATACCCGCTTGCGAGCCGGGTATTTTGCTGACATGCTGACTTTCTTATATGCCGACTTTCTTATGTATGGGGTTTTGCACTGTGGCAGGTGTTCAAACGGAAGGGCAAAAGCATGGCAAAGGAATCTTCGAATTCCGCTTCTTCAGACAAGAAAGCGGACGGAAATCTGATAGGTAACGCAGAAGGAAACGGTCTGAACTTCATGGGTGTCCAGGCTCGCGAAAACGGGGGTCCCGGCGACGCTGTAGGTGTCGACAAGATACGTGATCTGCTGTTCGGCAACCAGATGCAGGACTATGACCGCCGCTTCTCCAAGCTCGAAGAACGGGTCTTGCAGCGCTTCAAGGATGTCGAATCCGAGGCCAAGCGCAATCTCGACATGTACGAGTCAAATGCAAAGAAGCAGGTCGATTCGCTTGCGGGGCAATTGCGGAGCGAAAAAGATGCACGAGCCGATGCCGACAAGGAAATTGATCGGAATCTTCGCGAGCAAAACCAGGCGCTTGAAAAGCAGGTGCGCGCGTTGTCGGATCAATTGAGCGCGCTTGAGCGCGACGTTGCGGACCGGATAAATCGGAACGATCATTCACTGCGTGAGGAAATCAAGCAGAAGAATGAAGGCGTTCAGATGCTGATAGAGAAAATGTTTGCCGATCTCAGCAACGTCAAGACCGACCGAAATCTTTTGGCTGGCCTGTTTGTCGAGGTTGCAAAATGTCTTAATCAGGATCCCGTCGGCAGCAAGAGCAATTCGGACCGTAGTTGGAAAGCGAGTTGATGGGACCTTGACGTCGACCGTCGACCCGATCAGCCTACCGCAAAGAACAGCCTCGAACGATACAGAGATTGATCGCGAGGCTCTGGCTCGTCTTTTGATCGAAATTGCCCGGAACGTTGATCCGGACTATCGTGCGCGTTTCGACGGAGTTCCAACCGCCGATCCTCGCATGGAAACGCTGCGCCAGTTGCTGGTCAGCCGCGAAATTTCAGAGCTTTCACGAGTCACGCATCTGCTGGACGAACCGGAGCAGCTCGCGGCAGCCATAGGCGACGTTCTTTCCAGTGCGGCCGCGCGAGCGCCTCACGTGCAACTCGGCGAGGCCCTTGCGCCAGCTGTCGAAAGAGCTGTGCAACGGTCAATCCAGAAGAGCCCGCGCACGCTGACGGACATATTATACCCGGTGTTTCTGCCGGCAATTCGCAAGTCGATCGGGGAAAAGATCGACCAGACCTTTCAGTCGCTGAACGAAACTTTAAGACATATATTTACCTGGCATGGTCTCAAGTGGAGATTTGAATCTTGGAGAACAGGTGCTAGTTTTTCGGAAGTTGTTCTGAAGCATTCTCTTGTATATCGAGTGGAACACGTCTTCCTAATTAGCCGAAATTCCGGACTTCTGATGGCGCATGTAGCTGCTGATAATGCAACGAGCGAGGATCCTCAGCTTATTTCTTCGATGCTTAGTGCAATTCAGGACTTTGTGAAGGACTCATTTAACGAAAAAGAACAGAGCAGTCTGGACACGATCCGTTTTGGCGACCTTCGCCTTTGGTCAGAAGTCGGACAGTTCGCGACCTTGGTTTCGGTGATCCGAGGAAATCCGCCAGAGGAATTGCATGAAATAGTTCGCGATGTATTGCTCCGCATCCATGAGGAATGCTCACAGGCTTTAGGGGAGTTTGACGGCGACAGTTCGCAGTTGGCCGGCGTAGAGGCACAATTGCAGACGTGCGTCGAGCTGAAGCAGGAGGAATCAAACCAGGGGTTTCCGTGGCTGGTGGTGGTTGCAGTCCTGCTGCTTTTGATTCCGGCAGGCGGTTGGTTCCTTCTTTCCTGGCAATCCGGGCAGCGCTGGCAGGCTTATGTGTCGCAACTGGAGATCCAGCCGGGCATCATCGTTGCCGAACAAAAGGTACG
The DNA here is from genome assembly GCF_007003945.1 of Mesorhizobium sp. WSM4307. Lineage (NCBI taxonomy): Bacteria > Pseudomonadati > Pseudomonadota > Alphaproteobacteria > Hyphomicrobiales > Phyllobacteriaceae > Mesorhizobium > Mesorhizobium sp. WSM4307. The sequence continues at coordinate 27,257 of NZ_VFTB01000016.1, forward strand.
TTATGGCCAATTCTACATTTCCGGCCTGAGAGACCCGCTTGGCGCTGACCCGCAGTCGCTGCTGTCGGGAACGCAGGTCGATCCCGCCCGCGTTCATTCGCAGTGGAAATTCTATCAGAGCCTTGAGCCGGAGTTCGTATTGAAGCGGCTGACGGCGTCGCTGGCTCCGCCGGATACAGTGCGACTTTCGATCGTCAAGAATCGCATCGTCGCCGAAGGTGAAGCGAGTGCCGCTTGGATCAGCCAGGCACACGCCGCCGCCCAGCAGCTTTCGGCAGGCGGGCCGATGTTCGATATCTCTGGGGTCCGTGACGTAAGCCTCGAAGAACGCGAGGCGGAGCGCTGGCAGGCCTATGTGTCGCGACTGGAGACCCAGCCAGGCATCATCGTTGCCGAGCAAAACATACGCGACGGCCAATTCTATGTTGCCGGCCTGAGAGACCCGCTTGGCGCCGACCCGCAGTCGCTGCTGTCGGAAACACAGGTCGATCCCGCCCGGGTTCATTCGCAGTGGAAATTCTATCAGAGCCTTGAGCCGGAGTTCGTGTTGAAGCGGCTAACGGCGTCGCTGTATCCGCCGGACACAGTGCGACTTTCGATCGTCAAGGATCGCATCGTTGCCGAGGGTGAGGCTCCCGACACCTGGATAGATCAGGCGCGCGCGGCGGCCCGACAGCTTTCGGCAGGCGGACCGGAATTCGACATCTCCAAGGTTCGTGATGTGAGCCCCGAAGCGCGCGCGGCGGAGCATTGGCAGTACTATGTGTCGCGACTTGAGGCCCAACCGGGAATCATCGTCGCCCAGCAAACAGAGAGGGGCGGACATTTCTACATTTCCGGCCTGAGAGACCCGCTAGCCGCCGACCCGCAAGCTCTGCTGCACGGAACGCAGATCGATCCTGCCCGCGTTCATTCACAGTGGCAATTCTATCAAAGTCTTGATCCGAAGTTCGTGGTGAAGCGGCTGGAGGCTTCGCTGACCCCGCCGAAATCGGTTCTGCTTTCGATCATCCAGGGTCGCATCGTTGTCGTGGGGGAGGCTCCTGCCAACTGGATCAACCGGGCGCGGGCCGCCGCCGATCAACTTTCGGCGGACGGAGTGGTTCTGGATATCTCGCAGCTGCATGAGCTGAACCTTGCAGAACTTAATGATTTGCGAGCGGCCATCCAGGCGACCGATATTTTCTTCTATTCCGGCAAAGTTGTGCCGGGACCAGAGCAGACGCCGGTTCTCGACAGATTGGCGGATCAAATAAAGGAATTCGCCGAAAGTGCCCACAAGTCAGGCGTAACTGCGCGGTTCATGTTGACCGGCCATTCGGACGCTACGGGCCGCGAGACGGCCAACGCGTCGATCAGTGCCGCCCGCGCCGAGACAGTTCGTGCGCTTCTCAACAAGCGCGGCGTCGCTCCGGAACTGCTGCTGGTTCGGGGCGCGGGCACCTTTGAGCCGCTGGTGCCTGAAAATAGTCAAACTGGGAGCTCCACCAATCGCCGGGTTTCGATTACGGTAAACTTGGACTAGTGGAGCTCAAGATGTTGCAAAAAAAGATCTGCATGTTGGGCGGGTTCGGTGTCGGAAAGACGAGCCTGGTCCGCAGGTTTGTGCAAAGCATCTTTTCAGAAACCTACTTGACCACGGTGGGAGTGAAAATCGACAAGAAGAGCGTCGCACTACCGGGCAAAACCGTGGATTTGATTTTGTGGGATTTGGCCGGCGAAGACGATATCGGCTCATTCCGCGTCAGCCATGTGCGAGGTGCGACCGGGCTCGTGCTTGTCGTCGATGGAACCCGCGCCGCTACTCTTGCCGCGGCGCTCACGCTACGCGAGCGGGTCGAGGCCGAATTCGGAACGATGCCGTTTGTATTGCTGTTCAACAAATCCGATCTTGCCGATCGGTGGGCAATATCAGATGGTGATATTAACGAGCTGAGGCAACTCGGATGGCAAATCTATCTAACAAGTGCACTTTCGGGCGAACACGTTGACGATGCGTTTCGTCAACTTGCTTCGATGGTTGCTAGATAGACCATGCATAGATTGCCAAAAGAAGTCGGAAGCTGGATTTACAATTTTTTTTACAACGAGCACTCTATCGCGTATCTGAAAATTGACGCCGAGCTTTGCGTAGCTGCGAAGGGCGGCAACGTCAAACATTACGGGCTCTCATCGCTTCGCATTGGTCAGCCGGTGGCCGATCAGCTTGAATTCATGGAAGGTTTGCTGCCTTCCCCGGAGCTTCCATATCATATGGCCATGGTCGAACTGCCCAGCGGGCGTGTCGCGGACCTTCATCTTTTTGCTGACAGTGCCTACGTGTGGCTGCTCTTTCTCGATGCAACCGTCGAACGCGACAATAGGCAGCGTCTTCAGCAGAAGGCTTATGAAATGACGCTCCTGCAAGAGAGGGAGCGTCAGCTCAACGAGAAATTACAATCGGTGAACGAGGCGTTGAGGGAGAGCCAAGAGGGATTGCAGCGTGAATACCAGCGTGCCGAAACCCTGCTCCTCAACATTCTTCCCGCGTCGATCGCGGAGCGGTTAAAAGCGGACGAACAGATTGCAGACAATCACGCAGAGGTGAGTGTGCTTTTTGCCGACATCGTCGGTTTTACGGAAAGAGCGCGGAGCGTCGGAGCCGTGACGACGCTCGCTATTTTGAATTACTTCTTCAAGGCGGCGGATCGGCTCTCGGAACGATACGGTTGCGAAAAGATCAAGACAATCGGCGATTGTGTCATGGTGGTCGCCGGCTTGCCCGCCGCGCGATCCGATCATGCTGAAGCCCTCGCGCGCTATGCGCTTGAACTGCGCAAGGCGGTTAAGCGCGAACGCTTCACAGGAGGACGGCTAAGGCTCAGAATTGGAATTCACTCAGGACCAATCGTCGCGGGCGTCATAGGCAAAAGGCGGTTTGCCTATGACCTGTGGGGCGAGACCGTTAATCTCGCCGCACGTATTCAAACGTCCGCGGAGCCGGATGAAATTCGTATTTCGGATGCAACTCACAAACTGCTTGGGCCAAATTTTGCTTGCGAGCCACTCGCGGAAACGGAACTGCGTGGCACAGGCCGTGTGCGAATGTGGCGCCTCTCGGCTTGATTTGCCGCTTGGCAGTGCCGACCCGCATTGCATCTTGTGGCCTGTCGGTTGACGACCGGTCACGAAGCCATCCCGGACAATTGAGCTCACCGTGGTGATGCACATCGCAGCGACAGCAAGCACCTTTGCGCTTGCCTTGAAGGCATCCTATTCTGGAGAGTAGTAGCCGCTCGTGGGCATAGAATGTCGGTACTGCCTTTCTTAAGAATCTACGCGCCGCTCAACGCGGTGCTGGCTGCGCCTGGGTTGCTGGCGGTGGCTGCGCTCACGATACCAGGCATGTCCGGACGAAGCAGACTGGCTCTGGCTGCTCTGCTCGCTGTCATCTGGGGCGCCTATCTCCTGCAACTGGCCGCGACGCTCCTCAAGCGCCGGGCGGGAGACGTGCGGGACAGGACGCCCAAAATCGCCATCGATGTGCTCGCGGTCTTCGTTCCACTCGCCGCATTTCTGTTCGTCGGCACGCCCGACCAGAGCCTCTACTGTGCTGTCTGGCTGCTGAAACCGCTGCGCGACTCGACCTTCTTCCCGGTGCTGGGCAGGGTCCTGGCCAACGAAGCGCGCAATCTGATCGGCGTCACCACGCTCTTCGGCGTCGTTCTGTTCGCTGTCGCGCTCGCGGCCTATGTCATCGAGCGCGACACCCAACCGGAAAAGTTCGGCAGCATCCCCCAAGCAATGTGGTGGGCGGTCGTCACGCTGTCCACCACCGGCTATGGGGACACTATCCCGCAAAGCTTCGCAGGCCGCGTCCTGGCCGGTGCGGTCATGATGAGTGGCATCGGCATCTTCGGGCTCTGGGCCGGCATTCTTGCCACGGGCTTCTATCAAGAAGTCCGTCGCGGTGATTTCGTCCGCAATTGGCAATTGGTCGCCGCGGTGCCGTTGTTTCAGAAGCTCGGCCCGGCCGTGCTGGTCGAGATCGTGCGCGCGTTAAGAGCTCGCACGGTGCCGGCGGGCGCCATGATCTGCCGCATTGGCGAGCCCGGTGATCGGATGTTCTTCGTCGTGGAAGGGCGCGTCAGCGTCGCGACGCCGAATCCGGTGGAACTCGGCCCTGGCGCCTTCTTCGGCGAGATGGCGCTGATCAGCGGCGAACCGCGTTCGGCGACCGTCAGTGCTACAACGGCGGTCTCACTCCTGTCACTGCACTCGGCGGATTTCCAGATGCTGTGCAGCAGCAGCCCGGAGATCGCGGAAATCATCCGCAAGACCGCGCTCGAGCGGCGCGGCGCGGCGGCGAGCGCTTGACTGTTTCCTCAGCGCTGCTGTGCGGCTGCGCGACGGAGAGAACGTGAGGCTGTGTTCACTTGTAGGCGCTTACCGAGATGCTGGATTTAGCTCCAGCGGAAGCGGCTGTTCGTGGGAAGGCCGAAGCCGATTTTGCCGCTCATCAGGCGCACTGGGATGCCGCCGACAGGCAGATTGGCAACTCGGCGAAGTTGCGCGCCGAACGCGAGTCGGCCGATCGAGCACAGGACCTGCTTGAGCTATAGTCGAACCCCCCCCCGCAGCTTCCCTTGCCCGGTCGCGATTTGCAGCAGATCGGCCGCAAATTCGGTGGCATAATTGGCCCTGTCGTCCTCAACCGTCTTGAATGCTCGCTGCACAGCGTCTGTCTGGCAAACTATTTGAGACACAATAACCGCAGCCAACTCGGATGCCACCTTCATGGCAGGCAAGCGCATCTTCGGCCCCACCTGTTTGCAGGACACTCTCTATCACTGCAGAGAGCGTCTCCTGCAAAGCCTCTCGGTTGGCCAGCTTCTCTCTGTGATGCTCTTTCGACAGACGCCTTCGGCCGCGGCCCGATTCTCGCCATACAAAGATCATGAAGCCGCGCCCAAGCAAGGCGAATTCGTTACCAAATTGTTTATCAGGAGGCGAAAACGTGACGTTTCTGCAACAGGCAGGGCGGATAGGTGCCGGTCAAGGACACTCCCGCGACGATCTCGGTTGATCACGATGCTCCGATGGGTAATGTCGAATTCGAAGGAGCGGCGCGGTGCGCATCTTTTTCGGTAGTGGGGATGGGGCAGGGAACGCTGTCCTTCAGCAAAGAATACCCAGACCCGTTTTTTAACTTTTGACTGGAGGTCAGAAAATGAACATCAAGAGCCTTCTCCTCGGCTCCGCTGCGGCTCTGCTCGCAGTTTCCGGTGCGCGCGCCGCCGACGCCGTCGTCGTCGCCGAGCCGGAACCCGCTGAATACGTCAAGATCTGCGACGTCTACGGCGCTGGCTACTTCTACATCCCCGGCACCGAAACCTGCCTGCGCATCGGCGGCTATGTCCGTTACGACATCGGCGGCGGCGACATCGGCTCGTTCGACGGTGCGACAAGCGCCGATCACGAGGATGGTGGAAGCAACGACACCTGGTTCAAGAAGGCCCGCTTCACGCTGAAGACCTGGACCGGCCAGGAAACCGAACTCGGTACCTTGAAGACCTACACCGAAACCCGCTGGAACTTCGCCAACCATCAGTCCGACCTGGGTGCTGACCCTGACGGCGCCGGTCCGCTCACCAACGAGATCAATGAGGCCGGCAACAGCACCTCGCTGAACTTCGCCTGGATCCAGCTCGGTGGTCTCCGCGTCGGTAAGGACGAATCGGCCTTCAACACGTTCATCGGCTATGCCGGCAACGTCATCCAGGATACGCTGGTTCCCTATGGTGATTTCGACACCAACGTCATCCAGTACTACTTCGACGCTGGCAACGGCTTCTCGGCCGTCCTCTCGCTCGAAGAAGGCGAGGGCGTGAATACGATCGACAGCTACGTCCCGAATGTTGTCGGCGGCGTGAAGTGGACGCAGGGCTGGGGCGCGATCACCGGTGTCGTCGCTTATGACAGCAACTACGAAGAAGTTGCCACCAAGGTTCGCTTGGATGTCAACGTCAATGACGCTGTGCAGCTGTGGGTCATGGGCGGCTACGGCACCGATGACAACCTCTCCGATCCGACCTGGGCTTTCCCGGCCGGCGGCCGCGGCTACTTCAAGCAGTGGGGCGGCAACTGGGCAGTGTGGGGCGGTGGCACCTACAAGTTCAACGAGAAGACCTCGTTCAACGCTCAGATTTCGTATGACGATTGGAAGAATCTCGGCGTCGCCGCGAACATCGCCTACGACATCGTTCCCGGCATGACGATCACGGCCGAAGTCGACTACCTCAATGCAGGCAAGTTCGACGACGCCGACTTCTCCAACTGGACTAACGCGACCAAGAAGAGCAGCGTCGGCGGTCTCCTCCGCTTCCAGCGCTCGTTCTAATAGATTTCGACAAGTCGAGATCGAAGACCCGGCGGGCAACCGCCGGGTCTTTTCTTTTTCGCTTGCGGTCCTGCTATTTGCACAGGGCTGGAGTTGGAAGCGTCATGGCTTCACCATCGTTGGGCGTAGCGACGCGAAGCGGAGTTCTGAACAGGCCGCAGCGCGTCAAGGTCACGGCATAGGTATGGGGTTTCCGACGCGTCACATCGGCTCCTTGCTCCCTCCCCAGAACGAACCAACCCGTTAGAATTTCTGTGCCAGCAAACTTTCTAAAGCGCGTCGCCTTTACCGGATTCGGGATTCCCGTTTTGCCGGTGTGGTGATTCATTGCGGTCGAAAGGAGAGCCGCGATGGGCAAGCCGCATCCGACACAGTTCCATAGTTGTGGGGTTGCGTTGTAGAAAGACCACAGCAACCGGGAGGCGTCGCGCATTTTCGAGTTTCCCCGCGGTTGTGCGTCGCGATGAAAGCGAACCTCATGTCACTTCCCTCGCGAAGTAGGCTGCGGTCTTTTTAGGATGTCGCGCTCCGCCTTCAGCTTCGCGACTTCCTTGCGCAGCTAGTCGATCTCCTGCTGCTCCGGCTTCATCTGCCCCGGGAAAGGCGTGCTGCGGATCCGTCGACAGATCGCGCACCCATTTGCGCAACACATTCTCGTGGACATCGAGGTCGCAGGCGGCCTGGGTCACCGCAACGCCCCGATCCTTGATCAATCTCACCGCCTCAAGCTTGAACTCGCGGCCGAACTTCCTTCTTTGCACTCCCACTAGCCAGTTCCGTTAAACACCTTATCTCGGTGTCCACGAAACCGGCAGCAGGCCAGTGATCCGGCTACTTCAAATGGAAGCGACGCTTAACCCAAGCATAATCGGGCTTGCGGAACTACCAGCTGTTACGGCGCTGGACCGTACTCGATAGCCGAATTTCCCGTGCAGATGGATTTCAGGTTATGAACAAATAGCGAAACGTCGCCGAAGTAATTCGGATAAATTTCAACTAGTTTGTCTACCTCATCTACCTCGACCAGGACAGCATTTAGGTCGAGGCCCCTTATTTCTATTTTTTCTCTATCTCTTCCAATGTTCGCGCACCTGACATAAGCGTCCAGAACGGCTCAATGGTTACGTTATGATCTCTGCCATATTGGAGCAAATAGTATCGAGATTTTTCCGTTAGCCGTACGAACTTCTCTGAGTAGTGGGTAAAATTCTTGATGTCTTCTAGTATTCTGGTCGCACCTATACGCTCGTTGATATCCCGCAATTCTCGCACCCGGTCATTGTGACCCGGAACACCGATATGAACGGGGCACTGCTCAACGTGCGCGAATTCCGCCGACGTAAGCTGGAAAAGGCGCAGCCAATCCTGCTCGCCCTTTCCGTGCTTCAAATCCTGGCCCTGGAACAGCCCAACAGCCTCAACTGCAGTTGCCCATGAGTGCTGAAGTCTGGTCCGAACTTGCAGTTCGATGCGTCGTCCCTCGAAAGCCTCAGTGTCGGCATCTTTGGGTCGGTACTTGAAAACAATATGGTGACTTCGATAACCGTCCGGCTTCGGCTCATCGATATAGTTAAATTCCCCAGTGTGGATCTCGTGGGGGAACTTCTCTCGCATCGATGCGAGAAGCGAGCGAACACCTTTGATGTCGGCCATGATCGCTCGGCAACCGCCGATGTCGTTCATGGTGTCCATATTGGTGGTAGACTCTCGGAGCTTGCGACGAATGGATGCCATGCGCTTCGGGCGGGATGCCATGTCGCCCTTCAGTCGAAGCGCTCTCATGTGGTGACCGACAGAGAACCGAACGCTCCGCATCGGCAGAAAGTGCGAGTCGCGCCAGCTATTGGCGATTGAGAAGATCTCGAGTGTGTCCACGTACTGGCCGACAGTGGTGTCTCGTCCGAACTGAATAGGTTTTGCCAACTGGTAACCTGCCTTGCGAACGGCTTTCATGCTGTAGGCAGGGCGCGGGTACTCAGTCATTGGACCCCATGAAGCCGAGGTAGTCAGCCTCATTCTGGACTGGCGGGAATAGGGAATCAAATCTCCTGGATGATAGGCCTTGGGATATACGAAGGACAATTGGGGAACCCTTCGCTGCGGCGAACTGCCTTCAACGGGATATCGCCGTGCCCCTAAGCCCCTGGCCGACACCCTGGCCGCTCGACAGACCTCGGCATCGGTGCATTGATAGATGGGCTGGGCCCTGATCACGGCTCGAAGCACCAGGCTCTCATCGGGCTGTTGGGCTGCTCGAATTGCGAGGCAGCCGGCCGCGACCGCTGGCCTGTGTTCTTTACCTTCATCCCCGGTTACGAAGGCCAGTAGCGGGCTGGAACCGCAACGGGGCGCTTCCTGGCCGTCGGGGGGTGGCCTCGATATGCGCGCAAAAAGCCGGACATATGAGCGCAAGCGATCCGATCAAACTATCTCAGCCAATACTTGCACGCAGGGGGCCGTCCACATATGAGATCCAGCGGCACAGCGAGGAGCAAGGATCATGCGGAAGACAGCCTGCGGCTCATGGAACTGGCCCGAGATGCCAGCCGTCTGTTTGCTCAACAGGCTCCAAACGAGAAGAAAGGACTCTTGAATCTGGTGCTGTCGAACTGCGAATGGAATCGCGGCGAAGTCGCGCGAACTCCAGGCAACCTTTTGACTTACTTATAGATTCAGCGGCGGCTGCGACACCAAACGAGCCCTCCGGGGCGAAATTGTCCGCAAGGCAGCCAGTTTGGCTGAGCAATCTGCGGTTTTTTGGTAATACAAATTGAAAATTGCGCCCTCATGTTTCACAACAGGTCGGTAGAGTCAGGACGGTTCCGAAGCCTGCGGGTTTGTCACAGTCCTCAAGGCGAGAATTCGAAAAGACGTTCAACTATGACCCAGCACACAGAAAATGCCCGAATTCTCATGTACAGCCACGACACGTTCGGGCTCGGCCACTTGCAGCGCTGCCGGACGATCGCGCATTCGCTGGTCGAGGATTTTCGCGGACTTCAGGTGCTTATCATTTCTGGTGCGCCTATCGCTGGCGCCTTCGACTACCGCGCCCGTGTCGACTTCGTGAAGATCCCCAGCGTCATCAAGCTGCGCAACGGCGAATACACCTCGCTGGAGAAGGATATCGATCTGCATGAGACGCTAAGGATGCGCCAGTCGATCATCCGCCACACAGCCGAGACCTTCCGGCCGGATATCCTCATCGTTGACAAGGAACCGCTCGGCCTGCGCGGTGAGATTGAGGACACGCTGTCCTACCTCAAGACGCGGGGCACCACGCTCGTGCTGGGCCTGCGCGAGGTGATGGACGCGCCGCATCTGCTCGAAGCAGAGTGGGCACGCAGGGATGTGATGCGCAAGATAGGGCTATTCTACGACAAGGTCTGGGTCTACGGTCCGCCGGATTTCTACGATCCGTTGACCGGCCTGTCTGTGCCGCCGGCTGTCAGAGCAAAGATGAAGTTCGTGGGTTTCCTGCAACGGAGCCTGCAGAAGAACGAGTTGCCGGGCCACCGGCCCGAGGGCGAATATATCCTCGTTACCACCGGTGGCGGCGGTGACGGCGGTGAGTTGATTCACGACGTCATCGATGCCTATCAGCAGGATCCGCAATTGCAGCATAGGGCGCTAATCGTGCTTGGGCCTTACATGCCAGCGCGCAAGCGCAACAAGCTGCTCAAAAAGGGGTCCAAGATCCCCTATATCAACATCATCGAGTTCGACAACCGCATGGAAGAGCTGATTGCCGGCGCCAAGGCGGTGGTGGCGATGGGCGGTTACAACACCTATTGCGAGATACTGTCTTTCGACAAGCCGGCGCTGATCGTGCCGCGCGTCAAGCCTCGCGAGGAACAACTGATTCGTGCACGGCGCGCTGCCGAACTCGGCCTCATCGAGATGCTTTTGCCGGAAGAAGCGGAGGATTCTCAGCGGTTTGCCAAGGCCCTGGAAGGGCTGCCAAACCGGCCCCGCCCATCGCAGAGCAATCCGCATCTGAGGCTGGAGGGGCTGCCTCATATTTCCGAAATCGTCGCGGAACTGCTCGACCGGCGGGCCGGCCATCACCTTTCGGTCGTTGAAGGCATGAGCTGAGTTGCAACATCGCAAGATCGTCGTGGTTCTGAAGGGCTATCCGCGGCTGTCGGAAACCTTCATCGCGCAGGAACTGCTCGGTCTGGAGCGTTCGGGTTTCGACCTGATACTCGTCGCGCTCAGGCGGCCGACCGACGCGGGACGCCACCCCGTGCATGACGAGATCAAAGCGCCCGTCCATTATCTGCCGGAATATCTGCATGAAGAGCCGCTGCGCGTGGTTCGCTCGCTGTTTGCTTATCTGCTGCGGCCGGGCTTCTGGCGCGCGCTCGGATCGTTAGCTGCCGATATCCGCCGCGACTTTTCGCGCAGTCGCGTCCGCCGCTTCGGACAAGCGCTCGTGCTGGCGGCCGAATGGCCGGAAGACGCGGGGTGGTTGCATGCACATTTCGCCCACACGCCGGCATCGGTGACGCGCTATGCCAGCCAGCTTCGTGGCCTGCCCTGGAGCTGCTCGGCCCATGCCAAGGACATCTGGACTTCGGCTGACTGGGATCTGGCTGGCAAGCTTTCGTCGGCGCGCTGGACGGTCACTTGCACGAAAACCGGGTTCGACCGTCTGAAAGAACTCGCTAGCGGCAACGCGCGTGTGCATCTTAGTTATCATGGGCTCGACCTTGATCGCTTCGGCAGTTTCGGCGAGGCTCGGAACCAAAATGACGGCTCGACGCCGGACGAACCGGTTATCGTTCTGAGTGTCGGGCGCGCCGTTGAAAAGAAAGGTTACGATACCTTGCTGGAGGCCCTTGCCCTCTTGCCCGGTGATTTGGCGTGGCGTTTTGAGCATATCGGCGGCGGCGAGGAACTGGAACGGCTCAAGGCGCTGGCACAAAAACTTGGACTGGATGGTCGCGTCTCTTGGAGGGGCGCGCTTGCGCAGCAGGAGGTGCTTGAGCACTACCGTTGCGCCGACCTCTTCGCCCTGGCCTGCAGGATCACCGCAAATGGTGACCGGGACGGTCTGCCGAATGTGCTGGTGGAGGCAGCTAGCCAGCGGCTTGCCTGCGTGTCGACCGATATTTCCGGCGTGCCGGAGCTTTTGTCGCCGGATGAAACCGGGCTGCTGGTTCCGACGGAGAACCCAATTGCCCTGGCACAGGCGCTGGAGCGCCTGATCCGTGATCCCGTGCTGCGTACCCGCCTCGGCGAAGCCGCAGAGCGGCGCGTGCGCGACAATTTCGATCATTTGGCAAGCATTGGACAGCTCAAGGAACTATTCGAGCGGGAGTGGGCCTCCGAATGAAGCGGCTGCGGGCTTTCTTCTATGTCCAGCACCTGCTCGGTATCGGCCATCTCGCGCGCGCCAGCCGCATTGCGGCCGCTCTGGTCGATGATGGGTTCGACGTAACCGTCGTGACCGGCGGAGCGCCGATCGCGGGGTTTCCCGGACGGGGGGTAAAATCTGTAACCCTTCCACCTGTCACCTCCGGTGATGAAGGATTTTCCGGACTTGTCGACCTGCAGGGCAAACCCATCGACGATGATTTCAAGAAACGGCGTTCGGAGATGCTGCTGCAGGCATTCCGGGATTGCAGGCCTGATATCGTCATTGTCGAGGCGTTTCCATTTGGACGCCGGCAGATGCGTTTCGAACTCTTGCCGCTGATCGAGGCCATCGACGCGACGTCGCCCAGACCGCTGCTGGCGACGTCCGTCCGTGATATCCTTCAGGAGCGCGTCAAGCTGGGCCGAAACGAGGAAACGGTCGATCTCATCAACAGGCATTTCGACCTTGTCATGATCCACGGCGATCCGGCTTTCGCAACCATCGGCAAGACATTTCCACTGGCTGGGGCGATCAGGGCCGAGGTCACCTACACGGGGCTCGTTGCCGCGCCGCCATCGCCCGCGGCCTCCGAGCGCTACGATGTTGTGGTGTCGGTTGGGGGTGGGGCTGCCGGAAAGAGCGTTGTCAGGTCCACCGTCGCGGCAGCCCGGAATGCCAACAACGGTTGGAGATGGTGTTTGCTCACCGGCCCCAACCTCCCGAAAGACGAGTTCGACGCGATTGCACGCGATGCCTCACCTGTCCTGTCCATCTTCCGGTTCCGCGAGGATTTCGCCAGCCTGTTGACCGGCGCCCGCCTGTCAGTCTCGCAGGCGGGTTACAACACGGTCTGCGATGTCCTGCGCGCGGGTTGTCGCTCGCTGCTCGTTCCATTTGCAGCCGGCGGAGAAACCGAACAGACGGTTCGCGCCCTGATGCTCGAAGAGCTCGGTCTCGCAACGGTGCTGACGGAAAACGACCTGACGCCTGAGGGCTTGGTGCTCGCGATCGAACAGACACTTGCCGGACCGACGCCATCCGCGCATCGTCTCGACCTGGAAGGTGCCCGTCACTCCGCGCAAATCCTGCGCGAACGGTATCGAACATGGTCCCTAAGAATGGGGTCCGGTTTCGGAAAGGAACATGATCAAACGGACGATGGGTCCTAGACTATTCATCGGCTTTATCGCGCATCTTGTCTGGCCAGTACGGCGCACCTCAAGTCCTTGTTTTATGTAGATGTCCCAAAAAACGCTGCGCTTTTGGGCGAAATGCATCAAACGGTCCCGATCAGCATGAAGCGCGTATAGTTTCTTGTCGGCAATTCGCCGGAGAACCGCACCTCGCTTAGCGCCGCCATCGCTTCGAATGCTGCAAGTGAAGCCACGCAGTTGATGTGCGTTGGCTCGCTGAAATAATCGTTCGATTGCAGCAGTACATTCGTGCCCCGCGGAAGCAGGGCAAGCCAGGCGCGCAGATCGGCTATATGTTCGCAGCTGGTATTGACCGTCAAGTCGGGCCGCCCGGCCGCATAATCGAGCGCGTACATATCTGCCGTCAGCGCCCGGAACCGGTCGCATGCTTCCCGGTTGAGGGTCCGGGCGACCGCCGCGACTTCGGGATCGATGTCGATGCTATCGATCGCCGCGATGTCGAAGCGGGCGTCGTTGAAGAGCATTGCCGGCAATACGCCGTACCATCCACCCAGGACCCATATGCGCCCGAACCGGCCACCGCTGCTTTCGAACAGCCTGTCGAGCGCCCATGTCTTGCACGCAACCTGCTTGTGGTTGAAGGCGTTGGCGATATCGGCCTTCGGATGCTTGGCGACGACGCGTGCAAGCCCTGCCACGAGAGGGTTGTTGACATAAGCAGCAATTCCCCTCGTGAGGTCCAGGGTTTGCTCGTGCCCGTCCGTGCCGACATTGCGTGGTTGCGTGACATCCATCATATTCGCCTTGTATGTTGGGATTTCGGGCGACACAACGCAATCTTGCCAGCAAAGCCGCCCCGCAGGCTTCGAACGTGTCGCCGGCGATGATTGCCGATGCGCCGTTCACCAGCCAGCGCTTCCACTTTTGTTCTTTAAACTGAAGGTCCACAGTCGCATATGGAACCCAGCCTAGCCCGCTATATCTGGAGGCACACCAAGAAGCAGCAGCTCTGGATATTGATGGTCGTCCTGCTTTCGATGATCCCGTATTTCATGTCCTTCGACCTGCCGAAGCTGATCGTCAACGGTCCGATCCAAGGTAGGGGCTTCGAGCAGCCGGGCGCGACCCAGGCATTCATGCGGCTGCACTACAACCTGCCGTTCATTGGCGATGTCCTGTTCTTCTCCGGTTTTCAGCTCGACCGCAAGGCGACGCTGCTTGCCCTGAGCCTTGTGTTCCTCTTGCTGGTCGTGATCAACGGCCTGTTCAAACTCTACATCAACACCTACAAGGGTCGCCTCGGCGAACGCATGCTGCGGCGTATCCGCTTCGATCTGGTCGATCGTGTGCTGCGGTTTCCGCCGATTTACTTCAAGCGGGTGAAATCCGCCGAAGTGGCGACCATGGTGAAGGACGAGGTGGAGCCGCTCGGCGGCTTCATAGGCGATGCCTTCCTGCAGCCGGTACTGCTCGGCGGCCAGGCGCTGACCGCCATGCTGTTCATCATGGTCCAGAATGTCTGGCTAGGGATGATAGCGGTCGTGATCGTGGTGATCCAGATCGTGCTCATCCCGCGAATGCGGCGGCGGCTGATCGTGCTCGGGCGGCAACGGCAGCTGACGGCGCGCGCACTTTCAGGCCGGGTTGGCGAAATCGTCGAAGGCATCGGCGCGGTTCACGTCCACGATACCTCAAACTACGAGCGCGCCGACATAGCCGCGAGGCTCGGGCTCATCTTCAAGATCCGCTTCGATCTTTACCAATGGAAATTCATGGTAAAGTTCCTCAACAATTTTCTCGCGCAGATTACGCCCTTTCTGTTCTACATGATCGGCGGGTATCTGGTCATCGAGGGGCGGCTGGATGTCGGCCAGCTCGTGGCCGTGATCGGCGCCTACAAGGACCTGCCCGGCCCGATGAAGGAACTGATCGACTGGGATCAGGATCGGCAGGATGTCCAGGTCAAATATCAGCAGGTCGTCGAACAGTTCACCGTCGACGGTCTGATCGCGCCGAGAATCGGGGCGTTGACGATTGACGATCCAGATCCGATGACCAAGCCCCTGTCGGCGATCGGTCTGTCCATAGCGGACGATAGCGGTGCAATGCTCCTCAACCGCATCTCCCTGCAGGTCAAGCCGGGTGAGACGGTGGCGCTGGTCAGTACAGCAACAGGTGGAGGGGAGGCGCTTGCAGAAGCCTTCGCGCGGCTGAACTGGCCGGATAGTGGAAGAGTCGCGTCCGGCGCCGACGACCTGCTTGAACTCCCCGAAGCAGTGACCGGCCGGCGCATGTCCTATGCCTCGTCGGATGTTTTCCTGTTCCAGGCAAGCCTCCGCGATAACCTGCTCTACGGGTTGAAGCATGCGCCGCTGACATCGGTGCCTTATGACGGGGCCGCGGCAGTCCAGCACCGCTGGAACATCGACGAGGCACGCCGGTCGGGCAATCCGGATCTTGATATCCACAGCGACTGGATCAATTACGCTTCCGCCGGCGCTAGCGGCCCGCACGACCTCTTTGAAGCCGTGCGCCGGGTGCTCGACGCGGT
Organism: Mesorhizobium sp. WSM4307; assembly: GCF_007003945.1. Classification (NCBI taxonomy): domain Bacteria; kingdom Pseudomonadati; phylum Pseudomonadota; class Alphaproteobacteria; order Hyphomicrobiales; family Phyllobacteriaceae; genus Mesorhizobium; species Mesorhizobium sp. WSM4307. Next base: position 42,703 of record NZ_VFTB01000016.1, read on the forward strand.
TGTTCTGTCGCGCGACATTCTCGATCTTGGCTTGCGCTCTTCGGCCGATCTCACGCGTCACACCGAGCTTGCCAGGCGGATCGTCGAACTGCGCGCGGCGCTGCGAACCCGGCTGGAACACGAAGGGCTGAGCGGACTGGTGGTTCCCTTCGAACCGGGCGCCTACAACAAGGAAGCAACGATCGGCCAAAACCTGCTCTTCGGCGCTGCCGCCGGTCCCCAACTGGCCGACAGGGCCCTGGCAGCCAATCCCTATTTTGCTTCTGTGCTGAGGCAAGCCGGCCTCGACCGCACGCTCTACGAAATGGGCATGGAGATCGCCAAACAGGCGATCGAGCTGTTTGCCGACCTGCCGCCCGATCACCAGTTCTTCCAGCAGCTCGCCTTCATGAGCGCCGAGGAGATACCCGCGTACGAAACCTTGCTGCAACGGCTCAAGAACCGTCCTTACGAGACGGTTTCGGAGAACGATCGCGCCATGATCGTCACCTTGAGTTTTGCCTATATCGAGCCCCGGCACCGCTTCGGCCTGCTGAGCGACGAGTTGATGGGCAAGATCGTCGCCGCACGCAACCGGTTCTATGAAAACCTGCCGCACGAACTGCAAAATGCGGTCGAACGGTATGATCCTGCCAAATACATTGCCGCGGCCACCGTCATGGATAACGTCCTGTTCGGGCGTGTGGGCAACAACCATCCCGACGCGCCGGACCGTATACGATCCATCGTCTATGACATTCTTGACGAACTGGGGCTTTATGGCGAGCTTCTGGATGTCGGTCTGGACTTCAACGTCGGCGCCGGCGGCAGGCGGCTTACCAATGGGCAGCGACAGAAGCTCGATGTTGCCCGGGCCCTGCTCAAGCGTCCTGATTTTCTCATTCTCAACCGGCCGCTGTCGGCGCTCGACCAGCGCATGCAGGATAAGGTGCTGCGAAACGTGCTCGAGGAGGCCAGGCGCGACGGCCAATCGCCGGCAATTGTGTGGGTCGTGACGAATCCGGCAATGGCGACGATGTTCGATCGCGTTGTCGTCTTCGACTCGGGTCAAATGGTGGAAGACGGAACACACGAGACTCTTTTGGCAGGGAACGGTATTTTCAAGGAGCTGCTGTCATAGAGCAACGGACATTCAGATGGGATCATTCTGCCGGTGGAAATTTGGTGCAACATCAAGGATTCGGCGAAGGGTGAAGCGGGACGACATCCGCGCCCAAACCCGAAAGCCTTGCCGCGAATTCACCCGGCTCTACGGGTTTCCCGCTGGCGGACGCCCATTTTGTCAGGCTGCATCGCCTGATCGCACGACAGACATCGGGCTCACATCCCGGAAACAGAATTGATTCCATCTGGACGTTCGTTGCTCTAGTCTGGCAGGGCGAATTTGGGAAGGTTTGCGACAATGCTGCTCAAGGATGAAGTTGGAATGCTGCAACGCGTTCCCTTGTTCTCTGGCATCGAGCCGACAAAGCTCAAGCTGCTTGCGTTCACATCCGACCGCGTGAACTACAGCGCGGGCGAGATCCTTTTCCGGCAGGGCGACGAGGGAGATGCCGCCTATGTCATCCTTTCAGGCAGGGCGGATATTCTGGTCGATTCCGACAGCGGACCCATAAAAGTTGCTGAACTGGTGCCAAACTCCATCGTTGGCGAGATTGCCATATTGTGCAACAGCTCCCGCACTGCCACCGTCAGAGCGGTAAGTCCGCTGGAAGCTTTGAGAATCCCCAAGGATCATTTCCTGAGGCTTATGAACGAGTTCCCGGAAATGACCATCGAGATACTGCGGGTTCTTGCCAATCGCCTAAGCCACACGACCGCAGATCTGATCGACGCACGAAGCACCAAATAACGTATGATGTGCGCTCGATCCTCGCCGCTGTGATGGCACTGGCCTCTGGCTGAGAAGATCACCGGGAGGAGACCTGTCTCGCCTGACAGCAGTTGTTTGGCTACGACGGGCGGCGGGGACTGCAAAGAGGTAAGCATGGACGACGACGCTTTCCTGGTCAGGTTTTGGGGTGTACGTGGCAGCATTCCGGTATCGGGGCCGGAATTCTCTCGCTATGGCGGCAACACAACCTGCATTGAGATGCGATGCGGCAAGCATACGCTTTTGTTCGACGCGGGCTCTGGCCTACAGCCTGCCGGCAGGGCGCTTCGGGCGTCGGGGGTGACCGATTTCGACCTGCTTTTCACCCATTGCCATTACGATCACATCATCGGGCTGCCGTTTTTTGCGCCGATCTATGATCGGAGGGTCAAGGTTGCCCTTTGGTCCGGGCATCTTGCAGGACGCATGACGACCCGGCAGATGGTCGACGAGTTCATGCGGCCGCCGTGGTTTCCGGTGAAACTGGATATCTGCAAGGCACGCCTCGACTGCCGCGATTTCGCATCCGGAGACGTGCTTCGTCCGCGCGAGGGGGTGGTGGTCCGGACCGGCAGTCTTATCCATCCGGGCGGCTGCATAGGCTACCGGGTCGAATGGGGCGGCCGCGTCGTGGCGGTAATCACAGACACTGAGCACGAACCGGACAAACTCGATCAGGCGGTGCTCGACCTGATCGAAGACGCCGACCTCGTCGTTTACGATTGCACCTACACCGAGGAGGAAATGGAACGCCGCCGCGGTAACGGGCACTCGACATGGCAACAGGGCGTCAAGCTGTGTGAGGCGGCCGGTGCGCACGGGCTTGCGTTGTTTCACCACGATCCGACACGCCTCGACGAGGAACTGGACGAGATCGAGAAACTGGCCAAAGACAGGTTTGCCGGCGCTTTTGCAGCACGGGATGGCCAGACGCTCAAATTTCCTGCCTCATTGCACAAAGAAGGCTGAGCTACGTTCCTTTGCCGGCGCTGCGCCCGATCAATGTCTTGATCGGAAGCCACACGCAGGCCTCGGTCCGTGCGGTGACTGCGAACAGCCGTTCGAGGAAAAGCCAGGCCGATTCATCATGGACGAGATGGTGGGTGAGCAGGCCGACCGGTTCGCCGCCATCGAATGCATGCTGCAATTGCGCGATAATAGCCTGAACCAATAGACCATGATCGCGGCAACCGCGCGTGCCATGCCAATCCATGATGTCGACATTGCTGTTGATGACCGCCAGTGAAGCCGGCTTCGGCGGCCCATAGACCGACAATGCCGCAAATCCTGTCGATCCAAGGTCGGGTACAAAGCCGGCGTCGATCCGGTTCCAGGGCGGCACCAGCATCGGAACGGCGCGTGCGCCATGCAGGCCGGTCACGTGCGACAGCCCGCGAGCCAGATCATCGAGTACCGCCTCGCGTGGCCGATGCGCGCCGAGCTCCTGCTTTTTGTGGCCCTCGGGCGCATGATTTCGGTGCGCCCAGCCATGGATCGCGACCGTGGCATGCGGCGCCTCGTGAAGCCGGACGACAAGCTTCTCATCGGTCAGGGCCGGAACGACGGCCAGAGTGACCGGAACCGCGAATTCACCGGTCAGGTCGAGCAGCCGATTAAGCGCGGGGGTCGGATCCACGGCGTCATCGTCGCGCAGCCAGAACTCTGCCTTGCGGCCCGCCCGTTGCCGGCACGCCAGTTCGTCCACCAATGGCTGCCAGATCTGATCGGATGTCATGAAGCCGGGATCTTCTGAAGAAGTTCGACCAGACGCGCCGCCGCAGCTCCGAGGGAACGTTCCTCGAGGATGAAACGCCTGGCTTTCACGGACATGATGGTTCTTTCGTCGTTACGGGCCAGCAGCCTTTCGATGGCAGAAGCGAATGCCGCCACATCGCCCGGCGGGGTGAGAAACCCGGTCTGGCCTTCCCGTACGACCTCCGGTACGCCGGCAACGTCCTGAGCCACCACCGGAAGACCGGCGGCCTGTGCTTCGAGATAGGCAATGCCATAGGCCTCCCCGTAACCCGGCCAGACGTAGATTCCCCCACTGGAGAGGACATCCGGCACGGCGGCTGGCTCAATCGCGCCAAGCCATTCGATACGGTCGGCGGGCAACCCGGCGAATTGCGCTTTGACCTCGTCGCGGGCAGGCCCGTCGCCGACGACCGACATGGTCCAAGGCAGGTGGCCGATCGAACCGAGCGCTTGCGCCAGCATGCGATAGCTTTCGGCTTTGTCGCCCGGGCGCATCATGGCGATGGTAACGAGGCGCGTCGGGCAACCCCGTGCCGGCGTTTCCCGGAATACCGATGTGTCGATGAAGGGTGGAAGCATGCCAAGAGCGGCGTCGGGTATCGCATCTGTCAGCCCCCGACGGTCCCTTTGCGTGAAGCAGATATTCAGCGCTGCCTGTTCGACTGCTCGCGCCACCAAGGCTTGCGCATCGGCCCACACGCCGGCGTTGCGCCGCCTCGAATAGGAGGCTTCCGCTGTCACATAGGGGACACCAAACGCCGACGCCAGCTCGGGTCCGATCAGGTCGGGCGCCTTGTAGTAGGGATGATAGGAGAACCAGAGATCGGGCTTGCCGTCACGATCCCAAAGCTTTGCCAGCCGCGCGACTTCCTCTCGGGCCTCGATCTTGAGCGCATCGAAACCTTTCTGCTCCGGTTGGCGTATATAGAAGCGCAACTCGGATGCCAGATCGACGCTATGCCCTCCATGCTCAAGCGCCTTGACCAGCATTCGCGCCATCTGGCGGTCGCCGGAGACAACGGGATGATTGGGTGACTTCAGCGGTGCGTAGAAGGCAATTCGCATCGGCGAACCCTATCATCGGAAAGCCCACGCAAGTCAATTTCCAGGCACGATCTACTCAACTTCAAGCAATGGAGTGTGTTATCTGATGCTCATGGAAACAGCTGTCGCGTCCGATCCGTTTGTCGCTTCCTTGCCGGTCTTCGCGAAGTTCGAAAGCGTTGCCGATATCGATAACTATCGGCCTCTCCCGGATGGCTGGGCGCTGGCCACCGCCGACATCGTCGGCTCGACCAAGGCGATCGAGGCCGGGCGCTATAAAACCGTCAATATGGCCGGTGCTAGCGTCATTTCGGCGCTGCTCAATGCGCTGGGTCGGCAAGATCTTCCCTTTGTCTTCGGTGGCGACGGCGCGCTCGTGGCGTTTCCCGGCTCGGCTTTGGACGTCACCCGCAACGCGCTGGCGGCTGTCCAGAGATGGGTGACGGACGAACTGGACCTGACCTTGCGTGCCGCAATCGTGCCGATCAAGGATATAAGGGCGCAAGGCCTCGACGTTCGCGTGGCGAGGTTCCAGGCCTCCGAAGCGGTCTTCTATGCCATGTTCGCTGGCGGTGGCGGCAGTTGGGCGGAAGCCGAGATGAAAGCGGGACGCTACAGCATCGAACCCGCGCCGGCCGGCGCGCGGCCGGATCTGACCGGCCTCTCCTGCCGCTGGAACCCGATAGAAGCCCGGCATGGCGAAATCGTCTCGATCATAGCCATACCGGGGGTATCGCGCGACTTGCGCGGTTTTCAGTTTCTGGCTTCCGACATCATTGCCCTTGCCGGCAGGCAGGAGCGCGATGGCCACCCCGTGCCGGTGGACGGGCCGGGCTACAGTCTGCTGCCAGCCGGTCTCGATGTCGAGGCGCGGGCCACGGCGCCGCCAGGGCGGCGATGGCTGGCGAAGCTGTGGGTGATCTTCCTGATGACGCTTACTGCGGTCGCCGATAGATTTGGCTGGACCATCGGTCGTTTCGATCCGAAGGTCTACAAACGCGAGGTGGCAAGCAATTCGGATTTCCGGAAGTTCGACGACGGCTTGAAGATGACCATCGACGTTGACGCGGATGTGTTGCAACGCATCGAGAGCCGGCTGAAACAGGCGGAAGAGGCGGGCATCTGCAGCTACGGCCTGCACCGCCAGAAATCGGCCTTGATGACATGCCTCGTCGCCTCGCCGCTGCAGCGCGATCACATTCATTTCATCGATGGCGCCGCCGGCGGCTATGCGATGGCTGCCGCAAGCCTGAAGGCGAAGGTGCCGGTCTGATGAAGGCTTGCGGAAATCGACCTTCCGCAATATGCCTCCGCCATGGTTGTTGGGACCAGGTGAGCCTCGCCATGGAAGCGACCTGTCCGAATTGACGGAAGAGCAGATTTTTGGACGCCTCACGATCGCCATATGACCGTCTTCTCAACCGGATTTCGACGCGCGCCGCGCAAGTCGGAGTGATCGGACTGGGCTATGTCGGGCTGCCGCTGGCGGTTGCGATCGCGCGCGCCGGCTTCCCGGTTTCCGGTTTCGACATCGAAGCCCGGAAGGTCGAGTGCCTGAACAACGGCCAATCCTACATTGAGGCGGTAACGTCGACTGCCCTTGCCGGCGAGGTGGCTAGCGGTCGGTTCCGTGCCACTGCGGATTTTGTCGAACTGACTGTCTGCGATGTTATCATCATCTGCGTTCCAACACCGCTGACCAAACATCGTGAGCCGGACCTCTCCTTCGTCAGGAACACGGCGGGCACCATCGCCAAGCATCTGCGTCTCGGCCAGCTGATCGTGCTGGAATCGACCACCTATCCCGGCACCACCGACGATGTGATCAAGCCCATATTGGAAGAAACCGGATTGCAATCGAAGATAGACTTCTTCCTCGGTTTCTCGCCCGAACGCGAGGATCCCGGCAACCGCAGCTTTGAAGTCGCGACGATCCCCAAGGTCGTGGCAGGCGACGGTATCGAGGCGGCGACGCTCGTGCAGGCATTCTACCAGGGCGTGATCGAGACCGTCGTTCCGGTTTCCACCACGGCGACCGCCGAGGCGGTCAAGCTCACGGAAAACATCTTCCGCTCGGTCAATATAGCCCTTGTCAACGAGTTGAAAATCGTGCTCGGTGCGATGGGCATCGATATCTGGGAGGTGATCGAGGCTGCAAAGACCAAGCCCTTCGGCTACATGCCTTTCTATCCTGGCCCCGGACTTGGCGGGCACTGCGTTCCGATCGATCCCTTCTACCTGACGTGGAAGGCGCGCGAATACGAACTGCCGACCCGCTTCATCGAGCTGGCGGCAGAGATCAACACGGCCATGCCGAGTCATGTCGTCGATGAACTGGCCAAAGCTCTGGACCGGCGCTGCGGCAAGGCGCTCAGCCGCTCGCGCATTCTCATCATCGGGCTGGCCTATAAAAAGAATGTGCCCGACATCCGCGAAAGCCCCTCACTACGGCTCATTGAACTCATCGAGGAATGGGGCGGCAAGGCGGAATTCCACGACCCGCATGTTACCGAGATCCCGAGCACACGGGAGCATATGGCGATCAAGGGGCGTCGCTCGGTCGAATTGACCGAAGCGGTCTTGAAGGATTTCGATGCTGTCCTCGTTGCAACCGACCATGATGCGATCGACTATCAGGCGATCGCCGATCACGCCCTTCTGATCGTCGACACACGAAATGTTTTTGGCCGTCTCGGACTAGCCCGAGAGACGGTGGTGAAGGCCTGACGGCGTCCGAGCCGGCGAAATTTTTTGCCCGATGTCAGGATCGGGATTGCACTCCGCCGGGAGCCTCGCCAAATATGTGTGCCAGGAGATAGATGCAGTTACGCCTGCTGCTTGCCTGCAACGACAGTCATCCGGGAATTCTTCGCCGGCTTTGCCGCCGAAGCCGGTTTCATTCACTTCGAGGGTCTGGGGGATCAAAGGAGATGGCTCGTCTTCGACGGGTTTCGAGATAGCATGAGCACAGCGCAAGCAGAAATTTCCACCATTCTCATGGACAAGGTTGCCGATTGGCTGACCCAATCGGCGCTGGCCGGCAACGACCTGGAAACATTGGTACAAGGCTTTTGTGAACGGCTGGCTGCCGCCGGCCTGCCGCTGAAGCGGGTGCATTTGAGTTTTTCGATGCTTCATCCGCTTTATGATGCGCTTGGCTTCACCTGGCTTCGCGGCCAGGGCATGGAAATGGAAGGCTTCCGCAAGGAGAGCGGCGTGCATTCCGACAGATTCCTGACCAGCCCATACTACCATCTGCTCAGCAACAAGCTCGACCATCTGCGGCGCCGGTTGAACGCGTCGGTGCCCTCCGAGTTTCCTGTTTTCGATGAACTCAAGCTTATGGGCGTCACCGATTACATGGCTTTCGTCCATCCCTTCAACGGCAACACCGGTCAGGGTATGTTGGGGTCCTGGTCCACCGACAGTGCCGCAGGCTTCAGCGACAGCATGATTTCGGCGCTGCTGCGAATCCAGAACCATCTCGCTATCGCAACCAAGATGGCGGTACTCACGAAGCTCGCCGACAACATGATGACAACTTATCTCGGCGGCGACGCCGGCAGGCGCGTGCTCGACGGCCAGATCAAGCGCGGCGAGGGTGATACAATCCGGGCCGCGCTGGTCATGGGCGACATGCGCGGGTCGTCAAGACTTGCCGAGACCTCCGGCCGCGAAGTCTATATCGATACGCTGAACCAGTTTTTCGACGCCGTTGCTGCACCGTTCAATCGCAAAGGCGGGCAGATCATGAGTTTCATAGGGGACGGCTTCATTGCCGTCTACCCTTGCGAAAGGCACCGCTCGCAGTCCGAGATCGCCTGCCAGGCTGCTCTTGCGGCAGCGCGCAAGGCCAGCGCACGCATGATGGATCTCAATCAGCGCAGAAAGAAGCAGGGATTGGGCCATATAAAATTTGGTATCGGCCTGCATGTCGGCAATGTGATGTTCGGCAATGTCGGGCTTACCGACCGGCTGACATTTTCTGTCTTCGGCTCGGCTGTAAACGAGGTCCAGCGCCTCCAGACCCTGACCAAGAAGTATCCGCACAGCGTTCTCGCCAGCAAGGACTTCGCCAGCTATTGCGGCGCCGACAGCTGGCTGACGCTCGGCAACGAGGAACTGGCGGGCATCAAGCAGAAGCTGACGGTGCTTTCACCCGATCTGTCGGGTGCTCTCGCACTCGATGAAGATGCTGCGCTGGAGCCGATTCACGATCGAAGATCGGAAGCCGAGCAGCTCATGCTGCTTCATCGCGATGCCGCCCGGCTGTCGGAGGGCGACCGGAGGAAGCTTCAGTAACCGCCACGATCCGATCCGTACGCCTTGCTGTGCAGTCCATCGCCGGCTCCGCCTCTGGCGACCGTTTCGAATCCACGTTGCTCTAGGCTGGCAATGCGCTAGTCTTAATTTCTGGGCCTGCCGCCTGGCAGGCCTCCAGAGTGGGGCTGGTGTGAGAATGAATACAGGCGTTGACCTGCTGCGGATCGAGGATGTTGGCATCTCATTTGCCATTATCGGGGGACCGTTACATGCCGTCAGGCGTGCAAATCTTCGCGTCCTGCCCGGCAAGGTTACCGCGCTTGTGGGCGAGTCCGGTTCGGGAAAATCGGTTCTCAGCCAGGCAGTGATGGGCATTTTGCCGAGGACAGCCCATGTTCGCGGCCGTATCCTGTTTTCCGATCCTGAAAAGCCCGGCACGACGCAGGACATCCTGCAGATGCCGCGTGACGGACCCGAAATCCGGGCGCTGAGAGGCAGCCGCATCGGCAAGATCTTTCAGGAGCCGATGACATCGCTGTCGCCGCTGCACACGATCGGCAACCAGGTCAGCGAATCCCTGCAGATTCATACGCCCATGGCTCGGGCGGAGCGCAAGGCGCGGACCGAGGAAATGCTCGGCCTTGTCGGCTTTCCCGATCCCAGGCGTGCCTATGACATGTACCCTTTTGAACTTTCGGGAGGATTGCGTCAACGCGCCATGATCGCGATGGCGCTTATCTGCCGGCCCGCCCTGTTGATCGCCGACGAGCCGACGACGGCGTTGGACGTCACCATCCAGGCGCAAATCCTGCAATTGCTGCGCGGGCTTCAGACCAAACTGAACATGGCGATGCTGCTGATCACGCACGACCTCGGCGTGGTCGCCAATGTCGCAGACGAGGTGGTGGTCATCTACCATGGCGAGATCATGGAAGCGGGACCTGTCGAGGCGATATTCCGCCGGCCAAGTCACCCTTACCTGAAGGGCCTGATGGCAGCCGTTCCACATTTCGACCTGAAGCCTGGCGAAAGGCTAAAGGCGCTCCGCGACGTGCCGGTCAATGTCGGGAACCTGCTCGGCAAGCAGACGGCGCCGGCATCGAAGGGGCCGGACGACATCCTGCTTTCGGTCAGGGATTTGATAAAGACCTTCACCACCCGCAAGTCCGGCTGGTTCGGCGGAGATCATCAAACCCTTGTTCGCGCCGTGGACGGCGTGAGCTTCGATATCAGACGGGGTGAGTGCCTGGGTCTGGTTGGCGAAAGCGGCTCCGGTAAAACCACCGTCAGCAAGATCCTCATGCGGGCCGTCACCCCTAGCGGCGGCTCTGTGATCTTCAACGGCCGCGATGGACCGATCGACGTCTTGGAGGCCGAGAGAGGCGCCTTGCGCATGCTGCGTGCGAAAATCCAGATGGTCTTCCAGGATCCGGTTTCGTCGCTTTCACCTCGCATGACGGTGGAGAACATCTTGAGCGAGCCGCTGGAAATCCATCAACGTGGCAATGCCGCGTCCCGACTGGCCACGGTCAAGAGCCTGATGCAGGCAATCGGGCTCGATCCGCGCTTCATCAAGCGTTATCCGCACAGTTTCTCCGGCGGGCAGCGTCAGCGTATCGGCATCGCGCGCGCGTTGGCACTGGGGCCCGAACTGCTGATCTGCGACGAACCGGTTTCGGCGCTCGATGTCTCTGTCCAGGCGCAGATCCTAAACCTTCTGAAGGACTTGCAGAAGGAACTGGGCCTGACTTACCTATTCATATCCCACAACCTGGCGGTCGTGGACTACATGGCCGATCGCATCGCGGTGATGTGCGGCGGGCGTATCGTCGAGCTTGCGCCGCGCGAAATTCTGCTTAGGAAACCGGTCCACCCCTACACGCGCTCGCTGGTCGCCGCAGTCCCTTTCCCCGATCTCGACAGGCCGATGGATTTCAAGACGCTGAAGCTCAGCGGCGCTTCGGACACCAGCGCATGGGGACCGCAATTCCGCGACGAGGGCGACGAGGACAAGTTGTCGCCGCTCGATCTTGGCGGCGGCCACCTCGTGCTGGCCCGACGTTCGGCCGATGTGAGCGAGCTACGCCATTGATCAGCCGGCGCACCGTCCTTGGCCTCATGGCTTCGGCATTTCTGCCGGGCACGTCGCGCGCCGGCGATCTGGAGCCGGAATTTCTTCAGCCGCAGTTGAAGGCCAGGGCGCTGCCGGCACTCGCCGAACGCCTGCCCAAGAGCCCGCGCGCGTTGAATCTCGCTGCGATGGGCCGGCAGCCCGGCCAGTATGGCGGCACGCTGCGCACGATCATCGGCAGCCAGAAGGATATCCGGATGATGACGATCTATGGGTATGCTCGCCTGGTCGGCTATGACGACAAGCTTAACATGCAACCCGACATTCTCGAAAGTTTCAACGTAGCGGATGACCGCGTGTTCACTTTCAAGATACGGGAAGGACATAAATGGTCCGACGGTAGCCTGCTGACGCCGGAGGATTTTCGCTATTGCTGGGAGGATGTCTGGCTGAACGATGAGCTTTCGCAAGGCGGGCTCGCCCCGGCCCTGCTGGCGGACGGCAAGCCGCCTCGCTTCGACATCGTCGATCCGTTGACGGTCCGCTATAGTTGGGATGCGCCCAATCCCGACTTCCTGCCAAAGCTCGCCGCTGCTTCGCCTCTACCGCTTGTTCTGCCGGCCGCCTATCTCAAGCAGTTTCACAAAAAATACCAGGATCCATTCCGGCTGGCCGGTCTCATGAAGGAGTACCGGGCCAAGAAATGGACGCTCTTGCATATCCGCATGTCTCGGCAGTATCGCCCGGAGAACCCGGAGTTGCCGACGCTGGATCCTTGGCAGAACCGGACCAAGCCGCCGGCTGAGCAGTTCATTTTCGAGCGCAACCCGTTCTTTCATCGAATTGACGAAAATGGCCGGCAACTGCCCTATATTGACCGGTTTGTCATGAATGTCAGTTCGTCGGCGATCATTTCCGCCAAGACTGGTGCGGGCGAGAGCGACCTGCAATGCATGGGAATTGACTTCGCCGATTACTCCTTCCTGAAGGACGCGGAGAAGCGCTACCCGGTGAAGATGCATCTGTGGAAACGCACGCAGGGCTCGCGGCTGGCGCTGCTGCCCAATCTGAATTGTGCCGACCAGGTGTGGCGCGGCCTTTTTCGTGACGTGCGCGTGCGCCGCGCGCTTTCGCTCGCTGTGGACAGGCGCGAGATCAATTTGGCCGTGTTCTACGGATTGGCGCAGGAAAGTGCCGATACGGTCCTGCCGGAGAGCCCGCTCTACCGGCCGGAATTCGCGAAAGCCTGGGTCGCCCACGATCCCGACAAGGCCAATGCGCTGCTCGACGAGGTCGGGCTTCAGACGCGTGACGATGACGGCTTGCGGCTACTTCCCGACGGACGCCCGGCGCAGGTCATCGTGGAAACGGCCGGCGAAAGCACCCTGGAAACCGACGCGCTCGAACTCATCACCGATCACTGGCGCAAGATCGGCATTGCTGTGTTTATCCGGACTTCGCAGCGAGACATCTTCCGCAGCCGCGCACTTGGCGGCGAGATCATGATGTCGATGTGGTCGGGCATCGACAACGGCGTGCCGACCGCCGACATGAACCCGTACCAGTTGGCCCCCACCATCGACGACCAGCTGCAATGGCCGCTCTGGGGTGCTCACTACTTGTCTCATGGCACGGTCGGTGAAGCGCCCGATCTTCCGCCTGTGGTCGAGCTGATCGCTTTGCTCAAGCGCTGGAACGCATCAACCGAAGCCGCGGAGCGCGCCGAAATCTGGAATTCAATGCTATCGATCTACACCGATCAGGTGTTTTCAATCGGGACGGTGAACGCAACGTACCAGCCGGTTCTGGCGTCCTCGCGGCTGCACAACCTGCCTGACAAGGCGCTCTACGGCTACGACCCGACTGCCTATTTCGGCGTCTATATGCCCGATACATTCTGGCTTGGAGAGACCTGAGCGTGCTTCGATATATTGTCTGGCGCATTGCCGTAATGGTTCCAACGCTGCTGGTCATATCGGCGCTGGTGTTCACGATCATCGAACTTCCGCCAGGCGACTATTTCGACAGCTATGTTGCCGAGCTTCGAGCTCAGGGCGAAGCGGTGGATTCCGATCGCATCCAGATGATGCGCAAGGAATATGGTTTCGACCAGCCGCCGGTCATTCGCTACTTCTACTGGGTCGGCGGGATGCTGCACGGCGATTTCGGCTATTCCTTCGAATATGAGCTGCCGGTTCGCGACGTCGTCGGGGACCGAATGTGGCTGACCGTACTGGTTTCCTTCGTCACGATCATCTTCACCTGGCTCATCGCCTTTCCGATCGGCATGTACTCCGCCACGCATCAATATAGCTGGGGCGACTACGGCCTGACTTTCTTCGGCCTTCTCGGCCTTGCCATTCCGAACTTCATGCTAGCGCTGATCTTGATGTATTTCGCCAACATTTGGTTCGGCACGTCCATCGGCCATCTCATGGACCAGCAATATCTCGGAGAGCCGATGAGCTGGGCCAAGGCGAAGTCGATCCTCGCCCATCTCTGGATCCCGGTCTTGATCATCGGCACCGGGGGCACGGCAAGCATGATCCGACGGCTGCGCGCCAATCTGCTTGATGAGCTACACAAGCAGTATGTCGTGACCGCGCGCGCCAAAGGCCTTCATCCCTTCAAGGCGCTGGTCAAATATCCGCTGCGCATGGCGCTCAATTTCTTCATTTCCGACATCGGCTCTATCCTGCCGGCCATCATCTCCGGCGCCGAAATCACCGCGATCGTCCTGTCCTTGGAAACGACCGGGCCGATGCTGATCAGGGCGCTGCAGAGCCAGGACATGTATCTGGCGGGGTCGTTCCTGATGTTCCTTGCCTTCCTGACGGTCATCGGTGTCCTGATTTCCGACCTGGCGCTGGCGCTGCTTGATCCACGAATTCGTTTGCAAGGCGGCAGCACCAAATGAACACACCTTCGCCGCTGCCCGCTCCAGGTGCTCCACTGCAACACTACGTTTCCATCGCGCCCTTTGACCTGGAGTCGGTCGAGGCGATGACGCCGGAGCAATCGAAGGTCTTTCAGGCGTCGCAGTTGCGGCTGATGTGGTGGAAATTCCGAAGGCACCGGCTTGCCGTTGTTTCCGGCATATTCCTGGCAGCGCTTTATTTCGGGATACTGATCTGCGAGTTCCTGGCGCCCTACAATCTGCACACGCGCAACATGGACTACATCTATTCGCCGCCGCAGGGGGTGCACCTGTTCCACAACGGCCAGTTCGTCGGGCCATTCGTCTATGGCCGCCACATGACGCTGGATATGGACACACTCAAGCGAAACTACATCGAGGAGCAGGATGATGTTCAGCGGATCCGTTTCTTCTGCAAGGGCGACAGTTACCGGTTCTGGGGCCTGATCGAAGGTGACAGGCATTTTGTCTGCCCTGCCGAAAACGGCCAACTCTTTCTCGCCGGCACCGACAGGCTGGGGCGGGATGTGCTCTCTCGCATCATCTATGGCGCACGCATTTCACTGACAATCGGCCTCGTCGGCATCATTTTCAGCTTCCTGCTCGGCATAGTCATCGGCGGACTGGCCGGCTATCACGGCGGTCTCTTCGACCTGATCGTTCAACGGATAATCGAAGTTCTGCAATCGATCCCCAGCATTCCACTATGGCTGGCTCTGGCGGCGATCATGCCGATAACCTGGAGCCCGATCCTGATCTACTTCGGCATCACCGTCATCCTCGGGCTGATCCACTGGACCGGACTGGCGCGGGCCGTTCGTTCGAAGCTTCTAGCCCTGCGCGAGGAGGATTACGTTCTGGCCGCGCAATTGATGGGCGCCAACAGCAGCCGCATCATCGGGCGTCACCTCATTCCCGGCTTCATGTCGCATTTGATCGCGACGGCGACGATCTCCATACCGGGCATGATCCTTGGCGAGACGGCGCTGAGCTTCCTCGGGCTCGGCCTGAGGGCGCCGACAACCAGCTGGGGCATCCTGCTCACCGAGGCACGCAGCGTCAGCGTGATCGCATTCTATCCATGGCTGCTTTTGCCGATGCTCCCCGTCATTCTCGTCATCTTGGCGTTCAACTTCCTCGGCGACGGCTTGCGGGACGCCGCAGACCCCTACAAGTGACATCGCTACTCCGCCGCGCGCCGGCCGCCGGCTCCACCCGGTATGATCCTTGTCGGCTGCCTGCTCGGTTGTTGCGGTGTCCATCGTTCGCCTCTATATGCGGCGAGACTCGATCGGGGCTTGACACGTCGCCCCAGGGTTTCACCCGCGACCCGTTCTGGTCGCGGGCATCGCGGATCTCTTTAGCTGGTTGAGGACACACAAACGCACATGAGTCGCCTTGAGAATTTCATCAGCAGGATGACCGCACAGCGCGACATTCTCGACCAAGTCTGCGTCGAGGTGGCGAAGATGGAGGGGCTCGTGCTCGAGCTGGGCCTCGGCAATGGCCGGACGTTCCATCATCTGCGCGAGCGCCTACCCGGACGCCGGATCGTGGTGTTCGACCGCGAAGTGGGCGCACACGCCAGCTCAATTCCCGAAGCTGAAAACCTCGTGCTCGGTGAGATACGCGAGACAGCGAAGAGGTTCATCGGCATCGATGCCGCTCTTGTTCATGCCGACATCGGCACCGGCTATGACGATCGCGATGCAGTGACCAATACCTGGCTTCCCGATCTGATTGCGCGAATGCTTCGCGTCGGCGGCTTCGCGGTCAGCGGCACACCGCTCGATCACCCGCAGCTGCAACGCCTCCCGCCGCCAACCTCGGAGCCCGCTGATCGTTATTTTCTCTCCAGGCGCGTGTGAGGGCGGAGACGAGTCTTCAGGGACCAAGTCTTCAAGGACCAAGTCTTCAAGGAATCGTATATACTGCTATTTCCCGCTCAATGCCGCGCAGCGAGACTTCGTGAGGCACGGGCGTCAGCGCGTTCCTGCGCAACAGATCGGCGGTGAGATCGTCGTCGACCACAGCACGAGTGGCGAAGATCGCCTGTGCGTTGGCAAGGTTCTGGACCCGCGAAGCAATGTTGACCGTCTGGCCGAAATAGTCCTGTCGCTCGTTCATGGACACCGCGATGCAGGGGCCGGCATGGACCCCGATCTTGAGCAGCAGATCCTCGCGCCCGCTCTTGTCATTGAGCGCACGCATGGCATCGCGCATCCTGAGGGCCGCAGCTATCGCGCGATCAGGCGTCGCGAAGGTCGCCATCACCGCATCGCCGATCGTCTTCACCACCGCGCCTGCCTCCGCCGCGACGATCTCGTGCAGCACCTGGAAATGCGCGCGTACGAGATCGAAGGCCGAAAGGTCGCCCACCCGCTCGTAAAGCGCGGTCGATCCGCGCAGGTCGGTGAACAGGAAGGTCAGGCTGGTGATCTTCAGGCGCTGGTTGATGTCGAGCGTATCCGCGCGATAGAGATCGCGGAACGTCTGGTTGGTGAGCAGGCGCTTGGCGGTGAGGAAGGGCCGGCGTTTGCCGAGGAGATCATGCAATTGCTGGCCAGCGATGAAGACCGTCGGCAGCACGCGGGTGTCGGTCCTGTTTTCCAGCAAAATGCGCAACGGGCCGGGTTGCATCTCCAGCGTCTGGTTCTGGACATGGTCGCGGTCAAAGACCAAGGAGAGGCTTCGGCGCTCCTTTGTTGGTTCGCCCTTGACGTCGATGAACTGCGCTGAGTGGGTGACCGGCTCGAACACGATGATGAATTGGGACGGAAGCTGTATGGGCAGAACCGCCTTTTCACCGGGCGCAAGCTCGATATCCTCCAGCGAGAACGCTTCAATCTTTTTCGCGAAATCCTCATCCGGCAGATCGACGCCGGACGCCCAGTAGATCTGGCGGAAATATTCCACCAACGGCAGTTCGTGTGGATTGTGGGCGGCAATCCTGCGCATGCGGGGACTGACGGTGAATGTCACCTCGACCATCTCGTCGAGGGTCGGCGAATAGCCCTCGGCGCACAGCGCGCAGGTGTATTCTTCCTTCTGCATGGTTTTCAGCGTTGCATTGGTGTCGAGCACGCCGCCACAGCCGGGACACAGAACATTCCAGGAAATGTCAAAGATGCCCACCCGCGCCGCATGGAGAAACGCGCCTATGGTGCGTTCCTCGTCGAGGCCATGCTTGCTGGCGAAGGCTGGCGCGTTGATGCGGCAAAGTTCGCGGTCCTTGCCCTCCGCGATTGTTCGCTTGATCGCGTCGATTGCCTGTGGATCGACATCGGTCGATTGCCGCAGAAGCGAGAACAGGTCCTGAGCTTCGTTCATCGTGCAGGCTCCGGAAAATGCACCCCCGCGGCGTGTTGACCGGACCGCTCTTTGATCCGGGTGTTCTATTTTACTTCGAAACGGACCGTATGGCCATTCGAGTAGATAAGCCGGGTGACAATTCATTTCCATTCGGCCGATTTTCAACAGCCACAAGCGGCACTATGATGGGTCATGGGGCATTCATCTTTGGGACCGTCTCCCATGCCGACATCCGACAACCCGCCATTTCCCGCGGCTCTGCGCCTTTTCTCCGCAGGGGTTATCATCGTCCTGATCGTCGGCGCAGGCCTGTTTTTCGCGCCGGCCCTGGTCAAGCCGCGCTGGCCCTGGCCAGTCACGCCATTCAGTGCCCGCTTCCTCGGCGGCTTCTACACCGCCGAAATGGCGGTGATGGTGGCGCTCTTGTTCTGGAACCGCTGGTCGCCCGGCAGGCTGGTGCTCGTCATGGCCTTCATATTCACCGTCATCGTGTCGGCGGTTTCGTTGATCAATCTCGGCTATTTCAACTTCGATCGGAAAGCGACCTGGCTCTGGTTCCTGGTCTATCTTGCCTCGGCCACGGTATCCGGGCTGTTCCTGTGGCAGGCCAGGGCCCGTCCTTCAGCGAAAGGCGTGACTTTGAATCCCGCATGGCGCGGCTACATGTTGGCGGAAACGACGATCCTTGGACTCTATGGCGTCGGCATGCTGCTGTTTCCCCTGATGGTCAGCCGCACCTGGCCATGGTCGGTCGATCCCTTCCACGCCCAGGTCTACAGCGCCATCTTCCTCGCTGGCGCTGGCGGCGTATATCTCGTCTGGAAAAGCGCGCCGCGCGAAGAACTGCTGGTGCTCGGCCTGGCGCAGTTTCTGGTCGGCCTGCTTGCCATCCTTGGCCTCGTCATCACCGACGCCGCCGTGCACCGGATCGGCTGGACGGCGACCGGGACATTGTGCTGGCTCGCCCTTTTCGGTTGGATCGGCGTCAGCGGCGCCTTCAAACTCTACGGCGCCTTCCGGTATTTCAGCGCGCAATCGGCATCATAGGTTGTAGAGACGGCTGGATTTTCAGGTGCAGTCCGGTGCATCGTGCCGAGCCTCTTGCCTTCACCGGAACGCCATGACCAGCACCACCTCGCCATCCCCCGAGAAGATCCAGCCGCAAATCCGGTCCGTCCGGCCAAGCGATGCGGAGGCGCTTTGCGCCATCTTCAACATGCCGGGCTTCCGCGAGGGCACGCTCAGGATGCCCTTCGAGAGGGTGGAGCAGGTGGAACGGCGCATCGCCAAGTCCGGCCAGGAAACCACCTGGATCGTTGCGGAATTGGACGACAGGGTTGTCGGCCATGGCAGCCTGGTCGTGCAGGGTTCGCCGCGCCGTTCGCATATCGGCGAGATCAATATCGGCCTTGACGATGCCTTTGTCGGCAAGGGGATTGGCTCGGCCATTCTTGGCGCGTTGCTTGACGTGGCCGACAATTGGCGCGCCTTGAAGCGGGTCGAATTGACCGTCTATGCCGACAACGAACCGGCCATCCGTCTTTACGCAAGCCACGGCTTTGAGGTCGAAGGCCGGCATGTGAAGGCCGGTTTTACCAACGGGCGGTACCACGACCTCCTGAGCATGGCCCGGCTGCGGTTCTAAGATCCGCTGTCTGGCCTCAACCGTTCAGCCAGTCCAACAATTCGTGCCGAGTCTGGTCTCCCTTGGCGTTTGCACCGCAAGCGGCTAGACGGGACCAATGACTGCCGTCCTTGACCCTACCTCTGCGCCTCCGGCGGACATTCTGGCTGTGCTGTCGCTGCTTTGCCCGGAAGTTGTGCGTGACATTGAGCAGAACTGGAATGCACCGGTTTCCGAATACGCCCGCCATCTGTGGCGGCCCTTGCCAAGGCCTGCATCAAGCCCGGCGATCGCTGCCCGCTCAATCCTGCGCGACGTCCTGCAGCAGCGCCTCGGGGTGATCATGCAGCCTGAAGAGATCGGCAAGGCCCTCGAAGAGTTCGAGCACAGACCGGTGATTCAGTCAGGCCTGCACTGCCTGCTTCTGATGGACCGGATCACCTTCGACGCCCACCTGCTTGCCTGGCTCGGCGCGGTCGAAAACGGGCTGTCCGTCTTCTTCAGCTTCATGGGAACGACGATGACCATGGAGACAGTTGGCCGGGAGGGGCCGGGATGGCTCGATGTCGGCGAGGACAAGGTCAACCTGTTCGGCATGGGGCGCCACAAGCTGTGCCGCAAAAGCGCCTGCGCGGCCGGTCCCGTCACCCTCAACACGAGCGCGCTCGAAGCGGTGGGCAATGAGACGGACGCCAGTCGTTGGCTGGGCACACTGCTCGCCAGCCAGGACAAGGTGTTTGCAACCGCCGCCGATGCGCTCACAGAGCTCAACGAAGACCTAGTCGCCAGTTGGGATCGTTCCGGCATGGCCCTGCCGGTTTTCATCGATGATCGGCTCGCCGCGGCTGCCATGGCTCGGCATCTGGAATATGACGGCAGCCTCCTGTCCAGACTGCTCATTGAGCCCGCAAGGCGCCAGCGTCTCGACCGTGCCTTGCAAGAGGCCGCATCGACCCCATTTGGCAGATTCCTGCCCAATGCCACGGCTTATTTCTGGGGCATCCGCGAGGAGCGCGTGCGCAAGCTCGTCCTCGAGAACGGGCACCTGATCGAGCCTGACAGGCCGCATGGTCTTTCCATCCCGTTCGAGCGGCCGCATCTCAGGCAGGCGCTGCTGGACGGCGTTCTGCTGCCGAACTTGTTCCTGATGTTCCTCGTCCTCGCCATATTGCCGCGCGTGCGGGTTGTGGGTGGCCTGAGACAGATTGGTTATGTAGCGCTTTTCCACTCGATCCTACTGGCTGCGCTAGATGAAAACGCGCCGGAAGAGCGCGATCTGGCTGCGGAGCTGCAGGTTCGGGAAAATGCCTGGGGCATGCGGGTCATCGATGAAAAGATCTCGGTCCGCGAGCAGCTTGCCGGCCTGCCGGAAGGGGCGCTTTTCCCGGAACTGCTCCGGCAATACCGATTGCGGACATTTGCCGAGACGACCGACGACCTGAAACTGGTTCGCGAAAACGCTCGATGGCGCAAGATCGGCCAGGCTGGGATCAAGGCGACCTGACATGGCCTCCTGTCATTGCACGACACCGGCCTTGCGGAGCCCGTCCACCACGAGTTCGAAATCGGCAGGGTTCTTGTAGGGCAAGACCTTGCGACGGTATTCCAGCGAATAGTCGGGGTTGAGGCGAAGCACTTCCTGCCATGCCGCGCGGGCCTCGGCGAAACGGCTGAGATGGCCGTAGCAGGCGGCCAGAAGCGCGCGAGAGACGTCGGTGACAGCGTTGCGAGCCAGCCGTTGCAGCAAGAGGTCAACGGCCTCTTCGTACCTTCCCAGTTGGAACGCCGCCAAAGCCTGGAAATGCAGAAGCACATCTGGAAAGTATGGATTCAAGGTCTTCGCCCGGGCGAAACTCTCGACGGCCTCCTCGGGTCTGCCCGAATAGTACAGCGCCTCGCCGAGGATGACGTGCCCTTCCGCGAAGTTCGGATTGAGGACGATCGCGCGCTCGGCCTCGTCGATGGCCCCATCGTGCTGTCGTGTGTACAGCTTGGCTATAGCCAGCGCCCAGTGCGCCCAGGGATCGCTGCCATCCAGCGTTACCGCTCGCGTTGCGACCTCTTCCGCCTGCGCCATCGATTCCGGCGGCGAGGCACTCCACCTATTGAGGTAGTCGAGTCCGTGCGTGAGTGCGAGGAAAGCGTGGGCAGAGGCAAAGTTCGGGTCCAGGTCGATGGCACGTTGCAAGACGTCGCGGGCTGCGACGTTGGTCTCCTTCGTCAGCCGGTGCCACAGCTCCCGGCCCCGCAGGAAACAGTCATACGCCTCTGCGTTGCGCGGATGCTCGGGCGCCAGCCGCTGACGGTCACCCTCGGTCAGATTGAGCGCCAGCGCACCGACGATCTGCTGCGTCACGTCGTCCTGCACGGCGAATATGTCGGTCAGCTCGCGATCGAACCGCTCCGCCCAAAGATGGCCGCCCGAGGTTGCATCGATGAGCTGCGCGGTGATGCGCACCCTGTTCCCCGACTTGCGTACGCTGCCCTCAAGCACATGCCGCACGCCGAGTTTCGCGCCCACCTCCTGCACATGGACGTTCTGGCCCTTGAAGGTGAACGACGAATTGCGCGCGATGACAAAGAGCTGCGACAGTTTGGACAGCGCCGTGATGATGTCTTCGGAGATGCCGTCGGCGAAGTAGTCCTGTTCGGCGTCACCGCTCATGTTGGCGAACGGCAGGACAGCGATCGACAGCTTCGGCGGCGCTGCCGTCGCCGGCCGGCCCGTCGCGGTTTCCGGGGTCGCCTTAGTCCCGGCGCCGACTT
Source organism: Mesorhizobium sp. WSM4307 (assembly GCF_007003945.1). NCBI lineage: Bacteria > Pseudomonadati > Pseudomonadota > Alphaproteobacteria > Hyphomicrobiales > Phyllobacteriaceae > Mesorhizobium > Mesorhizobium sp. WSM4307. Next base: position 64,328 of record NZ_VFTB01000016.1, read on the forward strand.
GCAGCGAATAGACCCGGATGGGCTCGGCGATGTTCTTGAGCTGCGTGCTGCCGAGATCGCTGACCGAGAGGTCCAGCCTCGCCTTGACCTGGCGATAGGCATCCTCGGACAGGCAGATGGCGCCGGGCGCCGCGACGCCCTCCAAACGCGAGGCGATGTTGACGCCGTCGCCCATCAGGTCGCCGTCGCTCTCTTCGACCACATCCCCCAGATGGATGCCGATCCTGAACTCGATGCGGCGGTCCTGCGGCACGCCGGCATTGCGCTCGACCATACCGTTCTGAACCTCAACGGCGCAGCGCACGGCATCCACCACACTACGGAACTCAACCAGCGCCCCATCCCCGGTGCGCTTGATCACCCGCCCGTTGTGCACGGCGATGATCGGATCGATCAGGTCGCTGCGCAGGGCCCGCAACCTCGCCAAGGTACGATCCTCGTCCGCGCTCGCGAGCCGGCTGTAGCCGACGACGTCCGCGGCCAGGATTGCGGCCAGCTTGCGATTCTCGCTCATCGGTCCGTCTCCTCGTCCCCACAATAGCAGGAAGACAGAGGGGAAGAGGGAACTTTCGCAAAGGACGCAGCCGCCCGAATCGGCAGCGCCCTGCCACGGAGCCACACGGATCGCTCGATGCCGATTTGCGCTGCCGCTTGCCGGTCGACGGCTAACGGTTCATCCTTGTGAATACCTTGGCCGTGACGTGCGTAGCGCGATCACGCCGTCACGGTAGCTAGTGAGGTCTTTCGATGGACTGCTCGGGCTGCGGTTTCGAGGTTGAGAGCGGATACGCTTTCTGTCCGAGGTGCGGCAGGCGCCAACCCGTGCCATGCGCAAGTTGCGGCTACCTCTGCGCACCTGATTTCGAGTTCTGTCCGAAATGTGGGGCAAGCGTCGGTGTGCCCGCAAAAGCGGTCGAACGGCCTGCTCCCACACCAAGCCGGACCGTTGTGCCGCCTTCTCGAATTCCGTCGCTGCTTCCGAACATCGAAGGCGATGGGCTGCAACCCGTCTCAGAGGCCGATCGTCGGACGGTAACGGTCCTGTTCGCCGACCTTTGCGGCTTCACGACACTCAGCGAGCAGCTCGACCCCGAGGTGATGCAAGCGCTGCAGAACGAACTGTTCAAGGAATTGACGGCAGCCGTGCGAAACTTTGGTGGTTTCGTCGACAAATTCATCGGCGACGCACTGCTTGCCTTGTTCGGGGCGCCAGTCGCGCATGAGGACGATCCGGAGCGTGCGCTTCGCGCCGCTCTCGACATGATCGCCCGGACGGCGCGGCTCGGCGAAAGCGCGCCCAACTCCGGCTCGCCGCTGTTGCTCCACATCGGCATAAACACCGGTCCGGTCGTCACCGGCGGATTGGGCATCGGCACCGCCAAATCCTATTCGGTTACCGGTGACACCGTGAATACGGCGCAACGCCTGCAATCGCTGGCCGCACCGGGTGAGGTGCTGGTAGGCGAGCTCACTCACAAGCTGACCCGGCATGCCTTCTCCTACGAACCGCTGGGTGATGTCGTGCTTCGCGGCAAGGCCGGCAGTGTGCTCGTCCATCGGCTGGATGCACCGCTTGCGGCGCCGCGTGCGGCGCGTGGGCTCGAGGCGCTCGGCCTCAGCGCGCCGATGATAGGTCGTGACGCTGAGCTGCATAGAATGCTGGCGAGCCTTGACCAGGCGTGCAGCGGCTCGGCCCAACTTGTCCGCCTCGTTGGAGAAGCCGGTATCGGGAAATCGCGGCTGGTGAAGGAGTTCGTCGCCCGCGTCGGCGACGAGGATCGTTTTCGCAACGTCGCCGTGCGGCAGGCCACGTGCTCACCGCTGGGCGAACGATCATTTGGCGCCTTGGGCGCGGTGGTGCGCAGTGCCGCCGGGATGATGCAGAACGACAATGGGGACGAAATGCGGGGGAAGCTCGCAGGCTTGCTGGCCGATCTCGGCCTGCAGGGCGAGGAGGCGAAGCGGCTGATGCCCTTGCTCTACCATGTGCTTGGTCTTGGCGACCCCGATGCCACCTTGCAGCATGTCGAGCCCGAGCAGCTGCGGCGGCAAATTCTCTACGCAGTCCGCACAATCATCGAACGGCGGCTTGCGTTGTCGCCGCTGTTGATTGTCGTCGAAGACCTGCACTGGGCCGACGCCGTGTCGCTCGAGGCACTGCGTTTCGTGATGGACAGGTTGGAGCGCACGCGGTTGATGTTGCTGGTCACGCATCGTCCGGAGCCGGACCACGGCCAGCTCGACTCAAGTCGGGTCAGTCACACAGCACTCAGGCTTTCACCGCTTAGCCGCGATGACGGACGCAGCCTGTTAGCGGCGCTTTTCGGCGAGAGCTGGGTAAACTCCGCAGGAGGGCTTCTTGACCAGATCCTCGAGCGCGCGGGCGGCAACCCCCTTTTTATAGAGGAGATCGTTCGCGGCCTTATCGATCGCGGTGTACTGGTGCGCGAGGGCCAGCGATGGCGGACTGTGGCAGGCGAGGTCGCAACCGGCATCCCCGCCACGATCCAGGCAATGTTGCTCGCCCGCGTCGACCGGCTGCCCCAAGAGGTACGCCGGTTGGCCCAGGAAGCCGCGGTGATCGGCCCGCGCTTCGATGCCACACTTCTGAAAACCGTGACAGCCGATCCTGGCCGGCTGGAAGCCGGCTGCGAACTGCTTTGCGATGCCGAAATCATCGAGGAAGTTGCCGGATCAGGCTCGGTCTCGTCGCAAAGCTACCGCTTTACGCAAACATTGCTGCAGGACGTGATCTACCAGAATCTGCTCTTGCAGCGCCGGACCGACATCCACGGGCGGGTCGGTGCTGCCTTGGAGAAACTGTGCGGCGACAAGCCGGAACGGCTCGAGGATTTGACCGTGCTCGGTCATCATTTCGCACAGAGCGCCGAGCGGGAGAAGGGCGCGCACTACCTGCAGGCGGCGGGCGATCACGCTCGCATGATCTACGCCAACGACGACGCCCTTCGTTTCTACGAGCGGGCACTGACTGCGTTGGGCGCGACCGGGCAGACACCGCTCAAACTGGCAATTGCAGAGCGCATTGCCGATTTGAGCGGTCCGGCAGGCCGCCGCGAGATCGCGCACCGCCATTACGAGACGGTGTTGCAGGCATATCGCGAGTCAGCCGATCGTGTCGCTTCGGCGCGCGTTTTGCGCAAGATCGGTCGCCTGTTCTGGGACGTCGGCAAGCGCGACAACGCAGAATCCCGCTATGCTGAAGCGGCAGCGCTCCTCGATGGAGCGGATGCCCCGATCGAGCAGGCGCATCTCTGGCAAGAACGTGGCCGGCAGGCGTTCCGTAGCGGAGATCACGCTCTCGCGGCAAAATGGGCGGACGCGGCGCTGGATTGCGTCGGCGCTCTGACGACGGAGCGTGCCTCCGAGGCAGGGTGCGATGCCACCCTTGTGACCGCCGAGGCACTCAATACCAAGGCTGTCGCGCTGGCTCGCCTTGGACGAGACCGTGAAGCCGTGCGGCAGGTTGAGCGTAGCATTGAATTGGCCGAAGCCGCCGGTCTACTGGGCGCGGCCTGCCGCGGCTACACCAATCTCGGCGTGCTTTACACGACCATCGATCCGGCAAAGGCGATCGAGGTCTGTCGGCGCGGTCTTGAAGTGGCGCGCCATATTGGTGATCTGGGTTTCCAGGCGCGCCTCCTCGCCAATCTGGCGGTCGCTTGTTGTACTTTCACGGATCGCTGTCCGACGGAGGGCATCCCTGCCGCAGAGAAGGCCATCGAGATCGACCGGGCGCTCGACCAGCGCGAGCACCTGCCGGTGCCGTTGATCGTGCTTGGGCAGATCCACCAGTGCAATGGCCGTCCGGAACTGGCGGTTGGCTTGTTCGAGGAAGCACTGGACGTAGCCCGCGAAACGGGCGAGCCCCAGTTGCTGTTTCCGTGCTATGATGGTCTCGCAACGCTCAATCTCGACCTCGACAATCTGGCCGAGGCCGAACGTTACTTTTCCCTGGCGCAGGGAACATGCGCCCAGCACGGGCTGGATCCGGAAACGCTTGTGGTGCTGCCTTTTCTCGACTAGCCGGGTGGGAGGTTGAAATGTCCGCGCCTATTGACTTGTTACCGCTTCAACCGGGCGACCGCGCGCCGAACTTGGTACTCGACGCCATTACCCAGGAAGGCAAGATCGCGCTTGACGACTTTCGTGGACAAAAGCCGGTGCTGGTCGGGCTGTTTCGAGGTCTGCATTGTGCGTTTTGCAGGCGCCATATCGCCGCCCAGGCGCGGCTCGATCCGGAGTTGCGCGAAAGGGGCGTGGGGAGCCTGACGGTGGTCAACACGCCGATCGAACGGGCGCGTCTCTATTTCCGCTACCACCCGATGCCGAATCTGCTTGCGGCCTCGGACCCTGAACGCGCTTCACATCGTGCTTTTGGACTGCCCAATCTCGAATTCACCGAAAACGAGACGAACTGGCCGTACAAGGTCTCGATGGCAGCGGCAAAGGACATGCGGGTCGACATGCCAGGCGAGTTGCCCGGTCCTTTGGATCCCTTTGCCGCCAGCGAAATCCTCAACAACAAGGACCACTACGAACTGACCGAAGCCGACGAGCAGATGATGGCGACCGGACACGGACAACTGATAGGTCAGTTCCTGCTGGACCGGCAGGGGATCGTCCGCTGGAGCTTCACGGAGGTTCCAGAGGGTGGGCGATACATGTTTGGGGCGCCAAACCCGCAGGAGCTGATGTCAGCCGTGTCCCAAGTCGCCCAATAGACTAGCGAAGGCGGTACCGGCGGGACATTGAGCAAAAAGCGGAACCAATTTGTCACAAATCTAGACCGGCCTCGACGAGCCAGAATGTAAGGTTCTGGCAATGCTCTGCATCGCCTCTGACTGGCGATGTTCTTTGTGGATCATTGGGGCGCGCTGCGACAGCAGTCCTTCCAACCGCTAGAATGCCATCGTCAACGCAATAATCTCGTCGAGAGCACGATAGACTTGGCGCGCACGCTGCGGAGCGTCTCGTCGATTGTGTCTTGCCTATTGTGAGCGGGAGCAATGACACTGATACGTTCACCGTTTATTCGAGCACGGCCTCGACAGTGGCGACAAAGTCATCGAGCGAGCGATCCCCTCGAATCTCGATACGCGGAAGGTCGATGGGATCGCAATCGAGGTCCGCCGGCCCGTGTCTGGCGCCGAAGCCGATCCGATAACCGCACTCCCTGGCCAGCCGGCCAAGCCGTCCGTCGGTGACAGAGAAGGGTGCCGTGAACGCCGTGGTTGGACGACCGGTCCACCGTTCGATGAACATACGAGAGCGCAGGAGCTCGGCGGCCAGGTCAGAACTCGACAGACCATCGATCGCGCGATGCGTCGCCATGTGGCTTCCGAAGAACGCGCCTTCGGCGGCGAGGCGTCGCACCGTCCCCGCTCCCATAAGTTGCGTCGGCGGACCGTTGTGGGCGTCCCACTGTGCACTTTCCCCCACAAGGTCCGTCACCAGGAACACTTCCGCGGTCAGGTCGTTCGCGCGCAAGGTCGGCCAGGCATGGTCGGCAAAATTCTGGAAGCCGTCATCGAAGGTGATAAGAACTGGGCGGCCAACGAATGGTTGGCGCTTGGCGATGCACACTTCCAACTGATCTGAACTAATCGCGTGAAAGCCATTGGCGCGCAGCCATGCCATCTGGCTGGCGAATGCGGCGGGCGTGAGCCGGAAACGGGCGAGCGCGGCCGGACCATCATCGGAGACGCTATGATACATGAGGACAGGGATACGCTGCCGCCGTTCGTTGCGCGCGACGTCGCGGCGCAAGGCCCGCGCCCCACCCCAGATGATATTTCGCGCGACCCCGATTTCGATAGGCGCGCGGATTGGCACATGATCGATCATCGGTTTCGCTACCAAATCGCCCTGCGACAGGCGAAGGAAGCGGTCTATGCGGTAGAGCTCCGTCTGGATCGATTGCTCGAGCACGAGGCCTTCGGTCGCTGCCAGCGTCTCCGAGATCGCCTGGGCACCGAATGTGTTCCAGTCGAAGCCCGTCCTTTCAACATTGTCACGTAACACGAATGCGTGTGCGCTGATGAAACTGCCGCCAGGGGCCAATGCCTCAGCGAATTTTTTAGTGATACGCTGCAACTCGGCGAGATCATCCAGGTAGTAGAGCACTTCCGAACAGAAGATCAGATCCATCTCACCCGGCAGGGCGTCCGCAGCGAAGTCCAGCACACCGAACTCAATGTTAGGCTGATCACTGCATCGCGCACGGGCCCGCTCGATGGCTATGGCGGAGATGTCGGTTGCGGTCAAATGGCCAACACGCGGCGCCAGCTGCCGCGTGAAGTGGCCCTCCGCGCAGGCCAGCTCAAGCGCCCGTCCGATGGGGCCGGCAGGCAGGATTTCGAGCTGCCGCTGATATTTTTCCTGCTCATAGAGCGAGCCGTAGTTCCACGGATCCTCGGTCGCGAAATAGCTGTTCCAGAACGCCGCGCGATCATTCCTGTCCGCGGACCGTGCTCGGCGCGGCGCTGCAGGAGGTTGTGCTGGTTCGGCGCTCGACCGAACCAGCTCCCGCGCTGCAGCGGCCAATAGGGCGAGTTTGCCGAAGTGACTTTCCGGATCGGTCCGGCGTTCGGCTGTGGACAGCAACGCCTCGGGTGCAAGCGTGTTTGACGTGTCGGCACCGACGCCCTCTTGCGGCACAGTTGGTCGTACTGCAAGCCTTGCCGTACCGTCTGTAAGCCGCTCAGCGGGCACGACATTCTGAATCAACTGAATCCAATGATCTCTTGTCACTGTCCCGAGCACGCCAAACTGCACGACAGCCTCGATCTGGCCGTCCATCATCAGATAGGCATAAATTCGATCGATGCCTTCCGGGAGTTCGATCGCGGTCGGATTGCGAGCGTCGACGCGAATTCCGAGTGTCCGCGCCAGCCTGCGCCGCGCGGCAAGATCGTCGACGTCGAGAAGCATTTGCTCAAGCTGATACTGGGCGCGGCGACCCGCTGCGGGATCGCCCCAGACCTTGCCGAGTTCGACGATCAACTCGGTGACGGCGCCGCCGAACTTGTCCCATCTGGCAGCCAATTGCGCCGGCGCCGACAGGCTTCCGACCATAAGCCCATCGAAGACCACCCTGACGGCCTCGCGCATCCATTTCCGCCCTGCCGGCAGCGCGCGCAGGGACTGCAGGTTGATCGGGCGCGAGCCGCTGCCACAATCTGACGCGGCGTTCCACAACGCAGTCCACGCGAGAGCTTCAGTAGCAGTACCGCCGTTTGCGTTGTCCTGGACCATCGAGCTTTCGTCTTCTTCGGCAAGAGTCGGCGAATGTCAAAAACGGACGACGGCATCGGATGGCAGCGCTGCTCTGTCAAGGTCGGGGCGAATTAGAGGCAAGGCTAAAAGGTCTGGAGACAGGCTGAATGGCAAGCGATTATGCTCTCGTTGTATGGGCCTAGGATCCCGATGCCGGGCGTTCTGCGCCCAGAATCACCAATGCCCAGTTCATGGAACGGCCGGAGGCCGAGGTCGGAATGCCCTGCCCCTGCGGCTAGTAGACACCGCCAAGTACCCGGCGCAAGGGTCTAGCTCAGACCGATGATGTCTTGCACCACAACATCGGCTTGTTCAAGGTAGAAGCAACGGCGGACATAGATGTCGTTGCTTGCCGATTGACCGGAAGGGTACAGCACGATGCCACGCATGATTCGACGATTGGAAGCCAGGAACCTGGCGCGCCCGGCACCACGTCTCGAAGATCTGGCGGCGATGTTTGTCCTGATTGCCAGGCCGCTGGTCTTCGGGATCGCCCTCCTATTGGCTGGCCCGACACAGGCGCAGTCACCGCCAACCGTCCCGCCTGAAAGGGTCAAACAGTTATTCGAGCTTCTCGACGATCCGTCAGTGAAGGCCTGGGTGGCCGAACAGCGAAATCAGGCCCCCGGGTCAACGGCAGCGCCCGCCGCGGCAGGAGCTTCGCCGGCCGATACATCGTCCGACGCGGTGGCCGCGCCGGGCCAGATGAATACGATGGCATCCTCTACGCTCGATCGGATCAAGCATCATATCGAGCGGATCGTGCGAACTCTACCCTCGCTGCCAGGCCAGTTCGCACGCGTTCGGGAAGCGACCATGGAGGATATGTCCAGCAGGGGGCCAGCCGGCGTATTTTTGCTGATTGCGATTTTCATCGCCGCCGGCCTGGCGCTGACCTGGGCCACGTACAAACTCACCCGCCCATTTCGTCTTTGGATTATCGCCCAATCGAAGGATACGCCCATCGGGCGGGCCAAGAAGATTGGTGGTCGCACGCTTTATTCCAGCCTGCTGATCGTCTCGTTCGCGGTGGGCAGCGCCGGCGCGTTCATATTGTTCGACTGGCCAATGCTTATCCGCCAGATTGTGCTGACATTTCTGATGGCTGCCGTCGTTACATGGGGTGTGCGCACGTACGTGATAGCCCTGCTTGTCCCTTCCTTCATGCATGTCGAGAACGCCGTCGAGGTTCGTGCCTTGCCGATCGCCAACGAGACCGCCGACCATTGGTCCTATTGGCTATCGCGGATCGTCGGCGTCTTCGCCTTCTTCGCCGCCGCCTTTAACCTCTTGCCGGGTCTCGGCATCGATCAGGACGGAATGATGGTCCTGTCTCTGGGCGCCGATTTCATCCTGCTGCTGCTCTTTCTGCGCGCCGTCTGGCGTCGGCCAAGAACACGGCGGGACGGCGGGCACGGTCACACGGCAGCGACATGGCTGTTGACTGCTTATTTCATCGTTCTGTTCCTGGAGCGCATAGCCGGCCTTTATATACTCTTCTGGTTTACCTTCACCGCATTCGTCTTGCCGTTGGCAATCGTGCTGACGCAGCGCGGGGTCAATTTCGTCCTGCGGCCAGGATCCGAAGATGCCGGCCGGCCGACGATTCCGGCGGTGACGATCGCTGTCATCGATCGCGGGATCCGGATGATTTTGATCCTGGCGGCGGCTTACCTTCTCGCGCGTGTCTGGGGTCTGGACATGCAGTCCATGCAGGACAGCGATCCGACGACCACGCTGATATTGCGCGGCCTGATCAACGTCGTGGTCATTGCGCTTGCCGCCGATTTCGGGTGGTCGATCATCAAAGCCTTGATCGAGCGAAAGCTGGGCATTGAAACACCGCATGCGGTGATCGGCGACGAGGACGTCCCGACCCTCGATCCGCAGCAGGCACGGCTGCGCACGCTGTTGCCGATCATCCAAAACATTCTGCTTGCAGTGATCGTCGTGATGGCCGTGCTGATGATGCTCGCCTCAATCGGTATCCAGATCGGCCCGCTGATCGCCGGCGCCGGCGTCGTTGGCGTCGCTGTCGGATTTGGGGCACAAACCATCGTCAAGGACGTGATCTCAGGGGTGTTTTATCTGCTCGACGATGCGTTTCGTGTCGGCGAGTACATTTCATCGGGCAGCTACAGGGGTACGGTGGAGAGCTTTTCGCTGCGCTCGGTGAAGCTGCGCCACCATCGTGGCCCGCTGTTCACAATACCTTTCGGTGAACTCGGGGCGGTGCAGAACCAGAGCCGCGACTGGGTCACCGACAAGTTCAACATCACCGTTGGCTATGATACCGATGTCGAGTTCGCCCGCAAGCTGATCAAGCGGATAGGCCTCGAACTGGCGGAAGATCCAGAATTCAAACACTGGGTGATCGAACCGATCAAGATGCAGGGCGTACAGGAGTTCGGCGAGTACGGCATCGTATTAAGGGTCAAGGTCACAACCAGACCGGGAGGCGCCTTCAGTATGAAAGGCAGATTCTTTTTACGCCTCCGCCAAGCCTTCAAGGAGCAGGGCATCGAACTCCCATTCCCCACCGTCCACGTCCAAGGGCTGCAGAACCCACACGAGGCAGAGAATGCGCCATTGGAGATGACACCCGAGCTGCGAATGGCCGTCGCGCAATCGCACATCAATCGGCGCAGAAAGAAAGGCAGTACAACGGAGTAGGAAGGCTGTGACACCTGCCGGTCACGACGCGGCTTTTCGCGCATCGGCCGTAAGGGGATACTCTCTTTATGTTCAATCGATTGAGACGAAGAAAGTGCCGTCACCGACCTCACTGGAGGACAGCCATGGAGCAGTATATCGGTCCCGACGCATCCACGAACGGCGATCTGCCGGCCTATCGGTCACACCACGCTGTTATTGCTGTGGCGGAGAGATAGGGTTGCCCGTGTTCGGGTCTATTCTGTTCTTTACGAATCGGAGCACGATTATATACAGTACGGTGTTTCCGATAAGGAGGCTGGCGCGTATATAAAACCCTGCGGCTATGGCGCGGAGCAGCGCGTCTTCCGGCGTAACAATCTGCGCAACCGCCGTTTCCTGGGTATTAAGGATCCAAAGAAGAGCTAGAAGAAGTAAATTGCTAATGAGCGTAAGTCGTATGAGGCGAAAATTATACTTTGAGACGAGGCGAAGGACCTCTTTGTACTGAGTTAAGGTATAGTATACAGCAAATGCCAAGCCAAACATCAGTATTACCACCTGATTCCCGGCATCCCAGTAATTTTTCGCGTAGGCAAGCGCCATGTCGCTAGACGCTGCTGTCATCTCCAACTCCCTTCGACATTCCCCACTGAAACGCTACCGCCATGTCCCAGTGCTGGCGGTGTTACCGCTGCCGTCAACAAAAATATATCTATTGACGTCAATCTTTGAGATTGTGAAGCATTTTCTAAATACAAGTAAAGTTCGACAATACTTGTCGCCCTCTATGCCCCATGATCTCCCTACAGTTCCGGTAAGTTTCAGATAAGTTCCAGAGAGGATGACGACTCCATACTTTTCCCAATAGGCTTCGCCTTTGTAGTTGGATGATTGAAACGTCATCCTATGGCCGACCAGAAGCTGCCTAATCTCCGCGCCAGTTAGGTTCTTTGCCCCAGCCGATGATGCGTTGGGCGATGCTAAGGCAATGACCAGCAATACAAAGAAGAATTTTGTTCTGAACATTCACCATTCCCCTTGCTCATTATGAGAGCTGAGGCGCGAATAATGTTACTAATTCGATGCAAATCATAGCGATTTTTTTAAAACCGCTAAGTGCCTTATCTTAGGTAGGAAAAAATGGTGCCCAGAGGCGGCATTTTCTTACGACCTCAGCGTGTATCATGGAGTATCAATATCCCCTCTAATGCAGACACTTAGCCGATTCCATGTCTCACACCGTCGCAAATGAATGCAACCTATCATAGATAGAAAGGTGGATCTTGCGGTGGTTTGTGATAGGTGACATTTGGGAATTTTGGAGAGGTGGATGCGATGCGTGCCCTCAACAGACTAAGCGCCATTGCCGTCAAAAAGCTGGCGCCAGGGAAATACGCCGACGGAGGTGGTTTGTGGCTGCTTAGACGCGATGACGGCGGAGGCCAATGGTTCCTGCGCTACACCATACACAGCAGGCGGCGGGAAATGGGCCTTGGCTCAATCGCGGAAGTCAGCCTCAAGGAAGCCCGCGATGGTGCCGAGAAATGGCGGGCGGTGGCGCGATCTGGAAAAGATCCCATCAAGGTACGCGACCGAGAGAAGCGGGAAGCCGCACGCAACCTGCACCTTTTGGCCGACATCGCCAAGGATGCCTTTGAGTCGCGCAAGGCGGAACTGAAAGGGGATGGCAAGGCTGGCCGGTGGTTCACTCCTCTGGAACTGCATGTGCTGCCCAAACTTGGAAAGGTGCCGGTCGGGGAAATAGATCAGCGAGATATTCGCGACACCCTAGCACCCATTTGGCATGCCAAGGCCGATACCGCTCGCAAGGCCATCAACAGGTTGAACATATGCCTTAAGCATGCAGCCGCCCTTGGTCTGGAGGTGGACCTACAGGCCACAGACAAGGCAAGGGCCTTGTTGGGAAAGCAGCGGCATAAGGCAGAGAATATCCCCGCCATGCCTTGGTCGCACCTACCGGCGTTTTACGCCACGCTTAAAGATGACAACCTTACGCATTTGGCCCTGCGCTTGCTAATCCTCACGGGCGTGAGGTCAGCGCCTATCCGGTATATTCACGAGGATCAGATTGAAGGTGACGTGTGGACGATACCGGCTGAGGCAATGAAAGGGCGGCGGGACGCCACTACGGAATTCAGGGTGCCTTTGTCGGCGGAAGCGCTTGCCGTGATTGAGATGGCGCAAGCATTTGAGCGTGACGGCTACCTTTTTGCCAACCCGAAGAAGGGCGTCATTAGTGATATGGCCATGAGTCAACACATGAAACGTGCCAGGCTGGAATACAGGCCGCACGGGTTCAGATCAACATTGCGGGATTGGCTGGCGGAAACGACCGACGCACGGCATGAGGTAGCCGAAACCATGCTTGGCCATACAATCGGCTCAAGCGTTGAAAGGTCCTACCGGCGCACCGACTACCTGGATCAACGGCGTGATTTGCTGGAGCGCTGGGCTGTCCATGTCACAAGCCATGTTGGGAAAAACTACCGTGTTAGGGTGAGACTTTAGCTGCCCGACTCACGCCGGAAGGCGTTCTTCTCCACAGACCGTTCTTTCGCGGCTCCTCGGACGGCAAACTCCCTGGAAGTGCCTTGCCGCAGCTTTCAAAGCTTGTCCGCGCCCAAACGAGGGCCTTTGTGTCGGTCTGCAACAATCTGTTACAAAGACCCACTATCGCGCTAACCCTCTGAAAAGGCTCTGGCTTTTCCTCAGCTACAAAAACGTTAGTCTGCGTAGCTCTCTACAGCGCCAATTCGATCACAACTATAAAACCATACTTCTCACGTCGCGACTCGTACGTTATATAAGGTACATAGACAATAACTTTGTCGATCGTGAAGATCCAATGGTAATTAACAGATTTTCTTAGAATACAACGAGTAAACACCATACACATGGTGGTTTGAGAAACCGAATGAGGTTGCGTTGATGACGGCCCATGTCACGAAATTTCTCAGTGTGAAAGAAGTAGCAGCTGTGATGCACGTGTCGGTCGCCACCATCTGGCGTTATGCGCAGCGCGGCACGTTGCCCGATCCAATCAGGATAGATGGCTGCACGTGGTGGATCGAGGCGGAAGTACTGGCCGTGATCGACAAGAGAATGGCCAGCCGTCAGAAGCACGTAAACGCGTCGGTGGCGCCCGAACCGGCATCAAACACCAAGAAGAAGCGCTTTCGTGTGCAGCTTGAAAGAACCAGTTTGAGGTAAGGCACCAACCATGAGGGAAAACAAGAGACGCGGCTTCCCGCTTCGGAATTTCTATCCGGTCGAGGAGGCTTGGGAAAATCTCAGGAAGATATGTCACGCGGTAAACGCGAGAGACAAGGTTGTTGGGATAACAGGCTTTGAGGGCTTTCCATATGTATTTCTTGAAAGCACCAATGGGTTTCTTGAATTTACCGCCAACGCGACAGTTCCCGACGACGGCGTGATCGTGAGCATGGAACAAGCGGAGGATTTCTGGTTTGGGATGGTCGCATCAGTTATTTGCAACGACAAGCGGTTTGTAATCCACGGAAGGCGAGGCCCGCTGGTAATCTTGTCTCGCTCAAGAATGCGTACATCCTACTACATGGCATTCGACGAGTGGACTCGGGAACAAAGCGCCGCAGCATGATCGCCATGAACCGTAAGATAGTGTCGACGGACCAGACTTGGTGCATTGGCAGCTTGTCCCCGGGGGAGCGGCATGCAGCTTGAAAGAAGCGGTTTGAGCGAAGCGCCATGGCGGTCTTGACCATACCTGGAATTGGGACTTGCCAGCCCACATTCGACGCAATCAGCATTTGCACCGACATACCCAAGGCTCAGCTGCGGCAACTCTTACCGATTGAGGAACTGGAGCGGTGTAGCCACGCGTTCAAACTTGAGAAGCGGCGCGGGAAACGAGGCAGCCGGCTTAAGATCGTTTGCCTGTCCGACAAGGAGGCGCTGAAACTCCTGCAAAAATACGAAGATGCCCTTGGGTCCTATCGGGCGACCAAGGTCGAAGCGGCCTTTGACATAGACACTAGTTCGGAGAAATCCGCCCTTGTCGGACGAGACTCCCTACTCTGTCGGCTTGGCAAGGTAAATCATGAGCGCGGGTACATCACCTTCGTCAGCGAGAGGAAAAAGGGGCGGCCGCTAACGGACAAAGAACTAGAGAAACGGGGGCTTTTCAGGCACCCCACGATCTACTTTGAGCACGATAAATCGGCCCACAACCTGAAAATCTACATTCGTCGAAGGAAGCTGGCACAGGGGCAGTTTGGACCGCCCATTGTTCGCCTAGAATGGACATCGAAGCGCAGCCGTGCTGTCAGGGCTCATTTTGGTGGCGACCAACTTTCCGATCTGATCAACGCCAACTTGGAAAGCTACCTTCACCGATTCCTGGTTCTGGAGCAGATCGACAACGTCAAACTCGGCAAGCTGCTTGCACCGAAGACAGTCGTGCGGCCATCGAAGCGTACTTCGACCAACGCCCGCGCGAACACCCCTCCTGTAGCCGCGCTTTTCCGCGAAATGGACTACCGAGCAGGCCGAGTGGCCCACCTTGCAATCAAGGTGCTGGAACAGCGTGGGGGGCGACAGATAAAAGCACGTCGTGATGTACCCGAAGAAATTTGGCGGTCATCGCCGGCTCAGATAAAAGGCAGGTTTCGCGATGCCATTCGGGCAATGAAGGCAAAGCGCCCCTCAAAAAACACCACGAAGCGACGCCGCAGGCGACACGCGCTCAGCACGAAGAAGCTGGCAGAATGCTTCACGAGATTCCTTTGAGAAAGGACCGCCTGCGTCTGGTGGGGAAGAACCGCATACGGCTGTGAAAATGGCCTCAAAACGTACCCTAATGTATGGCATAGACACCGCCAGAACCAAATTCGTACGAGTTATCAGTAAGATAAGACAACTACGACGCCCATAGAAACGGCCATCACTGGGACACCGACCAAACCTGCTAAACGTCACCACGACCACGGCGTTTTCTTGATCTCATGGCGCATAGATTTCCCCTCCAGGAAAAGAAAAGAACCATCTCAGTGAAAATGATGATGCCGGCAACGAAAAAGGTCTGCTTGAAACCCACCGTTGTATGCTTGTCGCCTCGCTCTTGACGGAACAGTGCTCTTTTCGTGTGATATCCGAGTTTGGCTGACAGAGAGCGCGACGGCCGACAACGGGTACGCAGCCCTGGAAACCGCTCGAAGCCATCACACCCTTGGCAAAGGGCCTGTACACCCACTACGCGCCGTTTTCCCGGCCGCAAATTGCGGCATTGTCGGACTCTTCGCTTAAATGGCTAGACCAGTCGGGCTCCACGTCGGTTTAGACCATTGGGGCGAACCGGCTGCGGCGCTGCTGGGCGCATCTGAGAGGCGCGCTACCTGGCGGAACAATCACTTGGCCGAAGCACTAAAGGTCCGTATAGGCTCAATTCCCGGTGAAAAACCATCCTATGCTGGAGCCGGCTGGGTTAGTCTTATTCAGCATATAAACGCGCCGCTTTGAAAGAGTTACTTCCAATCCTATTGCATCATAACGAAAAGACTTTGAAGCTCCCGAGAGTTTTTCGGCATTCGGCATGCCAAGCTTCGCTAAGACTTCGTCTTCGTAGGTATTGCTATCAATGCCGAAAAGCGAGGGGCAGCGTTGGCCGTTGACCGAGCTATCCGAATAGCAGCCAATCCCCGAAATCCGCTTTGATGTGGGATCGAACGAAAGGTCGATTCGGTGATCACGTTCTACGTACTGCCAATCCGAGAAGTCCTCTACCTTCTTCCCGTTAGGCATAGCGTTCTTCGGATCATTGCCGTCGGTTTGATACATGAGGAGAAAATGAAAATCCGGCTCTGGCTTGTCGGATGTTCCAGCTTCTGGTGGCGCAAGCACAAAAGGCGGATATCCCAGCGCATATTTTATTTCGTCCATTGAATCGCCCAGCTTGACGCCTTGATAGGCATTTAGGTCGCGAACGAAGTCGCGATATTCGCTGACTTCGAAACCCAGCCATGAGAACAGGCCTATTGCTGCTGCAATAGCGAGAACCTTCACTAGCGGCCGATTACCGAAACCGAGCTTCTCTTCCTTTGTGCGCGCCAGTGACATTTCTGCCATCCCTCCGTCCATGCAGATCAACGGTGAAGTTACCATGGTGCATTCGGCCACACACCCTCAAGCCTAATGAGTTGGCCTAGGCAACCCGAGAAAAGGCCGTGCGGTGGCATTTCTGGCTCGGCCGGCGGTCCCTAACCGGGTGACGTACCTTATACTCGCCTTGCCGTTTGCGGGCCGCAATTGGTTCAAGGGGGCCGGTCCGGATTTGCGGCTGGGGAGGGGGACCCTTCTGGAGTGTCCTTGCTTCGAAATCGCACCAGATTTTTCTGACTTCCTCACGAGCTAAATCGCGGGAGATTTGGCCGCTGAGCGTAATATGCGCTTTCCAGCACCTTCCCACGCAGCAATTGCTGGTGAGGCGCTGTCCGGCTTTCTCGGCAACGACAGGCACCTTGCGCGACGAAGCCAGCATTGAATAATGCTCGTTTCGCCGAGACTTCCCTGCGGCTTCAGAAAGGACTGGCGTTGCACTGGTGGGCTTGGCCGGCTTTTTCAGCGTTGTCTTGGGCCAACAAAAGCCTGGACAGGGCCGCGCCACGCCTGGACTTAGAAGGGAAAGCGATCGACTTTCACTTCAGCACGCCTAGCCTCTTCACGCTTCTCGTCCGGATCTGCCACCGCGTCGACGCCGAGGATAAAATCTTTGATGTACGCGTCTGGAAATTCATGCTCCTCAGCTCCCAGGCGGACAAAGTCCCGGTACCAAGTGTAGGGCTTGCAATCAGGGTCAATAGCGGCCTCGGCTGCGATGTATGTAGTCGCCTCCACGGTGGTTCCGTCACTCCTAACCAAGGCGACGGTGACCTCGTCGTACCCGTGACCGACGCCCTCGGCTTTATCGAGAGCGGCCTTCTGCGATTTCGGGATTTCATAAACAACACCCACGACCGTGTCAGTAGGAACGCCGGTGTAGTACGCGTCGCACTTGGTGGAGTCGTCTCGGCTCTTCTTGTGGAAGCGCAACTGATGCCCGACCAACGTGGCCGTACCAAGTACTTGGCATCCCGGCACTCGGAAACGCAATCGAGGTGGGTACATGTTCGAACCGTACGCGAAGTACCGAACCTTTGGACCCATGAATAGCGCCCCCCCATCGCTCTCCGTCGTTCGGTGGCGCATTGCGAACCGAGGTTGTCGATCATAATTGACCCCTTTTATCCGGAACACGGCAATTTCCGAAACCAGGAGGCGAAGAGCTGGATGATCCGATATCCATTCGGCTCTGCTATCTTCGGTGACCAAAGGAAAAAGAGGAAAGCTAGGTGCGTTGGCAGGTTTTGGCGGAGCCAGCGGTGGCGATCGAGGCGGAACTGGCGCCGGCGGCATCGGGGTCTCCTCCCAAACAAATATTTGGTCGTCATAGTCATCCCGACTAGCCCATCCCAGGTTGACCTCAACCTTTGTGCCTGGGGGAAGCACGTATGGCTCAACCACGCTTGAATGGTGGAACAGGACTATATTGCGGCCTTTTTTAGCCGTCTGAGCCGAGTTGTATAGAATGCCGTCGATCCGCGGTTCGACGTTCGAGGCCAGGTACTCCGATACCGCTTGCGTGACGAGGTATTCCGCTTCTTCGTCTCGTGGCAAAATCGGTCGACTGATCTCTTCTACCAATTGTTCGAGGAATGCCGCCCTCCCCGACATGCTGGAAAATGCAGGGTCGAACATGCTGACGCGGGTATAGACCGTCGTCAGCTTATTAAGATCAAGTAAGCGAAGTTCACGCACCACCTCGAAACGACCCAAAACGACGTGGCTCCCGACTGGCGCACGCAACTCGGCAATGCATGTGTCCTCTTCAAAGGCACCGTAGAAGACTGAAATGCCGCTTGCGTTCATCCGTCCGGGTCGTGCAAAGCGAGAGGGCGGCGGCCCCAATTCAGGTACCGGTTCGGTCAGAATTTTTGTGATTTCGTCCTCGGCTAGGGCTATGCGCGCCCTGTACACAAATCGATGCTCGCTTGTGGGTGTGATCGTAGCTATGACCGATTCACCCTCCCAAGTTTTCATGTCGAGCAAGCCGCCAAATATGTCGGCTAACGCCGTTCGGGCATACTCGCTGAAAAAACGGGACCGTGTCCGAATCTCTCTGCGAAAGAGCGACCATGTTTCTTGATAGTCGAACGTGTCAGGCGATTTCTCTAAGTAGCAGGCTTCCCAACCAAAGGGGTCGCTGTCGCCACTGTCATAGGCCTCATATGCCGTATCCTCGGAAATCCGCCCACGCACGTCCTCCGCGATGGTTTCGTCCGCTTCTAAAAGATCGGCGATCAGCCATTTGATCGGCTCCCCCGAGTCCGCCCCGTACTCGTCCTGGTGATGCCGGTAGTGCTCTTCAACGACGGACCTAACGCGGTCAGATAGCTCATCGATTGTAAATGATTTGCGCAGTTTCTCGCAGTAAGCGCACTTTGCCCGCTTACCGTCAGTCCGGATTTCCTCTCTGAGATAGGAATCACCAATGCATTTGTAGCAGACGTTCATAGTTGATGCCGAGCCGGAAAAGGCTCCCCAATATGCTGCGTTTATCGCAATGGCAATCACGGTGAAGCTGCTTCACCTGCCAGCCCTGGGGCATGACGGGAGGGGGTACACTGTCCTGTCGACAGAGTTGGCGGACAGACAAGGGTGCGCAAGCGAGAACGGCCACTCAGCCACAACGGCAGGTCGGGCGGTAAAACCCAGAGGTATTGACTTCTTGCGTCGTTACGGCTGTTCCGCTGGTCACTGAGTTCCCGGCGGTCAACCGCTACCAACCGACTGTCGCGCCACGCGCCAATCGTCTATATGTTTATCGCAAAGCAAAGGAGGGTGACGGGTGATAGTTGGTTGGATGTTTGAGCGCGGCGACGATATGGCATGGGTCTTTCTTGAAGATGAAGGCGCCGCAAGGGCAAAGGCTACAGAAGCGCTAGCCGGTGATCCAACAGCAGACGCAGTGATGCTGCCTGAAGGGGTTCGCCAGTTTTTTAAAGCTGGAAGCGGCCAAGTAGTTCTGGGCAGGGTCTTCGATCGGTTTAGCAAGTGATACCGCCGTTTTGATGCTTTTGATTGCCCTGGGGACGAACGACGAGGACCCGACTACGCAGAAATTGACTCTGTCGGCCAAGAAACAGCCGTACAGTGGCGTTGCCGGCCTTGCCGGCGGTCCGACCGACGACGTGCCCTATGCTTGCCAGCGGCCACTTACGGCCTGGGGCGGCCGGCGCCCAGACTTGCAGCCAACGTTTTTTTAGACGCCGATTTTCCTCATCCCGATGCCGGCCAGAAACGAACTCCAAGGTCCGGTCCTAATTCGCGGTTGGGAAGGGGCGCCTAGTTCCATATTGCCTGGGTTCTAGACCGCAGCAGACTTTTCTGACTTCCCGCGCGGATTGAAGCCACAACTTGACTGAACCAATGGCTCAGATACGTTCTGGTTCGTGCTTTGAGAAAAAGCGGCGCCGCGCATCTTCGTCAGCCGCACGATAACCGACGACGGTCACCCCTCACGTCGAAGATAAAAAGAAACAGCACCAGCTTAGGCTGGCCGCGCTGCTGACAAACGCTCCTGGACAAGAAACTGGCTGCCGCCTGCGACGGCGACGGTTCTGAACGCTTATGGAGAAGGCAATGCGGTTTGCATTGGTGAATGACGTGAAGTCTGAGACCTTGCCTGGATTGATCGGTCGCTGTCCGGGCTGCGAACAGCCGATGATTGCGAAGTGCGGAACCCAGAGGGTCTGGCATTGGGCGCATCGCGGCGACAGGAACTGCGACCCATGGTGGGAACCAGAAACTACGTGGCATCGCGGCTGGAAGGACCAGTTTCCCGTGGGATGGCAGGAGATAGTCCAGCGTGACGACTCGGGCGAGAAACACATTGCAGATGTGAAGACCGAATATGGCTTGGTCATCGAGTTCCAGCATTCGCATTTGCCGGCCCAGGAGATGGCAGCACGCGAGGCGTTTCATAGAAATATGGTCTGGATCGTGGACGGAGCGAGGCTGAAGAGAGATAGGTCCCGTTTTCTTCAAGGTCGAAGGCTTTTCAAGCCCATACCGCGAACAGGCATCTTCATCACACCTAGCCCAGAAGCGAGCTTCCCCGTCGCGTGGGTTAACTGCACTGCGCCGGTGTTCTTCGATTTTGAAGGTGTCGCGGCAACAAGTGAGCCGTCAGGACCAAATCGCACGCTATGGTGTTTGTTGCCGGAACGCGTCGAAGGGCATGCCATTGTTGCTGCAGTGCCTCCAGGTGCGTTCATAAATGCGGCGCGGAAGCGTGCGCAAATCTTTCCAAGTCAAACGATATTGGGAATGGTCGCCAGCAGACTCAGGAATGAGCGGGTGCTGGAGGCCAGCCGTTGGACTTATGCTCCTCCTCCGCGCAGGGGGCGACCGTTCCGCCGGCGTCGCAGGATGAGGGACACTTGAGGCTGGAAAAGGGGTGGAAGGGGCGAATGGTCCAGACTTGCCTGCCTACCCGGCCATGTGGGCGTAGCTAATGACCTTCTTTGTGTTCTTGCACATTGAGCAGACATCTTCTCGCCGGTTGAATCCGAACGCGGTGGCAAGCTCCCGTGTCTTGTGATTAGCGTGCTGGCGAACTGACAGTTTGAGACTATCCGCAATGCAGTCGTCGCAAACGGCGCTGGACGCTTTTCCCTGGATGAACTCCCGTACGTCGTCCAAGACCGTCATGTGCTACCCTTTGCTTGAGGGGGCTACAGCTGCAGTTTGAGTTTCAAAGGCTTCCGGAGCGGCTGGGCTGCCGAGCCTGTCCCATGCTTCTTGATACTGAGGAAGCGCATAGGACTTTGGCTGTAGCCAATACGATACCGTGCCAGTTGCACTCATTCCCCGATGCGCTGCGGCTTTCACTTCGTCCTTCGTCAGGACATAGCAGGTTGGTACTGCGGTGTTTGCATTGATCGTCACAACCCACCAATCTGAGCGAAGGGTGTCCAGCGAACCACCCAGCGGCACTGGGTCTTTCTTGGATAGAGCTTTTGACTGAATTGGTAAGACACGGCTCTCATCGTCGCTTGCGGCATAGAGGTCTGCGCCCCGTGCGTTTCGCACGGTGGGCATGACATGCCAACCGCGTCGCGATAGTTCCCGCGCCACGTGGTACAAACCGGCATTGCCAGTCAGCTGATGTCGCATTTTCAACCCCCTTTATTAGACTGTCGCTTTCGGTACGGTCCGTGCTCGCCCGGCCTGCGGCGCGACGCCTATAGACATTCATATTTCCAACGACGGTAATAGTCACAATCAGTCTCAGGGAGGGGCCGGTCCCGTTTTGCGGCACGGCAGGGGTCCCGATTCTCATCTACCTTGCTTCGAAATCGCACCAGAATTTTTCTGACTTCCTGCGGATGAACCACGGGCGTCAAGCCGACAGGGGGCTTATGTAAACGAGCGGCCTTGTCTTGGCGACAGATGACCCGACACCGGCGATTGCTACGCGGCTTGTCTCCTTCAAGGGTGCCGCCCGTCAAGCCGCCCAACGGGCTTATATGAGGCGCACGGCAATTTCTCAATTTGGCTGGCCAGGGTCTTCTTAAGACCAGTACCCCTTTGCACCGCGCTGCATAGTTGTCCTGCCAAGCGGTCCGGAGACGTTTGGCACGGGTGGCATGGCCAAGACCAGCCGATAAGGGGAAATGCCACTACGCCGCGCATACCACGACGCAGTTTTGCTGAATTGCATTTAGACCTAAATTAGCAGATACTAACATAACGAGCCTTGGACACCCGTCTTTTTCGGTGGCGCGTATTTATGGCCTACAAGGCTGATGACGATATCTAGTGAATTTGGGGGCGCCTCCGACGTATCCGGCTGCATTCTTAGCATGAGGGCTGCTGTGTGCAGCGTGGCAATATCCCACTGAATAAGTTATGGGAGGCTGAAATGTTTGATACAACCATTGTACAAGACGATTTTAGCATAACTTCTGGCGTAACTTATAGTTTTTCTGATCTTTTCCATTATGTTTTGACAGACGATCCGAAAGCATATGATTCGGGGATTGGATTTATAACATATGCGCCTAATTACAGTTTAAATGGAGTTCCGTATGACGTTGGAGGAGGTAGGATAGACTACTATTACAATATATTTGGCATCCCTAATCCTCCCAATACGAATTATACGGATTGGGGCGTTGGAACTGTCACTGCATTGGCCACGAGTGGGTCCATAACGCTGTCTGGTTATGTCTTTACCGGTCACGGGACGGACACATTTCCAGGCGGTTACCACAATAATATTGCGTTTACGATGACCTTTAACATTGATGCTGACGCTACCGTAACCTCGGTGTCTGTTGGTGATGTCGAAGTTGTCGAAGGCAACACGGTGCAAATTCCAATTACAATTGACAACGCCCTAACAGATGGGAGCCTGACTATTTCGCTCGCTGAGCTTAACCCTGCGAGTGACGCGCTTAAATATATGACTGCAAGTCAGGGTACGTCGGACGTTGGTTCTCCGACGGTGGCATCGGTCACATTCACGCCAACTTCTGGTACCACTCTGTACTTATCAGTCCCAACAAGTAACGATGGCTTTATTGAGCCAACCGAGAAATTTTCGGTCAAAATTTCTGCCCCGAGTCAGACCACCACGGGCGGATCGGTAGTTATTGCCGATGATATCGGCATTGTGACTATTACTAACAATGATGTCGGCTCCAACGCTCCAATCGTCCAAGTAACCTCTTGGGGAGGTATAGATTCAGATTTACAACCGCTACTGCTTGCTGACCTAACAGCTGCCTCTGGCCGAATTGCGCAGTTTTTTCACTTGCCCAACATAGAGATCGCGGTTGGGACAGCGACGCTCCTGGGCACCAATTTAGCTGAAACCAGACCGTTATGGGCCGAAGTCGTAACCGCCGACAAGCAACACCAACACATCAACGTTCCCGGTCTTCTGTACGAGCACTGGACGGGGAGCGATCTCAACGGCGCGGGTCCGGATCTTCGGATAACGCTCGATCCATCAAAAGTCGGCACCTGGTATTCTGGACACAGCAACGTGGACGTGACAAGCCTTCTTACTCACGAGCTACTTCATGGGCTAGGTTTTGGAATAGGCCAGGATGGCAACCCGCCCGGATCACTCGACTTCCCTTCTGTCTGGGATTTGCATGTCGATCAAAAGCAACCCAAGAAAGGTGGAGATTGGTACTTTGATAATAAATACCTGCTCACAGGGAATGGCGACGGAACAGGAGCGGCCTTTCATCTTGCTAAAAGCGACGATTTGATGGCCAAATTCGACAACGGACGAGCAAATATTGCGCTAAGCACAGCTGACATTGCGATACTGAATGCGCTTGGCTATTCCGGAGCACCGCCGAAGTGGTTCGTCGGTTCTACGGTAGCAAGTAACGCGATCGACGACGGCTCAGTTGCTGCTCTCGCGAGTTCTGACAGTTTCATATTCCCTTCACCAGTGGGGAATCATCATTCACATACCCTGGAACATGAAGACTATGTTTTCCATAGAGAGATGCAAGGCGCAGTTGATCATTTGCCTGTAAGCAATCCAACTTTCGAGAACTTTCTTGACTCTGCAGATACATTTTCTCTTAACCATTTTATGTCTGGAGATCATTCGGCCTCAGGTTGGTGGCTATGACGTTACCCACCCACACACCGAAGTCGGCATTGGAACATGCTCTTTTCGTGCCGTGCGTTTATAAGAACAGGGAGTGACTATGGGCCTGGCGGGCTGTTGGGGTTGTCTTAGGCCGACAAATGCCCCGACAGCGGTGCCTCAAGCCTGACGGGTGCGGCCTATACCCACAACACACGCCAACCATCCGGTAGCGTTATTTCCGGGTGCACCTGGCTGTATGGCCGGCGCGATGGTCTTCGTACTTGGCGGCATTTCTCGTTTGGCTGGATAGCTCAGATACAGCAGGCGCCTTGCACGCGTGGCAGCGACGAAGGCATTGCGACTCTCCTCGGCGCGTTCGCGCGAGATTTGGCCGCTGAGCGGCGTAGGCGGTTCCCTGGCATATAGCCGACTAGATTGCTTGCCGGGCCGTTGTCGGGCTTTCTCGGCCGCGACAGGGGTAATTTGAACCGAACCGTCGCCGCCTTAGTGCGGTTGGCGCTTTCAGTTCGTGCGATCGTCCGGTTTCACAAGTTCAACGTGGCTCACCCCAAGGGCCTGAGCCAGTTCGTAGAGCGTAATGACCGTAGGGTTGCGCTGGCCGCGCTCTAAGCCGCTGAGATACTGCTGACTAAAGCCGGAACGCGCCTCAACCTCTTCCTGAGTCAGGCCCATTTCCTGACGCAGGCGGGCGAAGTTCCTGCCAACCAGCCGACGCATATCCATGCGCAACCAGTTCGCAATTCGCATCCTCCGAGTTTATCAACTATAGTATGTACGCAATGCTCGGAAGGGTAATGGGGGGATCAGACCGTGCCAAACGCGCTAAAAGAAGCCGTGGCAGAATTAGCTGCCATGAAAGCTCGGGGCGAGATAGATCAGAACGAATTCGACAGAGCGCGCCGCATCCTAGCTGAGAAGCATGTGATCAGCCAGCAACAGAACCCCAGGACGACGCGCCCAATACCTCCCAAGAACGTCCCTGGATCCACCGGCAGTATGCTCGGCGGTTTGATCACCCTCGGTGCTGTTATCAGCTTCGCGATTGCCTTCGGTGTTTACCTTCAAATTGGCGAGGGTAAGAACAATGGCTACCAACGACCTGAAGCGATGGATGGCGTACAAACCCTCCTTAAGGTCGGCGGGGCTACTTTCTTCTTGTCCGTAACAAAAGAGCTTTCTGATCCTATGATGTACGAGCGCATAGCCAAACGTATTTGCAAAGAACGCAGCCCATATGGGGTCGATGGCTGCACTGTGGCAATTTGGAACGATGATAGAAAAATGGGAAAAGACCTTCCTATGAGCGTTGAGCAGGCAAGATCTCAGTTATACTCATGGTCTCTTGGCCGGTCCCTTTGGAACTGCAACAGATTTCCCGAGGTGGGAAGAGACAAATGCTTCTCTGACTAGAAGTTAGGCTTACCCCCCAGAAGCGAGCGGTTGCGCTGAGCGGCCACTCCCTCCGCCAAGTCAACCCCTAGAAAGCCTGAAAACCATAGGGTTTGACGATTTTCGGTTGGTGGCGAACTAACCAATCCACTAACCACATCGTCGCGATGCCATACCATTTGGTACTGCTAACCATTCGAATATCGAATTCACCTAAAATGCGCTGGAACTAAATTAGCAATTGCGCTTTGAATCGCGCGGTTGGGGTTAGTGCATGCGTTTGAAATTCATTCCTCCGTTGATGCCGGCTCTGGTTGAGAAGCCTCCGGAGGGCGCGAATTGGATTCACGAAGTCAAATTCGACGGCTACCGCTCGCAGATCGTCATCGACAGCGAAGGCGTTCGCATATTCACTCGTCGCGGTCTCGATTGGACTGCGAAATACCGCGATCTTTCGAAAGCAGCTGCTTCCCTCAACGTTGAAAACGCAATCATCGACGGCGAGATTGTCGTTCTGAATGACGATGGCATTTCGGACTTTGGGGAATTGCGAAAAGCGATCACACGTCGGCAGCATGACTTGTATTTCGTCGCCTTCGATCTGCTGCACCTAAACGACCACGATCTTCGCGACATGGAGCTAGAGGATCGCCGTGAAATCCTTGCAGCGCTGATCCCTGCTGGCGAGCACATCCAATTCAGCCAAGCCCTGCCCGGCGATGCGAAAGCTATCTTCCATCTGATCGACCAAGCAGGGCTAGAGGGAATGGTATCTAAGCGCAAAGACAGCGTCTACCGCAGCGGCGATTCAACGGCATGGCTTAAGACCAAGGCGTACAGTATCGATGAATACGAGCTGCTAGGCGTCGAGCGCGAGGCAGGCAAGCCGGCCTTTGCGTTGATGGCGGAACGTGGCACCGGGCGCTATGTCGGCTCGGCATTCATCACCTTGAACCGCGAGATGCGCGAACGGCTCTGGCGGCGCGTCCAAGAGCATGCAGGACCGGCACCGAAGGGGATGAAGCGACCGGCAACGCAATGGGTCAAGCCGGGGCTAATTGGGCGCGTGAAGCACCTACGCGGCGAGGAGGATTTGCGTCACGCTTCGTTGCAGGATTTTCGGGAAGAGAGCTAGCCAAATACCGCTAGCGAAACGCAATTCATCTAAGATACTTTTGTTGGGCGCGGTGTGGCTAACAATTCTAACGGCGGATCGCCAATGTTCGAGCGGGATCGCAAAGCTGGTGCTAGGACGCTGGAAGCTTGGAGCAGGAGACTTCTAGGGCGGAATCTCGTGAGAACGCTTGCAGTAATTGTTCCGTCGCTTGGTGTAGTTGGCGGAGGCGTAGCTTACGTTTACAATTTCGCTGTAAACTATAGAATTAATAAGCTCGAAACGCATACGTCCGAACTTAAGGAATACCTGAGCACGACGGTTCAAGGCACTTTTTTGGCAGAGGGAACTACCCCGGTTTATTGGCGGGCGGACCAAGCGTATGATCGTGGAGATACACGGTGCAAAGGAGCGGTCTCGTTCCATCAAGAACTTAGGAGTCAGCTTAACAATCAAGATTTGATAGACGATCGCCATAAATTGCAATTTGACTTTGTTAATGCGGCCGAGATAGTTGTTTCATCTGATATATTTCCAGAGTTCACGGCATTTCACCTTCAGGCAGTGTCTGTGCCATCGGACGGATACAGAGTGTCACTTATTATGAAAGGCATGGACGTAGACGACATGCTTGAGGAAAAAAGGGAT
Organism: Mesorhizobium sp. WSM4307; assembly: GCF_007003945.1. Taxonomy (NCBI): domain Bacteria; kingdom Pseudomonadati; phylum Pseudomonadota; class Alphaproteobacteria; order Hyphomicrobiales; family Phyllobacteriaceae; genus Mesorhizobium; species Mesorhizobium sp. WSM4307. Next base: position 91,165 of record NZ_VFTB01000016.1, read on the forward strand.
GATAAAGTCACCAAGTTGTTTTCAAAGGACTATCGCTATCATTTTCTCGTTATTTCGAAGAAGCGAGCGTTGGCAGTTGCAGCAGATTTAAAGGCGGTTGCCGAGATATGCGGGGCGGATGCTGTTAGAAGCACGGATATGACAGCGAGTTAATCAAGCGGTCCGGAATCGGGCGCATTTCATCAGGCGTTACCCTCAACTGCGCTGTCGTCGTCAAGCGGATGCGGCACCGATAGGTACGCATTTGCGGTCAACCAATCTGCCAAGATCGTGTCGATAAGGTCAGGCTTGGCCGTTCCCGTCTCTGCGGCCAAGCCATCTAGGATTTCGTCCGTTCGCGGCTCAATTGCGATGCCGTGCACGTTTCTAAGCAAGAGTGCGGCGCGACGTAGCATCACTTGCAAATCGGCTCGTGAAGCGTCTGCGATGTGATCTGCAGTGCTCTCCAGGTCATGCACAAGCTGATGACGTGACATTGCGCGTTCTCCTATAGAAATCGCTCGCCTTCTTCGCGGTGTTCAAAGCAGAACCAGTGAGGCGCTTGCTTTGGTTTTGCAAAACCCCAACCGGCGTCCTTTGCGCAGCCCGAATGCTCGCAAAGATGATGTTGGATGCCGTGGGCGGTAACGTGGTCCGGTTGCGGCAGTCTGATTTCGTCGCTCATGGCGCTAGTGAACAAAATAGGAACAAAATAGTCAAGCTCCCCTTGACCGGGTAGGAAAATGTTCTCTATCTCTGCCTGATCGGGCGAGTTAAGGACGGGACGGCGATGCGCCAAAAGCGCTGGCCAGCGATGCTATGGGCAAAACGGCAGATGACAATTTCAGGATTGAGGTCTGGGATCGCGAGGAAAAGACGCTGATCGAGACGATTTGCCGGTCGCCGGATTCGAGCGTCAGCCAAGCGGCATGGCAAGCGGCCATCCGCAGACGTCCGGGAATGGTGCTAATCCACTACAACAGCCGGCATGTGATGGAGAAGCTTGTCACTCCGGGCGAGCCATCAATAGCGCCGCAAACCATCGTTGAGGGCAGCGTGCATGCCGGCCTGGACGTAGCACTAGGCGATCTGCGCGAGTGGCACTGGCTGCGTGCGTGGTGCAAAAACTGCTCGCACCATGCGCAGGTCAAGCCGGCTGCTCTCATAAAGCGCTATGGCAAGGATGCACTTTTCAGCACTGTCGAGCGCGCATTGTTCTGCACAAGCTGCGACCGTGGTGGGCCGGTAAGGTTGGAAATCCACAAGTTGCCGAGAGGTTGAGGGCCACAGCGGGCGCTGTGTATAGCCTTCGTTTCCTCGGTCTCTACCCTATGCTATAGAGCCAATAGCTTGGGGGAGAATCCACAGATGGCCAAAATAATTGCGGTCGATATCCGCACTAGATTTCTGCGCGACGATCAGCGCTGCTACATCGTTTTCCCTGGAGATGGATATCGATACTATTCCACGATGAAGCGGGACGGTGTGGTGTTTCTCGATACCCCGGGTTTCCCTTTTGACCCTAAAGAAGACCTGCGACGGGCAAAGGATTTGGCCGAAAGAGTTGTGGTTTCGGATAGAATCTCGCAATGGCATAGGAATGGTTCCCCTGTTGATAAGCAGCCACCACGGCGTGTTGCAGACCTCCGCAATTATAAAATAACAAAAAGCAGGCAACAATTTGCTGGGGTTGTGCGGGGCTTCTTCCATCAAATCCAAGCGGGAGACATTATTATTGTTCCGCCGCAGGGGTACGATGACGATGTCCTTTTCGGTGAAGTCACGGCGGACAACCCTACACTGATTTCGGTGCCTCAGTATCAGGATGAGTTGATCCCCGCGAGAAAAGTCCGGTGGATGGCAACGGTGCCTCGCGGAGAAATACCGTCGTGGCTTGAGCGCAAGATTCCTAGCCCGAATCCCGTCAGGCAGATAGAAAAGAACTATTTTACAGATATTTTTGATATCATGTACGAGAGATACTATTATGATGGAAATTTTGTTTGCAAATTCAATGTACGGTCGGAAGAATTCTCTTCTTTAGACAATTTCCTCTTCCAGCAAATCGTCCTATATGCTGCTGCACTTCACGAGAACAATCAAGAGGGTAATATTGGTGATATATCTACAACGGCAATATCAATTGTAGTTTCGCAGTTAGGGTTTTCTGAGGATATCCCCGATCAACGTATTTCAATAAATTCACCTGGACACATCGTTGTATACTCAAAAAACATTATCCCCCTTGTTGCTGGTGTCTTCATGGCTCTGTCCGCTCTTTCGTCGTCAGCAGCCGACATCCACAAAATTCCGATTGTTATTGAAAATAGCGCCGACAGTAGCCAAATTTCATCAGAATGCGTCAGCGACATTCAGGAGGAGGTCATGGAAGACATGGTCGCTATGGGCTACCAGCGCTGGCAAGAACTCTGTACAATCGAAGCGCAGGCACGGAAGCGAACCCAAATAAGTTCCGGGGTCGAAGCGAAGCCGGCCGAGCAAGCCCCAAAGGGGGACAGGCTGACAAAATGAGCGCGAAATTCATTCCCATCATATCTCTAGGATGGTGGCAGGAAACTGAGACGCCGCGCTGGATTCTGGCCATAACAGGCGCGGCAGCTTTGATCCTGACATTAGTTGGCACACACCTTTTTGAAGAGCGCCTTCGGGTGAACGATCAGCGCGCCCAGCAAATTCAACGCATGATCGACTCAATGGTTGACTTTCAGATGTTCGCTGGGGCGTTCACGACTGAGATGTTCGCAGATAAGGCCGTGAGCACAGATACAAGAAGCAAGCTGATCGAAAACCTAAATCAGCAGTACGCGAGGGCACGGTCTCTTGAGCCGCTTCTTGATGCCACCGCCAAGCGAGAGTTGGAAGATTATAAACAGAGCCTTTTGGCTATGAACGCGGTGGCACAGCAGGCCACTGATGTAATGGCTTTGAAGGATTTCTATTCGGCCGCCGCCAAGCTTACTGTTGCCAAAAATCGGCTAAACCCGAAGCTCCAAGCGCAGCTTTAGAACGCTCATTGCCGCATCATCTGGCGCGTCTACCCATTGGTGAGTGCGATTTGGTGAGTGAGTTTTCAGAAATCCAGCATCTGTCAGGCTTGCCGGTCTTGACGGGCGGACAACCCATCCGCCGCAATCGTTGAATTATAGGCGCTTTCGAAGCGACCAACCGAATCCACCAACCGTTCGCCGCGAATACGTCGTTTCGCATCTGTTTGAATGTTTGCTGCTCATCGTTGAGCGGGCCTTGCTTCTTCGCCGGTTGCCAGCATGAAGGGCCGGTGAGGATTTCCTAGAAGGTAACGAGTTAGGAATAACCGCGAAGGTGGATCTCATCGTGGCGTTTTATCTTCTCCGGCAACACCATCTCAACGCCGTCAGGATTTATCCACGCGCCGAACAACACCAACTCCGTTCCGGTAGGCGCGCAAAGCCCCCTGCTGTCTGTACCGTTTTGGCCTGCAGCAGCTTCCCGTCGGGCTATCGCCAAGTCTCGACTATTGCAATGCACCGACAGTTCATTAATCCACACCTTGGAAGATAGACCATCAATTGAGCCGGACGCCGACCATTGCCCCGGGCCATCCGTTCGCAGCGTATGCTCACTTTCCAAAGCACGGAGCACCTTTGGACGAAGCATCATCACCATATGTGAATTCGCGCAGCGACCTAACTCGGCATCATTGAGAAATTGAGCTCGAATGCCGCAAGGACCATTGAAGAACCTGTCAAAAGTAACAGGAGGCACCGAGAACACAAACTTGATACGCCAGCAATCTTTTAGCCGCTCATCGTTTGCAGGCTCTTTGCTCGGTTTGGCGGTAGGCAGAATATTACGACAAATTGCGTCGGCTATATCGGGGAATCCTGGCGACCCTTCGAGGGCGACCCGCCGCTGTTCATCGAATGCCGTACAAAAATGCCATTCTCCCGATCTTTCGAAAGGAAGCGAAACCATGTTGTCTACCCTCTCCCAATCCTTCCAATAGCGGATTCGACAATAACATGCAGAGCGCTCATTATCGTGCTCGGGGTTTTGGGGGTAGCTGCATGCATTTGCGTTTGCATTTTACCGCAGCGGCTTTGGCTAGTGTGGTTGGCACCATAATGAATGGTACGGCTACGGCCGAAGGCAATTCGATGCAGCGGTTATTCGAAATGGCCGATAAGCTTTGTTTGCACAGGTATCAAAACACGGAAAGTGAAGCATACAAGCAATGTCGGGCGAAGCAGTCGATTGCCGTTGCACGGCTTGTCCAGGGCATGGCGGCCCTGCCCGATCAATCCGCTTTTGAAGCTCTCTATAAGAGATGCCTGATGAACGGTCCGGACATGGCCGCTGGCTTCGCCGATTTTGACGACGGGTTGAATTGTGTCGTTGCACAAGACCCAGCCACGCGAAAGGTGTTCTTTGGCGAAGAGCAATAGCGAAATCGAGTTTGGGCACGGAATTGGATAGATCCCGTTACGACAACAGCTCTGACCAATGGCGGCGGCGTACCGGCGCGAAGCACTCCCGCGCCAGAAGATGGGCAAGCGTGCCGATTCGCCTCGTGCTGGTGACGGTAGCCGCAACTTCTGCCTTGGTAACTCAATTCGTCATGCACAACAGTGGATCGCTGCCAGAAATCAACCTACAGAACATCATCAAGCTAAAGCCAGTAGCGATTGCCGGCGTGGCGTCTGTCATCGACGGCGACACGATCGAAATCCACGGGCAGCGTATCCGCTTCAACGGAATCGACGCACCGGAGAGCCGCCAATACTGTGACGACGCAAAGGGCTTCGAATATCCCTGTGGACGACGCTCCGCAGAAGCCCTGGACGGCTTCCTAGCTACCTCTAAGCCCGTCCAATGCGCGTTCATCACATGGGATCGCTACGGGAGGTTTGTCGGCGACTGCACGCGAGCGGATGGCGCGAGCGTGGCCGCATGGATGGTTGAACACGGCCAGGCGCTAGATTGGCCCAAGTACAGCAACGGCGCATATGCAGCGCCACAGGCGAAAGCCAAGGCGGCAAAGGTTGGTTTGTGGGTAGGATCGTTTCAAGCGCCATGGGACTGGCGAGCGCAGCGTAGCGACGACGCACAAACGCCAACTGCACCGCTTTTTGCAACCGGCGACGGCAACTCCGGCTGCACTATCAAAGGCAACATTTCAGCAGACGGCGAACGCATCTATCACGTGCTGGGACAGAAGTATTATAGCGTGACGAAAATCACTGAAGCCAAGGGCGAAAGATGGTTCTGCACCGAAGCGGAAGCCGCTGCCGCCGGTTGGCGACGATCGAAGAGATAAATGGCGGCGGGGAAAACGGTGTGCGAGAAACACTGCAAGAGATTGTTGGGCTCCAAGCAAAGTACTCCGCGAACCAGACGCCCGAAATGGAGCAGCGTGGTATCCTAATTCGGAGGACACTGCCGGCAGAAATGGAGGCTCGTAGGACCGCGCTACAAGCTGCACTCGGCAAGTTCGGCCTGGACGCCAAAGCTGAGGGAAAGGACAATCAGGGCCAAATGTCTCGCATCCCGTGGGTGCGCTGGTTCTCGACCTCTCGTTCGCCCTCTGCGACAAGTGGCTGGTACGTGGTCTACCTCTTCCATCCCGATGGATCTGGCGTATCGCTTTGCCTTAGTCACGGTTCCACACAGATCGTTGGCACTGGCTTCGTCAATCGCAGTGATGCCGAAGTTGCCGAACTCATGAGATGGGCGGCGAGCGTCCTTGGCGCCGAGTTTGGGGCCGATCCTGGTGTTCGCCTTGGCGTAGAACTCGGGACTTTCGATCTTGCTCGCGGCTACGAGCGCACAACAGTAGCTTCAAAGTTCTATCCGAGAGGGCGCATCCCGACCGATGATGTGCTGTTTGCGGACCTAGTGCGCTTCATGGGCCCGTTGGCCAAGCTGTACGCGGCACAGGAGGCCGGTATCGCCCCCGGCAGCATCAGCGCGGAGATGCAGGGACTTCATGATGACCTGGAGAAATTGGCCTCGCCCACTAAGGATCGCTCTAAGGGCCAGGGGCGCCTAAGCGCGCCAATGCGAAAGCTAGTCGAACTTCACGCCATGACGATCGCGGAGCGATGGCTAAGAGACGAAGGTTTCGAATACAAGAACGTCTCGACCACCGACAGTTGTGACTTCCGCGCCCGGCGCGGCGGTGAAGATTGGGTTATTGAGGTCAAGGGGACGACGGGGGGATTAACCAGCGTGCTCCTCACGCGAAATGAGGTCGCACTCCATCGTGCCAGCCATCCCCGGAACGCCCTATTGGTGGTGCATGGGATAAGGTTGTTGGATGGAGAGACCAGCCCGAAAGGTGGTGATCTGGCTGTATTCTCACCCTGGAGACTCGAGGACGACCGTCTAAGCGCGCTCGCTTTCGAGTACCGTCTCCCGACTTGAAGCTGGCAGCCCCCAGCCACAACTACTGAAAAGCGGGCGCCATCACTCATTTCGAGCATGCGCTTATTCGGCTCGTGCAGCCTCTGTATTAGGCTACTCGACTTGGTACGCCAAGTTCATTTCATTTCCGAATTTTACCGAAAACGAATCTATCTGCGATGATGGCGCGTTGAGACCAAGGGCAAACAGTTAGATTGATAGGGCAAGTGGGATTGGCTCAATCTGATGACCCGCCTAGACCGTCATGGTACAGGCTGGGACGCGATCCTCACAGGGTTGCCCAACGAAGCATTCTAAGGTGGACACTCGGGTGGATGGAAATCCGTCAAGGTCCAATATCCTACTGGAAATAAAGCATTTTCACCAGGGGAATGGTGCCCAGAGGCGGATTCGAACCACCGACACGCGGATTTTCAGTCCGCTGCTCTACCAACTGAGCTATCTGGGCCTGTTCCGGCAAACGAAAACGCGTGAACCGGATTTCATGAAGGCACCGTGGGGCGCCCCTTGAAAGCGCGTGGGTTATAGCACGGGAATTTAGCCTGTCCAGCGCCTAGGTGGCGATTTCCGGCTGGAAAAGCGAGGCTGTGGAAAGGCTGGCTTCCTCAGGCGCTTTCATTGCCGTTATGGCGCGAGGGCTGGGCCCTTCCGGCCTTTTTTGCCTCCGTCCCGGGGCCGTAGCAACTGCGGGATCCGTCGTTAGGCAATGATCGAGATGCCGCAATGCATTCGTATCGATGGGAAGGCGGCAACGAGCCCTCACTCTACCTTGCGCCGGCCACACCCTTGCGGAAGTCGGAGGGCGTCATGCCGGCCAGCTTGCGGAAGGATTTGTTGAAGGCGCTGAGCGAGCCGAAGCCGGAGTCCATGGCGACGCGCAGCACGTTGGCATCCTGATGCATCAGCAATGCCTGCGCGTAGCTCAGCCGCAGAAGGTTGACATATTCGTTGAGCGTCATGCCGGTCGATTTCTTGAACAGGCTCATGGCGTATTTGGGATGGATGTCGGCGGCCGCCGCTATGTTCATGCAATCGATGTCGTAGAGGAAATTCTCGGCGATGAAGTCGCACATGCGTCCGACATTGCGGGAGGATTGCTGGTCGAAGGCACTGCCGGCTTCCTGCCCGGCCGCCGTCTCGGGCACCAGCCGGTAGGGCTCGAACCGCACCCGCTCCAGCCGCAGCAGAAGCTCGTTGACGGCATGCTCGGCCTTGGCCGGATCGCCCGAGCGGGCATAGCTGTTCCAACGGGCGAAATTGTCGTTGTCGGATTGGTCGGTGGCGCTGGTCACTAGCGTCGCACCCGTCATCAGCCGGTGGCGCACGTCCGCCGGCAGATGCAGGCGGAAAAAATGCACCAGCGGCAGATGCGCGCCGGCATAGATGGCGTCGTCGCTGAGATCGTCCATCTGGTGCGGCAGGCCACCCCAGAAGAAGCACATCTCGCCGGCCGAAAGCGAGATTTCGTGCTCGTTCATGCGGTAGTGCACGCTGCCGCGGACGATGAAATTCACCTCGACCTGGGCATGCCAGTGCGGCTTGAGCATCACCAGCGGAGCGGTGTGAAACATCTGCAGGAGCAGCGGCAGGCCTTCCACGCTGCTGGCCCCTGGCTGGTAAAACGGCCGCTCCCGCATCTTACTTTCCGCCAATTCCGTATTCCCTTTGTCGGCGACAAGCCTTCCGCGCCGAATAGTGTAGCCACGCTCGCAGAGAGAGCAAATGAAATGGGAGGATTTCAATGCGCATCACACTGACCTGCGCCGCGCTCGCGCTTGCCCTGGGCTCAGCCCCGGCCTTTGCGCAGTCCGGCGAAATCACCATCTGGAGCTGGAATGTCGCCGCTTCGTCGCTGAAGGCGACGGTTGCCGGCTTCAACAAGCTGCATCCCGACATCAAGGTCACGGTTCAGGATCTCGGCAACCAGCCGACCTACGACAAGTCGATCGCCGGCTGTGCGGCCGGCGGCGTCGGCCTGCCCGACATCGTCACCATCGAGAATGGCGAAGCCGAGAATTACTGGAGCCAGTTCCCCGACTGCTTCGTGGACCTGCATACGCTGGGCTACAGTGCCGAGGACCAGAAGAAATTCCCCGATTTCAAGCGCACCGAGCTCGAGGTCGGCGACAAGGCCTATGCCATGCCGTGGGATTCCGGCCCGGTCGCCGCCTTCTATCGCCGCGACTTCTACGAGAAGGCTGGGGTGGATCCGGCATCGATCAAGACCTGGGACGATTTCATCGCCGCCGGCAAGAAGATCCAGGCCGCCAATCCGGGCGTCTCGATGACCAATGCCGATTTCAACGGCGACACTGAATTCTTCCGCATGATCTCCAACGAGCAGGGCTGCGCCTATTTCGCCGAGGATGGCCAGTCGATCACGGTCAGCGAACCCAAATGCGTCGACGCCCTGACCAAGGTCAAGGAGATGAAGGACGCCGGCATCGTGTCGTCCGCCGACTGGGGCACCAAGATCACCAATAACACGGCGGGCACTGTCGCCACCCAAGTGTATGGCGGCTGGTATGAAGGCACCATCCGCACCGAATCAGCCGGCGAGAACGGCAAATGGGGCGTCTATCTGATGCCGAGCCTGACGGCCGACGGTCCCCGCGCCGCCAATCTCGGCGGCTCGTCGCTGGCAATCACCTCGGCCTCGAAGAACAAGGAAGCGGCTTACGAATACCTGAAATACACCCTCGGAACCAATGAAGGCCAGATCACCATGCTGAAGGAGTTCGGCCTGGTCCCTTCGCTGGTCTCGGCGCTGGATGACCCCTACGTCAGCCAAGGCCTGCCCTATTGGGGTGGCCAGGCGGTATGGAAGGATATTCTGGGCACCTTGCCCAAGGTCGTCCCCAGCCGCGGCACGCAGTTCCAGAGCGATGCCGAAATCATCGTCCGCGCGGTGCAGACCAAATATCTGGCCGGAGGCTATCCCGACGCCAAGGCGGCACTCGACGACGCCGCAAAACAGATCGCGGCGGCGACCGGATTGCCGGTCAAATCATAACCTCCCAGGGACGGGGTCCGGGACGACTCTTGCCGCCCGGACTCTGCGCCTGCGAGCTTGTCTGAAACACCGGATATGAGGGAGGAGCAGCAGGATGCGAAACCGCAACGCCACGGCCTATCGTTTCCTGGCGCCTTATCTGCTGATCTTCTCCGTCTTCTGGGTATGGCCGATCATCTCGTCGTTCATGATCTCCTTCCAGGCGACACGCACCGTGCCCTGGCGTTTCGCGCCGGGCTTCAACTGGGGCCGGCTGATCGGCGATCCGGCCTTCTTCAACGCGCTGAAGAACACGCTGCTCATCCTCGTCATCCAGGTGCCGGTGATGATCGCGCTGGCCATGGTGATGGCCGTGCTTTTGAATTCGCCGCTCTTGAAGGCGAGGGGTCTCTACCGCTTTGCATTCTTCGCTCCGGTCGTCGTCGGCGAGGTCGCCTATTCGGCGGTGTTCCGGCTGATGTTCAGTCTCGACTTCGGCATCGTCAACAAGCTCCTGAACAGCGTCGGGCTGCCCAAGATCGACTGGTTCTCCAATGTCACGCCGGCCATGGCGCTGATCATGATCGCGGTCACCTGGCGCTGGGCCGGCTACAACGCCATCATCCTTCTGGCCGGCATGCAATCCATCTCCGAGGATGTCTACGAGGCGGCGACGCTCGACCGCGTCAGCAAGCTCAAGCAGTTCTTCTACATCACCTTGCCGCTCTTGAAACCGGTCATCGTGTTCTGCCTGGTGCTGTCGATCATCGGCACCATGCAATTGTTCACCGAGCCCTTCCTGATCACCGAGCGCGGCGGGCCGGGCGGCGGCACCGAGACGCTCGGCCTGCTGCTCTACCGCCAGGGGTTCCGCTCGCTCAATTTCGGCTATGCCTCGGCTGTCGCCTACACCATGGCGGCGCTGGCGATCGCGATCACGCTGGTGCAACTATGGCTGACGAGGGAAAAGCAATGAGTTCGCTCTCCTCCGCCCGCCTGAGGCGCAGCATCGCGCTGCATCTTTTCCTCACCCCGCTGGCGCTGATCTGGCTGTTCCCGCTGTGGATGATGGTGGTGTTCTCGACCATGCCCGACAACGGCATCTTCAGCCCTGGCATCGAGCTTTTGCCGCACGGCAATTTCGTCGACAATTTCAACAATCTGCAGCGCGACACCAATTTCGTCGGCGCCATCGGCATCTCCGTCTCGGTGGCGGTGACCTACACCTTCCTGTCGGTGCTGTTGACGTCGATGGCCGGCTGGGCGCTGGCCCGCTACCAGTTCTTCGGCAAAGGTGTGGTTGTCGGCATCATCTTCGGCACCATCACGCTTCCCTATGCGGTGGTGCTGATCCCGCAATTCATCATGGTGGCGCGCGACTTCCAACTCGCCAACACCTGGGTGGCGCTGATCGTGCCGCCGCTCTTCAATTCGCTCGGCGTGCTGTTCATGCGGCAAAGTTTTTCGATGATGCCGGACGATCTGTTCGACGCCGCCCGTGTCGAAGGCGTGAAGGAGTGGCGTATCTTCCTCTTCGTCGCGCTGCCGCTGGCGCGGCCGATGCTGGCCGCGCTCGCCATCATCCTGTTCCTTGCCTCCTGGAACAATTATCTCTGGCCGCTTTTGATCAACAGCCAGCCGGGTTCGATGACGGCGCCGGTGGCGCTCGGCACGCTGATCGGCCTCACCAAAGTGTCGTGGGGCGGCATCATGGCAGGGGCCGTGATGCTCACCGTGCCGATGCTGATCGTCTTCGTGCTCCTGCAGCGCCATTTCATCGCCGGCATCGCCGCCGGCGCAGTCAAGTAAGAGGCAGCATGGCAACCGTTACGCTGAGCAATGTGGTCAAGCGCTTCGGCGTCTTCGAAGTCGTCCATGGCGCCAACATCGACATCAAGCACGGCGAGTTCGTCGTCTTCGTCGGTCCGTCCGGCTGCGGCAAGTCGACCCTGCTCAGGATGATCGCCGGGCTCGAGGACATCAGCGGCGGCGAGATTGCCATCGGCGGCAAACTGGTCAACGATGTCGAGCCGGCCGATCGAGGCATCGCCATGGTGTTCCAGTCCTATGCGCTCTATCCGCATATGAGCGTCGAGCAAAACCTCTCCTTCGGGCTGCGCATGACCGGCAATCCCAAGGCCGACACCGACCGGCGGGTGAAGCGCGCGGCCGAGATCCTGCGCATCAGCGAATTGATGGACCGGCGCCCGAAGAAACTCTCCGGCGGCCAACGCCAGCGCGTTGCCATCGGCCGCGCCATCGTGCGCGAGCCGCAAGTGTTCCTGTTCGACGAGCCGCTGTCCAATCTCGACGCCGAACTGCGCGTCCAGATGCGCGTCGAGATCTCGCGCCTGCACAAGGAACTCGGCGCCACGATGATCTACGTCACGCACGACCAGACCGAGGCGATGACGCTCGCCGACCGGATCGTCGTGCTGCGCGCCGGGCATATCGAGCAGATCGGCCGGCCGCTCGATCTCTATGACGATCCCGACAATCTGTTCGTGGCCGGCTTTGTCGGCTCGCCGAAAATGAACTTCATCAAGGCGCAAATCGTCGGGCACGATGCGCGTGGGGTCGTGGTCGAGCTTGCGGGCCAGGAGAAAACCCGTATCACCCAGCCGCTGGCCGGCGCCGCGCCGGAAGCGGGCAGCAAGGTTATCGTAGGTGTGCGGCCCGAGCATTTCGGCAGTGCCGGGGAAGGTGGCACCGACCTTGTCGTCGCCATCGACGTGGTCGAGCATCTCGGTGGCACGAGCTTTCTCTACGCCCGAACGGCCCATGGCGAAGACGTGGTGATCCAACGCGACGCGGCGAAGGTTCCCACGACGTCCGAGGTCACCGTTTCCATCCGCAAATCCTACCTGTTCGACGAAAAAGGGCTGCGGCTGCGCTGACCGGCTGCCCCCTTCCAGCCTTCAAGGAGAATGACAATGACCGCAACCACGCCCATTCGCTGGGGCATTCTCGGCCCGGGCAGCATCGCCCAGGCGTTCGCCGGCGGCCTGGCCGCTTCGCGCACCGGAAAACTGGTAGCCATCGGCGCGCGCAATCCCGACAAGCCGGGCCTTGCCGGGAAATTTCCCGGCGCCCGCATCGTCCACGGTTATGAAGCGCTGCTTGCGGATCCCGACATCGATGCCGTCTACATTGCGATCCCGCATCCCGGCCACGCGCAATGGGCGATCCGGGCTGCGGAAGCGGGCAAGCACGTGCTGTGCGAAAAGCCGCTGGCACTGACCGCCTTCGAGGCCGACGCCATGTTCCATGCCGCGCGCAAGGCCGGCACTTTTCTCGGCGAAGCCTTCATGTACCGGCTGCACCCGCAGACTCTGAAGCTGGTGGAACTGATCAGGTCGGGCGTCATCGGCGAGGTCAGGATGATCAAGTCGAGCTTCGGCTTCGCCATGCCGGGCTTCATGCCGGAACACCGTCTCTATGCCAATGATTCCGCCGGCGGCGGCATACTGGACGTCGGCGGCTATACCGTCTCGATGGCGCGGCTGATTGCCGGGGCGGCATCGGGACAACCTTTCGCCGAGCCCGACAAGGTGGTTGGTACCGCTCATCTTGGCCAGTCCGGCGTCGACGAATGGGCCTCGGCGCTGCTGCATTTTCCCGGAGGCATCGTCGCCGAGGTTTCCTGCAGCATCTCGCTGAACCAGGACAATGTGCTGCGCATCCTCGGCACCAAGGGCCGCATCGAAGTGCCGGACTTCTGGTTCGCCGGCGGAAATCGCGATGTCGGCCTCGGCCGGATCGACGTGATCGGCGCCGACGGTTCGCGCGAGACGATCAGCGTCGATGAAAAGCGCCATGTCTATTCCTTCGAGGTCGACGGCGCCGGCGAGGCCATACTTGCCGGCCGGCAGGAGTTCGCCTGGCCGGGCATGGATAGGGCCGACAGTCTCGGCACCTTGCGCGTGCTCGACAGATGGCGCGCTGCCGTCGGGCTGGAGTACGAGATCGAAAAGGCCCCGCTGCGCACCAGCACCATCTCCGGCCGGCCTCTGCGGTCGGGCGGCACGGCGATCGGCAAGCGCGCCATTCCGGGCCTGGCGAAGCCGGCATCGGTGGTGGCGCTCGGCTTCGAGGATTTCCGCACGTTCTCCTCGGGCTCGATCCTGCTCGATGCCTTCTTCGAGGCCGGTGGCAATCTCTTCGACACCGGCTATGTCTACGGTGGCGGCTACACCGAGACACTGCTTGGCCAGTGGTTGCAGAGCCGCGGCGTGCGCGAGCAGTCGGTGATCATCGCCAAGGGCGCGCATTCTCCGCTCTGCTATCCCGACGTGATCGGCAAGCAGCTTGCCCAGTCGCTCGATCGCCTGCAGACCGACCATGTCGACATCTATTTCATGCACCGCGACAATCCGGATGTGCCGGTCGGCGAGTTCGTCGATGCCATGGACCGTGAGGTGAAGGCCGGTCGCATCCGTGGCCCGTTCGGCGGCTCGAACTGGACGATGCAGCGCATGGACGAGGCGATTGCCTATGCCGAGCGCACCGGCAAGCAGAAGCCCGGCGCGCTTTCCAACAATTTTTCGCTGGCCGAAATGCTGGAGCCGATCTGGGCGGGTTGTGTCGCCTCTTCCACCGACGACTGGAAGGCCTGGCTGACATCCAGGCAGATGCCGAATTTCGCCTGGTCGAGCCAGGGCCGTGGCTTCTTCACCGAGCGCGCCGGGCGCGACAGGCACGACAGCGAGGAACTGGTGCGGGTCTGGTATTCGGAGCGCAATTTCGGCCGCCGCGACCGCGCCATCGAGCTCGCCGCGCGGCTGCGCAAGAGCCCGATCCACGTTGCGCTGGCCTATGTGCTCAACCAGCCTTTCCCGTCGGTTCCGCTGATCGGGCCGCGCACGCTGGGCGAGCTGGAGGACAGCCTGCGGGCGCTGGATATCGCGCTTTCGCCTGCCGATCTCGAGTGGCTGGACGGCGGCAACCTGCACGCGGCCTGATGGAACAGGCCTCAAAGCGGCATCATATCTCGTCGTCCGATACCCTGACGCCGCGTCTGGCCGGCGTTCGCAGACTGGCATACATGCCGGTGGTGCGGAACTGGCTGGGCGTGGTGCCGTAGAGGCGGCGGAAGACCTTCGAAAAATAGTTCGCATCCTCGAAGCCGCACAGGATGGCGACTTCCTTCACCGGCAGGAAGTCCGCCTTGGTCAACAGCTTCGCCGCCCGCTGCAGGCGCTGCTGCAGCACGAATTCAGCGGGCGGCAGGCCTTCGCTCTCTGCGAAGCAGCGCGAGAAATGAGCCCGGCTGAGGCCGCTGATCTGGACGAGCTCCGCCACCGGCAGCGGCTTGTCGAGATTGGCGTTGATATGGTCGATGACCGGTTGCATGGCGCTCTGTTTTTCGGCAAAGGCATGTGAGCCGAAGACATCGTCATAGAGCGCCATCGCCGCCTCGTAAGCGATAGCGGACGCGGCACCCGCTGAGGCCGCCCCCTTGATGAGGCGCAGGCTGCAATCGGCAAGGTGGTCGATCGTAGCCGGCTTAAGCCGGAACACCGGACCGGAGATGCTGAGGATCGACTTGTGGATGCGCAGCGCCTCCTCGCCGTTCATCGAGATCCAGAAATATTCCCAGCGCTCGTCGCTCGCCAGCCAATAGCGGTGGTTGTGCGGCACCAGCACCAGCAGCGTGTCGTTCTCCTGCAGGCGGTAGTTGCGGTTCTCGTAGCGCAGCCGGCCGGTGCCGCTGATCGTGTGCTGGAGCACGGTGAACGGCGTCTGGCCGCGTTTGCGTCCGTCCCAGTCATAGATCTCGTCCTCGCGCACCTCATAGCCGGTGCTTGTCGGCATGGCATGCAGGCGCTGCCGGCCGCGCGGCAGCGAGATCGTGCGCATCGACTGTCCGTTGGCGATCAAATCTCGTAGCACAAAATTACCCTTGAAAGCATAATCCTTCTCTGGTCGCGCTCGTGAATAAGGGCATAATCCCCCTCGAAAAGCGAGAGAGATCCGCAGGCGAGGAGCGGACAGGGAGGTCGACAGGCCAGAATCCGGCTTGTCTCGCACACATGCAATGGCATGTGGCTGCGACCGCCCCCCTGTCACTCCCGGCCTGTCACTGGAATAGGATGAGGTGCGGGAGATGAGTTTCAAAATCGCTATCATCGGTGCCGGCAGTGTCGGATTCACCAAGAAACTGTTCACGGACATCCTGTGCGTGCCCGAATTCAGGGATGTCGAATTCGCGCTGACCGACCTCAGCGAACACAATCTCGGGATGATCAAGGCGATCCTCGACAAGGTCGTCGAGGCGAACGGATTGCCAACGAGGGTGACGGCGACAACCGATCGCCGCAGGGCGCTCGAAGGCGCGCGCTATATCATCAGCTGTGTGCGGGTCGGCGGTCTGGGGGCCTATGCCGACGACATCCGCATTCCGTTGAAATATGGCATCGACCAGTGCGTCGGCGACACAATCTGCGCCGGTGGCATCCTCTATGGTCAGCGCAACATCCCGGTGATCCTCGACTTCTGCAAGGACATACGTGAGGTCGCCGCGACGGGCGCCAAATTCCTCAACTACGCCAACCCGATGGCCATGAACACCTGGGCGGCGATCGAATACGGCAAGGTAGACACGGTCGGCCTCTGCCACGGCGTCCAGCATGGCGCCGAGCAGATCGCCGAGGTGCTGGGTGCGAAGTCCAGGCACGAGCTCGACTATGTCTGTTCCGGCATCAATCACCAGACCTGGTTCATCGATTTGCGGCTGAATGGCCGCAGGATCGGCAAGGATGAGCTGATCGCCGCCTTCGAGGCGCATCCGGTCTATTCGCAGCAGGAAAAGCTGCGCATCGATGTCTTGAAGCGCTTCGGCGTCTATTCGACCGAGAGCAACGGCCATCTCTCCGAATATCTGCCCTGGTACCGCAAGCGCCCCGACGAGATCACGCGCTGGATCGACATGTCGGACTGGATCCATGGCGAGACCGGCGGCTATCTCCGCTACTCCACCGAAACCCGCAACTGGTTCGAGACGGAGTATCCGCAATTCCTCGAAGCGGCGTCGAAGCCGATCGATCCGGAAAAGCGCTCCAACGAGCATGCCAGCCACATATTGGAGGCGCTGGAGACCAACCGCGTCTATCGCGGCCACTTCAACGTCAGGAACAATGGGGTGATTATCAATTTGCCGCAGGACGCCATCATCGAGTCGCCCGGCTTCGTCGACCGTTTCGGCATCAACATGGCCGCCGGCATCACGCTGCCGGAAGCCTGTGCGGCCACCTGCATGTCCTCGATCAACGTCCAGCGCATGTCGGTCCATGCCGCGATATCAGGCGACATCGATCTCCTGAAGCTCGCCGTGCTGCACGACCCTCTGGTCGGTGCGGTGTCGACGCCGGAGGAAGTCTGGCAGATGGTGGACGAGATGGTCGTCGCCCAGGCTCAATGGCTGCCGCAATATGCGCATGCGGTTCCGGCCGCCAAGGAGCGGCTGTCGAAATCCGCGGTCAAGACCCGTGAATGGGCCGGTGCTGCGCGGCGAAACGTGCGCTCGATCGAGGAATTGCGTGCCGAAAAAGCCGCGCTCAAACAGGCCGGCTGAAAAATCCGGGCGCGGCGGACACACGGGAGGCAGGTCCACCGCAGCCAGTTTCGGGCAGAAGACGAGCAGCAGAAAACGTCTGAACATGAGGGAGGAGATTATGAGAAACCTACGCAGCATTGGCATTGCCGCCGGACTGGCGCTGAGCGTCTCGGTTCCGGCACTCAACGCTTTCGCTTCAGAGCCGACAGTCCCGCCGGTGCCGGCGACCTTTCCGGCCGAGGGCAAGATCAAATACGTCGCGCGCGACTCCATCCTGGAGTTCAAGGCCCTGCCGGAATATCACGAGCCGGATTGGGTGACCGAAAAATACGTGAAGACCGGCAAGCTGCCGCCGGTGAAGGACAGGCTGCCGAAGGAGCCGCTGGTCTTCAAGACGGCCAACATGCCTGACGGCGTCGGCGTCTATGGCGACACCATGCGCCATGTCATCGGCGGCCGGCCGGAAGGCTGGAACTATGGCGCCGGCCAGACGCAAGGCTGGGGCGGCATCGATATCGGCCTCTCCGAATGCCTGACGCGCACGGCGCCGCTGTTCCAGGTCGAAGCCAAGGACACCGAGCCGCTGCCGAACCTCGCCAAAAGCTGGGAGTGGTCGAAGGACGGCCACAAGCTGACCATGCATCTGATCGAGGGGGCCAAATGGTCCGATGGCGTGGCCTTCAACGCTGACGACGTCATGTTCTATTGGGATGACGAGGTGGTCGACCCGAACGTCTCGCCGCTCAATGGCGCGACGCCGGAAACCTTCGGCGTCGGCACGACGCTGAAGAAGATCGACGACTACACTGTCGAGTGGACGTTCAAGGAAGCCTTCCCGAAACAATACCTCTACGCCATGGCCTACGGCACCTTCTGCCCAGGCCCCGCGCACATACTGAAGCCGCAGCATCCGAAATATTCGAAGAACACCTACGACCAGTTCAAGAACGCCTTCCCGCCGGAATATATGAACATGCCGGTGATGGGCGCCTGGGTTCCGGTCGAATACCGGCCGGACGACATCATCGTCATGCGCCGCAACCCCTACTATTGGAAGGTCGACGAGAAGGGCAACCAGCTGCCTTATCTCAACGAACTGCAATACAAGCTGTCGACCTGGGCCGACCGCGACGTCCAGGCGGTCGCCGGCTCGGGCGACTTCTCCAACCTCGAGCAGCCGGAAAACTTTGTCGCCTCGCTGAAGCGCGCCGCTGAAGCGAACGCGCCGGCACGGCTCGCCTTCGGTCCACGCCTCATCGGCTACAATCTGCGCATGAACTATTCCGCCAATGGCTGGGGCAACCCGGACGAGCGAAGCCAGGCAGTTCGTGAGCTGAACCGCAATGAGGACTTCCGCAAGGCCGTCACCATGGCGCTCGACCGCAAGGCGCTGGGCGCCTCCTTGGTCAAGGGGCCGTTCACCGCCATCTATCCCGGCGGCTTCTCCTCGGGCACCAGCTTCTATGACCGCAAGTCGACCGTCTACTATCCGTTCGACCTCGCGGGCGCCAAGGCCGAACTTGCCAAGGCCGGCCTCAAGGACACCGACGGCGACGGTTTCGTGAACTTCCCGGCCGGCACCGCCGGCGGCAAGAACGTCGAGATCGTGATGCTGGTCAACAACGACTACGGCACCGACAAAAGCCTTGCCGAAGGTGTCGTCGCGCAAATGGAAAAGCTGGGCTTGAGGGTCGTGCTGAACGGCCTCAACGGAACCCAGCGCGACGCCTCGCAATATTCCGGCCGTTTCGACTGGCTGATCCGGCGCAACGACCAGGAACTGACCTCGGTCGTGCAGAACACTGAACAGCTTGCGCCCGTCGGCCCGAAAACCAGCTGGAATCACCGTGCGCCGGAAAGCGGCGAGGTCGACCTGATGCCTTTCGAAAAAGACCTCGTCGACATCGTCAACAAGTTCGTCGCGTCAGAGGACAACGACAAACGCGCCAGTCTGATGAAAGAGTTCCAGAAGATCTCGACCGAACACGTCTACAATGTCGGGCTGACGGAATATCCCGGCGCGCTGATCGTCAACAAGCGCTTCTCGAACATTCCGCAGGGCACGCCGATCTTCATGTTCAACTGGGCCGAGGATTCGATTGTCCGCGAACGCGTCTTCGTCGCGGCCGGCAAGCAGGCGAAATACGAATTGTTCCCGCAGGAGCTTCCCGGCAAGCCCGGGGACAAGGGCCCGATGTAAGTTTACCTCCCCTGACCAAGAGAGACCCGGTCGCGCCGCGGGCGCGGCCGGGACAGACCAACCCTCCGAACGACCCTCAATGGGAGCGTCCGGCGAAATGAGGAAGCCGACCGTCCATGCTGCGATTCTTGGCTATGCGCATAGCGTCGGCAATTCCGGTCCTCGCAATCCTGAGCCTCGTCACCTTCGCCATCATCCAGGCGCCGCCCGGCGACTATGCCGACTACATCCGTTCGCAGCTGATCAACCAGGGTGGCGCGTCCTTCGCCGAGGCCGATGCACAGGCGCAGGCCTACCGCGTCGAACACGGCCTCGATAAGCCGCTGCCCGTCCAGTATCTCAATTGGATCGGCGGCATCATCACCCGCGGCGATTTCGGTTACAGCCTCTACTACAACAAGCCGGTGGCCGATGTCGTCGGCGAGCGCCTGCCGCGCACGCTGCTCCTGGCGCTGGTCTGTCATCTGCTGGCCTCGGTGCTGGGCATCACCTTCGGCATATGGGCGGCGACAAGGCAATACACCTGGATCGACTCGACGCTCTCGGCCATCTCCTTCCTCGGCATGACCGTGCCGCGCTTCCTGATGGCGCTGATCATCGTCTATCTCCTCGTCTTCCAGTTCAACGTGTCGGAAATCGGCTCATTCTTCTCGCCGCAATTTGGCGGCGCGCCGTGGTCGTGGGCGAAGTTCGTCGACCTGGTCAAGCATGTCTGGCCGGTCGTGGCGATCGCCACTTTCGGCGGCCTCGCCTACAACATGCGCGTCATGCGCGGCAATCTGCTGGATACGCTCAACGCGCAATATGTCGAGACGGCGAGAGCCAAGGGTCTGACCGGCAGCGCTGTCGTCATGCGCCATGCCGTGCCCAATGCACTGCATCCCCTCGTCATGTATCAGGGCGTGGTGTTGCCCTACATGCTCACCGGCGAGATCGAGACGGCGATCATCTTCGCGTTGCCGACCGTCGGCCCGGCGATCGTCGGTTCGATGGCGGTCGGCGACGTCTATGTCACCGCTACCTTCATGATGGTGCTGTCGGCGACGCTGATCGTCGGCAACATCATCGCCGACATGCTGCTCGTCCTGCTCGACCCGCGCATCCGCCAATACGGAGAGAGCTAGATGCTTGCCCGCGATCCATCACCCCCGCCGCTGCCGGCCGAAGGACCCATCGTCGCCAAACCGGCGCGCGGCAATGAGAGCTATGTCGCGCTCGTCTGGCGCCGGCTGAAGCGCTCCTGGACCGGCATGGCAGGGCTTTGGCTCGTCGTGCTGCTGCTGGTGATGGCTGTGTTCGCCGAATTCCTGGCACCGATGGATCCGAAGGCTACCGATGTCGGCTTCGCCCCGCCGCAACTGCCTTCCTTCCACGACAAGGACGGCAATTTCGTCGCGCGGCCACGGGTCTATGCGCTGGCCGATTCGGCCGACCTCGATCCGGTCACCTTCCAGCCCGTCGTCGGCCCCGACTACGACCATCCGAGGCTGCTTGGCTTCTTCGTCGAGGGCGCGCCCTACAAGCTCTTCGGGCTGATCCCGGCGGACCGGCATTTCTTTGCTTCGACGGACGGCCAGCCTGTACATTTCCTCGGCACCGACAAGTTCGGCCGCGATGTGCTGTCGCGCGCCATCCACGGCTCGCGGGTCTCGCTGATGATCGCGCTGACCGTCGTCTTCATCATCACCGTCATCGGCACCACCGTCGGCATGGTTTCCGGCTATTTCGGTGGCCGGTTCGACGTCTGGATGCAGCGCTTCGTCGAACTGGTGCTGGCCTTCCCGCAACTGCCGCTCTATCTGGCGCTGACGACGCTGATCCCCGTCACCGCGCCGACCAACGTCTTCCTCGCCTTCGTCATCATCGTCATGTCGGCGCTGGGCTGGGCGCAGATGTCGCGCGAGGTGCGCGGCAAGACGCTGGCGCTGGCGCGCATCGAATATGTGCGCGCCGCCATGGCGGTCGGCGCCACTGACCGGCGCATCGTCCTGCAGCACATCTTGCCCAACGTGATGAGCCACGTGATCGTCGCCGTCACCTTGGCGATCCCGACGGTGGTGCTGCTCGAATCCTTCCTCGGGTTCCTCGGCTTCGCGGTCAAGCCGCCGCTGATCTCGTGGGGCCTGATGCTGCAGGACACCGCGACCTATTCCGTCATCGGCACCTATCCCTGGATCCTGTCGCCGGTCGGTTTCGTGCTTGCCACCGTTTTTGCCTTCAACGCGCTGGGCGACGGCCTGCGTGACGCCGTCGATCCGTATTGAGGTGGCTGGGATGACCGTCGTACTCGCCGATTCCTTCGCCCCGACCGTTCGTCATGACCATGACGGTCGCCAGGACCAGCCCATCATCGATGCCCGCAATATCGAGGTCGCCTTCAAGGTCGAGCACGGTGTTGTCGAAGCGGTCAAGGACATCTCGTTCCAGCTCTATCGCGGCGAGACGATTGCCATCGTCGGCGAATCCGGTTCCGGCAAGTCGGTGACGGCGCGCGCCGTCATGGGGCTGCTGTCGCGGCGGGCCACCGTTTCGCCCCGGTCGAGCATTTGTTACGACGGCCAGAACATCCTGAAATTCCCCGAGAGCGAGCGGCGCAAGCTGCGCGGCAACCGCATCTCGATGATCTTCCAGGAGCCGATGAGCTCGCTCAACCCGATCTATACGGTCGGCAGCCAGATCGTCGAGGCGATCCGGGTGCACCGTAAGGTGAGCCGCCGGCAGGCCTGGGCACGGGCGCTCGAACTGCTGCGGCATGTCCAGATCCCCGAGCCGGAGGCGCGGCTCAAGCAATATCCGCACCAGCTTTCGGGCGGTCAGCGGCAGCGCGTGATGATCGCCATGGCGCTGGCCAACGATCCTGACGTGTTGATTGCCGATGAGCCGACCACCGCGCTCGACGTCACCGTCCAGGCGCAGATCCTGAACCTGATCCGCAATCTGCAGAAAGAGCTGCGGATGGCGGTGATCCTGATCACCCACGATCTCACCGTGGTGCGCAAATTCTCCGACTATGTTTATGTCATGCAGCATGGCGCGATGTGCGAGCACAACGTCACCGAACGGCTGTTTGCGGACCCACAGCACCCCTACACGCAGCGGCTGCTCGCCTCGGAGCCGCGCGGACGTCCGCAACCGCTTCCTGAGGGCAGCGGCGCCATCCTCGAGGCGAATGACGTGCGCGTCTGCTTCATGCTGCGCCACGGCGGTTTCCTGAAGCCGGACTGGCGCGAGCTGGTCGCCGTCGACGATCTCGGCCTCAGGCTTTGCCGCCACGAGACGCTGGGGCTGGTCGGCGAATCCGGTTCCGGCAAGACCACCTTCGGCCAGGCGCTGCTGAGATTGATCGACGCCAGGCGCGGCGAGATCCGTTTCGACGGCCAACCGATCCAGGGCCTGTCGCGCAACGAGATGCGGCCGTTGCGCTCGCGCATGCAGATCGTCTTCCAGGATCCGTTCTCCTCGCTCAATCCGCGCATGACGATCGGCCAGATCATCGAGGAAGGGCTCATCGTCAACAGCATCGGCGCGACGCGAGCCGAGCGGGTCGACCGGGTGCGCGAGGCGCTGGTCAGCGCCGGCATGCCGGGCGATATCCTGTCGCGGTTCCCGCACGAATTCTCCGGCGGCCAGCGCCAGCGCGTCGCGATCGCCCGCGCCATCGCGCTTGAGCCCGAATTCATCCTGCTCGACGAGCCGACATCGGCGCTGGACCTCTCCGTCCAGGCGCAGATCATCGACCTCTTGCGCAAGCTGCAGGACGAGCGCGGCCTTAGCTACCTCTTCATCTCGCACGATCTCAAGGTGGTGCGCGCGCTGTGCCACCGCGTTATCGTCATGCAGCACGGCAAGATCGTCGAGCAGGGACCTGTCGACGAGGTCCTCACCAAACCCAAGACCGCCTACACCGAACGGCTCGTCCGAGCCGCTTTCGATGTGGCTTGAACATATGCCGGAGGTTAGCATGGCAAGACATCCCAGGATCACTTTCATCGGCGCCGGCTCGACCGTGTTCATGAAGAACATTGTCGGCGACGTGCTGCAGCGGCCAGCCCTCTCGGGCGCGACGATCGCGCTGATGGACATTAATCCGCAGCGGCTGGAAGAGAGCGCCATTGTCGTCAACAAGCTGATCGCAACGCTCGGCGTGAAGGCGAAGGCCGAGACCTATTCCGACCAGTGCAAGGCACTTGCCGGGGCCGATTTCGTCGTCGTCGCCTTCCAGATCGGCGGCTACGAGCCCTGCACGGTCACCGATTTCGAAGTGCCGAAGAAATACGGCCTGCGCCAGACGATCGCCGACACGCTCGGCGTCGGCGGCATCATGCGCGGCCTGAGGACCGTGCCGCATCTGTGGAAGATCTGCGAGGACATGCTCGCCGTCTGCCCCGAAGCGATCATGCTGCAATATGTCAACCCGATGGCGATCAACACCTGGGCGATTTCGGAGAAATACCCCACTATCAAGCAGGTCGGGCTCTGCCATTCGGTGCAGGGCACGGCGATGGAACTGGCGCATGATCTCGGCCTTCCCTACGAGGACATCCGCTACCGCTCGGCCGGCATCAACCACATGGCCTTCTACCTGAAATTCGAGCACCGCCAGCCCGACGGCTCCTACCGCGACCTCTATCCGGATCTCGTGCGCGCCTATCGCGAAGGCCGCGCGCCCAAACCCGGCTGGAATCCGCGCTGCCCCAACAAGGTGCGCTACGAGATGCTGACCAGGCTCGGCTATTTCGTCACCGAAAGCTCGGAGCATTTCGCCGAATACACGCCCTATTTCATCAAGGAGGGTCGCCCCGATCTGATCGAGAAATACGGCATTCCGCTCGACGAATACCCCAAGCGCTGCATCGAGCAGATCGAGCGCTGGAAAGACCAGGCGCAGGCCTACCGCTCGGCCCAGCGCATCGAGGTCGAGGAGTCCAGGGAGTATGCCTCCTCGATCATGAACTCGGTCTGGACCGGCGAACCGTCGGTGATCTACGGCAATGTCCGCAACAATGGCTGCATCACCTCGCTGCCCCGCGACTGCGCCGCCGAAGTGCCATGCCTGGTCGATGCCTCCGGCATCCAGCCGACCTATATAGGCGACCTGCCGCCGCAATTGACGGCGCTGATCCGCACCAACATCAACGTCCAGGAACTGACGGTGCGGGCGCTGATGAGCGAGAACCGCGAGCACATCTACCATGCGGCGATGATGGATCCGCACACGGCGGCCGAACTCGACCTCGACCAGATCTGGTCACTGGTCGATGATCTCCTGGCTGCTCACGGCGACTGGCTGCCGGCTTGGGCACGCGTCAGCCGCAAGACCGAGGCCGCCTGACGGGCGATCCCGGTCTTACTTGGGCTCGTCGGTGTCGGGTTCTTCCTCGTCGTCGCGGGCCTTGATGACATAGGCGCCCTTCAGCCAGCGATTGAGGTCGATGTCCTTGCAGCGGGCCGAGCAGAACGGAAAGGTGTCGCGCGCCGACGGCTTGCCGCATTCGGGGCAGGGGCGCTTCGGCCGCAGCGGCGTGATTTTGGAGTCGGAATTCATGGCCGTGCGGTCAGCCAGCTCTGATGGATCTTGAAGCCTTCGCCCGATAGCAACGCCACCGTCTCATAGAGCGGCAGGCCAACGATGTTGGTGTAGGAGCCGACGAGCTTGACGACGAACGAGCCGGCGAGACCCTGGACGGCATAGCCGCCGGCCTTGCCGCGCCATTCGCCCGAGGCGACATAGGCTTCGATCTCCTCGCGCGGCAGCCGCTTGAAACGCACCCGCGTCTCGACCAGTCGCTGGCGCAGCTTGCCGCCCGGTGTGATCAGGCAGATGCCGGAATAGACCCGGTGCGAGCGGCCGGACAACAAGCCGAGGCAGTTGGCGGCATCGTCCAGCGTCTCGGCCTTGGGCAGGATGCGCCGCCCGACCGCAACCACGGTGTCGGCGGCCAGCACGAAGCTCGGCGCATGATCCGTCTCGGTGTTCAGCGACGCGAACGCCTTCTCGGCCTTTTCCTTCGACAGCCGCTTGGCCAGCGAGCGCGGATGCTCGGCACGCAGCGGCGTTTCGTCGATATCGGCTGGCAGGATACGGTCCGGCTCGATGCCGGCCTGCTGCAACAGTTCAATGCGGCGCGGCGAACCCGAGGCAAGCACCAGCTTCTGCAAAATGCTCATCGCGTTCCGGCCAAGCCTCGATCTTACTTGAAGCGGTAGGTGATGCGGCCCTTGGTCAGGTCGTATGGCGTCATCTCGACCAGAACCTTGTCGCCGGTCAGCACGCGGATGCGGTTCTTGCGCATGCGGCCGGCCGTATGGGCGATGATCTCGTGTTCGTTTTCGAGCTTCACCCGGAACATCGCGTTGGGCAACAATTCCGTCACGACACCCGGAAACTCGAGGACTTCTTCCTTCGGCATTCGATACCTTTGCTTGGATTGCAGTTCCAGCGCTTAGAGCATGATGCCGAAAAGTGTGAAGCGGTTTTCGGACGACATCATGCTCTACTTCTTGGTTTAGAGTCGGATGATTTCGGGTCGAACAGACCTGAAATCATCCGACTCTAGCCGGAATTTCGGCGGAACCTATATGATAATCGTCCGCTTGTGAACACGCTTAATCTGTCGCGTTTTTTGCCTCTGAAGCCAAGAAACGTCGGCTTATGCGCAACTTTAGCCGCTCGCGCACGTCGCGGTAGGCCGCCAAGATCTGCTCGCGCGTGCCGCCGGCATTGGTCGGGTCCTGTGTCGGCCAGTATTCGACCTCGACGGCGAGCGAGCGGGTGAGCTCCAGCGCGGCATGGTGCGCCTCCGGCGCCAGCGTCACGATCAGGTCGAAATAGTCGTCCTCGAGATCGTCCAGCGTCCTGGGATGGCGCTCGCCCAGCGACAGGCCCTCCTCCGCCAGCACCGCATCGACGAACGGGTCGCGCTCGCCGGCGCGTACGCCGGCCGAGGCGACGAAGATGGTGGCGGGCAGCATCCGGCGCGCCAGTTGTTCGGCCATTGGCGAGCGCACGGCATTCATGCCGCACACGAACAGGATCGAGCGGGGCAGGGCGCCGGTTACCAGGGCTAGCCCCGCCAGTGCAGCACGCAGACCAGCGTGAACAGCCGGCGCGCCGTATCGAAGTCGATGTCGATCTTGCCGGAGAGCCGGTCCATCAGCGTCTGCGAACCTTCATTGTGCAAGCCGCGCCGGCCCATGTCGATCGCCTCGATATGGCTGGGGGTCGAGGAGCGGATGGCGTCGTAATAGCTTTCGCAGATCATGTAGTAATCCTTGACGATGCGCCTAAGCGGCGTCAGCGACAGGATGTGGGTGACCACAGCGGTGCCGTCCTCGCGTGCTACGGCAAAGACCAGGCGCTGCTCGGCCAGCGACAGTTTCAGCCGGTAGGGGCCGGCCCCGCTGTCGTTGACGGGCTGAAAGCTGTTCTCTTCGATCAGGTCGAAGATCGCCACCGCCCGCTCATGTTCGACATCGGGTGTCGAACGGCCGATCGATTCATCGAGTTCGACATCGATCAGTTTTGCGCGGGTTTGATCGGAGCCCGTCATCTCGGCCTACATGTTCAGCCGGATAGCGACGGACCGGCCATGCGCGTCGAGCCCTTCCGCCTTGGCGAGCGCGATCGCCGCTGGCGCCAACACGCGCAATTGCTCCGGCCCGAGCTTCAGGATCGAGGTCCGCTTGACGAAATCGAGCACCGACAGGCCCGACGAGAAGCGCGCCGAGCGCGCGGTCGGCAGCACGTGGTTGGAGCCGCCGACATAGTCGCCGATGGCTTCCGGCGTGTGGCGCCCGAGAAAGACGGCGCCGGCATTGCGCATCCGCGACAGGAACCCTTCGGCATCGTCAATGGCCAGTTCGACATGTTCGGCGGCGATGCGGTCGACCAGCGGCAGCGCGGCCTCGATGGTCGCGACCTCGATCACCGCGCCAAAATCGCGCCAGCTCGCCGCTGCGGTTTCACCGCGCGGCAGGGTCTGCAACTGGCGTTCGACCGCCTGTTCGACCGCCTTGCCGAGGGCCGGATCGTCGGTGATCAGGATCGATTGCGCCGACACGTCGTGTTCGGCCTGGGCGAGCAGATCGGCGGCGATCCAGTCGGGATTGTTGTTGCCGTCGGCCACCACGAGCACTTCCGACGGACCGGCGATCATGTCGATGCCGACCGTTCCGAACACCTGGCGTTTGGCCGCCGCGACATAGGCATTGCCCGGTCCGACGATCTTGGCGACCGGCCTTATGGTCTCTGTGCCATAGGCAAGGGCGGCGATCGCTTGCGCGCCGCCGACGCGGTAGATTTCGGTCACGCCTGATATGTCGGCCGCCACCAGCACCAGCGGATTGATGATGCCACCCGGGGCCGGCACAACCATGACGACGCGCTCGATGCCGGCCACGCGGGCCGGCACGGCGTTCATCAGCACCGAGCTTGGATAGCTCGCCGTGCCGCCCGGTACATAGAGCCCGACGGCCTCGATCGCTGTCCAGCGCCAGCCGAGCTCGACGCCGGCGGCATCCGTGTAGCGATCGTCTTTCGGCCGCTGCCGTTCGTGGTGGGAGCGAATGCGATCGCGCGCGAATTCGAGCGCTTCGATCGCCTTTGGATCAGCCATCTCGTAAGCGGCTGCAATGTCTTGCTTCGACACGGCAATGCCGAGGCTCGTCAAATCGGCCCGATCGAACCGTTGGGTGTAGTCGATCAGGGCCGCGTCACCCTCGGCGCGCACGCGCGCGATGATGTGGCGAACCGCTGCGTCGACATCCTCGGACGCTTCCCGCTTGGTTGTCAGGAAAGCGGCGAAGCGCTGCTCGAAATCGGCGTCGGACTGGCGAAGCGTGATGGCCATGGCCCGGTCAAGCCTTGTGAATGGGGCGCGACGTGGCTTCCCACGCGCCGCTTATATCGGCAAGGCGGGCCTCGATGCATTCGACATCGAGCATGATGGTGCCGCCGCCCGAAAAGATGATTTCGACGATGCCGGCCGGCTTGCTGATCTCGATGAAGCTGATTGCCAGCAGGGACAGCACCTCGGCCGGCTTGTCGCGGGCAATGCCGTTGGTCTTGGCGCCCAGCACCCGGTCGAAATGCAGCACGGCCTGCCGCCGCTCATTGTGTTGGCGGAACAGGCCCGACTTCGCCTCCCAGACGAAACGGTTCATGGTCAGCACGAAACGCTTGGCCGCAGGCAGGAATTCGAGGTCCGACACCTTCATCACGGCGTCCTGGACATGGGCCGAGACGATGCTCAGATCCTGGTCGTCGAGCGCGATAAGCTTGAGGGCCATGCGGAATTTGCACCTAAGGTTGGTTTCAGCCTTCTGTTAGGCGGTCTTTCCGGCCGGTGCAACCGCGACACGACTTCCACCCGAGGCAATTGCCTCGGGTTTGCGGTGCCGGCAGGGGATGAAGGCCTATGGGGCTGTCTCTATGCGAAAGCTGGCGGCTTTCAATCGTCAGGCGGAAATGCGCTCGATCACCGCGCCGCAGTTGGACAGTTTTTCCTCCAGCCGCTCGAAGCCGCGGTCGAGATGGTAGACGCGGTTGACCGTGGTCTCGCCTTCGGCGGCGAGGCCGGCGATGACCAGAGAGACGGACGCGCGAAGGTCGGTGGCCATGACCGGCGCGCCTTTCAGCTTCGCCACGCCGTCGACGATCGCCGTCTGGCCAGAAAGCGTGATGTGGGCGCCGAGTCGGGCCAGTTCCTGGACGTGCATGAAGCGATTCTCGAAGATCGTCTCGGTGATACGCGACTTGCCCTTGGCCATCGTCATCAGGCCCATGAACTGCGCCTGCAGATCGGTCGGGAAGGCCGGGAAGGGCGCGGTCGTCACGTCGACCGGCGAAATGCCGGCGCCGTTGCGCTTCACGCGGATGCCGGAATTGGTCTGGGTGATCTCGGCGCCCGTCTGCGAAATCACGTCCAGCGCGGTCTGCAGCAGCTCCGGCCGCGCGCCTTCGAGCACGACGTCGCCGCCTGTCATGGCGACGGCCATGGCATAGGTGCCGGTCTCGATGCGGTCGGGAATGACGCGCACGCGCGCGCCCGACAGCGATTCGACACCGTCAATGGTGATGGTCGGCGTGCCGGCGCCGGAAATCCTGGCGCCCATGGCGTTGAGGCATTCGGCGAGGTTGACGATTTCAGGCTCGCAGGCGGCGTTTTCCAGCACTGTCTCGCCCTTGGCCAGCGAAGCCGCCATCATCAGCACATGGGTGGCGCCGACCGAGACCTTGGGGAAGACGTAGCGATTGCCGACCAGGCGGCCATTCTTGGTCTTGGCTATGACATAGCCGGTGTCGACGTCGAGATCGGCGCCAAGCGCCTGCAGGCCTTCGAGGAACAGGTCGACCGGGCGCGTGCCGATGGCGCAGCCTCCGGGCAGCGACACCTTGGCCTCGCCCATGCGGGCCAGCAGCGGCCCGATCACCCAGAATGACGCCCGCATCTTCGACACCAGTTCGTAGGGCGCCGTCGTGTCGACGATGTTGCGGGCGGAGAAGTTGATGGTGCGCGAATAGCCTTCATTCTGCTTCTCGCGGCGGCCATTGACCGAGTAATCGACGCCGTGATTGCCGAGGATCCGTATCAACTGCTCGACATCGGCCAGATGCGGCACGTTTTCCAGCGTCAGCGTGTCGTCGGTCAAGAGCGAGGCGATCATCAGCGGCAAAGCGGCGTTTTTCGCGCCCGAGATCGGAATGCTTCCGGCAAGTTTGTTGCCGCCGACAATTCTGATGCGATCCATTGGAGAATGTCCCTCTCGGCCAAAAAGGCCGGTTCAATCGTTTGAGTATCGGCCCGTCTAGACCATTGGCCGGTGTGGTTCAAGAAATAGGATTTCCACGCATCCGGGCCAAGAGTGGCCGATTTGAGTTAATCTTTCTGTATTTCCTTGGCGGCACCGAGCCCGTCCGGCCTCTGGTCGGCTTCACCCGTGCGGCGCGAGCGCGATTGCGCCTTGCGCTTCTGCAGATTGGCGCGCAACTGCTCGGCGAGCCGGTCCTTGCGATTCGTGCCGCCCTTTTTCGGTGATATCGTCTTGTCGCTCATCGTCCCGTCCCGGCCGGCGACCCGGCCAAACCTGCCGTTCAGGGATAGCCAACATTGTGGCACCGCCATGTCATTGAAAGCTATCCGGCAAAGGCATTCACAGAAGCGTTGTTCTTGGCCTTGCGCTTGCCGGTTCGATATGGCAGAAGCCCCGCCATCAGCGGCTGCGGTAGCTCAGTGGTAGAGCACTCCCTTGGTAAGGGAGAGGTCGAGAGTTCAATCCTCTCTCGCAGCACCAGTCTATCCCCTTGAATTGCTCAAGACCTTGGCGGACGACCTGAGGTCCAACTCCTAGGCTGTGCGAAATGGCGTTGGCACGCAATGGTGTCTATTCGCGCATGATGCGATAGACGGTTGCATCACCCTCCACACCTCGAAGAGGGGCGTCAAAAGCCACGACACGATGGCCGGCAAGCATTTCGCGAACCCCGGGCGCGCAATAGAGCGCCTCGGAAATGCAGATCTGTCCGGCTTCCGCCAAGGACTGCACGCGCGCGGCGACATTCACGGTCTGGCCGAAATAGTCGAGGTTGTCGTTGAGCGTCACGGCGATCGACGGTCCACAGTGGGCCCCGATCTTGAGGATGATCCCCGGCCCGTCATGGTCGCCGTTGAAGCGATCGATTTCTTCAAAGATGTGGAGTGCAGCCGAAATCGCATCCGAAGGCTGCGAGAATACAGCCATCACCGCATCCCCAATCGTCTTGACCACCGCTCCGGAGTGTTGCTGAACCGCCGCGTTGACCAGAGCAAAATGCTCGCGGACCAAGGCATAGGCGTTGAGGTCACCCAGGCGCTCATACATGGCGGTCGAACCCTTGAGGTCCGTGAACAGGAAGGTGATCTGCCGGATGCCGAGCCCCTCCTTCTCGTCGACACGTTCGGACCGGAAGAGCTGGCGGAAGGTTTGCCGCGCAAGCAGCGCTCCACCGGAAACATAAGGGTCGAAATCGAGCGCCGGCTTGGTGGTCAGCGCGACAAGCTCGGGCGGCCAGTTGATGACAAGCAACGAACCTCGCACTGTCCCCGTATTCGCTACCTCAATGACAATCGGACCAGGTGGCACAGCGGGCAACGCCGGCAAGAAGCGTTTGCCGTCATAATCGATCTTCAGAAGTGTCGGCGCCAACACCGGATCGCCTGATATTGGCACAGCGAATGCGGCCTGCGTCTGCACGTTGACGCCCGAAAGGCCGCCCGGGCCCAAGTCGGCGCGGAGAACTGTGGTGGTGCCGGGCGGCAGAAACGTCATGCCCCGAACGAAGCCGCGCAGAACGTCAAGAAAGCGAACGTCTTGCCCCGGTAGCCGCCCGTCATGTCCGAAGTGGAGCTTCCAGTGAAAATCCTCGACAGGGAGTGTCTCGGGATCGTGGTAAGGCAGGCGCCGCAACTTCGGCGATACCGAGAAGGTGACCTCGATGAAGTCGTCGAGGTTGGTGTCGCCCGATACGTCGCACAGGCCACAGACGTAGTGGGTCTTCAGCGTGCGCAGGGCGCCGAAACTGTCGAGCACCATCCCGGACTGGGGACACAGCACATCCCAGCTCATGTCGAACAAGCCACAACGGGCGGCATGCAGGAAGAGGTCGATTGCTTCAGGCTCGGCGATCGCGCGGTCGCGAGCAAAGGTCAGCGGATTAACGCGATAGAGTGAGTGGTCGTCGGCGCTCTTGATCAGCGTCTCGAATTTCGAGATGACGCGTGGGCTCCAGGCTCGCGCCTGCTCCACCTTGGTCATCTTGCTTTCAAGAAGACGATCGTCGACTATCGTCACGCCGGATCCTCAACCTTGCCTCACGACAGCCTATACGTCGAAGGCTCAGCGCACTCCAGTAATTCGTGCGTCGCTCACTGATTTTGATGGACCGGCCCCCACATAAGCGGTCGAGGGGGGTGCACACCAAGCCCGCAGCCAGGCCCCTTCAGGCCCTGATATCGGCGACGACCGTTCCGGAGACAGGATCGGTCATGCCAAGGTCGCCGCCGAGATCCTCCAGCATGTCTCGCATGGTGTCCAAAAGGCCGATCATCTGGGGCCGTGCCGCCGCGAGGCTGTCCAAGTCGTTCCATTCACCGACGACGCAGAAGGTTCGGTCGCCGGTCTTGATCAGAGCGGCCTTTCGGAAGCCCGTGGCGTCGAGGCTCGCTTTCTTGTGTGCATCGATGAATGCCTGTTCCTTGCCCGGCTTGGTGCGGAACCGAACGACGTTGTAAGCAGTCATGCCTTCCTCCAATCGATTGCGAAGACTCTCTTGCTTGGCCAGCCTTATGGGCGTGCCTCGAGAACCATGTTGAACGGGGTTTCGGTGGCGCGGCGGAACCGCTTGAACCCGCCGCCCGACACCACCTTGCGCAGCTTGGCCTCGCCCGCCTGGGCGCCGAGGCCGAGACCAACCTCCTGCGAAAGCGAGGCAGGCGTGCAGATGAAGGTCGAGGCGGCGTAATAGATGCGGCCGACCGGGTTGAGGTTCGCCGAGAGCTGGTCGTGGGCGAAGGGCTCGACGATCATCCAGGTGCCATCCGCTTTGAGCGCGTTGTGCACATGCTTGGCAGCACCCTCCGGATCGCCCATGTCGTGCAGGCAGTCGAAGAATGCGACGAGATCGTAGGTGCCCGGGAAATCCTTGGCTGCCGCAACTTCGAAGTGGGTGTTGCCGGCGACGCCCGCCTCTTTCGCGGCGGCGCGGGCGCGCTCGATCGACGGGGTGTGATAGTCGAAGCCGGTAAAGCGCGAGTTCGGGAAGGCCTTGGCCATCAGCACGGTAGAGGCGCCATGGCCGCAGCCGACATCGGCGACGTCTATGCCTCGCTCCAGCTTCTCGACCACGCCATCGAGCGCTGGCAACCAGGAGCCGATCAGATTGGCGTTGTAGCCGGGCCGGAAGAACCGTTCCGTGCCGCGAAACAGGCAGGCGCTGTGATCGTGCCAGCCGAGGCCGTTGCCGGAGCGAAACGCCTGTCTGACCTTCTCCTCGTCGAGCCACAGCGCCGAGACGACCTCGAAGGCGCCGGCCATGAAGGCGGGGCTGTCCTCGTTGACGAAGACCTGCTCCTGCTCGGGGCCGAGGTAGAAGCTGTCGCCCACCTCGTCATATTCGACATAGCCTGCCGCCGCCTGCGCCGAGAGCCATTCGCGGACCAGCCGCTCCTGCGTGTCGGTCCTTTTGGCGAGCTGTGCGGCGGTCATCTTGCCGCCCGCGCTCATTGCCGCGAAAAGGCCGAGCCTGTCTCCCAGCAGGACCGCCGCCCCGGTGGTGATGGCACCGAGATCGCCGACCATCCTTCCTAGCAGGGCCTCCAGCTTTTCCAGGTCGGGCAGTTTTTCCTGATTGCGCTTTAGCATCGGCTTTCTCCTCCGGCTCGATCCCAAACACTTGCCATGGGCGACAAGCCATATCCCGTCGCCGGGGAAGGCCTCGCCATAACAGTCCACTATTCGCCCCGTAGCGATTGACTGTTACAGCTTCACAGGAACGTGACGGATGCCTTGGAATTCTCAGCGAGAGCGGGCCTATACGTCGGCAGAGCATCGGAGCGAATGTGCTAGCTCAGGGGCGCCTCCCTCATCGCGTCAAAGGGATGTGAATCCTCATGCTAAGGCGCTCAAGTTTCAGAAAGAACAAGGCGCATGGCGCAACGTCGGCTTGCCGGCATTCCGTGTTCGACCTCTCGGCGCAGCACCTGGCGAAGCCGCTCTCCGGCCTGCGCATCATCCATCACCCGAAAACCCAGCTTCTGGTAGAATGGCGCGTTCCAGATCAAGTCTCGGAATGTCGTCAGGGTAAGAGCGACAAGGCAGCGACGCCTCGCATCCGCAATGGCCTTTTCTAGCAAGGCGCGTCCGATACCCAAGCGTTGTCGATCAAGGCGCACGGCAAGTTCCCAGATGTGCAGCGTGTCATCCTGGATCTCCGCGCTCAGGAATGCGACCGGCGGGTCGTCGAGCTCCGCCGCGACCCAGCACGTGCCCTTGGCGATGAGTTCACGGTGGCGCTCGACTGTCTGGTTATCGCCATCGGCAATCCAGGCAAGCTCCTCGATCCCACGGTAAGCTTCACCCGCCGACTGTTCGATATCGGGTAGTGCTTCCGCGTCAGGGTCTTGCGCAATTCGGATGGGGGTCATTGGGTTGCAGTCGGCTCTTCAAGTATTTTGCAGAGAATGACGTTTGAGTGTCCCTCGGGCCAATCCGCAAATTCAGCTACGCGCACGAAGCCGGATTTTTCATACACTCCTGGCTTGGAAATCATGGCTCTGCACCCAAATCCGCCGAACGCCTCGAGCCTCGGCCGCGAAGGCGTTCAACAACGCTCGCGCATAGCCACGTATGCGCCTCGTCGATCCACATCTGTTTGAGTTCGGAAGTGCCTGCCCAGGAAAATCCCGTTGCAACGCCGACGATACGTCCAACCGCGTCGCGGATCACAAAACCAAGGCCCTGATCGTCATCACGCCCCACAGCTACCCGGTTGTAGGCGTAGATCCTGTCTTCGAAGGCGTCGATCTCAATTGCAGAAAGATCGTGCTGGGGTTGGGCAAGGGTGGTCATTTCGAGCGCTCATTTCCCTTGGTTCGAGACAAGACCGTCTCAAGCGACAAAGGGCCAGGACCGCCTACTGCAAGCGTTGCAAGGCCGGCTAGGTAAAGCAGGATGATTTCGTAGCCGACAGGCCCAAACCGGATCCCCTCGGCCGTCACCTCAGCAAATTTCACCGAGAAGAATCCATACTGGGAATGGACCGTGAACAATGCAGTCAAAAGCACAATAGCCATCGGCACGCTAACGAGCCGAATGAATGCGCCCGCTAGGACAGCACCGCCGCCGACAAGTTCAACCAGCGTTGTCAACCATGCTAGCGCTTGAGGCTCTGGGACACCGAGTGTTTGAAGTACGACGCCAAAGCTTCCCGGCCCTCTGCTGAGTTTGGCATAGCCATGGGCAAGGAAGCCAAAGCCCACGATCAACCTTATCGGCAACGGCGCCCATCCGGCTGCCGCGGTGGACGAGGAGAGTTTAGTTGTCGTGATAATTCCACGGAGATGCATTACCGGTATACCTTTCTGTGGGCGGCGTGCCTGAGTTCGGCGCTATCCGAAAAAAGCCCGCCATGGCGGGCTAGGGAGACGACCTCTTATTCGCCCCATGGGACCGACCGTTACAGCCTCACGGCATCGTTACCGCCGCTGCGGGAGCCTCGACGAGACCACCGAAATCGCCCTGCCCACCTTAGCCGGCGGACCGGGCGTAATGTGGGAGCGGGGTCGGTCAGGCGGCTTCGGCGGCGAGAACGACGGGAAAGTCGATATCGGTCTCGGCGACATTGTTGATGAGATTGGTCAGGAAGTTCTCGGCTACGATGGCGACGATCTCGATGACTTGAGCCTCGGTAAAACCTGCCGATTTCACGGCCGCAATGTCGGCGTCCGTTACCTTGCCGCGGGTCTCCGCCACCCTGGCAGCGAAACGCACCGCGGCGTCAGCCGTCGAATCGCTCGATTTGCCCTTGCGGTTAAGATCCTTGCCAGGTTAAGGCCGAGATAGGTATGAGCGGACAGGCAGTAGTCGCAGCCGTTCACCTGGGCAACGGCCAATGCAATGCGCTCGCGGGTTTTCACGTCCAGTGCTCTGGCGAGCGCGCCGGACAGGCTGGTCATGCCCGCCAGAGCGACAGGGCTTATGGATACGAGGCGGAAAAGGCCGGGAACGACGCCAAGCTGCTTGTTCACGGCGTCTAGAATGGGTTGCGAGGCGGTCGGGGTTGCTTCACGGGTCGGGATGGCAATGCGCGACATTTCATAGCTCTCCTGTTCGATGATGTCGGTGCGACAGGTGCTACCTATTATCTTCCAGAAGACGAGAGTATTGGATAACTTGGAGATATGGCCTCTCAATATGTGGAAGGGCTTGCGCATGGACCGCCTCGAAGCCATGTCAATTCTGATCGCCGCGGCCGAAACCGGCAGTCTCTCCGCTGCAGGGCGCAAACTTGGAACACCCCTTCCAACGATCAGTCGCAAAGTTGCGGAGTTGGAGGCCTATTTGCACACCCGATTGCTCGTCCGATCGACACGCCGGCTCATCTTGACCGACAGCGGAGCCGCCTATGTCGCCGCCTGCAAGAGAATTCTGGAGCAGGTGAGCGAGGCGGAGAGAACCGCATCTGGTGAATACAACGCGCCAAAGGGCGATCTGATCATTACGGCTCCGGTCGTATTCGGACGACTGCATGTGCTGCCGGCGATAAATGATTTCTTGTCGCACTTTCCGGACATCAATGTCCGGTTGTTGTTGTCAGACCGCAATGTGAATCTCGTCGACGATCATGTCGACATGGCTGTGCGGATTGGCCCTTTGCCAGACAGCAGCATGGTGGCTACGCGGGTAGGATCCGTGCGTCGCGTTGTCTGCGGCAGTCCGGCCTATTTGGGTGACCATGGCGT
Organism: Mesorhizobium sp. WSM4307; assembly: GCF_007003945.1. NCBI lineage: Bacteria > Pseudomonadati > Pseudomonadota > Alphaproteobacteria > Hyphomicrobiales > Phyllobacteriaceae > Mesorhizobium > Mesorhizobium sp. WSM4307. The sequence continues at coordinate 127,809 of NZ_VFTB01000016.1, forward strand.
GCCAAAGGCGCCGGCCGATCTTGCTGGAGTTTCTTGCGTCACCTTCGATGTTCTGGCGTCCGCCACATCCTGGAGTTTTGCCACGCCAGGCTCGAATGTCGAGCAGACCGTAGCTATTCGCTCACGCCTTTCAGTGAATACGGCTGAAGCCGCAGTCGACGCGGCCGTGGCAGGTGTAGGCGTCACCAGGGTGCTCTCCTATCAGGCGGCAAAGGCGATCGCGCAAGGAAAGTTGGTGGCCGTTCTTGAACAGTTCGAACCGGAACCCATGGCGGTCAGCCTCGTCCATGCAGGCCAGGGGCTTTTGCCACTCAAGATGCGATTCTTTCTTGATTTCGTAGCCCCGCGTTTGCGAAAAGCCCTCGCGCCGCCAAAGCATGAGTGATGGCCACCCGCCATTGATGGTCGAGGTTGTCTTCTGCACGGGCCCTAATTCACATGGATTTCAGGACATAGGTGTCTGGAAGTCGGCGAGCCTCGGATGCGCACCGTGCTTTCTCAGTCATTTTCTAGACGCTGAAAAGGTCCGCTCTGCGACGTAGTCGAGCGAAAGGACGCCGGCGCCCCGTGTTAGAACGAGCAGCAAAAGCGAGGCCCACAGCAGATGCTCGGCCCAGTTCTCCGGGAACACGAAGATCTCGATCACTGAAACAACGCCGAGCAGCATCAGCGCGCCGAGACGCGAGAACAGCCCCAGGAAAAGCAGCACCGCCCCGGTGATCTCTGCCGTTGTCGCCAGCGGCGCCGCGATCGACGGATCGATGAGGGGTAGATTGTATTCGCTGGCGAACAGCTGCAGCGTCACCGGCCAGGACGCCAGCTTCGATTGTGCAGACTGCCAGAAGACATGCGCAATCGCGACTCGAGCTGCGAGCTGGACCAGTGAAAATGGGACATGCTCCGGCAACTTGATCACTCGTCGGTAAAGACCAACAAGGCCGGCAGGGCGAGGGGTGGAATATTCCGGTATCGCAGTCATGATCGTGTCCTTCAGTTTGAGAGGGGGAGCACCGGGACGCGCACGTCGGTGACGAGCCTGTCGCGGAAAAGACGCACAAGCGCTGAAACCAGGTCGAAGGCCGGGTCGAGCGCCAAGGCGCGACCAGCGGCATGCTCAAGGCCGAAGCCGTGCTTCAGCGAATGCCAGAAGGCGAAGCTCGCGCGGTCGAGCAGAAAAAGCCGCACGTAGTTCCCCGATCGCCACAGCGCCACGCGTTCGGGGCGCCTTGTCCAGGTGATTTTTTCATCGGCCGCCGTCTCCTTTTGATGCTCCATCCATACCGATAGGATCGACCAGTGCGAGACGATCAGTCGCAGTGAGGGCTGGAGCAGGATATCCGGCGACAGGCCAAGGTCGGTGCTGTCGTATTCTGAGAGACTGCGGGCCGACAGCGAAGCTGTATCGAGCGCTTCGGCAATGGCCCATTCGAGCCGCGCCGTTTCGGCGACGATCGGCATGTCGGACAGGGTGTCGATGGTCTTCAGGAAGCGAGGGAAGCCCGCGCCATATCGCGCCAGGCGTGACTCCACCGGCGGATGCCGTCGAATGAACTCGCTCGCCATGAAGCGGAAGAAACGTTCGTCGACGAGGCGGGCCGTAACGGGGAACACCGCCATCAGCACGGCAGTCAAAGAACTGCGTGTGTTGTTCTGGTAGATGCGCAGGCGAGCCATTGGGTCGGCCTTGCCGGCGGTGAGCATTTTTGCGTCGATCAGAGGCTCCATGGCCAGCACCGAGCGCGCCACGATGGTCTGCAGATGTTCAAGCGGCAGCATGATATCCTCCCCCGATTGTCGGCAAGGCGACGGGCATCGCCGGTCTTGTTCTGGCGGCGGCAAATGCCGCAAGCACAGGCATGCTGGTTCGCGTGCTTTCGAAAGTTGGCAGGCTGGACACTGGCAGGACCATGGTCGGGACGGCCTGCCTTGCGGCCTGCTTGCGGTTGAACATGATCGAAGCGGAAAGCATGTCGGCCCACATCGCTTCGCCGAGCAGCACATCGAGAACAGGAACATCAGTGTCCCATTCGATCAGGGTAGGGCGCGGTCCAAGCCGACTTATGGCATGCTGGTAGAGCGTCCAGACAACCGGTGGCACGCGCGAGCCATGATCGTCGATGAGGACGGTGTCGGCCCCGACGTGATTGGTCGCATGTCCGGCAAGATGGATCTCACGGATAGCCTCTACTGGCAGCGCATCGATGAAGGCTTTTGCATCATATTGGAGGTTGTGCGCCGAAACCTGGACATTGTTGACATCCAGCAGCAGGCCGCAGCCCGTTTGCGCCACCAGTTCGGCCAGAAATTCAGCTTCATTCATGGAGGAGTCTGCAAACGCGACATAGGCGGACAGGTTTTCGATCAGCACCTGCCGCCCCAGAGCGCCCTGGACAGTCTCGACATTGCGCGCCACGATCGCCAGCGCCTCTTCGTCATAGCGCAGCGGCAACAGGTCGTTCAGGTAGGCGCCGTCGGCCACGCTCCAGGCCAGATGTTCCGAGACGAGATCGGGCTGGAAGCGCTCGCAGACCTTGCGCAGCCTTTCCAGATGATCGCGGTCCACCCCTCGCGCGCTGCCCAGCGAGAGGCCAACGCCATGAACCGATAGCGGATAGATCTGGCGCAGTCGGTCCAACGCCTCGACGCCGGCGCCGTGGCCCATGTAGTTCTCGGCATGCACTTCGAGCCAGCCAGCGGAGGGTCTGCGGATCAGCATCTCGCTGATGTGGGGTGAGCGAAGACCGATGCCCGCTGATGGGGGGATCGAGAGGCGCTGAAATGCACGGGACATCGGTCTGCTCCTTCCAAGGGGGTTGGCTCGAAGTCTGATCGGTCAGGCCTTTGGCTTGTCGCTGCCGCCAGCGATCTTCGCGCAGCTGCCGGCCGGCACGTAGAGCCACGAATCCGGCTGGTTGTCGGCGGTCGAGGTGCCGGCGCAGGAATGCGTCGCGGTCTGGCAGTCGTTCTGGCCAGCCTTGACGACGCCGTAGCACTTTTCGAAGGCGAAGGCGGGCTTGGCAGCCGGGCCGCTATAGGCTGCAGTTGTAGCAAGCGAAGTGGCTGCCGCGAGGGCCGATCCGATGAGGGTCTTGGTGTTGATCACAGACGTGTCTCCTGGTTGCGTTTCGAGGGAAAGACCGACCTTGCGGCCTGTCTGCAAGCAGTGTCCCTGATCCGGCAGCCGAGCTGAAATGCTGTCTCGGCATGGAATTGATACGCGGTCACTATGTTGAAGCCCCTGCCAAGCAAAAGCCCTCCGGCGGGGAACCGGAGGGCTTGGCGCCTGCGTTCGTGAGCGGGCGAAGCAGGCACGGCCAGGCGGAGGGAGGCGCCTAGACGTATCGATTTTTGCTGTCGACGACCGAGCTTTCACTTGAGGTCGAGTGGTCGGCGAGAAGCCAGTCCTCGGCTCGCTGCCGTCCGCGGTCACGCATGTCGGTCAATTCGCCCCAGTCGGTCCAAGGCCTGGTAAACAGGGCAGCGCTTGTTCTGTGATGACTGTCGAAGAGGACAGATGCTGGGTTCACGGCATTCGCGGCGGGGCGGTAAGCCGCACAAGGTGTCATGCAACCGGAGGGTTTGCCGCTGACGATGAGCCAATGCCCAGCCTCGATCGGCTGCATCGGCGGCAATGCCGAAAAATCGCCTTCGCCCCAATACGTATCGCCGTTGATTTCCACGGCCGGAAAGAGGAATGGGACTGTCGCTCCCGCCAGGATCGCGTCGATCGACAACTGGTCGCCGGAGAAAAGCGTCACGGTGTCGGTGCTGGCATTCGAAGCCAGGATGTTGAGCTTCAACTGGCAGCTATTTTTGTGCAATTCGGCAATGTCGATCGACTGCTCCAGGATCGATTTCAATGGATTGGCTATCGCGGCCACAGACATCGATGCGTGGCTGACGCGCCGCCAGAAATTGGTAAGCGCCGTCTTTGCCCCACGCCTGCCGCCCAAAGCAAGTCCGTAGGCAAGAACCGCTGCTTCCATGCCTCCGAAACCGGACGCGGTGATGCTGCGGAAGGAAAGGCGAGGTTCATCCAGCAAGCGATCGAGAACGCCCCAGACAAATGCGCCGTGCGCCTCGCTTGCCAGGGTAATGTCGATAAGCTGGCGGTCTTCCATCGCGGGTCTTGCACCGGCAATGAAGGCTTCGTCGGTTGTGGCCTGAATTTGCATCTTGGGTCTCCTCCCGAAACGCCAGGCAGGGCGTTCGATGGAGACACTGCCGCATGATCCTCCATTAGCGAAATGCCAAGGTGGCATGAACTCCATAGGGAGATTGCATTGGCTGCAATCCTTTGCGCACTGCAAGGTTTTGCCAGGCTGGCGAGAATCCCGCGATCTCGCTTCGGAACGGAGGCCAAGACGGTCGCCGGCGGGCCTTCAGCACAAAGAGGAGCGTGTCAGCAACACAAGCTGTCCGCCGCGCGCACCGTCACGGGCGCCATGACGGACCGCTATCGACTTTATAGCCGCAGTGCATTGGCGCCAAAGCGAGCCTTGCTGCAGTCTCCGACGCACGAACAGCCTCGTATGCAACTCGGGACAAATCGGCATGGACATTCACCACATCCGCTACTTCCTGGCCGTGTGCGAGACACGAAACTTCACGCGGGCAGGCGAAAAGTGCAACGTCACTCAGCCGGCGCTGTCTCGCGCCATCCAGCAGCTCGAGGAGGAGGTCGGAGGGTTGCTGTTTCGTCGTGAACGAAGCTTGACCCACCTGACCGATCTGGGTGTGCTTCTTCGCCCCCGTTTTCAGCAGATACTCGACGAACTGACAGGAGTGCGGCAGGAGGCATCGAGGTTCCTGTGCCTGGAAAACGCCAACCTCAAGGTCGGTGTCATGTGCACCATCGGCCCGCGTCGCTTCACCGGCTTGCTGACCGATTTCAACAGACGCCAGCAGGGCATCCAGCTGCAGCTGGTCGAAGGCGTGCCGGCATCGCTCTCCCAACTTCTGGAGTCGGGCGAGATCGACGTCGCCATCATGGCGTCAAGCGACAGCTTCCCGGACCGCTTCGACGTCACACCGCTTTATCGCGAGCGCTTTGTCCTCGCCTTTCCAAACGGCCATCGGCTGGCTCGCAATGACAACGTGGCCATCTCCGAACTCGATGGCGAAAATTATCTCAGACGTCTCAATTGCGAGTATCGCGATCACCTCGCCGGCCTGTGCACGGATCGGGGTGTGAAGCTCAGGATCTCCTACGCCAGCGAACGCGAGGACTGGATCCAGAATATGGTGTCCGGAGGACTGGGCATCTGCTTCATCCCCGAATTCAGCGCGGTGATTCCAGGGTTGCAGGTCCGTCCCGTCATTGATCCTGAGGTCTGGCGGGAAGTATCCCTGGTTGTCGTTGCGGGCCGCAGGTTCTCGCCTGCGGCATCGGCTTTCGTAAACAGCGTCAAGGCGCATGGCTGGCCTGAGAGCGCGATTGTCCAGGCGGTCCAAAAGACCGCTGCCTGAAGCAAAATCGAAGAATTAGAGGATCGCGCGAGGCGGTTTGCCGCGTGTGCCTCACATGCAGGTGTGATGGTCCACGATAGTTTTCAGGTATCGAATCGAAAGCCAGTCAGCATTTCTCTTTCTTCGCGGCTCCGATCACTCTCCCTGTCATGCCCCGCCTCCCGCGTTTGGGCACCGACAAAGGAGAAATACAAGATGGCCATCAAGAAACTCAACCTCGCGTTTGCGGTCGGGCTGCTTTCAGCAACTGCTGCCTTTTCCGCTGCTCCGGCCTTCGCCGGCGACTGCCCAGCCGGCCAGGCCGCCACGACCGACATCCAGGAACATCCAAGCAAGCCGGTCGGCGTCGTCGACACGGTTCTCTCCGCGATCGATCTGAGCAGCAAGGGCGAGGCCTGGAAAGGCAATATGCTGCGCCTGCGCAAGCTCGTCGTGCAGCCGGGCGGCGTCGTGCCGTGGCATGAGCACAATGTCCGCCCAGCCAACATTATCGTCGTCGAAGGCTCGATCACCGAATATCGCAGCACCTGCAAGGTCGGCATCGAGCATCCGGCAGGCGACGTGACCGCCGAGTTCGGCCAGCTCGCTCACTGGTGGAAGAACAACGGCAAGGTGCCGGCGGTGCTGTATTCAGCCGACGTCCTGCCGCCGGCAATGCACGAAGACCACATGATGTGAGCCGCTCGGCGCGGCGAACAGATTCCAACATCAGCAACCGAAAGCGCGTCCTCGGGGTGATCTCCTGGGGACGTCCGGCCACGGAGCCCCGTCATGACAACTAGTGAACAGACAGAGACGGCGCGGCACACGGTGGCCGCCGACAGTTGGCGTTTTGGCCTTGTTGCGTTGATCGCATTTCTTACGCTTGTCGATCTGTTCGCCACCCAAGCAATACTGCCCTCACTGGTGATAAAATTCGGCGTCAGCCGCGCGACCATGGGCTTCGCCGTCAATGCCAGCACGTTCGGCATGGCGGTAGCCGGGATCGCCATCGCTCTGTTCGGGCGCGGCATAGATCGCCGCAATGGCATCTGGATCAGCCTCGCCATCCTTGCCATCCCAACGACGCTGCTTTCGCAAACAGACAGCATCGTCGTCTTCGCCTTTTTGCGCGTGGCGCAAGGCCTGTGCATGTCGACCGCGTTCACGCTGACGATGGCCTACCTGGCCGAGCATTTCTCCGCGCGGCAGACGACGAGTGCGCTTGCCGCCTATGTGACGGGCAACGTCGCCAGCAACTTTTTCGGACGCCTGATGTCGGCCGCCGTCGCCGACACGTTCGGCATCTCCACCAACTTCCTGACCTTCGCGGCCCTCAATCTATTTGGCGCGGCGCTCGTCTGGCACACGCTGCAAAAGACTTCCGCAACGACGCGCGCCGATACGATCGGTCAAACTGTCCGTGCGTCCTGGAAGGGCCCGCTGGAAAATGCCGAACTGCGCGCTTGTTTCGCGATCGGCTTCCTGATCCTCTTCGTCTTCATAGGAACCTTCACTTATGTGAATTTCCAGCTTGTTGCCCCGCCGCTGTCGCTGTCGCCGATGGCACTGGGACTGATCTATTTCGTTTTCCTGCCATCGATGTTGACCACGCCACTCGCCGGGCGTGTCACGGCCGGTCTCGGCCCGAGGATCGGCATCGGTGCAACGCTTGCGATGGCAATCGCCGGGCTGCTGCTGTTGCTCACGACCAGCCTGCCGATCGTCCTTGCAGGGATGGCGTTGGTCGCAATGGGAACCTTCCTGGCGCAAGCGATAGCTACCGGACATGTCAGCCGGACCGCCTCGCGTGATCGCACCGCCGCGAGCGGCATCTACCTGGCCTCCTACTACACGGGTGGGCTCGCTGGCAGCTTCGTCATCGGACAGATTTACGACCGAGTCGGGTGGACCGCATGCGTGGCCGTGCTCGCCGCCTTCCTTGCGGGTGCGATCGCAGTGGCGCGCGTGCTGCAACCCTCAAAAACGTGACACCCAGAACCGAAAATGGCTATCCAACAAAGGAGACTGACATGACCAACTCCCTGAAAACCATGATTGCCGGAGCCGCCATCCTGATAGCTGCCGTCATCCCGGCCGCCGCTTCTGATGGCGTTGTGACGGTGAAGAGTGACTATTCCGTCGGCGAGACGGTCGCGCGCATCAAGAGGGATGTTCTCAAGAAGGGCATCAAGTTCTTTGGCGTCATCGACCAAGCAAGACTTGGCAAGAATGCCGGCAACGATGTCAGGCCGTCGCGGCTGGTGATGTTTGGCAATCCGGCGCTTGGGACGACCTTCATCACGTCAAATCCGGAAGCCGGCCTCGACTGGCCGGTGCGCGTGCTGGTCTACCAGACAGCGGATGGTGCGGTTTACGCCGCCTATAGCGACTTCGACTGGATCGCCAAGCGCCATGGTATCACCGACCGCTCGCCGCAGTTCAAGATGGCGACCGAGGTCATCCAGTCCGTGACCTCGACGATCAGGAAGAACTGAGCCTGGACACGTGCCGGAGACCCCGCGCTCCGGCATGCGAAAGAACGTTTGCGCGCAGAGGCTATTCCGCGGCGGATAACGCCTTTGCACGCTCGCCGAACCACTTCTTCTGCGTGGCCTCGCGCACGAGCGCGCCAACCGCCGGCGAATGCCTGCGGCCGCGCACCGTGACGAGATTGACCTCGCGCCAGAATTCCGGATCGGTGATCGGCAACGGCACCACTCCGGGGTGCTTGGCGGTATGCTCAGGCATGAACCCGAAACCAAGCCCGGCGGCGATCATCGCGAGCGTCCAATCGTCACGATCGCTCCAGTAAACAGGACTGACCGTGACGCCCTGCTCGGAAAGAATGGCGTCGGCATAACCGGCAAATTCACAATTGTTGCGGTGGATGTAGGTCTCATTGCTCATATCCGTCACCCGAACGCTGGGCTGGTTGGCCAAGCGATGGTTGAGATGAACAGCCATTACCATCTGTTCCTGAAACAACGGCAAGGAGTGAACTTCCTCATCGGGCACATTTGACGGCAGCGCGTAAATAGCCGCCTCAAGGTCGCCTCCGAGCAGCCGTCGTCGCAAGCTCGGTGCATCGGCATCGCATAGATGAAGCTCAACGCCGGGATGGTGTGTGCGCACGGACGAGATGAGTTCGATGATTTCATCCGGAGCTATCGTGCTCATGATGCCGACCCGGAGAGGCGTTTTCTTAAGGTGCACATATTGCTCGGCGATCTCCTTTGCCTGCCGGGAGTTCTCGAAAACGCCTTCGAGATAGGTCTCGACCATGCGACCAAGTTCCGTCAGATGTGTAAAGCGTCGCTCGCGGTGAAAAAGCGCGCCGCCGAACTCGTATTCGAGCAGCTTGATCGCGCGTGACAGTGCCGGCTGCGTAACGTTGCACAGCTCTGCTGCCCTGGTGAAATTCAGTTCCTTGGCGACGGCCAAGAAATATCTTACCTGGCTGATCTCCACTGCGAGCTCCCCAGCGGCTGGCATGCGGGACGACCCACGTTGCCGCGTGATCTTACTAGTTGCCCCGACGTCAAACAACCCGATCTGGTGATGATGTCCCAGGCGACAGGTTGACGATCTGACCGTCGGCTATCGAATCCATGTCTCAACGGCATTTCCGCTGTCTCCAGCTGCCCGCCATACTTGGTCCAGAACTCGAGACCCGGGCCCAGGGCCCGTGCTCGCAGCGTTTTGCGGGCCATTTTGGCTGCGGTTCCAATCGAAGGAAACAACGATGCTCAGAGGAAAGACGGCACTGATCACAGGCTCGACCAGCGGCATCGGGCAAGGCATTGCCGAAGCCTTCGCCGCGAAGGGCTGCAATATCGTCTTAAACGGTTTCGGCGATCCCGGCGAGATTGAGTTGCTGCGGGCAAGACTTGCCGCGGACCATGGGGTGCCTGTTCGCTACGACGGTGCGGATATGAGCAAGGGCAGCGCAATCACCGCGATGATGGACAAGGCAATCGCCGAGTTCGGCGCGGTCGACATCCTCGTGAACAATGCCGGCATCCAGCATGTCGCGCCTATCGACGACTTTCCGATCGAGAAATTCGAAGCAGTCGTGGCGATCGATCTGATGTCGTCCTTCTACACGATCCGGCGTGCGCTGCAGGCTATGAAAGAACGCAAATGGGGCCGCATCATCAACGTTGCGTCGGCCCACGCCCTTGTGGCCTCGCCCTACAAATCCGCCTATGTCGCCGCCAAGCATGGCATCGCCGGGCTGACCAAGACGGTTGCGCTGGAGGTCGCCGAACAGGGCATCACCGTCAATGCGGTTTGCCCGGGATACGTGCTCACACCGCTGGTCGAAAAGCAGATACCGGATACGGCCAAGGCCCGCGGTATCACCGAGGAGCAGGTGATCAAGGATGTGCTCCTGGCGGCCCAGCCGACCAAGCAGTTCGTCACCGTGGCCGAGGTCGCGGCGCTCTGCCTGTTCCTCGCCTCGACCGATGCGGCCTCGATCACCGGCGCCATCATCCCGATCGAAGGCGGCTGGACGGCCCATTGAACCGGCAACGAGGAGCAAGAACCATGAACAGGATCACCCGAAATCCTCCGATCGCCGAACCTTTGCCGGAGGTCACCCATCCGGCCGATGCTTCCGTTCAGCGGCAAACGGTGTTGGTGCTGCAAGGCGGTGGCGCCCTGGGTGCCTATCAGGCCGGTGTCTACCAGGCGCTCGTCGAAGGCGGGATCGAGCCGGATTGGGTCATCGGCACCTCGATCGGCGCTATCAACGCGGCCTTGATTGCCGGGAACGATCCAACGGTTCGGCTGGCGAGGCTTCAGGAGTTCTGGGAAGGCGTCAGCCGTATCAGCCCTCTCGATGAGTTTTTTCGAATGATGGTGCCAAGCAATGTCTTCGCCAATATGGGCACCGTCATGCGGGGGATACCGGGATTCTTCGAACCGAATCCAGGCGCCATGTTCGGAGTGAACCGCGAAGTGGGCGTCGAGAACGCCTCCTATTACACGACCGATCCGCTCAAGAGGACGCTGAATGACCTGATCGACTTCGATTATCTCAACGGGCGCCATACCCGCCTGACGGTCGGCGCAGTCAACGTCAACACCAGTGAACTCAAATACTTCGACACCCGAGAGATGACCTTGTCGGCAGCGCACATCATGGCGTCGGGCGCCTTGCCGCCGGCCTTTCCGGCGGTCCGTATCGACGGCGAGCCTTACTGGGACGGCGGCATCTATTCGAACACGCCCATCGAGGTCGTGCTCGACGCCCGTCCGCGGCGCGACTCGCTGATCTTTGCCGTCAACATGTGGCAGCCTCGCGCCACCGAGCCCAAATCGATCTGGCAGGTCATGGGCCGGCAAAAGGACCTTCAATACGCCAGCCGCGGCCGGAGCCATGTTGCCCGTCAGGAGCAACTGCATCGTCTGCGGCACGTCGTGCGCGAAATAGGAAAGCTGGTTCCAGAGGAACGGCGCGAGGATCCGATGTTCAAGGAACTTGCTTCCTACGGTTGTCCTTCGGTTATGCACCTTGTTCGGCTGCTTTCGCCACGCCTGGACGGCGAGGATCACACCAAGGACATCGACTTCACGCGCGCCGGCATCCGCACGCGCTGGCAGGCGGGATACGAACATGGCCGGCGCGTCCTCTCGGAGAAGCCGTGGGAATGCGACGTCGACATGCTGCAGGGCATCGTCATCCACGAATCGCAAGAATGATCGGTTCGATCGCGGCGCCGAGAAGAAAGACGGAGAATATTGATGCAGATCGTCACTCCAGGGATGCGGCTGGTTCCGGAAGCTGTGCTTGCCAACAATGCCGCGCTTTTCCGCACGCTACCGGAGACGCCATCTCACGCCGACAGTTCACGGCATCGCGTAGTCATCGTCGGCGGTGGTGCCGGCGGACTCGAATTGGCAACGCGGCTTGGCAGCAAATTCGGCAAGCGGCGGCTTTCCGTAACACTTGTCGATCGCAACCGCACACATGTCTGGAAGCCACTTCTGCACGAGGTGGCGTCGGGCACGTTGAACCCGTCGAACGATGCGGTGGAATACATCGCACATGCCAGCACCCACCACTATCGCTTCCGGATCGGCGAAGTCGTCGGCATCGACCGCGCCAAGCGCCAAGTTTTTGTGGCGCCGAGCTTCGACGACGATGGCAGACAGATCATCCCGCCACGCGTGCTAGGCTACGACACGCTGGTGCTGGCCGTGGGCAGCGTCAGCAACGATTTCGGCACGCCAGGAGCGGCGCGTCATGCTATCGCGCTCGATACCGCAGGCCAGGCCACCCGCTTTAACAGGCGCATGGTCGACGCCTGTCTGCGTGCCAATGCGCAATACGAGCAGCTCTCACCGGGCCAGCTCCATTGCATCATCGTTGGCGCCGGAGCCACCGGCGTTGAACTGGCCGCCGAGTTGCACAAGTCGATGCGGGAAATCGCCTCGCACAATCTCGACAACATCGATTTCGAGAGGCTGATCCGCATCACCATCGTCGAGGCGGGACCGCGCATCCTGCCGGCTTTGCCGGAACACCTTGCGCGCTCTTCTGCGCACCGGCTTGTAGATCTCGGCGTTCAGATCCGATGCGGCATCAAGGTCACCGAAGTGACAGAAGACGGTATCAGGCTTGGAGAGAAGCTGTTCGTGCCGGCCGAACTCGTCGTGTGGTCCGCCGGGATCAAGGCGCCAGATTTTCTGAAAAGGCTCGATGGCCTCGATACCGATCGCATCAACCGCTTGGTCGTGGATGAGACGCTGCGGGCAAAGGCAGACGAAAATGTGTTTGCGATCGGCGACTGCGCGAGTTGTGTATTGCCAGGCAGCGAGGGCCCCTTGCCGCCGCGCGCCCAGACGGCCCATCAGCAGGCCGATCATATAGTCAAGGTGATCGCGGCACGCCTCGAAGGGCAGGCGGCGCCGGCGTTCCGTTTCCGCGACTACGGTTCTCTCGTTTCACTGGCCGACTACGGCACCTTTGGCAGCCTGGTGGGCGGACTGAAGGTCGAGGGTTTGCTTGCCCGGCTGATGTATCATTCGCTCTACAAGATGCATCTCAAGGCGGTGCACGGGACCTTCAAGACCATGCGGGATACGATCGTGGGTATCCTGTCGCACCGCACCAAACCGCGGGTCAAATTGCATTGAATCTCGGTAGGCCGGGACGGTGAAAAAATATGATGTCGCGATCCTCGGTGGCGGTGGTGCTGGGATGGCTGTGACAGTAGCCACACGCGATGCCTGGCTGCCGCTTTCAGACTTCCGCTTCGGAAGTCAGGAAATCTGCTGTAACGATTCGAGCCGCAATACCGAACGGAAGATGAATCCGGATAGCTTCGATGCACGCAGGGCATCGACTCCATGCAAGAAAAACATGGCCGTCTCCGTGGGGCTTCAATGTTAGGCTGCATGGAAATTGCGAAAGTGCAGAAATGGCCGCCGACGACCAGCCAATGACATTTGAACAGTCCGTCCAGGCTGCCATCGAACTCGATGCACCTCTCAACGAGAGGCTGGCGGTGATCGCGAGCGCAGTGCGCAGACTGAACTCGGAGTTCGCTGACGCGGTTGACCGGCTCGTGGCGCGCCTCAGGGAACAGGGAGCTGGTGCAAGTGCTCCCGCCCCCGGCGATGTCATGCCCGCATTCCTGCTGCCTGATGACGAGGGCAGGCTCGTGAGCCTATCTGAAATCCTTAGCCACGGGCCGGCCGTCATTACGTTTCAGCGCGGACATTGGTGTCCCTATTGCCGCCTGAATGCGATCGGCATCGTCGAAGCCCAACAGGAGATTACGACGCTGCGCGGCCAGGTCGTGGTGATCATGCCGGAGCGGCGCAAATTCGCAAAGGCAATGAAGGCCTCGGTTGGTGCTCAGTTTCCTTTCCTGACGGACATGGACAATGGCTACGCTTTATCCCTCAACCTCGCGATCTGGGTGGGAGCCGAGATGGAGCGGTTGATGGGCCTCGGCCTCGATCTGCCGAACTATCAGGGCAACAGCAGCTGGTTCCTGCCGATCCCTGCTACTTTCGTCGTTGGAACTGATGGCACCATCACAGATCGGTTCGTCGATCCCGACTACCGTCGGCGGATGGACATCGACGACTTGATCGCGGCGCTCAGGCGGGCTCGCTGACGCCAAACGTTGACCAGTCGGTCGATCGCAGGAGGTTGAGGAGCGTCATGGCCACCTGTGAGCGATGTCGACCGGCGACAGCGTAGACGGCGACGATCCGCGAAACATCCAGATCACGCAGCTTGAGTCGGCGGACGTTGGGCGAGCGGGGTGCAGTTGTGGAGACAAAGCCAACGCCTGCATTGGCTTCCAGCAGCGCCAACAGGTCCTGATCGGTTTCAACCTCATGTGCGGTGCGAGGCGAAATTCCTCTGGCTGAGAGACCGCGCGACAGATCTTCGCTCGTTTCCCAGTCGATCCGACTGAGCACGGGCTCTGCGGCCAACTGGCTCAGCGCGACGTCCGCCTCGTTTCGGCGGGCAAGAGGGTGATCGGAGTTCACGACGAGTTCGATCCCTTCCTGGAAAAGCGGCCATGCGTCGAGCCGATCCCACGCCTGTCCCAGCGGACCGGCAACCGCCAGTTCGACCTCGCCGTTCTTGAGGGCGTCGATAACAGCGGTCGGCGAGCCGCGACTAATCTTGAGATGCACTCCGGGGTAGGCCCGGAAAAGCTCGGTGAACGGTGAAACCAGCAGTGCTATGTTGACGCTATTGGAAATGGTGACGTTGAGAGAAGCTACGTCGCTGCTTTGCACGGCCTTGGCGAGGGATTTTGCGGAGGTGGCAGCATCGTAACATTGTTGTAGCAGGGGCAGCATGCGCCGGCCAAGCTCGGTCAGGTGGGAATGCTGGCGCTCGCGCCGAAGCAGCTCCCCGCCCAACTCGTCTTCCAGGGTCTTGATGGCACGCGTCAGGGCCGGCTGCGTGACATTGCACTCTTCCGCTGCTCGGGTGAAATTAAGCGTGTTGGACAGGGCCAGAAAATAGCGGACCTGCTGCATCTCCATGAATTTTCGCCCCCTCAGCGAAATGGCCTATCAGCGATGGTGCATATTCGAAGATTAACGCAATAAGTCGTTTTCAGCAAAGTAGCCTGCACCATGGTGCGAATGGCCGCCGACGGCAAGACAATCAAGACTCTGACAATCTAGAGTCATGACGAACCGAGCGATCTGCTTAGCCAATCGGCAAACCCTCTTGCCCGTTTGCTCGGCTGGCGCCCGGCCGGGAACAGGACATGGATGGGGATGGTCGGCAGCGGAAACTCCGGCAGCAGCCGGCGAAGGCGGCCGTCCGAGAGTTCGGCATTGAACATCCAGCCGGAACCGAAGGCCACGCCAAGTCCGGCCAGCACGCAGGCGGTGACGCCGGCTGAACTCGATACCCGGATGCGCGGGCTTTCCGGCAGAGTAAAGTTGGCCTCCGGGCCGATCAGTTCTTGAAAAGTAGCGCCGGTGCTGTCGGAGGGGCCGAAGATGACCTCGTGCTGAACCAGATCGCCAGGGCTTTGCGGCAAACCGCGCCGTGCAATGTAGTCCGGTGAGGCCACGAGCAGTCGCGGCGTCTGCCCGACCTTGCGCACCATCAGGCTGGAGCTGTCGAGTAGACCGAGCCTGACCGCGACATCGGCGCCTTCTTCGACAAGGCTTCGCCTGCGATCGTCCATCATAAGTTCAATGGAGAGGTTGGGATGCTCGGCAAGAAGGCCGGGCAGCCGCGGAATGAGCGCGCGCACGGCGAAAGTGACGGACAGCTCGACGCGCAGCAGCCCGCGCAACTCCTCATTCCCGGCCGCGGTATCGGCCGCCGCCCCAAGCTCGGCAAGCAGCGGCCGGACCTGTCCAAGATAACCATGCCCCGCCTCGGTCAGCCCGACCTTCCGGCTGGTGCGGACGAGGAGGCGGGCGCCGATGCGCCCCTCCAGATCGTTCAGAATCCGCGACACTGAGGGCTGCGACAGCCCGATTTCGCGGGCGACCTGTGAAAGGTTGCCACGCTCCGCCACCCGAACAAACACTTCAAGTTCCTGGAGCCGGTCAGCCATCCATTTTCCGAATGATTGCTATCCTTTCCGGCAGGCTACCCCTGTTTTGGGAAATAGGCGAGGACGTTTCCGCCGCTGTGAGAGCGGTGAGAAATCTTCGGAGTAATTCCATGTCGCTTCAAGACAAGCTTGATGCCTTCAAGGCCGACTTTGAGAGCAAGAAGGCGCCCAGACAGGCGGTCGAGATCATGCATCGCGCCACCGCCGAGCTTCTCGCTTCCGGTCAGGCCGCCCGCGCCTTGGGGGTCGGTGCTGTCGCGCCGACCTTCACATTGATGGAGGCTGACGGCGGCCTCGTTTCGTCGGCCGACCTGCTGGCGCTCGGTCCGCTGGTGCTCAGCTTCTACCGCGGTGTCTGGTGCCCCTATTGCAACATCGAACTTGGCGCACTGGAGGAAACCTGGCCGGCAATCAACGCCACCGGCGCGCAACTGGTCTCCATCTCCCCACAATCACCGGCGAACGGTCGCAAGGCCAAGCGCGACAAGCAGGTAACGTTCCCGATGCTGAGCGATCCGAACGGCGAGGTCGCCAGCGCCTTTGGCCTGCGCTTCCGCCTGCCCGACGATCTGATCGCGCTCTACAAGAGCTTCGGCGTCGATCTGCCTGCCATCAACGAAGACCCGTCATGGACCTTGCCGATGCCGGCGCGGTTCGTGATCAGGCGCGATGGCATCATCGTCTACGCGGAGGTGAGCCCGGACTACACAATCCGACCCGACCCGGCCGGTCTGCTTCCGCTGCTGAAGCGGTTGCAAAACGTCGTCACCGTCTGAGACCGCCAGATGGAACCCATGGCAGCCACGAACCCGGTCGGCATTGGCGCCGGCCGGCGCTGGTCGATGCTGGCGGTGATCTGCGCCGGCGCCTTCCTGCCCATGACTGCCTGGTTCTCGGCTACCGCGATCGCGCCGCAGCTGACGCAAGTCTGGGGGTTGTCGCCGGCGCAAGGCGCCTGGATCACAGGCGCCGTGCAGGTCGGCTTCGCGGTTGGCGCGCTCGCCTCCAGCATTGCTGGCCTGCTGGACATCGTCTCGCTTCGCAAGGTGATCGGCATCAGTGCCCTGATCACCGCGATTGCCAATCTCTGCCTGCTGGTCACCCCGTCCGTCGGCTTGCTGCTGCTTGCCCGCTTCGCCACCGGCGTGGCCCTGGCAGGTGTCTATCCACCGGCGCTCAAACTGGTTTCGACCTGGTTCCGCCGCGGGCGCGGCGTGGCACTGGGTGCCTTGCTCGCGGCGCTGACGCTAGGATCGGCGTTTCCGCATCTGCTGTCCGCATTTGCGACCGATGTCTCCTGGCAGGATGTCATCATCGCGACCTCGCTCGCTGCATTGGCGGGCGCAATCCTGATCCTGTGTCTTGGCAGTGAAGGCCCTTATCCCTTCGCCAAATCTACCTTCGACCGCCGCCATATCCGGGCGGTCCTGCAGAACCGCCCGCTGGCTCTCGCCAATCTCGGCTATCTCGGACACATGTGGGAGCTCTACGCCATGTGGGGCTGGATGCTGGCCTATATCAGGGCGGGAAGCCCCGGCCTAGGCACCGATGGCCCAAGGATGGCGTCCCTGCTTGCCTTCCTTGTCGTCGCGTCTGGCGGGATCGGCTCGATCCTGGGCGGGATTGTCGCCGATCGCATCGGCCGCACGGCAACAGCAGCAATGATGATGACGCTTTCGGGATTTTGCGCGCTGACGATCGGCCTCGCCTTCGACGGGCCGCTTTGGCTGTTCATCGCCATCGCCATTCTCTGGGGGATGACCGTCATCGGCGATTCCGCGCAGTTTTCCGCAATGACCACCGAATTGAGCGACCCGCGCTATGTCGGCACGGCACTCTCGTTGCAGTTGAGCGTCGGCATCGCGCTCACCTTTGTCTCGATCCACCTGACTTCATCGGTGGCGGAGGTTTTCGGCTGGCGCTGGAGCTTCCTGATCCTCGCGCCTGGCCCGCTGCTTGGCGTTGTCGCAATGGTAGCGCTGCGGCGGATGCCGGCTGCGCGACTAATAGCGCATGGACTGATGTAAAGGTTTCAGCGGGTGCTGACCTTAATACGGCACCGGAGGTGTCTTTTGGGGTCATCTTGTCGGTCGTCACAATGTTACAAACTATTGACGTAAGATATTGATTTATATAGAGGTATTCAGAGTTCAATCCTCTCTCGCAGCACCAGTTCCCCTGAATTGACCCGCTTTGCCGCCCCGGCTGTCGTCAGCTGTGGAGATGCGTCAGTTCGAACCCGGCTTCATCCTGCGCGTCGGACAGGTGTTGTTCGGCCGACCGGAACATGTCCGAGAACTCCATTTCCTTCTCCAGCATCACGCCGCCGACCTTGATGGTGAGGACATCCTCGGTGCCTTTTGGCGCGAAATAGACTTGCGCGATACGGGTGCGGATGCGCTCGCCGATCTCCTTGGCCTCCGCTTCGGTCGCGCCAGCGAGGAAAACCCCGAACATCGAGGCCCCGATGCGTCCGATCAGATCCTCCTCGCGCACCGACGACTGGATGGTCGAGACGATGAGCCGCAAGGCCTCGTCGCCCCATTCAAGGCCGAAGCGCATGTTGATGGATCGAAGGTGTTCGGGGTGGATGATCAGGAAGGCGCCCGAGCGCGGTCCTGGCCCCGATCGCCTGGCTGCACGTCGCTCGACCATCGACGTGAAAACCGGCCCGTTCAGGCAGCCCGTCAGCCTGTCATACGTCCCGGACCTGTTGAGTTCCTGCCGGTAGCGGTGGATCTCGACCCGGTTCCAGCCGATCAGCGCGAAAAGCGGCAGGCCGATGATAACCGGCAGCAGTCCCGCGGTGATCATGCTGCGGGCGAATGGCGTCAGCGCGTCGCTGAACAGGAGGAGGTAGTTGAGGCCAAGGGAAAGGCCGAGGCTTCCGGCGGTCCCCAGCAATGTCAGCCACGCGACCTGCTTCCAGGGCTGGGCAGTGGTGGTCGCCATCGGTCTCGTCATTGGCCAATCTCCTGTCAGGTCGGCTGGTATAAGGCCTGCCTGCCGTAATTTCGGTTTCGCCGAACTGTACAATTTGATGGAAAAAGGCCGAATGGTGTTTTTCCATACCGGGGACGAAGCCGGTCTGCGAAAAACCCTGCATTTTGACGATCAAACTCTGCCTATTGCGGCGGTCCGAAGATACCCATTCCGGCATTCCTGGCAACTGTTTCCGCCTTGCCATAGATACCGCCGGGCAGCGCCATCGCCCAGCCGTTGGACACCAGCCAGGCGCCGACATCCTGCTTGCCCAGACGGCACGGCGCGGCGATGGCGAAACGCTCGGTTTCCGGCGGCAAGAAACAGTTCAGCGCGCGCCCCCGCAGCCAGGCATTGAAGGCCGAGCGGGCCCGCTGGCCGCAGGGCCAGACCTCGTCGCGAACCGAACAGGTCTGGTCCACGCCGATGTCCTGAGCCCCGCTGATGACCACCTTCCACCCCATCGATTCGAAAACCGCCGACGACGTTGCAATCGGACGGTAGAGCAGGGTTTCATGCCAGTCCTGCGGCATGGGTGCTGGGGGGCGTACGGCGAGGCCGAGTTCTCCGAGCGACGGCCGGGCTTCGACCCGCTCGATTTCCGACACGTCGACCGGCGGGGGAGCGATAAGGCCCTCGGCAATACGCCGCGCCGGTTCCCGCAACTGTCCGTCGGGAATGGCCGCGGCCGTCGGGGTTGCTTGCTTGCCGGCAATTTCCAGGGAAGGCGCACGGGCAGGCCGGCCGAGAGAAAGCAAGGCTCCGGCCTGCATGATCAGGACAATTCCGAGCATGAGCTCGAGGCCCCCGATCGCGATCACCAGGCGGGCATGCCGGCCCATCAGGCCGGCGCGGCGTTCACGCAAGGTCCCGCCGGCGGCCGGTCAGAAGCCCGACGTCGATTTGGCAACCAGTTTGAGCGCACCCTTTTCTATCCGATAGAATGGCATCGATCTTTGACTGGAACCGTCAGCTCGAAAACGGAACAAACCCGTCGATCCGCGAAACCCGTTCGGGTTTTCGAGGGTCTGTTTGCTGAAGCCGTCGGGTCCGACCGCGCTGGCAATTCCTGCGGTCAGGGCAACCATATCATAGGCATAGGCCACATTGACGTCGGCCGGGTAGTTGTATGTCGTCCTGAAGCGGTCGGCGATCGGTCCGGTTTCGCCTGGATCGAGCGTGGCGATGTATGCCCCCTCGAACAGTGGATCCATCGGGCGCTCCAGCCAACGGTCGGTTCCGACGATTGAAACCGCTTTCCCCGGAATGCCCTTTGATTTCAGGGCGGCAAGGACGGGCGCGGGGCTGGCATCGCCGCTGGCAATAATGACAGCGTCGGGAGCGTCGACGAGTGAGCCCATCTGGTCGACAGCCTTGCTGCTCCCGTCGCCGGCCGGATAGGGCAGGGTGACCGCGAGCGTCGCGCCATAGATGCTGAGGCCGTTCGCCACCCGCTTCTCCACGGCGCTGGCGTTCGAGCCTTCCGCGACAAGCAACACGAACTTCTTGCGGCCTTTCGCGGCGAGCCCCGCGGCACCCGCCGCGGCGCTGTCGGCTTCGCTGAGGCGCACGGCATAAACCCCGGCGCTGCCGGCGAAATTGTCGGCAAGCGCCAGAACCGGGGGGCGCGTCGAGCCGGACAGCGTGGCAATATGCTGGGCCGCCGGCAGTTCGGTCGGGCCGATGACGACCTTGGATCCCGTCGTGATGGCTTGCACGGCCAATTTGCCGGCCTGCGCGCTGTCGCCTTTCGTGTCTTCTATCGTCAGCGTCAGCAACCCATTGCCGATATCCGTCATCGCCAGCTTGGCGCCGTCGAGCATCTTGCGCCCGGTTTCCCCTGACGGGCCGGGAGCGGACAAGGGCAGCAGCATCGTGACTTTGGCCGAACCGGTGCCGAGCGACTGGCTCGCCCGGGCCGGAGCGGCGCCGGCGGCGCCATTCTGTCCCGCGGGCGCGGCGACGGGGGCCGGATCGAGCACTTCGGAAACGCCGCCTTTCGACTGGCAGCCCGACAACGGCATGGTGAGCGCCAGGGCGATTGCCCAGATCCGCGGACTGCGGCCCTGCCGGACAGCTTCCATGATTGCTCCACTCGTCTGCCGCCGGATATTGCCCGGTCTGGTCCTCAATTCATGTTACGGCGGACTTGCCGCGCCGTCTTGCTGTTCTTTAATCGGCGAAAGCCGGAAGTCGGCGCCTTGAGGCGCCCGGCGGCGCGATGGTCGGCAGCATTTCATCTGTCGTGGCCTGGGTACGAGCACGCCCAGCACGCAATCGGCACCGGCCCAGCCGGTTGGCGCCGGCCTGCGCGGCAGACAGGTCAAGGCTGGACAGGGCGATCGTTGCGGCGATCGCCCATGAAATTGATCCGTCCGATGTCATGATGGCCAACAGGCGCGGCCCATCCGGTCAGTGCATGTACTCGACCATGCGATCGTGGAAACACTCGCATTTGTTGAGCGTGTCTTCGTCCTTGTAGTTCGTCTTCAGATAGCCATAGGCCATGCCGCAGGCGACCTTGGCTTCCGAAGCCCAGACGAAGGCAGGCCGGGATGAGTTGATCCATTCCGGGCTCTTGGCGACCGCAACCGATTCGTCCATCAGCTTCACCACCTGCTGCTTTAGGTCGACGATATTGTCGTTCAACACCAGGTTGGACGTGCCGACGGTGCGGCAATAGTCGCCTACAGGTCCCTCGATGATGTCCGCGGCTTCAAGCCCGGTCGCAACAATCGACAGCAGCCCGGCCCCGAAAGCCACACGCAAAATTCTGTTCATGCTCATCCACCTCGTCCCTTTCGCCCCTTAGGCCACGTCCGTCTTGGTGCCGTGGCTGTCATCGTAGAGTATTTTCACCGCTTCCGCAGCACTGTGGAACGTATAGTTCTCCAGGACGGCGACCGTATGGTAGTTGTCGCCACCCCCATTCGTGTCGACCTTGACTTCGGCATTCGCCGCATTGGCCAAGGACTGCGAGATCTCCACAAAGCCGCCGGCTTCGAGATCGGTGACGCCGGCCAGACCTTTCAGCAGCGAGGAGAGATCGATCTTGTCGCCGTTGGCGCCGTCGTGGAAGTCGGCGATCAGATCGGCGACTTCGAGCGAGCCGATAGCGAATGTCCGGGTACCATCGGAGGCCACCGATGGCTGCGCCGGGGCAACCAGCGATGTATCGAGTTCCACCTCGATATAATTGCCGCTCGTGCCGTCGGTCATCTGGAACGTGCCGTTGCCGGTCACGGCCTGCCCGTCGATTTCGCCGACAGCCGGATGCGCTGCGGTGCTGATGGAGGCAACACCATTGTCGGCGAGGCTTGACAGTTCTCCGGCGTCGCTGGTGCCGTTGGCGTTGGCGTCCTTCCAGATCAGCAGGCTGCTGAACGCCGCGTCGTTGTGATCGATGACGCCGTCATGGTTGCTGTCGAGCGAAGTCAGTGCGGCAGCCCCGCTGGCGAAATGGCCGCCGCCGAAGTTCGGCGTGAACAGCTCGGTGCCGTCATTGATCTTGCCGTCGTGGTTGAGGTCGACCGCCAGCATGCCGTCCTTCGACGTGTTCCAGGCCAGTTGTTCCTTGGTGCCGTCGCCGTTCATGTCGAACTGAACACCGTGGCTGACATCGGAGAAGGTAAAGCCATTGTGGTTCAGGTCGAGGATAACGGGATCGACCGATCCACCGATCAACGTGTTCAGGTTCGCCACGGTGACGCTCTGGAGATCGACCAGCGCTCCGACGCCGGCGCTGGCGGTCGTCTGGGTATAGACGTAGGTGTGATTCACCCCGGAGATCGTTGCCGTGAATGCGAGCGTCGCCCCTGCATTGCCGATGTCCGTGCCCATGAGATACTGGACCGCCGCGGCCACGCCAGATGTTGTGGTGATCGCCAAGGGCGAGGCGCCGGCATCGGTGCCGAAGAAACTGGCGATGCCATTCGTGACCGAATGGGACTCAACCGTATCTCCGCCGATCGTCAGGACGGAATCTCCTGCCCCGTCGACGAGGCCGGCAGTGGCCGCCACCAGCGTACCGGGCAGGGTCAATTTGTCGGTCCCGGCGACGAAGTCCGTTATGATGTCATAGCCCGAGATCGTGCCGGCATTGCCGGATCCGCCGATGACGGGCGTCGATTCGCCGGTCCCGATGATGAAGGTGTCGGCGCCGGCTCCGCCGGTCATCGTGTCCCCGCCCGCGAGGCCGTTGATGGTGTCGCTACCGGACGTCCCTGTTATGGCATCGTCGCCTGCCGTCCCATTGATCGGAGTGCCTGCCGGGTGTTCGCCCAGAGCGGTGATCGACAGCGTTTGACTGGCGGAATGATCGCCGTCCCCGTCCACGCCTGACACGGAGAAATTGAACGTCTGGTCTGAAGGCAGGATAAGCTTCGAATAGCCGAAATTGTCGAATTTGGCTTTGCCTTCCGTGACAGTGAACGTGATGGAAGTGAAATCGCCTGTCGGATCGATGGTGAGCAAGCCGTCCACGCTGGTCGTGGCGGTACCCGACTGCCCGGTATTCGTTGTCCAGGTCATCGTGAAAGCACCGGCGGCCTCATGCTCCACGAAGAAGTTTAGCTTGTCGATTGCTGTTGCGAAGTTGACCTGAAATTGCTCTCCCACATCCAGGTTTCCATTTTGGACGCCAAAGCCATTGCTTGTCGGCTTCAGTTCTTCGGTGCTGCCGATGCTGCCGTTGTTGTTGGTATCAACCGCCTTGAAGGTAGCATCTCCCAGTGTGAACTGTATGGTACTAGCACCGCCAGACACGCCGCTGAAATCGAATGTCTGATTGGCAACGGGGCGAGATTCGATCAAAGTAAACTTATAGGTTCCATCAGCATTGATCTTCAGATCGAAGAAATTCGATCCTCCTGCCTGCGCGATGAGATCCGCAGAGCCATCAGCATTGTGGACGACAGGCAGATATGTCAGTCCGCTGATGTTGGTTAGCGGCGTGATCTCGATCGACTGCTCGCCATCGGCACCGAAGGCAAGGTTGTGCGTGCCAACCACAACGTTGTTGTCTTGATTGGCGACGATACCATTCGTGATGTGCGTGAAGGTCGGTGTGTCGTCGTTCACCTGCACTGTAAGCGAGCCGGTTGCCGCATCGGAGTCACCATCCGTGACCGTGAA
Source organism: Mesorhizobium sp. WSM4307 (assembly GCF_007003945.1). NCBI lineage: Bacteria > Pseudomonadati > Pseudomonadota > Alphaproteobacteria > Hyphomicrobiales > Phyllobacteriaceae > Mesorhizobium > Mesorhizobium sp. WSM4307. The sequence continues at coordinate 151,433 of NZ_VFTB01000016.1, forward strand.
GCCGATCGTCACATTCATGGTCTCTTCCGTCGTGCCGACGGTGGGGTGCACCAGCGGTTCCGACAGAGTGAAGGCGTAGGAACCGTCTGGCGCAACGTCGAGCACGAACACTGTGCTGCCTGAGATCACACCGGTCGCGGTGAGAATCGTGTGCCCGGCATTCGTCGTCGTAGCGTATTGCACTCCCTCCTGTGCGGCGAGCCCGCTTGGGGTCTTGTAGATCGCCATTACATTGGGGCCGGCAAAGCTGAGTGCTTTCAGGCCGTCCGCGCCCACCGTAAACAGCGACCCCGCGCCGCCCGACAAGACTTTCGCGTCGGCGACATCGCTCGTCCCTCCCGGATTGCCGGTAAACAGCGTCTGTGCATCGTCGTCCAGTACGGGGGTTGCCGTCACGACTTTCGCAACCGGTATGTCGTCGTCGACTGTCACGGTCAGCGTGCCGGTCGCGGCCGTTGCAGCCGTGTCGTCGGCGTCATAGACCTTGTA
>NZ_VFTB01000017.1:0-134789 GCF_007003945.1 Mesorhizobium sp. WSM4307
AGATCGGCCGCATCCTCGCCGACGCCGGCTATCGCGGCCACAACGCACCGCAGAGCCACAAGCTCAGGGTCTTCACCGCGGGCCAGAAACGCCGCGTCACCCCAGCCATCAAGCGCCAGATGCGACGGCGGTCGGCGGTCGAGCCCGTCATCGGCCACATCAAGAGCGAACACAGAATGGGCCGCAACTACCTCGCCGGCCAGCAGGGCGACACCCTCAACGCCATCCTGGCCGCCGCCGGCTACAACTTCTCCCTCCTGCTCAGGTGGCTGAAGGGGTTTTTGTCGCTCTTGATTGCCCTGCTTCAAATCCGGCCGAAGCCGGTCGCCGCTTAGGGCTCGGATTGTTCACGGTCGACGATTTGATGCGGTAGTCGCCTATGAGCGGTCAAAACGAACGCAGCTGGTTCGCCGATCGACCAAACGGCGAGCGCACTGTGCTTTGCTCAGACCGCCACCGAGTGCCTCGCCGTTCCCCCTTTGAAATATGTATCGAACTTGGCCGCGATGGTTCGAATGAAGGGGCGACTTTCAGTCCGTACGAGGAAACTGTCACCATCGAATTCAAGCGCTCGGGCAGGATCGTGGAGTGCGATGGACCTCGAGCGATGAAGGAGCTGCTCGCCGGCTTTGCCGAACCGCTCCACCAGGTCGACTGCCGAGAAGGCAAAATCACACATCAGCCGCTCGATGATCCAGCCACGGACGCGATCGTCGTCGGAAAGGGCAACGCCGCGGACGGCAGCCAACCCGCCATCCGCAACCATGCGCCCGTACCCGGCAGTCGAAGCCATGTTCTGCACGTAGCCTTGGCGAAAACGACCGATGGACGAAGGGCCAAGTCCGATCAGTGTCGGGCAGCGATCCTCAGTGTAGCCCTGAAAATTGCGATGCAAAACCCCTGCGCGGGCCGCTATGGCCAGCGCATCGTCGGGCTTCGCGAAATGATCGAGTCCTATTGCCTCATATCCCTTGGCGACAATTGCCCGCGCCGCGAGTTGAGATTGGGCGAAACGCTCAGTGGGACTCGGCAGCCATGCCTCGTCGATCATCGTCTGATGCTTCTTGAACCAGGGCACATGTGCGTAGCCGAACAGGGCCATCCGGTCTGGCTCCAAGGTCAGTGCCTGCGCCACCGTGGAACAGATCGTCTCGCGTGTCTGATTCGGGAGCCCGTAGAGCAGGTCCAGATTGACCGATTCGACGCCCCGCGAACGAACCCCGTCGACGACTGCCTTGGTCTGCAAAAAACTCTGCTCACGATTAATTGCTTTTTGCACTTGCGGATCGAAATCCTGCACGCCGAGGCTCGCCCGCGTTACGCCGATTTGAGCAAGTGCATCAAGGCGCGCCTTGTCCATGTCGTTGGTTTCGATTTCGATGCTGACCGTAGCATCCGGGAGAAGGTCGAAGCTGTCCCGCAAGGCCGCTCCAAGAGCAACCATATCATCGGGCCTCAGAATAGTTGGCGAACCGCCACCGAAGTGGATTGCACGGACATGTGCCTTGCCGCTCACCAGACCGGCAATCGTGACGATTTCGGCATTCAGCGAGCGCAGATAAGCGGCCACCGGCTCATATTGGTGCGTCTGCTTGGTGTGGCAGGCGCAGAACCAGCAGAGCTTGTCGCAGTAAGGAATGTGCAGGTACAGCGAGATTTCGTCGCCGCTTTCCAGCGTCTCCAACCAGCCACGGTAAATGGCAGCATCGATCCCCGAATGGAAATGCGGCGCCGTCGGATAGCTGGTGTAGCGTGGGACGTTCTCGCTGAGTTTGACAGCTATTTCCGATTGCATCTCGCGTTCACCGTGTTGCCCGCCGGAACACTGCACGCATCGCTGAAGCAGACCCTGATCTCGATCAGCCGCGCTCATGGACAAACCGCCGCAGGATTTCTCTACCCTGGATGGGTATCCTGCCGGCAGTTAGGATCGGGTAAGGCGAACGCATGACCTTTCGGCAAGACATTCATAGTTCCGGCATTCCTGTTCTTTGCTTCCCTTGCGAGGCACGGCGTCGCGGTGTCTGCGGTGCGCTCGATCCAGACAATTTGGTTGGGCTCGCCAAGACTTGCTCGCGTCGCCGGATCGAGTCAGGAATGGAGTTGACCGGCGAGGCACAGAACGTCGACAGCTACTCCAACGTGCTTTCAGGCGTGGTAAAGCTATCAAAGAGCCTGTCGGATGGGCGCCAGCAGATCGTCGGTCTCCAGTTTGCACCGGATTTTCTGGGACGTCCTTTCAAGGAGGAAAGCTCGATCAATGCGGAAGCGGCAACAGCAGTCACGCTGTGTTCGTTTCCGCGAGCGGCCGTCGAACGGATGATGAAGGCGTCACGGGAATTCGAGCATCGCCTGCTCAAACAGACGCTGAATGAACTCGATGAGGCGCGCGAGTGGATGGTGACGCTGGGGCGCAAGACAGCTCCGGAAAAGGTGGCGACTTTTCTCCTCATGATGGCCCGGAATATCGATTCCAGTCTCGATGCGGCTTCCGGGTCGGCCTCCTTCGATCTGCCGCTGACGCGTGCCGAAATGTCTGATTTCCTTGGAATCACCAGCGAGACCGTGAGCCGCCAACTGACGCGATTGCGGGCTGACGGGGTGATTCGGATTGAGAACGCACGCCATGTGACGGTGGACAGCATAAGCCGTCTGGAGAAGCGCTGTGGCGGCGGACGCGAGCGGCCCTAAGCGGCGAGGCCATGTCGCATGACTCCGGGGCGGGCCGTGTTTGCCTTTTAATGCGATGTCGCCGCGCCTTCGACGAAGCGGCGTCACGGTTGTCGAGACAAACAGCTTTCGGGCTTTGATAGGAACGTGACCAATCGCCAGGTGTGTTTCGGCACATACCGGCGAAGCATGGTCCTTAATCTGCCACGGCTCGGCGGAACGATCGCGTTCGTTTCCAATGGGATCCGAACAACGTTTGGCAGGGCATCGGCAATAGCATCCAACGCGCGCAGAGCCTCAGCTTTCGCCTCAGCGATCGCGTCTGCGCCCGCCCAACCCAGGGAACGCCTTCCATGAGGGAGTGAGCCCGCGCTGCGTTCCTCGTTCATTCGCCACCTGCTGATTGCGCCGCACAAAATCGTGCGGCCTGACATAGATCAGGGCGAGGGGGCGGCGGCTGCGCGATTAGTGCGCTGCGGATTTGGCATCCACCAGATTCGAGATCGGGATCTGCAATGAAATTCGGCACAGAGATCGTCCTTCTAAGCGTGTTCGCTTTTGCGGCCCTGGTGGCCGCCGGCTTCGGCGTGGATGAACCTTTCCGCCGACACATGTGGGTGTTGTTCTTCGCAGTGGCTGGTTTCACTGCGATCCTGTTGCGCAACACGGAGTTCAGGCCAGCAGCTCCGATTGACCCATCCGCTTACATGGATGGTCCGATCCGCTACGGCGCGATCGCCACCGTGTTCTGGGGTGTCGTCGGCATGCTGGTCGGCGTGGTGATCGCGCTGCAGCTCGCCTACCCCGATCTCAACATCCAGCCCTGGTTCAATTTCGGTCGTTTGCGGCCGTTGCACACATCCGGTGTCGTTTTCGCCTTCGGCGGCAACGCGCTGCTTTGCACGTCTCTGTATGTCGTGCAGCGCACCTGCCGCGCGCGCCTCTTCGGCCGTGATCTCGCCTGGTTCGTCTTCTGGGGCTACCAGCTGTTCATCGTCATGGCCGCGACCGGCTACCTGCTCGGCATCACCGAGGGCCGCGAGTACGCCGAACCCGAATGGTATGTGGATGTCTGGCTGACCATCGTCTGGGTCGCCTACCTCATTCTGTTCCTTGGCACGATCCTGAAGCGCAAGGAACCGCATATCTACGTGGCCAACTGGTTCTACCTGTCGTTCATCGTGACCATCGCGATGCTGCATGTGGTCAACAACCTGTCCATACCAGTCTCGTTCCCGGGCTCCAAGAGCTACTCCGCCTTTTCAGGGGTCCAGGACGCCTTGACGCAATGGTGGTACGGCCACAACGCGGTCGGCTTCTTTCTCACCGCCGGCTTCCTCGGCATGATGTATTATTTCGTGCCCAAGCAGGCGAACCGGCCAGTCTATTCGTACCGGCTGTCGATCGTCCATTTCTGGGCTATCATCTTTCTCTACATCTGGGCCGGGCCGCATCACCTGCACTACACCGCCTTGCCCGATTGGGCGCAGACGCTCGGCATGGTGTTCTCGATCATGCTGTGGATGCCGTCCTGGGGCGGCATGATCAACGGCCTGATGACGCTGTCCGGCGCCTGGGACAAGCTGCGCACCGATCCGATCATCCGCATGATGGTGATGGCCGTCGCCTTCTATGGCATGTCGACCTTCGAAGGCCCCATCATGGCGATCCGGGCGGTCAATTCGCTGTCGCATTATACCGACTGGACCATCGGGCACGTCCATTCGGGTGCGCTCGGCTGGGTCGGCATGATCTCGTTCGGCGCGATCTACTACATGGTCCCGAAGCTCTGGAACCGTCAACGGCTCTACTCGCTGAGGCTCGTCACCTGGCACTTCTGGCTGGCGACACTCGGGATCGTCGTCTACGCCGCGGTGATGTGGGTGTCCGGCATCATGCAGGGCCTGATGTGGCGCGAATATGGCGAGCAGGGCTTCCTGGTCTACTCCTTCGCCGAAACCGTCGCCGCCATGCACCCCTACTATGTCCTGCGCGCCATCGGCGGCGCCATGTACCTCTCCGGCGCCCTGATCATGGCCTGGAACATCACCAGGACCATCCTCGGCCACCAGCGCGAGGAGGAGCCGATGCCGAGCCCCGTCGCCATCCGACCTGCGCGATCAGGAGCCAGGTAATGGGCTTGATGGACAAACACGCAATCATCGAGAAGAACGCCACGCTTCTTCTCGTTGGCTCGCTGCTCGTGGTGACGGTCGGCGGCATCGTCGAGATCGCGCCTCTCTTCTATCTCGACAACACGATCGAGAAGGTGGAAGGCATGCGCCCCTATTCGCCGCTCGAACTTGTCGGGCGCAACATCTATATGCGCGAGGGCTGCTACCTCTGTCATAGCCAGATGATCAGGCCGTTCCGCGACGAAGTTGAGCGCTATGGCCACTACAGCCTGGCTGCCGAGTCCATGTACGATCACCCCTTCCAGTGGGGATCGAAGCGCACCGGGCCGGATCTCGCCAGAGTTGGCGACCGCTACTCGAATGCATGGCATGTCGCGCATCTTACCGACCCGCGCTCGGTGGTGCCGGAATCGATCATGCCGAGCTATGGGTTCCTGAAAGACACGCCGATCGACGTGAAGGATTTCTCGACGCATCTGGTCGCCAACAGGCTTGTAGCCGTCCCTTACACCGATGACATGATCGCCCACGCCAATGCGGATCTGGCGGCGCAGGCCGATCCCAATGCCGACACATCAGGCCTTGAGGCGCGTTACCCAAAAGCCAAGATCGGCGACTTCGACGGCAACCCGCAACAGGTCACCGAAATGGATGCCCTGCTCGCCTACCTGCAGATGCTTGGCACACTGGTCGACTTCAAAAATTACGACGAAGCCGCCGGCTACCGCTGAGGAGAACGCTGATGACCTACAATTTGATGCGGGCGTTTGCCGACAGCTGGGGCCTGGTTGCGATGGCGCTGTTCTTCGTGGGGTGCATCGCCTTTGCCCTACGCCCCGGCAGCCGAAGGCTGGCCGACGAAGCGGCCCGCATTCCGCTCGAGGACGAGTGATCATGAGCGACGAGCATATCGATGAAATCTCTGGCGTCTCGACCACCGGCCACGAATGGGATGGTATCCGGGAGCTGAACAACCCGCTTCCCAGATGGTGGGTTATCACTTTTTACGTCACCATTGTCTGGGCGATAGGCTACACCATTGCCTATCCAGCATGGCCTCTGTTGCACTCGGCGACAACGGGTGTGCTCGGCTATTCCAGCCGCAACGAGGTCAGGAACGAGCTGACCGCGGCTGAGGCCGCCAAGGGCAAATATATCTCGGCGGTGGAGTCCAAGAGCGTCTCGGAAATCGCCGCGGACGACGGCCTGCGCGAATTCGCAATCGCCGCCGGTGGCGCCGCTTTCAAGGTCAATTGCGTACAATGTCATGGCTCCGGCGCCCAGGGTTCCAAGGGCTTTCCCAATCTCAACGACGACGACTGGCTGTGGGGCGGCAAGGCCGAGCAGATCCAGCAGACGATTACGCACGGCATCCGCTTCGCATCCGATCCGGACACGCGCCTGTCGGAAATGCCGGCCTTCGGCGACATCATTACCGCCGACCAGATCGCACAAGTCAGCGCCTACGTGGCCAGCCTTTCCGGCAAGGTCCGCGATGCAAGTCTGATCCAACCCGGCGCCAAGGTCTTTGCCGAGAATTGCGTGGCCTGTCACGGCGACAATGCAAAAGGCAACAGGGAATTCGGCGCCCCCGACCTGACCGATGCGATCTGGCTCTATGGATCCGGTGAGACAGCCATCGCCGCACAGGTCCGTGCGCCAAAACAGGGCGTCATGCCGGCCTGGGTTGGCCGTCTCGGCGAGATCAAGGTCAAGGAACTTGCAGTTTATGTCCATTCGCTTGGCGGCGGAGAATAGGAATGGAAGGTCCTATTCTTCGGTCCCCCCTGCCAAGCGGACGAGGCCCGGCGTGAGCCGGGCCTCGACACCATCCCTAATGCGATCTGCACAACCCGGCAAGGCTATCCTACGGCGAGGCTTTACGACAGGTGCCCCTGACATTGGCTGGGAAAGTGGAGTTGCACATGCGTGACAAGACGCAGTTGACAGGGCTCGAAACAGAAACTGTCAATTCCGCCAAAACCCGCAAGCCGCTTTATGCCGCGCGTCAAAAGATCTTTCCGAAGCGCGCCTCGGGCAACTTTCGTCGCTTCAAATGGCTGGTGATGACGATCACACTTGGCATCTATTACCTGGCTGCGTGGCTGCCTTGGGCTCGCGGTCCATTTGCCCCGGACCAGGCAGTCCTGCTCGATCTCGCGAACCGGCGCTTCTACTTCTTCTTCATCGAGATATGGCCCCAGGAATTCTTCTATGTGGCCGGCCTCCTGGTCATGGCGGGCGTCGGTCTTTTCCTGATCACCTCGACTGTCGGCCGTGCCTGGTGCGGCTATGCATGCCCTCAGACGGTGTGGGTCGATCTGTTCCTCGTCGTCGAACGTGCGATAGAGGGCGACCGTAACGCTCGCATGAAACTCGATGCAGGCCCCTGGACCGCCCGCAAGCTGATGCTGCGCTTATCGAAGCACGCCGTCTGGCTGGTCATCGGTGCGGCGACCGGCGGCGCCTGGATTTTCTATTTTGCCGATGCGCCGACGCTGGTTGGCGAACTCTTCACCGGCACCGCGCCACCCGTCGCCTACATCACTGTCGCCGTGCTGACGGCTACCACCTACACGTTCGGCGGTCTGATGCGCGAGCAGGTCTGCACCTACATGTGCCCATGGCCGCGCATCCAGGCAGCGATGCTCGACGAAAGTTCTCTCACCGTCACCTACAATGACTGGCGCGGCGAACCGCGTTCTCGCCACGCCAAGAAGGTCCTTGCCGCAGGGCTGCCGGTCGGTGACTGCGTCGACTGCAATGCCTGCGTCGCGGTCTGCCCGATGGGGATCGACATCCGCGATGGCCAGCAGATGGAATGCATCACCTGCGCGCTGTGCATAGACGCCTGCGACGGGGTCATGGACAAGCTCGGCAAGGAGCGCGGGCTGATCTCCTATGCGACACTGTCCGACTACAACGCCAACATGATGCTGGCGACCGCGGGCGGCTCCAGTTCAGTCAACCCGTCGCAGGTCAGGACCGCTGATGGCCTGTTCTCCGACAAGGTGGCGCATTTCCATATCCGCAAGATCTTTCGGCCACGCACCTACGTCTACATGGGTATCTGGTCGCTGATCGGCCTGGGTCTGCTCTATTCGCTGCTGACGCGCGATCGGCTCGAAGTCAACGTGCTGCATGATCGCAATCCGCAATTTGTCACGCTGTCCGACGGCTCGATCCGCAACGGCTACACCGTCAAGCTGCTCAACATGATCCCCGAGCCAAGGACGATCGTTGTCGCGATTCAAGGCTTGCAGGGCGCCGAGATGAGCGTGGTCGGCGACGACATCCCGGAAGGCCGTTCTTTTGCCATTCCGGTCGAACCCGACCGCCTGAAAATGCTGAAGGTCTTCGTGCGCCAGCCGGCGGATCAAATCCAGGGCACAGCGCAGACCTTCAAGTTCCGTGTCGAGGACAAGGCGAGCTTCGAGGCGGACGAATACACCGCCACCTTCAACGCGCCGGAGACTGCCAGATGACCGCTAACGCTGAAAAACCCCGCGTATTCACCGGCAGGCACATGCTGGCCATCATCCTAGCCTTTTTCGGGGTGGTCATCGCGGTCAATCTGACGATGGCAACGCTCGCCAACACGAGCTGGACCGGCCTTGTCGTCGAAAACACCTATGTGGCGAGCCAGCAGTTCAACAAGAAGGCCGAGGAGGGGCGGGCGCAGGCAGCGCTCGGCTGGACCGGCAAGCTGACCATCGCATGGGGCGAGGTCCGCTATAGCCTTACCGACGCCGTCGGCAAGCCGATTGCCTTGCATGGCGTCAAGGTGCTGTTTCGCCATCCCGCCTACGAGAAAGAGGACAAGGCGGTCAACCTCGCCCTCGCCTCCGGCCAGGAATTCGCAGCCCAGCACATGCCGAAGGATGGCGTCTGGATCGTCGAAGTCGACGCTGACGCCGGTCTGGCCGAGCCCTACCGCGAAGTCCGCAGGATCATGATTTCCCATGGAGCGCTGAAATGAGTTGTTGTGCACCGGGCGCCGAAATGGCGCTTGATCTGGGCAGCACCACGTCGGTCCTGCCGTCTAGTCAAGAGATCAGGCTGGCGAGCCGATCGCTTGGAGATGATCTCCGCCAAACCGATCTTTCGGTGCCGAGCGTTCATTGCGCAGCTTGTATCCAGACGATCGAGACGGCGTTGGGAACGCTCGATCGCGTCGAGAGCGCCCGCGTCAACCTGTCGACGAAACGGGTCTCGGTCCGCTGGCGTGGCGACGAGGTTCCACCGTTCGTCGCCGCGCTTGGACGGCTCGGCTACCAGGCGCATCTCTTCGCCCCCGAGATTGATGAAAAGGACAGGACGCTTTCGGAGTTGATCCGCGCCGTCGCGGTTGCCGGGTTCGCGGCGGGCAATATCATGCTGCTTTCGGTCTCTGTCTGGTCCGGGGCCGAAGGGGCTACCCGCGACCTGTTTCACTGGGTCTCCGCATTGATCGCCATCCCAGCGCTCGCCTTCGCCGGCGGCATCTTCTTCCGCTCGGCCTGGAATGCACTGCGCCACGGCCGCATGAACATGGACGTGCCGATCGCGGTCGGAGTGTCGCTCGCTTACGCCATGAGCCTCTATGAGACGATCAACCATGGCGACCACGCCTATTTCGACGCGTCGGTTTCGCTGCTTTTTTTCCTTTTGATCGGCAGGACGCTGGATCACGTGATGCGCGAACGTGCCCGCACCGCGGTGAAAGGCCTGTCGCAGCTGGCCGCACGCGGCGCCATGGTGCTGCGCGGCGATGGCGCGCGCGACTATCTGCCGGTTGGCGAGATCGAACCGGGGATGCAGCTGCTGATCGCGGCCGGTGAAAGGATCCCCGTCGACGGCAAGATCATCCACGGAGCGTCTGATCTCGACTGCTCGCTGGCCTCAGGCGAAAGCGCGCCGAAAAACGTGGCGCCGGGCGAAGCCGTGCAGGCCGGCGTGCTCAATCTTACCGGCCCGCTGACGATCGAGGCGACCGCCGCCGCGAAGGATTCGTTCCTCGCCGAAATGGTTCGGCTGATGGAAGCCGCAGAGGGCGGTCGCGCGCACTATCGCCGCATCGCTGATCGCGTGTCGGCACTCTACGCGCCCGTGGTTCATCTCACCGCCTTCGTGACATTCCTGGGTTGGATGGCGGCGACGGGCGACTGGCACCGGGCGATGACGATCGCCATTGCCGTTCTGATCATCACCTGCCCGTGCGCGCTCGGCCTCGCCGTACCGATCGTTCAGGTGGTCGCCGCGCGGCGTCTGTTCGAGAACGGCATCATGGTCAAGGACGGTTCGGCCATGGAGCGCCTGGCGACGATTGATAACGCAGTGTTCGACAAGACCGGAACGCTCACGCTCGGACAACCCCGGCTCCTCAATGCATCGTCGATCGATCCGGCCATGCTGGCAATCGCGGCAGACATGGCCGCGCACTCGCGTCACCCGTTTTCAAAGGCCATAACCGGCTTTGCCGCTCCTGGCGGGCAACACAAATTCGATGCCGTCACAGAGCATCCGGGGTTCGGGATCGAAGCCACTGTCGCCGGAAGCATCTGGCGGCTGGGTCGACGCGGATGGGCTGGATGGAAGGCCCGGACCGGTGGTGAAGGCAACCATGGCTATGGCGGAACGGTGCTGACAAAAGACGGGTTCATTGTCGCGACCTTCGATTTCGAGGATGCGCTGCGCGCCGACGCGGCGGCGGCGATCAAGCGATTGAACGATACTGGGGTGTCGATGCAAATGCTGTCGGGCGATACCGCAGGTGCCTGCGGTGAAGTTGCAAGAATGCTGGGTGTCGAGGACTTCGTTCCGTGCCTGCTGCCGTCGGGCAAGGTCGAGCGCATCGAGACCCTGGCGAAAGACGGACACAAGGTTCTGATGGTTGGCGACGGCCTCAACGACACGCCGGCGCTGAGCGCGGCGCATGTCTCGATCGCTCCGGCCACCGCCGCCGACATTGGCCGCAATGCCGCCGACTTCGTATTCCTGCGCGAAAGCCTTCTGGCAGTGCCTCTCGCGCTGGACGTCTCGCGCAAGGCGGGACACCTGATCCGCCAGAACATCGCGATTGCGATCGTCTACAATGCCGTCGCCGTGCCGATCGCCATCCTGGGCCACGCCACGCCTTTGTTAGCGGCGATTGCCATGTCTGCCTCATCGGTGCTTGTTATTGGAAACGCATTGCGCTTGCACGGCTTCGGGGCGAATGCGACGCTGCAAGTTATTCAAAAAGTCGGACGCTCCGCAGTCAGCTATTCGGCATAATCCTCGTGACGACGTTGCTCTATCTCATACCAGTGGCCCTTTTTCTGGGTGCACTGGGTGTGTCCGGCTTCGTCTGGGCATTGCGAAGCGGTCAATACGAAGATCTCGACGGAGCCGCCGAGCGGATACTAATTGATCGGGACGACAAACCGGAACGCTGATTTCAATCCGCTGTGCATAAGATGCGCGGATCGCGCTCGTCAGTCGAGCCGGCTCGGTCGGGAACAAGCTGTCCATGCTCCATGCTCCATGCTCCATGCTCCATGCTCCATGACCATCTTGACCTAAGCTGCACACTACATTTGTGAAAAGCCTCTGTCGTGCGAAGGACTGCCTCCCATTGCACCCAGTATGAGGCGTGTGATGCCACGAGAGTACCTCGCGTGGCCGGACGAGAGCTTGGCAATGTGCGCACGGGTTCCAAAGTGGAACGTCACGGTCGATCACCTGACCGTGAACCGCCAGTGCCGATTGGTCATGTCTGGCTGATCCAGATCAGGGTCATACTCATCGGCGTGGTCTATTGACCAGTCTTCGACGGAGAAATGCATGACTTACGGAAAGATTGGTCGTCATTATCAGCACCTTCACGGTTCTGGGTTTTCTGTCGTGTGGTCGGCCATGCCTTGTGCTTACGGCGCAGCCATTAGCTGACCGGCGTCGTGTGTATCTCGCTTGCTGGCTGACCATCCGCGTGGCTTGCGCGGACAGGGGGCCGATCAACAGCTTTCGCCTTTGATGGGTTGTGTGCGTCGTTGCCGATCCATCCCGATTCCCGGCCCGCGCCTTGAGGCTATGCGACGGTACCGGAACCCAGCGCACGTCACGCGGTTCCGCGCGCGTGGTGTCCGCTCGTCACGACGATGAACGAACAAGCGGCTGGAGTACCATGAACACCGTACACATCATCGACTGCCACAATGCAAATGACTACTTCGCCGACAGGCAAGAGGGACCGATCGTGCAGCACTTGTTAAAGGCTGTCAACATCCGCGCGGAGCTCCAAATGGCGTTGAACCGAACGAAATTTGGTGAGGCTGTAGTACGAGCGATGGAGGCGGAGTGCGACGTGCTTCACATCGCCGGGCACGGCAATGGTGACGGGATCGCTTCGTCCAGTGGGCGAAGTGGCCTTCTTTGGGCTGACTTCGTAAAAATGTTCCAGGGCTCGCATCCAGCGCCGAAGATCCTCGTGATGTCAACGTGCTGCGGAGCATCATCGGGGTTGGGACGTGCGTTTTCGAAATCGATCAACCGTCCGAAGTTGATCATTGGTTCGAGTGACGCGCGCTATTTCGACGACTATGTCGCCGCGTGGGCTTTGCTCTATCGGCGACTGAATTGCAAGGACATCGACATCGAAGCCATGCAGCAGGTTCTTGATGAGATATGCGCGGTCGTGGATAAAAGTTTCCGCTACCTTGGCTGGGATGACGAGAGAGAGCGCTACGTTCGATACCCTCACCCTCGCAAGAGAGCCCGCTTCGACGTCGTGGAGCGTGAGTAGTATGCGCAAGGGTTCCAGGTGGAATGTGGCGATCGATGCGGCGCGGCCGTCGCTGACCAGCGTCGCGAGTGTCTCGCTTGCTGGCGGCGATCTGCGCGGCTGCGCGGCGAAAGGGCGGGATCGGTTAGCCGCATCCACCTCTGAGCGCTTTGAGTGCTTCGTTGCCGATCGATGCGAATCTCCCGGCCCAGCGCCTTTAGGCAATGCGGCGGGCACGGAGCTCATGTCACTCGGCTCAGTTCCACCGTTACACGAGGATAGGCGACCGGATGGCGGCACGCTGATGGGCTCTGACGATAATTTTGACATCGTTGTCGTTGGAGCCGGCCCGGTCGGCCTTTCGTTCGCTGCGTCGCTTGCCCAAAGCGAACTCAAGGTGGCAGTTGTTGAACAGAACACATTCGATAGTCTGGCGAATCCGGCTTTCGATGGTCGCGAAATCGCGCTGACCAACGCTTCGATCAGAACCCTTCGCGAGCTCGGCGCCTGGGATGTCATCCCGGCTTCGGACAAATCAGCACTTCAAGGCGCGCGCGTGCTCAACGGCTCGAGCGCATTCGCTCTTCGTTTCGATCCTCCCAGCAACTCTGGAGAACCGCTGGGGGTTTTGGTTCCAAATTGCCGGATCCGCGAGGCGCTGTTCAAAATCGTCCGCTTGCAGGATCGCGCCCGGCTGTTGTGCGGCCACTCGGTCGTCGATGCAACAAACAGCCAAGAAGGAGCAGTCGTAACGCTCTCTAATGGCGCGCGTTTAACTGCTCGGCTGGTTGTTGCCGCGGATTCGCGTTTGTCCGCCACGCGTGATCTGCTAGGCATCGGCGCCGATATCAACCGGCTTGGCCACTCGATGCTGATTTGCCGAGTGAGGCACGAGCGCGCCCACCACCAGATCGCCATCGAATGGTTCGATCACCATCAGACGATAGCGATATTGCCCCTCGCGGAGGGCATGTCGTCGCTGCTGCTCACATTGCGCTCAAACGAGGCCTATAGACTGCTTGCCTTCGATGATGATTTGTTCCTGTCGGAGTTGACGAAACGGTGTCGAGGGCGCCTTGGAAAAATGACCTTGGCAAGCAAGCGCCACACCTATCCGCTGGTCACGACCTGGGCGCACAAATTCCGGGCGCCGAGCGCCGCACTCATCGGCGACGCTGCCATCGGCATGCACCCGGTGACCGCTCACGGATTCAACATCGGTCTCAGCAGCCAGAAGCAACTCGCCCGTGGAATCATGACTGCGTGCCGCGACGGCCGCAATGTTGGCGACCCCGACATGCTGCATATATACGAAAGGCGGCTGCGCCTGTCGGCGGCGCCGCTCTACCATGCAACGAACATATTGGTTGGACTCTACTCCAGAGACCACCTGGCGGCACGGCTTGCAAGGCATCTGGGGCTTCGCTTTGCCCAACATGTTCCCCTTGTCCGGCATGGGATTTCGGCGGAGCTCCAGCGGTGATACTGCACCAGCAGTCGCATTTTTGCGCGTGCTGGGCGAGCGATGAGAGAGTGCATGATGCACCGGAGTAATCCTGCTCCCCGACGCTGATCTCCGATTGAAGAATTAACCCGTCCTTCAGGGGGGCTGCATAGGCTGCGGACAAGCAGGAGTAAGCAAGCTGACCCGTCCAGCCTTGGAAAAAGAAGATCCGCTGGAGGCGAGAATCCTTCAGGACCAGCTCGCTGATCTGAGGGCAGGCCTTTTCGTCTCAATGCCGATAAGCATTGTGCTGTCCGGGCTGATTTTGACCGTGCAGGCCCTTTCCGGGAACGGTCTTGCTGGCGCGGCCTGGTTTTCGGTCGTTAATGCGATAAATGCCGCCCGCCTTGCACTCGCCCGTCATCAGCTGAAGGAACCCGGAGTCCAGGATGATCTGACACGGGTTTGGCTGCGGCTTCGCTGGTTTGGCAGGCTTGCTCTTCTGGCGGGATTCACCTGGTCATTCCTTGCCGTCCTAACGGCTGGATACACGACGTCTCAAGCATCGCTGCATCTAATAATTCTGGCGGGCATTTCAGCTGGCGCGGTCACGTACGGCAGCTCATATGCTGCGGCAGCGATATGCTTCATCACACCGCCACTCCTCATTGCCGCCGCATGTTTGCTGACGAAGGGAGCCCCGGAAAACTACATTCTGGCTTTTGCCGTCCTGCTTTTCGAGGGCGGCCTGGTTCGATCCTCGTTCGTTGGACAAGCGCGCTTCCGTGACGCGAGCCGCCTGAGACATCAAGCCGAGCGGCTTGCCGCGGAAATGGAGCGCAATTCCAGGGAGGACCATCTTACCGCGCTCCTCAACAGGCGGGGCCTCGAACATGCAATCGATCAGTTTGAGAACACCGATGGACCCTTTGTGGCCATGCTGATTGATCTGGACGGGTTCAAATCTGTCAACGATACCTACGGTCACAGAACGGGTGACGAGCTGCTTGCCAGGATCGCCCGCCGAATAGAGGAAGAAGCACCGGAGGGCTCAACGCTCGCCCGCATCGGTGGGGATGAATTCGTGCTGGTTTTTTCTTCGCGAAAGAATTCTCCTTCTCCCACCAATCTCGCGTCCAATCTCATAGCCAAGCTTGCTCGCCCCTATCCTGGGATCGCATCAGTCCGCATTGGAGCGTCTATAGGAATCTACTTGGCTGAAAACCCCGGACTAACGGAAATGTTGTTGCGGGCCGACATCGCCCTTTACACAGCTAAGCGCCGCGGCAGGAATGAATTTTGTCTGTTCGATGCCGAGCTAGCCCGGGAGTTGCAACGCCGCCAGTCAATCGAACGCGATCTTCATTCGGCGATAACGATGAGAAGCTTGGTCGCTTGGTTTCAGCCAATCGTAAGACTCGAAACTGAAGCCGTCGTCAGTTTTGAAGCCTTGCTAAGATGGTCTCACCCGCTTCACGGTCCCATTTCTCCGCCCGAGATCATGACAGCGGCACGCGAAACTGGAATGCTTCAGCTGCTAACTCAAACGGTATTCGCCGACTGTTGCGCTCTTATCGAGGGCTTGGTCAAAGCTGACCGTCGTGATGTTCGTGTGGCGATGAATGTTTCACCGTGCGAGTTGGAAGCTGGCGATATTGACGAGATGATTCTTAATGGTCTGGCGGCAAAAGACCTCCCTGCAACGATGTTCGACATCGAGATTACCGAAGAAGCCCCAGTGGATCCGGACAGAGTGGATGAAAAGCTCGCCCGGCTTTCACATGCTGGCATTTCTATCGCGCTCGATGACTTCGGCACCGGTTTTTCGACGTTGGCATCGCTCAAGGACAGTCGGATCAGGAAGGTGAAAATAGATCAGGGCTTCGTTCGCGGCTTAGCCAAGTCCCGGGAGAATCGGCTGCTTGTCAAAGCGGTGATTGATCTTGGTAGGACGCTCGGGATCGAGGTCATGGCCGAGGGCGTTGAAACAGAGGCAGATCGGCAAACTCTGTACAAGCTTGGCTGCAGAACCGCGCAGGGCTTCCTGTTCTCTAAGGCAGTGCCTCTCCATTTGGCACTTGATTCGGTAGTAAAAGAGCACGCGAAGGAGTTGTGACCGGCCTCTCCGTCCGTGCTGCTCGCGGAACTTTCATGTGGGGTGGACCTGACGCGCGAAAGCCGTTTCGGACGGTAGAGTTATTACGGGGGCGAAACTGAGCACGTGGTTTGGATAGCAGCAATCCGGTCCACCGGCGCACATGCAGCGGCTTCATACAAGCGTTCAAGTTGCGAGATGAGCTTGAGTGAACGACGTCGGAGAATTGCGTCCTTTGGACGCTGGTTTCGCGGTTCCCGTAGGATTCGATTACGGGAAGCGTTCTTGGCTGCTTCTCGGCTCAGCGCTCATCGGGATGAACAACGTACCCGCGGTCAAGGTCTTCGCGACCTCAACCCAGTCACCATCCCGCAACAGCAGCGGTCGGGTCCTGATCAAGCGCTCAGCCTCAGCACAGGTGCTGGAGCAACGGTAGAGCGCGGAAAACGTGTATCGGAATGCGCTGGCTCACCATAGGAAGCTGCCACGGCATGTCGAATGTCCCCAGGGGGCGGACCGTTCCCTTGCATTTGTCTCGATGACGGGCTCTCAAAGCTAAAGCCAAGAGAGCTTTATAAAAATCGCACCCGATCGGCTGCGCAACGACGACCAGCTGAGGCCCGATCGGGTGCTAAGGTCGTGCCAAAAAAGGCGCGTCACTGTCGCATTTCTAGCCGGCTTGCGATCGGACGTCATCTCTTGGCGATCGCTGCCCCTTCTCTCAAATGCGCTTAGCGGCGCCGATGGCGAATAGCGCAAGCTTTTCCACCCGTTTCTACTCCACTACCGAGACTCGTCACCAACCTCCTTTTATTCGCTTCCATATGGCCCATCCTGTCTCCAATCGAGGAGGAGCGCGAACATGGGCCAAGCCGTAGAACGTCTCAGTCTCGGGAATTCTTCTGCTCGCCAAACTGCCGTTGTCGCCGGCACCATATTTGGCAGGGTGACAGTGCACGACAAGATATCAGGCGTTCTTGTCTGGGCTGAACTATGCTTGCAAGCCATAACCCAAAAATCGCCGATCCCTTTGAATTCGAGCCGGATGAATGGGTGTTTCAAAATTTTTGGCGGTTTTAGGCAGAACCCTCCGATGGCCCGCGTACCGGTCAAGCTTCGTGAGCACTTTAGGTTCGTCGATCAGGCATAGGTTTCTTTCCCATGCCACATGCTGGCCGTTTGCCTAGTTCGGAAGCCCTCGAGAGGCGTTGCTCGTCTTGGTATGGCGTCGCCCCTTTTTCCGATCCATCGGCCACGGAGCTAGAATGGTGTCTAGCTGTTGCCGCCTACTTGGTCATCCGGCATGGAGATGCCTATATACCGACCTTCGAAAGGCTGGAATACGAGGTCGAACAAATGCGGCGGAAGCTCGGAAATCGCGAGCGAGCGCAGCGCGTGCTGGCCACGCTCAACCTAAATGGCTCGGACAGCTGGAGCCGTGAGGTTGGTTCTCAAGGCCTGGATGGCGCCGCAATCACATTCGCCCGGGCGGGGTAAAAGCGATTTTTTGGAGCCACTCGCGCTTTTGCGCTAACGAAGGTCCCGCGCCGTATTTGGGCCGGATCCATTTGTGGCCCATCAGAGAAGCAATTACCTTCTCCGGCGCCTCAACTGCCGTCAGCCGGTCCTCGAAAGTGTGTCGCAGGCTATAAAGACTATGCTCGGAAGTCGGCAGAAGTTCCTTGCTGGCGAGCACCTTGTTGACGAGCGCTGAAAGTGACGCGGCCTTGTCGCGATAACGAGGAAAGCCGTCCGGATGGAGCTTGATGGCTGCAAGTGCGCCGCCAACCAAGGGAATGTCACGGGCTGAATGACCGGTCTTCAAGCGACGGCCATTGGGGCGCACCCGCACATGCGGGATTTCTCGATCGAGGTGGATTGTTTCGGTGGTGAGGTTTGCCGCTTCAGAAAGCCTGAGTCCGGTATCGGCAATCACATAGATTAGATGGCGGGCTTCGTCATTGAGTCCGTCGAGCGCGCCTTCAGCGAGTATCTTCTCCTGAATGAACTCCGCTGTGAACGCAGCGCGTTGCCCGGGGACGGCGCCGGAAAGACGCAGGTTTCGAAAAACCGGCTCCAGCTTGAGCTGGTGAGTCAGATCGACGACGCGCAGCATTTTCGAAACATGGCCGATGTCCTTGTTGGCCGTACCGATATCAAGTCCATCCTCAACGATCCGCTTTTGCCACCACTCGCGGAACGCGATTGCGTCGTCCCGAGTGAGGCTTGCGATCTCCTTGTCGCCAATGACTCCAACCAGATTGGCAACTGCGCGCTTTTTGGGGTTACGCCATTTCTTGATTTGGTTGGGCGACATGGTCAGCAAGTTCTGTTGCTCGATCGTCTCGAATTCCTTGATAAGACCGCTCAGGCGGACCGCTGGCCGCTTCTCCCCACCCATGACGGCCGAGACGTCCTGCGCGTCCTCGATCGATTTTTTGTCGAGGAGCAGCTTGATACGGGCCATGAGTTCGTCGAGCGGCCCCGCTGCTAGTTCCTCGTTAGTGCGATAGGCCAATCCAAATGACCGCGCGCGCTTCCTCGCGGCTTCGAAACGCAGCCCCGCCTCGGCGGATTGGCCTTCCCGCAGTCTACGCCAATACGCCTCCAGCCCCGCGCCGAGGCTTTGCACTGCATCTCGCGCCCGTACACCGCGGGGATCGTCAGCCACGGCGACGCCCGTGGAAATGCGTACTAGGCAGCGGCGATCAAACGCCGCGAATTCCTTCGGCACCCTGCGGACGAGATACCAGATGCCTTCACGTTTATGCGGCTTTGGCGCTGCGGAACGTCGCATTATCTTTCTCTAATGTTACACAGTTTGTTACACAGTCTAAGATATGTTTCGCTTCGTGCTGGTCAAGCGCAACAAGGAAGCTTTTGAAAGGAAAGGATTTTTATGGAAGCTAAATGGCGGAGAGGGAGGGATTCGAACCCCCGATGGGCTTGCACCCATGCCGCATTTCGAGTGCGGTGCATTCGACCACTCTGCCACCTCTCCGCGGTCATGGTCGGCCGTTGCCGGCGCGGCGCACTAGATAACGGCTGAACGGGCAGGTTACAAGGCCAAATCCACCGATATTTGGCTTGTCATCCAGCCTGCCGGACAAGCGGCTGAAACAGGGCAGGTCTTTGCAGGCGAGCCGATGCGGTTTCATGGGCCAACCTCGCATCCTCGCCGCCAGGCGACGGCGACGCCGGGCGGTCATGTCGACATGCCTGGTCCTTGCCGGCCAATGACGGTCCCGGCAACGGCTGTTGCCTTGACTCCGACGCAACCTTCGGTTAGGGACAGCGCGCAATCGGCGTGGAGGGTTCTTCCGCGCCGCTTGTTTTTTGAACCCGCAGACTGACAAAAAGACGGCCGATTCGCCTCAGGCGGTTCATCAAGGCCGACCGAACAGCGAAAGGCAAAAAATGTTCGCAGTCATTAAAACGGGCGGTAAGCAGTATCGCGTTGCCGCCAACGATCTTCTGAAGATCGAAAAAGTCGAAGCCAATGTCGGCGATATCGTCGAGATCGGCCACGTGCTCGCGCATGGCGAGGGCGAGAATGTCACTTTCGGCGCGCCGTTCGTCGATGGCGCTCTGGTCACGGCCGAAGTCGTCGAGCAGGGCAAGAACCGCACGGTCATCGCTTTCAAGAAGCGCCGCCGCCAGAACTCGCGCCGCAAGATCGGCCATCGCCAGCTTTTGACCACCGTGCGGATCGCCGAGATCCTGCTGGGTGGCGCCAAGCCGGCCAAGAAGGCCGCCGTGAAGGCGGAAGCCAAGGCCGAGGTTGCTGCCGACGCCGCGCCGAAGGAGGCCAAGGCCAAGAAGGAAGCCGCCCCCAAGGCGGAAGTGACGGCCGAGACGGCCGCCGCGCCGCTGTTCAAGGCGCCGAAGGGCGAGCCGGACGACCTGACCGTGATCAAGGGCATCGGCCCGGTCGCCGCCAAGGACCTCAACGAGCAGGGCATCATCACCTTCGCGCAACTCGCCAAGCTGACCGACAAGGATGTCGCCAAGATCGACGAGCACCTGCCGTTCAGCGCCGACCAGATCAAGGACTGGCGCGAGCAGGCCAAGGAACTGGCGAAGAAGTAATTTTTCCGGCGAAACATCCGCCGGATCGGACTTGAAACGGAACGCGAACGCGTTCATAAGGCCTTTTAGGCGCCTTGCGGCGCAACGGAGTTAGTTAGATGGCACACAAGAAAGCTGGCGGCTCGTCGCGCAACGGTCGCGACTCGCATTCCAAGCGTCTGGGCGTGAAGAAGTTCGGCGGCGAAGCCGTCATCCCGGGCAACATCATCATTCGTCAACGCGGCACCACGTGGCATCCCGGCGTCAATGTCGGCATGGGCACGGACCATACGCTTTTCGCGCTCGAATCAGGCGCGGTCACCTTCAACAAGAAAGCCAACGGCCGAACCTACGTATCGGTCAATCCGATCGCCAAAGCCGCGGAGTAGCCGGTTCCGCACTAGAACACCGGCACCCATCTCGGGAACCGGTGTCTGGCAACGCCAGGAAAAGGATCAGGGGAGATGGGTTTCCATCTCCCCTTTTTCTTGTGCCTGGAGGACTTTGAAATGGTTGCCGAAGCGGAAGACTCAGAAGACGAAAGTTACGCGATAGACTGCCCGGTGCTGGCCACCGAGCGGCTGGTGATGCGGGCGCCGCGCGAGAGCGACATCGCGCAACTGGTCGAGCTTGCCGACAACCGTCACGTCGCCGAGATGCTGGCGCGCATGCCGCACCCCTATGGTGAGGCCGAGGCCCGCGCATTCCTGGCCATGACACGGTCGCGCCGCGCCGGCATCGCCTACGCCTTGACGCTGGCCGGCACCGACACGTTCGTCGGCTGCGCGGGGCTCAACACCACCGATCGCGGGCTGGAGCTCGGCTACTGGATCGGCGAACCCTACTGGAAGCGCGGCTATGCGACGGAAGCCGCCCACGCGCTGGTCGACCTCGCCTTCCAGCAGACGTCGGTCCAGGTGCTGCATGCCTCGACGCGGGTGATCAATCCGGCCTCGCGCCGGGTCATCCACAAGTGCGGCTTCCAGTATGCCGGGCAGGGCATGCTGAATTCGATCGTCGCCGGCCAGGTGCCGGTCGAGCGTTACAGGCTCGACAGGAAGACGTGGATCAGCCTGCGCAACTGGGTGCATTTTTGATGAATGGCGCCGGGCAAGCCAATGGTCGATGACAGCAACGATGTCGAAACGATCGCGATCGCGCCGATAACGCCGGATCACATCGACAGCTTTCATCGCGCGCTCGATCTCGTTGCGCGTGAGCGGAAGTACCTGTCCTTCCTCGAGGCGCCGCCACTGGATCAAACGCGGCGCTTCGTATTGGACCGTATCGCGGCCGGAGATCCAGGTTTCGTGGCCGTTGTTCGCGGCGAGGTTGTCGGCTGGTGCGATATCTCACGCCATGACCGGCCCATCCATGCGCATCGCGGCAGCCTTGGAATGGGGATTGTTGCTTCCCATCGCGGGCGTGGCCTCGGACTGAGGCTTATCAATGCGACCTTGGCGCAGGCACGCAAGGTGGGCCTTGTCCGCGTCGAGCTGTTCGTACACGCCGACAATGCCCGCGCCATCGCTCTTTACGACAAGGTCGGGTTTGTCAGGGAGGGTCTGCAGCACGACGCTATCCATATCGACGGGCAATACGGCGATACGATCATGATGGCGATCGTCGAACGCGAAAACGCAGCCTGATGAAGTGCGTCAGCCCAGTTCGGCCCACACCGGCAGGTGGTCCGAACCGGTCGCCTGCCGGTCGACCCACAGGCGCCGCAGCGATCGGGCCAGCGATGCGCTGGTGAAGACGTAGTCGATGCGCTTGTGGCGGCTGGTGTTGGTAGGATCCTTGGGGTCGACCCAGCTGGCGAGATCGTCGCCGGTGACATCGAGGCGCACGGCGGCGTCAACGGCGAAGTCGGCGGTCAGCGGCATGCCGAATTCATGGTCCGGCCGGCCGGCGAGTTCGACATATTCGGGCGAGCCGGCCAGCATGTTGAAATCGCCCATGGCGACAAAGGCCTCGGGATGGGGCAGTTCCGGCAGGCCGATCTCGGCGACGCCGGACAATGCGCCGCCTTCGAGCGCATAGTTCAACAGGCGCCGGCGCAGGAACTGGATCTGCCTGGCGCGTTCGACCGGGCTGCGGTGATCGAGATGGATGGAATAGAAACGGATGAAACCAAGCGGCGTCTCGATCAGCGCCTCCAGCGCGCCGCGCTGGAAATTCATCATCTCGAAGCTGCGGCTGCGCGGCAAAAGCAGGTTGCGCGACAGATGAATGGGCGTCTTCGACAGCATCATGTTGCCGAGCTGGAAGGTGGTGGTGATGGCGCGGCCGTTCTCGATGCGCGAGCCGATATTGGCCTCGAAATTGCTGCCATAGACGGCGAAATAGTCGGGCAGCGCCTTGCCGATCTCGGCGACCATGTCGCGCCCGCCGTTCCTTGGATTGTTGCGGGTGACCTCCTGCAGCGCGATCACATCGGCGCCGCGCACCGTGTCGGCAATGCGGGCGACATCGTATTGTCCATCAAGGCCGATGCCGTACTGGATGTTGTAGGTTACAAGTTTCATCCCGACATGTCTCCGGCCGACCCCACGCGGCCAATGTCACAAAACGGTCTCGCCCTTGACCGCGCCTTGGTTTAGAGCAAGGCCCAAGGTTTAGAGCAATGCCGCAAGGCCAATAAAAGAAACTGCAATCCCATGAAATTTCTCGATCAAGCCAAGGTCTATGTCCGCTCGGGTGACGGGGGCGCCGGTTCGGTGTCGTTCCGGCGCGAGAAATTCATCGAGTTCGGCGGGCCGGACGGCGGCGATGGCGGCCGCGGCGGCGATGTCTGGCTGGAAGCGGTCGACGGGCTGAACACGCTGATCGATTATCGCTACCAGCAGCATTTCAAGGCCAAGACCGGCGTCCACGGCATGGGCCGCAACATGACCGGCGCCAAGGGCGCCGACGTGACGCTGAAAGTGCCGGCCGGAACGCAGGTGTTCGAGGAAGACAATGAGACGCTGATCTGCGACCTCACCGTGGTCGGCCAGCGCTTCCTGCTCGCCAAGGGCGGCAATGGCGGCTTCGGCAACCAGCATTTCAAGACCTCGACCAACCAGGCGCCGCGCCGCGCCAATCCCGGCCTTCCCGGCGAAGAGCTCAACATCTGGCTGCGGCTGAAGCTGATCGCCGATGCCGGGCTGGTCGGGCTGCCCAATGCCGGCAAGTCGACCTTCCTGGCCGCGGTCACCGCGGCCAAGCCGAAGATCGCCGATTATCCGTTCACGACGCTGCATCCCGGCCTCGGCGTCGCGCGCATCGATGCGCGCGAATTCGTCATTGCCGACATTCCGGGCCTCATCGAGGGCGCGCATGAAGGCGTAGGCATCGGCGACCGCTTCCTCGGCCATGTCGAGCGCACGCGCGTGCTGCTGCACCTGGTCTCGGCGCAGGAGGAAAACCCGGGCAAGGCCTACAAGACCGTGCGCGCCGAGCTCGAGGCCTATGGCCACGGCCTGACCGACAAGGTCGAGATCCTGGCGCTCAGCCAGGTCGACACGCTCGATGCCGATGAACGCAAGAAGAAGGTCGCCTCGCTGAAGCGCGCCGCGGGCCGGGCGCCGATGCTGCTGTCCGCCGTCACCGGCGAAGGCGTGGAGGCCGTTCTGCGGGCGCTGATGACAGTGATTGCCGAGGCGCGGGCGCAGATTGCCACGCCGGTCGAGACGCGCTGGGAAAAGTAAGGCCATGCAGTCGCTGAAAAAATACCGGCGCATCACCGTCAAGATCGGCTCGGCGCTGCTCGTCGACCGCGCCAGTGGCCTGAAGCGCGACTGGCTGGACTCGCTCGCCGACGACATCGCGGTGCTTGCCCAGGGCGGTGCCGAAATCCTCGTCGTCTCCTCTGGCGCCATCGCGCTTGGCCGCACCATCCTTGGCCTCGGCAAGCGCGCGCTGAAGCTCGAGGAAAGCCAGGCGGCGGCTGCCGTCGGACAGATCGCGCTCGCCGGCGCCTGGTCGGATGCGCTCGGCAGGGGCGCCCTGAAGTCAGGCCAGATTCTTCTGACGCTTGGCGACACGGAGGAGCGCCGCCGCTATCTCAATGCGCGGGCGACGATCTCGACATTGCTCAAGATGAAGGCGGTGCCGGTCATCAACGAGAACGACACGGTGGCCACCTCAGAAATCCGCTATGGCGACAATGACCGGCTGGCCGCGCGCGTTGCCACCATGATGGGCGCCGACCTCCTGGTGCTGCTCTCCGATATTGACGGGCTCTACACCGCGCCGCCGGTGCGCGACCCCCAAGCCAAGTTCATTCCGGTGGTCGACCGCATCACATCAGACATCGAGGCGATGGCGGGGGCTGCCGCGTCCGAACTGTCGCGCGGCGGCATGCGAACCAAGCTCGATGCCGGCAAGATCGCCACCGCCGCCGGCACGGCGATGATCATCACCTCGGGCACGCGGCTGTCGCCGCTGATGGCGATCGAGCGCGGGGAACGCGCCACCTTCTTCCGGCCGAGCGCCAATCCGGTCAAGGGCTACAAGACCTGGATCGCCGGCCAGCTCGAACCGGCCGGCCGGCTGACGGTCGACGCCGGCGCCGTCGGTGCGCTGGCATCGGGCAAATCGCTGCTGCCGGCCGGCGTCAAACTGGTCAGCGGCAATTTTTCGCGCGGCGATACGGTGGCGATCCTGTCGCCCGAGGGCCGCGAGATCGCGCGCGGGCTGGTTGCCTATGATGCCGCCGATGCCGTAAGGATCGCAGGCCTGAAGACGGCCGAGATCGAAACCGTGCTCGGTTACGAAGCGCGTTCGGCGATGATCCACCGCGATGATCTCGTGGTGAGTCACGCGGGAGGCGACATAAGCGGAGGATGAGCCATGCTGAAGCTGCATGAAAAATCCGGGGATGACACCGTGGCGCTGATGGCCGATATCGGCCGCCGCGCCCGCGCCGCCGCCCGACCGCTGGCCATCGCCGCCACCGCCGCCAAGAACGCCGCGCTGCTTGCCATGGCAGAGGCGATCGTCGCCGGGCAACAGGACATCCTCGACGCCAACGCCATCGACATCTCGAATGGCCAGGAGTCAGGGCTTTCCGCCTCCTTCATGGACCGGCTGAAGCTCAATCCGGCGCGCATCCGTGCCATGGCCGACGGCATCCGCGAAATCGCTGAACTCAACGATCCGGTCGGCGACGTGATCGCCGCATGGGAACGGCCGAATGGCCTGCGGATCGAGCGCGTACGGACGCCGCTCGGCGTCGTCGGCGTCATCTATGAGAGCCGCCCGAATGTGACGGCCGATGCCGGTGCGCTCTGCCTCAAGGCCGGCAATCCGGTGATCCTGCGCGGCGGTTCGGATTCGCTCAATTCGTCCGCTGCCGTCCATGCCTGCCTGGTCGAGGGTCTGAAGGCCGCCGGCCTGCCGGAAGACGCCATCCAGCTGGTGCCGACCACCGATCGCGCCGCCGTCGGCGAGATGCTGAAGGGGCTCGGCGGCACGCTCGACGTCATCATCCCGCGCGGCGGCAAAAGTCTGGTCGGGCGGGTGCAGAGCGAGGCCCGCGTGCCGGTCTTCGCCCATCTCGAAGGCATCTGCCACCTCTACATCGACCGCTCCGCCGATCTCGACATGGCGGTCAAGATCGCAGTCAACGCCAAGATGCGGCGCACCGGGGTCTGCGGCGCCGCCGAGACGCTGCTGGTCGACCGCGCGGTGGCGTCAACGCACCTGGTGCCGATCCTCGATGCGCTCCGCGCCGCCGGCTGCGAGATCCATGCCGATCAAGAGGTGCTGAAGGTGTTTTTCGACGCCAAGCCGGCGACCGATGCCGACTGGGTGACCGAATATCTCGACGCCATCATCGCGGTGAAGCTGGTCGACGGCATCGGTGGCGCGATCGAGCATATCGAGACCTTCTCCTCGCATCACACCGAGGCGATTATCGCCGAGGATCCGAAAGCCGTGGAGCGGTTCTTCAACGAGATCGATTCGGCGATCCTGCTGCACAATGCCTCGACGCAGTTCGCCGATGGCGGCGAGTTCGGCATGGGCGCCGAGATCGGCATCGCCACCGGCAAGATGCATGCGCGCGGGCCGGTCGGCGTCGAGCAGCTGACCTCGTTCAAATATCGCGTGCGCGGGTCGGGACAGGTGAGGCCTTGACGTTTTTCGTTATCAGAGCCTGAGCCGATGCTGGCATCTTCCGGACCGCCAGTGCACTCCGCCTACCTGAAAATGCCGCATGCCGAGAAAGGCCTGGCCGTCGGCCTGTTCGGCGGCTCGTTCAATCCGCCGCATGCAGGCCATGCACTGGTCGCCGAGATCGCGCTGAGGCGCCTGGCGCTCGACCAGCTGTGGTGGATGGTGACGCCGGGTAATCCGCTGAAGAGCACCAGGGAATTGGCGCCGCTGGCCGAGCGGCTGCAACTGTCCGAGCAGATCGCCAAGAACCCGAAGATCAAGATCACCGCCTTCGAGGCGGCGCATCATGTGCGCTACACCGCCGACACGCTGGCGCTGGTCAAGGCGCGCAATCCGGGTGTCGACTTCGTTTGGATCATGGGCGCGGACAGTCTGCGCGATTTCCACCGCTGGCAGCGCTGGCGCGAGATCGTGCTGACGTTCCCCATCGCGGTCATCGACCGGCCGGGCGCGACGCTGTCGTTCCTGTCGTCGGTGGTCGCCAAGACCTTCGATTATGCCCGCATCGACGAAGGCGACGCGCCGCTGCTCGCCCACATGAAGGCGCCGGCCTGGACCTTCATCCACGGCCCGCGCTCATCGCTGTCGTCAAGCGCGATCCGCAAGATGGCGAAGGGGTAGGGCTTGCACGGATCTTCCTTCTTCCCTTGCGGGAGAAGGAAGATCGCTGATGTCGTTTTTGCAGGGGCTTTTCGCCGCCGAATGGGCGATCGTGTCTGAACATGGCCACTCCCGTGAAGCACCATACCAAAATCGAACCGGAGCATGGCAGCGCGCCGACGCCGCTGATCGCGATCGCCAGTGTCATCGTGTCGATGGCGCTGATCGCCATCGGCAACGGGCTGATGTTTGCCTACATCCCGGTCCGGCTCGGCGTCGAAAGCTTCGATCCGACCTGGGCCGGGCTGATCGTCACCGGCCTGTCGGCCGGCGGTCTTGCCGGCTGCATCCTGACCGGGCCGCTGGTGCGCAGGGTCGGCCATGCCCGCGCCTTCATGGTGCTGTCTGCGCTGATCGCGCTGTCCAACGCGGCCATCGGCGCCGGTCCGCATCCCGTGCCGTGGATCGGCGCGCGCGCTCTCTACGGCTTTGCCATATGCGGCCTGTTCATCGTCGCGCAGAGCTGGCTGAACGATGCCGTGGCCAACACCATACGCGGCCGGGTGATGGCCTTTTTCTACGTCGCCTATGTCGCCGGGCTCGGCGTCGGCTATGCGACGCTGGCGCTGGTCGACATCAAAACCGCGGAAGCGCCGTTGATCGGCATTGCCTTCACCGCTTTGTCGATCCTGCCCGTCGGCATGACACGGCTGGCGCAGCCACCGGCGCCGCAGGCCGCCTCCGTGGCGCTGCGCCGGGCATGGCGGATTTCGCCGGTCGGCGTTGCCGGCATGCTGGCGGTCGGCGGCCTGTCGATGTCGATTTCAGGTTTTGCGCCGATCCATGCCACGGCCAAGGGCTACAGCCAGGCCGATGTGGCGTTGCTGCTTTCGGTGATGCCGCTCGGCACATTGATCCTGCAGCTTCCCTTCGGCTGGATTTCCGACCGCACCGATCGCCGTTACGTGCTGATCGGGGCATCCGCGCTGGCCGCGGTGGCCGGCATGTTCGCGCTCGGTTTCGACGGCGGCGCGCTGCCGGCGCTGCTGGTGATCTATGTCTTGTGGGACGGCGCCTCGGAATCGATCTATTCGCTGTCCAGCGCGCACGCCGCCGACCGGGCCGGCAAGGACGATATGGTGGCGCTGTCCAGCTCGCTCCTGTTCGCCTGGTCGCTGGCCGGGTTCGTGGTGCCGGGTATCGTCACGGCGCTGTCGGCCGTCTTCGGCACGCAGGCCTTCATCTATGTTACTGTCGTCATCGCCTGCGCCTTCTGCCTGTTCGTGCTGTTGCGTGTGTTCACCACACAGGCGGTACCCGCCACCGACACCGGCAGCTTCGCGCCGATGACGGCACAGGCGCCGCTGCCGGTCGAACTCGCTTATGCGCCGGACGAGACCGCAGGCCGGACCAAGGACTGAACCGGTTTCCTTCGCACGGCCGGGGGGAAAGCGCTCTGGACGCCTCGCGGCTGCTTACTGCTTACGGGTCTCTTGTGCAGGCGCTTCCGGCGGCGGCAGCGGGATGGAGATGCCCTCGCTGTCGAAAGCCTGCTTTGCGCGCTTCGTCATGTCGATATTCGTGGAGAAATAGTCGGCCGCCGAGGTCCAATAGCGCAAGGTAAGCGAAACGGTCGTATCACCGAGGCTGGCCACGAAGGCGATCGGCGCCGGTTCACGACGGATGCGCTTGTCGGCACCGGCAAGGGCAAGCAATGTCTTCTGGGCGCCGTCGATGTCGTTCCACGAGCCGATGCTCAGGCTGATGTCGGAGCGGCGCACCCCGTTGCGCGAAAAGTTGCGGACCGGCTGGTTCCACAGCGTCGAATTGGGCGCCAGTATGTAGACGCCGTCGGCGGTCCTGAGCCTGGTGGCGAACAGACCGATTTCCTCGATCGACCCTGAAATGGCGCCGACCTCGACGGATTCGCCGATGCGGAACGGCCGCAGCGCCAGAAGCATGATGCCGGCGGCGATGTTCTGCAGCGTGCCTTGCAGCGCCAGGCCGATGGCCAGGCCGATGGCACCGATCGCGGCGATGATCGAGGCGGTCTGCACGCCGAATTGGCCGAGCACCATGATGACGACCAGGATCAGGATGGCGTAGCGGACGATCTTGGAAAAGAAATGCCGCAGCGTGGCGTCGAAACCGTGGATATGGCCGAGGCCGGCAAAGATCGAGCGCTCGGCGAGGCCGGCGACGATGTAGCCGACCACCAGCAGGATGATGGCGCCGATAGCCGAGAAGGAATAGGAGACGATCAGCGTACTGAGCTGCGCCAGGCCGGCCTGGACTGTGAGAAGCGTGTTTTGCGGGTCGATCGGCATGGCGGGATTCCGGTTGGTCGGTCAGCCGATAACCCATGCCAGACGCCAGGGTTCCGATCTTTTTTGCGCCCCGCATGGAACAGGCTGGCAATCGGCGAGTTCGCGTCAGTTGTGGCTGCGTCTTGAAACTGCAACGGAACTCTGCCTATCTAAGTGGTGTCACCTGCTTTTGGGGTGATTTGGTTGTTCTTGCTGCGAAAGGAAATACACTGAGAACAGCACTGCGGAAGAAGGCCGACATCGTGCCTTCGCCGGCCGGGATCAGCGTAAACGACGCCGTGTCCCGCGCCATCAACACAGTCCTTGCCAGTCTGGAAGACTCCAAGGCCGAAAACATCGTCTCAATCGACATTCAGGGGAAATCGAGCCTCGGCGACTACATGGTCGTCGCGTCGGGCCGATCGCACCGGCATGTCTCGGCTGTCGCCGACCATCTCCTCAAGGCGCTCAAGGATGCCGGCCTCGGCACGGCGCGCGTCGAAGGGCTGTCCGGCGCCGACTGGGTCCTGATCGATTCGGGCGACATCATCGTCCACGTCTTCCGCCCCGAAGTCCGCGAATTCTACAATCTCGAAAAGATGTGGCAGGCGCCGGATCTCGAGGAAGAGACCCTCCACTAAGCCGCCTTTGTTTTGATGCATGTCATTGCCCCAAAACCGCTTCCCACTTTTGGGTGACATGCATTAGCGGCTTATAGAGGCGAGGATGAAGATTTCAGTTCATGCCGTGGGCCGAATGAAAGCCGGCCCCGAGCGGGAGTTGGCCGACCGCTATTTCGAGCGCTTCGCCAAGAGCGGGCCGGCGGTCGGGCTTGAATTTACCGGGATAACCGAGATCACCGAGGGCCGGGCGCAGAGCGCTATCGAGCGCCAGCGTGACGAAGGCTCCCGACTGCAGGCGCAGCTGCAGCCGGGCACGGCGCTGATCCTGCTCGACGAGCGCGGCAAGAGCCTTTCCTCTCAGGATTTAGCCAATCGCATCGGGCAGTTGCGCGACGGTGGGCGCAAGGCGCTGGTTCTGGCCATAGGGGGCGCCGACGGCCACGATCCACCGCTGCGCGACCAGGCCGATCTGGTGCTGTCGTTCGGTGCGCTGACCTGGCCGCATCAGCTGGTGCGGGTGATGCTGGGGGAGCAACTCTACCGAGTGGCGACGATCCTTTCCGGCCACCCCTATCATCGCGCGTGAGCCTGCCGCTAGAGTTGCAATCAGCAGTGATTCGTCGCCCATTGCCCGGATTTCCGCCCCAATGCCGAGCTAGATTGAGAATCTGTGGTTTTGATGCATGTCGTTGCCCAAAACGGGGACCACTTGGGGCAACATCCATTCGGGGACGGGCTGGTCAAACATGGTTGATGGTTCGTTAACGAAGCCGCGGATAGTATAGATCGCGAATGTTTGAGGGCTGGAAATCGACAACGGGCCCGACAGGGGGCTCCTGGCGCGCGCGCTGCGGCATGGCTGCGGTGGCGATGTTCCTGTCGCTCCACTCGGCGCGGGCCGAAAACACGCTCGACATGGCGCCCGATCCGGACCAGAGCCGCGCCGAGTACGAGCAGGTTTCCAAGGAAATAACGCTGTCGTCCGAACGGCTTGCCAAGCTCGCCGCCGATATCGCCGCGGTCAAGAAGGACCATGCCTCGATTACCGCCGCGCTGATCCAGTCGGCGATGACCGAGCAGAAGCTTGGCCAGGACATCGAGGATATCGGCGCCAAGCTGGAAGGGCTGAAGAACCAGCAACAGAAAATCCGCGGCTCGCTCATGGCGCGACGCGATGTGCTGGCCGAAGTGCTGGGCGCGCTGCAGCGCATGGGGCTCAACCCGCCGCCGGCGATCCTGGTCAAGCCGGAGGACGCGCTGTCGTCGGTGCGCAGCGCCATCCTGCTCGGCGCCGTGGTGCCGGAATTGCGCCAGCAGACCGACAGCCTGCTGGCCGACCTCAAGGAGCAGACCCGGGTGACGGCCTCGATCGAGGCCGAGCGGGCGCGGCTGACGGACGCTGTCGGCGAGCAGGTGGCGGAAAAGAAGCGGCTCGGCATGCTGCTGGAAGCCAAGCAGAAGCTCGAGGCCGATACGCAGGCGCAAATGGCGGCCGAACAGCAGCGTTCCGCGCAGTTGGCGGCCAAGGCCTCCAGCCTGAAGGACCTGATCGCCTCGCTCGAAGCGCAGGCCGACAAGGCCCGCAAGGCCGCGGATGCCGCAAAGGCAGCCGCCGCGGGCCAGCCGGGTGACGTTCAGACGGACAGCGACAAAACGGCATCGTTGGCGTCGCTGCCGGTTCCCGAAGGCAACCGGCTCACCGCGACCGCGCCCTTTTCGGCGCTGCAGGGGCAGATCGCGCTGCCGGTCACCGGCCGCATCAAACGCCGGTTTGGCGCGGACGACGGTAATGGCGCGGTGATGCTTGGCGACATGCTTGCGACACAATCGGGAGCCATCGTCACCGCTCCGGCGGATGGGAATGTGCTTTATGCGGGGCCGTTTCGCTCCTATGGTCAACTCTTGATCCTCAATGCTGGCGACGGTTATCATGTCGTTCTGGCGGGGATGAGCAGAATCAGCGTCGTGACTGGCCAGTCAGTGCTCGCAGGAGAGCCGGTCGGTGCGATGGGAGAGGCCCGGGTGGCAAGCACCTCGGTTTCGAAGAATGGAAATGCCACGCCGGAACTCTACGTCGAGTTCCGCAAGGATGGAAAACCCGTCGATCCGACCCCATGGTGGGCGGACCGTTTTTCTGGAAGGACGTGAAATGATGCGGAAACTGTCGCTTCTGTTTGCCGGTGCGCTGATGGGCGCATCCGCCATGAGCCTTGTCTATGGTGCTCCTGGCTCGTCGGCGAACGCTGCGGGATCGGAGACCTACAAGCAGCTGGCGATCTTCGGCGACATCTTCGAGCGGGTGCGGGCACAATATGTCACGCCGCCCGACGACAAGTCGCTGGTCGAGAACGCCATTAACGGCATGCTTTCCTCTCTCGATCCGCACTCCTCCTACATGAATGCCGAACAGGCGCAGGATATGCGCGTGCAGACCAAGGGCGAGTTCGGCGGCCTCGGCATCGAGGTCACCATGGAGAATGACCTGGTCAAGGTGATCACGCCGATCGACGATACGCCGGCCGCCAAGGCTGGCGTGCTGGCTGGCGACTACATCGCCAAGATCGACGGCGAAGAGGTTCGCGGCCTGACGCTCAACGACGCGGTCGAAAAGATGCGTGGCCTGGTCAACACGCCGATCAAGCTCACCATCCTGCGCCAGGGCGCCGACAAGCCGATCGAGCTGACGGTGGTGCGCGACATCATCAAGGTCAAGGCGGTCAAGTTCCGGGTCGAGAACGACATCGGCTACATGAAGATCACCTCCTTCACCGAAAAGACCTATGACGACCTCGAGAACGCCATCGAGACCATCAAGAAGCAGGTGCCGGACGACAAGCTCAAGGGTTATGTGCTCGACCTGCGCCTCAATCCGGGTGGCCTGCTCGACCAGGCGGTGAGCGTGTCTGACGCCTTCCTGAAGCGCGGCGAGATCGTCTCGACGCGCGGCCGCGATCCGAAGGACGTCACCCGCTTCGACGCCAAGCCGAAGCAGACCGACGACATCAACGGCAAGCCGATGATCGTGCTCGTCAATGGCGGCTCGGCCAGTGCGTCCGAAATCGTCGCCGGCGCGCTGCAGGATCTGCGCCGCGTCACGGTGGTGGGCACGCAGTCCTTCGGCAAGGGTTCGGTGCAGACCATCATTCCGCTCGGCGAGAATGGCGCGCTCAGGCTGACGACGGCGCTCTATTACACGCCGTCAGGCAAGTCGATCCAGGGCAAGGGTATTACGCCCGACATCAAGGTCGACCAGCCGCTGCCGCCGGAACTGCAGGGCAGGGACCTGACGCGCGGCGAATCCGACCTCAAGGGCCACATCAAGGGCGCCGACGAGAGCGCGACCGGCTCGGGCTCGGCCGCCTATGTGCCGCCGGATCCGAAGGACGATCTGCAACTGATCTTTGCCGAGAAGCTGCTGCGCGGCGAGAAGACCGATCCGGCCTTCCCGCCCAATCCGGAAAAGGCCGTGCTCAACCAGTAATGGTTTGGTCGGCCGGGTCTGGCCGCCCGAACGAAGCAATGCGATGCTGCCGGGACCGAAAGGTTCCGGCGGTTTGATTCGGGGAGGCAAGATCAAGCCTCCGGATGCGGCGCCAGGGGCGCCAGGGTTGATGAATTCGCGCATGTCGTCGAAGGGATCGCCTTCGCAACCATGCGTGCGGGGACAGGGCTTGGCTGATATCGGCAAGGACTTCGAACGCCCGCTTGGACAGTCGCTCCGGGCGCCGCGCGCTGCCCGCAAGGTCAGCACTGGCGTGGTCGCGTCGACCGTTGTCGTGCTGGCGCTGGTCGGCGTCTCGGCCGCGATCGCGCTCAGGGAAAAGCCGTTTCGCAAGCCGCAAGAGGTCGCCGTTTCGACGCCGAAAGTGACTGCTGCGGGCCCACCCGCCGCCGCGCCATCCGCTCTGGCCCCGGTCGCGGCGCCAAAGGTTGAAGCGCCGTCCAAGACCGGTGGTCCCCAGATCATCCATATGCAGAAGGAGGAGGGCGATGGTCCTCCGCAGGCGGCCATCGTCATCCGCGATCCGTCTGGTATCGGGCAGAACCTGAAGATCGCGCATCTTCCCGACAAGGCGCTGATCGAAGCCAGCGACGCCGGACCCTTGCCGATACGCTCCGCCGATGGAAGGCGGCCGTTCGACGTCTATGCACGGCCGTGGTCCGGTGGGCGCGGGGCGCGGGTGGCGATCGTCATCGGCGGGTTGGCCGTCTCGCAGACCGGCACCCAGGCTGCGATCGCCAAGCTGCCGGCGGAAGTGACGCTCGCCTTCGCGCCGCAAGGCAACAGCATCGGCCGCTGGATGCAAGCCGCCCGGCAGAGCGGCCACGAGATCGTCATGCAGGTACCGCTCGAACCGTTCGACTATCCCAATGTCAATCCCGGCCGCAACACGCTGACCGTGGCGGCGAGCGCCGAGGAGAACCTCAAGAGTTTGCACTGGGCGCTGTCGCGGACGACGAACTATACCGGCGTGATGAACTATATGGGCGCGCGTTTCTCCGCCGACCCGGCGGCGATGGAGCCATTCATGGCCGAACTCGGCAAACGGGGTCTCGCCTATATAGACGACGGCTCGTCGGCGCGCAGCCTGGCGCCCGACCTGGCGCTGAAGGACGGCGTGCCCTTCGTCGCCGGCGATACGGCGATCGACGCCGTGCAGGATCGCGGCGCCATCCTGAAGAAACTCGACGGTCTCGAAGCCACGGCGCGGGCCAAGGGCACTGCCGTCGGCATCGGCTCGGCCTTTGATCTCACGGTCGACATCGTCTCATCCTGGATTGCCGAGGCCAGGAAGCGCGGCATCGAGATCGTGCCGATTTCTGCGGTGGCGATCGATCCACAAAAGGGTTAGCCATCGCAAGATGGCTGGAGAGACTGACTGATGCCGAAGACGAAAATGGTCGACCGCGAAACGCTGCCCTACCGCCCCTGTGTCGGGCTGATGATCCTCAATGGCGAGGGCCTGGTCTGGGTCGGGCATCGCATTGCCGAACCCGACAGCGAATTTGCCGGTACGACGCAGCTATGGCAAATGCCGCAAGGCGGCATCGACAAGGGTGAGGAACCGTTGCAGGCGGCCGAGCGCGAGCTTTATGAGGAGACCGGCATGCGCAGCGTCTCGCTGCTCGCCGAAGCGCCGGACTGGATCAATTACGACCTGCCGGACCATCTCGTCGGCATTGCCTTCAAGGGCCGGTACCGCGGCCAGACGCAGAAATGGTTCGCCTTCCGCTTCCATGGCGAGAGCAGCGAAATCCAGATCAATCCGCCGCCCGGCGGCCACACCGCCGAATTCGACAAATGGTCGTGGCGGACGATGCAGGACCTGCCCGACCTGATCGTGCCGTTCAAGCGCAAGGTCTATGAAGACGTGGTGGCGGCGTTCAGCCATCTGGCGCGGTAATCGCGCGTCGAGGTTGCCGCGTTGGTGCGAGGGTCGTATTGATGGCCGATGCAATGAGGGTCGCCATGAACGCCGCCGTCAACCGGTCCGCTGCGAAAACCGTCACCGGTTGGCCGGTCAGCGAAGCGGCGGCCGGAGCGATCCTGACGATCGATCTCGGCGCGGTCCGTGAAAACTACCGGCGGCTGAAGGCGCGGCTGGGCGGCGTGGCCTGCGCCGGCGTGGTCAAGGCCAATGGCTACGGCCTCGGCGCGGCCCAGGTGGCTGCGGCCCTGATCCGGGAAGGCTGCGACATCTTCTTTGTCGCGCTCCTGGCAGAAGGCGTTGCGCTGCGCAAGACGATCGGAACCGGACCGGACATCTACGTGCTGAACGGGCTGCCGCCGGGCTCCGAGCCGGAAGCGGTGGCGGCCGGGCTCTTCGCGGTCATCAACAGTGGCGCGCAGTTGAAAGCCTGGCGCGCGGCGGCGCACGATGCCGGTCGCCGGCTGCCGGCTGCCATCCAGGTCGACAGCGGCATGTCTCGGCTCGGCTTGGCGCCGACCGAGGTCGAGGCGCTGGCCGGGGATAGCAGTGCGTTCGACGGCATCGACGTTAGATATGTCATGAGCCATCTGGCCTGCGCCGACGAGCCGCGCCATCCGGCCAACGAACAGCAGAGGCTGGCCTTTGAACGGCTGCGCGCCATGCTGCCTGAGGCGCCCGCCTCGCTCGCCAATTCTTCCGGCATCTTTCTCGGACCGTCCTATCAGCACGATCTCGCTCGGCCGGGAGCGGCGCTCTACGGCATCAACCCGACGCCCGGCGAGCCCAATCCGATGCTGCCCGTGGTGTGGCTGCAGGCCAAGGTGGCGCAGACGCGCCGCGTCGAAAAGGGCGCCGGCATCGGCTATGGCCACAGCTATCACGCGGACGCTCCGCTGGGCCTGGCGACGATTTCGTTCGGCTATGCGGATGGCTGGCTGCGCCGCTCCGCTTCGGCGGGCTGGTTCGAGGGCGTGCGCCTGCCTTTCCTCGGGCGTGTGTCGATGGATTCGATCATTCTCGACATATCGGCCCTGCCGCCCGGCAGGCTGCGCGAGGGCGATCTGGTCGAGTTGCTCGGTCCCTCGCAGAGCGTCGACGACGCCGCCGGCCATGCCGGCACCATCGGCTATGAAATCCTGGCCAGTTTCGGCCCGCGCTTTCACCGCCGCTATGTCGGCGGTTGAGCGGTTTGGCCGCGCTTGACAAGCGTGCGCCTGTCGGCAAGGTTCGGGGCATGAGCAACTTCGCTTACACCAGAACCTTGTTCAGGGTCTGCCCGATCGCGGGATCGTAGCCCCGGCGCGGTCGCCTTCCGGCGTCCGTCCGTATCGGGGCATCCATACATCCAAAACCGCCATCAAGCCGTACAGCCCTTCGCGGCTGCCGGCCTTTCATCACGCCGCCGTCAGTGCGGTGGCAAGCGCGCATCCATTCGATGCGCCGATCCAAGAGGTTTGCCATGCAATATGCAACAGGACTGCGTCCGCCGAGCCGGATTCTGATCAGCGACACCGACCATGACAGGTTGACCGGCCTGGCGAGAGCCTTGCTCGACCGCGCCCCGGAGACGGCCGAGGAACTGCTCTTCGAAATGGACCGCGCCATCGTCACGGACGCGGCGGCGATGCCGGCCGACGTGGTGCGTATGGGTTCGATCGTGACGGTCCGCAGCGAAGGCGGGGAGACCCAGCGCGTCATGCTGGTCTATCCCGGCGAAGCCGACATTGCCGAAAACAGGATCTCGGTGCTGACGCCGATGGGAACGGCGCTCATCGGAGCGGCGATCGGGCAGGCGGTGTGCTGGAGCAGTCGTGGCGGGCGTGAACTGTCGGTGACGGTCGAGGCCGTCGACACGCCGGCCTCCGGCGCGCAGCGGCGCTGAACGTGGAGGCGGTGATGAAAAGCACGAATTGCTGCCTGACGACGAAGGACCGCGCCGTCCTCGAAATCATGCTGGAGCGCCGGCGGGCATTCGCGGACCCGATCGTGCAGATGCTCGAACACAAGCTTTCAAGCGCCGATATCGTCCCGATCGATTCGGTCGGCCCCGATATCGTCACGCTGAACAGCAGGGTGGTGTTCAGCGTCGATGCCGGTCACGCCGAGACGCGCACCCTGGTGCAGAACGAGGTGCGCGGACCGGTGGGCTCCAGCCTGTCGGTGGCAACCAGGCGTGGGCTGTGCATGCTTGGCATGGCGCAGGGCCAAGCGGCTTCGATCGAGCATGCCGACGGCCGGCGGGAGTCGATCCTGATCAAGGCCGTGCTCTACCAGCCGGAGGCTGCCCGGCGCGCGGTCAGGCAGAAAGACCGGACCGACGGGCGGCGACCGCACGGGCTCACTCTCGTCTACAGCGCCGCAGACGATTGGCGGCCTCTTGGCGAGACGGCCGGAATGCGGCAGACAGAAGATGACGACCCCGGTCCCTCGGCGGCGTGAATGGGCAACGGCGCATGGTTCTCGAAAATCGGCATCGATTTTCATTTGGGATCATGCGCAAATCGAGAAATGCGGTGGCGTCCACGGGCGTCCTGAGGACGCGCGGCGCGGCAAGGAGTGAACGATGCAGATCATGGTGCTGGGCGGCGGCGTCATTGGGGTGACCACGGCCTATTATCTTGCCGAGGCCGGTCACGAGGTGACGGTGCTCGACCGCCAGAAAGGCCCGGCGCTGGAAACCAGTTTCGCCAATGCCGGCGAGATTTCGCCCGGCTATGCCTCGCCCTGGGCCGGGCCCGGCATTCCGCTGAAGGCGATCAAATGGCTGTTGATGAAGCATGGCCCGCTGGTGGTGCGGCCGGCCTTCGATCCGCACATGTGGACCTGGCTGGTCAAGATGCTGCGCAACTGCACCGCGGAGCGCTATGCCCTCAACAAGTCGCGCATGGTGCCGCTGGCCGAATACAGCCGCGACACGCTGAAGGCGCTGCGCGAGGCGACCGGCATCACCTATGACGAGCGCAGCCGGGGCACGCTGCAGCTGTTTCGCACGCAAAAACAGCTCGACGGCACCGGTGGCGATGTCGATGTGCTGAAGAAATATGGCGTGCCCTACGAGATCCTCGACCAGGACGGCTGCATCGCGGCGGAGCCGGCGCTGGCCGGCGTGCGCGAGAAATTCGTCGGCGGGCTCAGGCTGCCGCATGACGAGACCGGCGACTGCAAGATGTTCACCGAGAAACTGGCCGAGCTCTGCGTGGCGCGCGGCGTCAAGTTCGAATACGACACGACGATCTGGCGCGTCCTGCGCAGCCGCAACCGCATTGCCAATATCAGCACCAGCAAGGGGTTCAAGGCCTCCGAAGCCTATGTGATGGCGCTGGGCAGCTACTCGGCCGGCTTCATGCGCCGGATGAAGCGGTCGATCCCGGTCTATCCGGTCAAGGGCTATTCGATCACCGTGCCGATCAAGGATGCCGCCCTGGCGCCGGTGTCGACAGTGATGGACGAAACCTACAAGGTGGCGATCACCCGGCTGGGCGACCGCATCCGCGTCGGCGGTACGGCCGAGATTTCAGGCTTCGATCTCAGGCTGCACGAATCGCGGCGGCGCACGCTCGAACATTCGGTCGGCGATCTCTTTCCGGGCGCCGGCGCCATGCGCGAGGCGACCTTCTGGTGCGGCCTGCGGCCGATGACGCCGGACGGGCCGCCGCTGATCGGCCGCACGGAGCTTTCCAATCTCTTCCTCAACACCGGCCACGGCACGCTCGGCTGGACCATGGCGTGCGGCTCGGCCAAGGTGCTGGCCGACGTCATGTCGAACAAGGTGCCCGACATCGATGCCCGAGCGCTGGCGCAGGAGCGCTACCTGAAATAGGCGCGGCGCAGGGAGATCAGAATGCCTGCCTGACCCAGGCCTCGTCGAACAGCAGCCGGTAGGCCCAAGGGATCGTCACGTTGCTGGCGACCGGGTTCGAATGGGCGAGATAGTCGTCATAGATCGGCTTCATCCTGACGTAGAAGGCGGGATCGAGCACCATCATGCCGTTCTCTGAATCGTGGAAGAAGCTGCGGTTGTTGAGATTGACCGAGGAGATGGCGACCAGCCTTTCGTCGATCATCATGATCTTGGAATGCAGCACCACGTCGGGCGCCTTGAACTCGCGGATGTTGATGCGGTCGCCATATTTCTCGACGAACAGCTTGTTGAGCGCGGTGAGGAACCTGCCGCCAATGTCGCCCTTGAGGTCGATGCGGCCGACAATGTCGATCTTGACGCCGCGGGCGAGCGCCCGGTCGAAGGCCTGGGCGAGGCTCGGCGTCAGATTGAGGTAGGGGTTTACGATCTGGATATGGTGGCGGGCGGCGTCGACCAGTTCGACGAAATAGTCCTCCAGCGCATGTTCGTCCTCATAGGGCACGGAAATGAAATGCCGGGCATTGCCCCGGTCGTGGCCGCCTCCATGAACCGGGATGGAGAAGGGGCGCGCCAGATTGGTGTCGGCGTCGCGCAACCATATCGTCGACAGATGCGCGGCGAGCGTCTCGACCGTCGCCCTGTCGGCGAACTCGATGTCGAAGTCGCTCCAGTTCGAATAGTAGTTCAGCGAAAAGCCATCGGTCTTACCGTATTGCTGCAGGTCCGGATAGCGCGACAGGTCGATCGGGCTATGGAACAGGAAACCGTCATGGATGTTGCGGCCGCCGATGATGACGCGCGAGCGCGCAGGGTCCAAAGCCAGCGTCGCCAGCATCTTGATATGATGGGTCTTGTGCAGCTGTGAGATCTGCTCGTCGATCGGCGCGCCGTGATCGGCGCGCCAGCGGTATTCCTGCAATTCGACATTGGGGAACTCCGCCGCCAGCCGGTGCAGCATGGAGTCGTCCTTTTCGCGCTCCAGCACGTCCGTGACCAGGATGCGCACCTTGGTGCCAAGGGCGGCATGATGGCGGATCAGCCGCTCGATGATGCGGCCGGAAAAGTCGGCCTTGAATTCGAGCGACGACAGATAGATCAGCTTCAGCCTGGGCGCCCTGGAGAAATCGAGAGGCAGCTCCGGGTCGCCCTTGTCTATCGCCGCATCGGACAGCGGTGCGCCCATCAGCGCCTCGACCTTGGCGTTGAAGCCGTCGCGCGACTTGCGCAGCAGCCGAGGCTCGCCGATTGGCAGGGCGCAGGTCTGCGACAGCCAGCGGCTGGCATAGAAGGCACGCTCGAGCGCGTCGAGGCCGGCGCTGTCGGGGACCGGGCAGCGCTCGTAGCGGCTGTCGAAGCTGGCGAGTGAGGGATCCGCGGCCTCTTCGCGCCGGATGGTGAGCGGCGCGCCGGCCGGGGCAAGGCTGGAGCGGACCCTTGCCGTGCAGCGGTTCAGGCTGTCGCTTGGAAACAGGCTGACCGTGTCGTCCTCACCCGACAGGCGGAAGCGAAATGCCGCGCCGACGGCGATGGTGCGCGCGGCGCCGGCGGCGCGGATCGCCAACGCGCCGTCGCAAGTAGCCTCGATCTCAGCCGGCTGCTCGCCGGCCTGGCGCACGACGATCTCGGTACTGCGCGCCTGCAGGCCGGAGAAATCGAAACTCTTGGGTGACGAGGGCCGTGCGGCCGCATCGATGTAGAGGGTCTGCCGCGACACCCGCCAGCGTCCGTTGAAATGGCCTTCGCCGCTGCCGCCATTGGCCGGCGGCAGATGCGTCCTGCTGACCGGTCCGGCCAGTTGCTGCAGCTTCGAATAGGTCGCCTGAAAGTCGCTGTTCCGCACGTCGCGGCGGTTGCGCCCGAACGGGCCGGTGCCGTTGGCGCGGTCCATGGCGCCGAGCTGATTGTGGGCGAGCAGCGCCAGGAAGCGCCTTTCGTAGTCGCTGGCGCCGGCGTCGTCAAAAAACTGCGACGCCGCGACCTGCGGCCCAGGCATGCTTGCTGACAGCCAGGGCCGCGCACAGGCCGCCTCTCCCAGCAGGAGATCGCAGGAATCGCGGCCTGTTCCGGCACAACCGGCAAGGGCGATCAGCCCGAACAGGGCAAGGATGACAAATGCGTGGCGATTCACCCGGTGGCTCCGGCCTTCATGACGCTCAACTGAGCCGGGTCGCGCGGCGGCATGAAGCCTTGGGGAAACACCTTGCAGACGGGAATGGCGAAGGTAGCGATCAGCAATTCCGCCTCGCCGCGCATCTTGCGTGGCGCCGTCTTGTCATCACGGATCGCCCTGGCGGAGGCGACGAGCGCGCCGTCGCAATCGCAATGATCGTGGCGCGCGATGTAGCAGGCGTCGTGGGTCCGGCACACCGCGTCGAGGCGGTCGACCGGCCGGGCCGACAGAT
The DNA here is from genome assembly GCF_007003945.1 of Mesorhizobium sp. WSM4307. Classification (NCBI taxonomy): domain Bacteria; kingdom Pseudomonadati; phylum Pseudomonadota; class Alphaproteobacteria; order Hyphomicrobiales; family Phyllobacteriaceae; genus Mesorhizobium; species Mesorhizobium sp. WSM4307. Next base: position 41,541 of record NZ_VFTB01000017.1, read on the forward strand.
CGCCGGTGCGGGTGCCGGGGCCGCAATAATTGCCGAAGACGAAAGGCGAGGGGCGCGCCATGGCGTAGCGGATCGGCTTGGGCAGTTCGGGTTCCGGCACTTTTGCCCACGGGTTGGCGCAGGCCGAAACGAAAATCAGCGGCAGGATGGCAAGAACGGCTCGCATGTCTATCCGCGCCAGCTTTCTGAACGATATTCCCACCCGGCGACCTGCCCGTGGTCGGCGCTGCACGCCTGATGCCACAGTGGCCGGTTTTGTGGCAAGGAAAAGGCGTCGCCTATTGACCGATCCTGATATATCGTGGCGGCACAACCTGCCCATGGCGCCACCTGCGCCTCACATTCGCGAGCGGTGATGCGTATCTGCTTCCTGGTTACGGCCGTCGGATTTCTATTCTGCGCAACAGCGGCCAATGCCGCCGACAAGACCGTCCACGACCGGGAAAATGGGTTCGCACTAACCTTTCCACCGGAATGGATCAATGAGCCGCCTTCCGGGGAAGCGATGCGGCTGAGCGTGCAATCCCCCGATCGGGCCCTTACCTGCATGGTGTCGACCTCGCTTTACGATGCATCCGCACCGGATTCTCCGTCCGATCCGAGCAAGTTCATCGAGGGCTGGTCCATGGAAACATGGACGATGATGATGGGCAAATCGTTCAGCACAGCCGATTTCAGCAATGACAAGCTTGCAAGGTTTCCCGACGGCTACCCGGTGCGACTTGCCGACCTGGATTTTACGGTTATCGACAACGATGTTCGCGTGCACGGCCATTCCAGATTTGCGTTCTCGTTGCGGGGAGCGCGCTATGGCTATGTCAATTGCAGCGTGATGAGCGAGAGCGCCGAGCAGGTGAAGCAGATGTGGGCGCCGCTGGCGGACAAGGCCGAGCGTGTCGTGAATTCGTTCGTTCTCGACCCACCTTGAACAGCGCATTGCGTCTGCCGGTTTGCGAAATCAGGCAAAGAGGCCCCGCTCCCGCTCCACCGCCTTGGTGATGAAGCCGGCGACGATCTGGATGCGGCGCAGCGGCCTGACCGATTCGTGATAGACCAGCCAGTAGGCGCGGCGGATGGGCGCCACCACGTCGACAGCCACCAGTTCCGGCATCGACCGCGCGACGAAGGTGTGCAGGATGCCGATGCCGGCGCCCGAGCGCACCGCTTCGGCCTGGCCGAGCGCCGAGGAGATGGCGAAGCTGGTGCGCCAGTCCGCGCTGAATTCGGCCGCGTAGTCGAGTGAAGGGCTGACGATGAGGTCGGGTACATAGCCGATGAGTGTGTGCCGGCCGAGTTCGGCTGCGGTTTTGGGCAGGCCATTGGCATCGGCATAGGCGCGTGAGGCAAACAGGCCCAGCGAATAATCGACCAGCTTTCCCGCCACCAGCCGGCCCTCGGTCGGCCGCTCGACGGTGATGGCGATGTCGGCTTCGCGACGGGACAGGGAGAAGGAGCGCGGCACCGGCACGAGCTGGATCGTAAGTTCGCGATGCAGCGCGGTCAGTTCGCCGAGGCGCCTGGCCAGGAAGGCGACGCCGAACCCGTCCGGCGCGCCGATGCGCACGGTGCCGGAGATATCGTCGCCTTCGCCTGATATGGTCGAGCGCGCGGCGATCATGTCGCCCTCCATGCGCTCGGCAATATCAAGGAATCGCTCGCCGGCCGGCGTCAGTTCGCTGCCGGTGGTCAGCCGGCGGAAGAGCTTCGTGCGCAGTGCTTCCTCGAGCGCTGCGATGCGGCGCGAGACTGTGGCGTGGTTCAGCTCCAGCCGCCGGGCGGCGCCGAGGATCTGGCCGGCGCGTGCCACGGCGAGAAAGATGCGGACGTCATCCCAGTTCATGGGAATCCCCAGGAGATATCTTGTCGTCATTCATTTGCGAGAATTGATGCTCGCCCGTCAACCGATATCTAATTTTCGCACAACGGTTGCGTTCTCCCTCGCGTTGCCTTCGCCACCGCAAAGGCGGACAATGCGCCATCACAAACAAGGGAGAGATATCATGATCGAATACGGTCATTTCATCGGCGGCAAGCGTGTCGCCGGCACCAGCGGCCGCAAGCAGGACGTCATGCAGCCGATGGACGGCTCAGTGCGCGGCACGGTGGCGCTGGCCTCGCAAGCGGAACTGCGCGCGGCGGTCGAGGATGCCAAGGCGGCGCAGCCGAAATGGGCCGCCACCAACCCACAGCGCCGCGTGCGCGTGCTGATGAAATTCCTCGAACTGGTCGCCCGCGATTATGACGAACTGGCCGACATTCTGGCGCGCGAGCACGGCAAGACCATCGCCGACGCCAAGGGCGACATTCAGCGCGGCCTGGAGGTGGTCGAAGTCTGCATCGGTGCGCCGCACATGATGAAGGGCGAATTCACCGATGGCGCCGGCCCCGGCATCGACGTCTATTCGATGCGCCAGCCGCTCGGCGTCGTCGCCGGCATCACGCCGTTCAATTTCCCGGCGATGATCCCGCTGTGGAAGATCGCGCCGGCGATCGCCTGCGGCAATGCCTTCATTCTGAAACCGTCGGAGCGTGATCCGGGCGTGCCGATCCGCATCGCCGAACTGTTCCTCGAGGCCGGCCTGCCCGCCGGCATTCTCAACGTCGTCAACGGCGACAAGGAAGTCGTCGACGCCATCCTCGACGATCCCGACATCAAGGCCGTCGGCTTTGTCGGCTCGACGCCGATCGCCCACTACATCTATTCGCGCGGCACCGCGGCGGGCAAGCGGGTGCAGTGCTTCGGCGGCGCCAAGAACCACATGATCATCATGCCCGACGCCGACATGGACCAGACCGTCGACGCGCTGATCGGCGCCGGCTACGGCTCGGCCGGCGAGCGCTGCATGGCGATCTCGGTGGCCGTCCCGGTCGGCAACGACACCGCCAACCGGCTGATGGAAAAGCTGGTGCCGCGCGTCGAGAGCCTGAAGGTCGGTCCGTCGACGGATTCGGCCGCCGATTTCGGCCCGCTGGTGACGGCTCAGGCGCTGGAGCGCGTGAAAGGTTACGTCGATACCGGCGTTAAGGAAGGCGCCACGCTGGTCGTCGATGGCCGCGGCTTCAAGATGCAGGGCTATGAGAACGGCTACTATATGGGCGGCTGCCTGTTCGACAACGTCACGGCGGACATGCGCATCTACAAGGAAGAAATCTTCGGGCCGGTGCTCTCGGTGGTTCGTGCTCCGACCTATGAGAGCGCGATCAAGCTCGCCAACGACCATGAGATGGGCAATGGCGTCGCCATCTTCACCCGCGACGGCGACGCCGCGCGTGACTTTGCAAGCCGTGTCCAGGTCGGCATGGTCGGCGTCAACGTGCCGATCCCGGTGCCGATCGCCTATTACACGTTCGGCGGCTGGAAGGCGTCGTCCTTCGGCGACCTCAACCAGCACGGCCCGGACGCCTTCCGCTTCTACACCAAGACCAAGACGGTGACCTCGCGCTGGCCGTCCGGCATCAAGGACGGTGCGGAATTCGTCATCCCGACGATGAACTGAGCTGACGGTTTTCTTGCTTGCGCGCCTCTCGCCCTCGGCGGCGGGCGCGCGGCAACATATCCGACATCGAAGGCCCGGGCTGCATGCCCGGGCCTTTTCGTTGTGGTCGCGGCGTTATCCGCCAAATCGCTAATGTGATGGAACCAAGCGGGCGCCATACGTCTTACGCTGTATCCTGCAGCGCTTGCAGGCCAATCAACAGCGCCGGTAGCAGCTGGGGTTTTGCGTCTGGCGCAGGGAGGTCTCAGATGACACGAGGTCTTGTGGCGACGATGATCTTGATGTCGCTTGCGATATCAGCCGGTGCGGCGCAGGCGAATGCGGCTGGACAATGCGCACCGCGGGCCGATCTGATCAAGGCACTTGGCGAGAAGTTCCATGAGATCGAGGCCGGGCGTGGCCTGATCAATTCCAGCGTGGTTCTCGAGGTCTTTGTTTCCGAGCAAGGCAGTTGGACCGTTCTGGCCTCCGATACCAAGGGCCAGAGCTGCATACTGTCCGTCGGTGAAGGCTGGGACAGTACAATGATGAAAGCGGCCCTGCCGGGTGCTTGAGCGACCCGGCGCGTTCGCGGCCCCTCGGCAGGTCACGCCGTGACGGCAGGCCCTTTTTGCAGCGGTCTGAGTGTGGCTTGTTTTCAGATCGGGGCCTCACCATATCGATTCCAGGGAAATGATAAAATTCCCTGACGACAGACCGGAAACCAGAAGGAGTGACGTGATGAAGACGTCGAACCCGGCCTGGAGCGTCCCGGTGTATTGAGGCTGCCCCATGTGCCTCCCTTTGCCGGAACGCCAAGGCGAAGGAGGTGCCAAATGGCACACAAATTTTCGTTTCGATGGATCAGGATAGCCGCGATCGGCGCCGTGCTGGCGTTGTCGACGCTATCGGCGCAGGCGCAATTTATCTGCGGCGGCCACAGTGACCTTGTCACGGGACTGGCGCAGGCCTTTGAACAAAAGCAGATCGGCTACGGTGTGGTCGGGCAATCCGCCATTGTGGAGATCTATGTCTCGGCAAGCGGGACCTGGTCGATGCTGGTGACCGACGTGCAGGGTCGAAGCTGCATTTTCGCGACCGGTGAGGGATGGGAGAATACCGCCATCGCCGCCGCGCGAGGGATTTGATCGCCCGATCAGCGTGTCGCGGCGACCTCGGCATGGCCGCGCAGCAGCGCCATCAGCCGCTTGGCATCCTTGGCGGCTGCATCCTCGTCGCCGTCGAGGATCGAGCGGATCAGCGCGACGTGATGCTCGGCTGACTCGGCGAGGCCCGTGTCCGCCTTGTAGCGGAACCAGAAGCGGCGGCTGTGGGTCTGCAGCGGCGCCGCCAGCCGCGCAGCGAAGGGGTTGTCGGCGGCCATCGCCAGCACCTCGTCGAGCGCCTTGTCGGCCTGGATGAAGGCAAGCACATTGCCCGAGATGACCGCCTTCTGCATGGCGAGCGCCGCCTCGTGAAACAGGTCGGCCGCCTCGCGGGTGACGAAGCGGGCGGCCGAACGGGCCAGCACCACCTCGACACCGCGCCGGGCGTCGAGCACGCGCAGCCAGTCGCCGGGATGCAGCGGCGCGATCGCGATGCCGGCGCGCGGCCTGACATCAAGCAGCCCTTCCCAGGCCAGCCGCTGGATCGCCTCGCGCACCGGCGTGCGGCCGAGGTCCAGCTTCTCGATAAGCGCCCCCTCGGTGACAAAGCTCGACGGCGCCAGTTCCAGCGTAACGATCATATGCTCGAGCACGCGATAGGCCCTGGCCGCCGCCGGCTCGGAGGTCATAGTTGCTTCCATGGATATCAAAGGCGATCTCCTGATATATTCAAAATATATCATAACGGATTCCGCATTGACAGTGAGTTTCTTAACAGATATACGACTGATATATCAGATGGAGACACGACTATGTGGACCGGAGTTTTCCCCGCCGTCACGACCAAATTCACCGCCGACGACCGGCTCGACCATGCCGAAATGGAGCGCTGCTTCGGCCTGCAGATGGAGGCCGGTTGCGATGGCATCATCGTCTGCGGCTCGCTTGGCGAAGGGCCGATGCTGTCGCCTGACGAGAAGATCGAGGTGCTGAAGACAGCGCAGAAAGTCGCCGGCAAGAAGCCGGTACTGCTGACCGTCAATGAGGCGGGCACCCGTGAGGCCGCCGCTATTGCCAGGCGCGCCGCCAGGGAAGGCGCCGATGGCCTGATGGTGGTGCCGAGCCCGATCTACCACACCAATGCGGAAGAGACCGTCGCCGCGCTGCGCGCGGTCGCCGAGGCCGGCGACCTGCCGGTCATGATCTACTCCAACCGGCTCGCCTATCGCGTCGACGTCACCGTCGACCAGATGGAGGAGTTGGCGTCGGACAAGCGCTTCGTCGCCATCAAGGAATCCTCCGACGATATCAGGCGCTCGACGGAGATCATCAACCGGCTTGGCGACCGCTACGATCTGTTCACCGGTGTCGACAATCTTGCTTTCGAGGCGCTGTCGGTCGGCGCCATCGGCTGGGTGGCCGGCCTGGTCACCGCCTTCCCGCGCGAAACCGTCGCCATCTTCCAGCTGATGAAGCAGGGCCGCCGCGAGGAGGCGCTCGCCATCTACCGCTGGTTCCGGCCACTGCTCGACCTCGACGTCTCGACCTATCTGGTACAGAACATCAAGCTTGCCGAAGTGCTGGCAATCGATACCAATGACCGCGTGCGCATGCCACGCCAGCCGCTGTCGGGCGAGCGCCGCAAGGCGGTCGAGAAGATCATACGGGATGCGCTGGCGGCGCGGCCGAAGCTGCCTTCGCTCCAGACGTCTCCTCTATCGGCGGACAGACTGGTGGCAGCCGAATAAGGGACAGCATCGACGTGCCAGGAAATCCCAAATCCCCGGAACAGGAGCAGCGCTCCGCCACTGGGGCACCTTCTCCGCGTGAATGGGGAGAAGGGAAAGATATCGCCATTGTCGGCGGTGGCATTATCGGCATCTGTGCCGCGGCCTTCCTCGCCGAGGCGGGGCGCGGCGTAACAATCTTCGACCGCACCGGCATCTGCGAGGAGACGAGCTCCGGCAATGCGGCCGCCTTCGCCTTTTCGGACGTGCTGCCGCTGGCGCACAAGGGCATGATCAAGCACCTGCCGAAATGGCTGGCCGATCCGCTCGGCCCGCTCAGCATTCCGCCCGCCTACCTGCCGCGGCTTCTGCCCTGGCTGATCCGCTTCTGGCGCGCCGGCGAAATACGAAGCCAGCCTCGCCGCCCAGGCCGGCATGATGAAGCTCGCCGAAACCGAATGGATGGGGCTGCTCGATCGCTCCGGCACGCGGCCGATGCTGCGCGAGGACGGCTCGCTGGAGCTCTACGAGAGCGAAGCCGAGTTCCGAGCCTCGCTGTCCGGCTGGGCCGCGCGCGAGCGCTTCGGCATCGGCCTTCGCCATGTCGAGGGCGAAGGCCTGGCGGGTCTGCAGCCGGGCCTGTCCCCGCGCTTCATCAAGGGCACCTTCGTGCCTGGGTGGAAGACGGTCGCCGATCCAAAGCTGCTCGGCAAGGCGGTGTGGGCTTACGCCGAGGCCAGGGGTGCCCGCTTCGAAAGGGCTGGGATCGACCGGATCGCGGCGGACCAGCATGGCGCGACGCTGACGCTGGCCGACGGCACGACCAGGCAGGCAAGGCACCTGATCGTCGCCGCCGGCGCCTGGTCGCACCTCCTGGCACAGCAGCTTGGCGACCGCATTCCGCTGGAGACCGAGCGCGGCTACAACACGACGCTGCCCAAAAGCGCCTTCGATGTGAAGCGGCAGCTGATCTTCTCCGGCCATGGCTTCGTTATCACGCCGCTGGAGACGGGCCTGCGCGTCGGCGGCGCCGTCGAGCTCGGCGGCATAGAGCGGCCGCCCAATTTCAACAGATCGAAGGCGCTCCTGCAGAAGGCGCAGCAGTTCCTGCCCGGGCTCAATCCCTCGGGCGGGCGCGAATGGATGGGGTTCCGGCCCTCGCTGCCGGATTCGGTGCCCGTCATCGGCAAGGCATCGGGAAGCCGGCCGGTCGTCTATGCCTTCGGCCACGGCCATCTCGGCCTGACCCAGGCCGCGGCGACCGGACGGTTGATCCGGGAAATCATCCTGGGGCAGGTTGCGTCTGTTGATCTCGCCCCCTTCAGTCCACAACGGTTTTGAATTTTCGAGGAACGACATGGCCAAGAAATCCTTCTTCTGCATCGACGGCCACACATGCGGCAATCCGGTGCGGCTGGTCGCCGGCGGCGGCCCGCTGCTCGAGGGCTCGACGATGATGGAACGGCGCGCGCATTTCCTCGCCGAATATGACTGGATCCGCACCGGGCTGATGTTCGAGCCGCGCGGCCATGACGTGATGTCGGGTTCGATCCTCTATCCGCCGACGCGCGAGGATTGCGACATCGCCATTCTGTTCATCGAGACCTCCGGCTGCCTGCCGATGTGCGGCCACGGCACCATCGGCACGGTGACGATGGCCATCGAACACGGGCTGATCAAGCCGAAGACGCCGGGTGTGCTGAGGCTCGATACGCCAGCCGGGCTGGTCATCGCCGAATACAAACAGGTCGGCGAATATATCGAAGAGGTGCGCATCACCAATGTGCCGTCGTTCCTCCATGCCGAAGGTTTGACGGTCGAATGTCCCGGGCTCGGCGAGATCACCGTCGATGTCGCCTATGGCGGCAATTTCTACGCCATCGTCGAGCCGCAGGAGAACTACCGCGACATGGCGGATCATTCCGCCGGCGACCTCATCGCCTGGAGCCCGGTGGTGCGGCAGCGCCTCAACGAGAAGTATTCCTTCGTGCATCCGGAGAACCCCGGCATCAACAGGCTGTCGCACATGTTGTGGACCGGCAAGTCGACGGTGGAAGGGGCCGACGCCCGCAACGCCGTATTCTATGGCGACAAGGCGATCGACCGCTCACCGTGCGGCACCGGCACCTCGGCGCGCATGGCGCAGCTCCATGCCAAGGGCAAGCTCAAGGCAGGCGACGCCTTCGTGCATGAATCGATCATCGGTTCGCTGTTCAAGGGCAAGGTCGAAAAGGAGATCACCGTGGCGGGCAGACCGGCGATCATTCCTTCGATCGGCGGCTGGGCGCGGATGACCGGACTGAACACGATCTTCATCGACGACCGCGATCCGTTCGCGCATGGTTTCGTGGTCAAGTGAGGAGAATCCTGACGCTGCGGAAAGGAGTGTGACGAAAAGACCAACCTTGTCAGGAACGCAACGATTCCTCTTGTCACCTAATTTTGACGATGATTTCTTCGAAACGGGGCGCATGATACGGCCGAATCGTCAAAGACATTGCGTTATGCCAATGATAGGGTCCGCGATAGTCCAGGGGTCGGGTGCAGAAAACGGGCGGTCGGAACGACGTGAATCGGAAACACGCGGGGCGGTCAAAAAAATCACGTTGCAATCCGGGCTCGAAACTTTACGACTAGGGGAAATACGAAAAGGAATGCGTCTGCATGGGCGACATTCCAGGGGAGCCACGTACACATGCAGTATTTTGTCCAGCAGCTTATCAACGGGCTGACGCTGGGATCGATCTATGGGCTGATCGCAATCGGCTACACGATGGTCTACGGCATCATCGGCATGATCAACTTCGCCCATGGCGACATTTTCATGGTGGGCGCCTTCACGGCGCTGATCGTCTTCCTCATCCTCGGCGCGCTGTTCTATTCGGTGCCCGTGGTCATCGCTCTGCTGGTCATGATGATCGTGGCGATGCTGCTCACCAGCCTCTACAACTGGACGATCGAGAAGGTGGCCTACCGGCCGCTGCGCGGTTCGTTCCGGCTGGCGCCGCTGATCACCGCCATCGGCATGTCGATCGCGCTGTCGAACTTCGTCCAGGTGACGCAAGGTCCGCGCAACAAGCCGATCCCGCCGATGGTCAGCCAAGTCTACAACATCGACGGCGTCAGCGTGTCGCTGAAGCAGATCATCATCGTCATCGTCACCGCGCTGCTCCTGGTGGTGTTCTGGTACCTGGTCAACAGGACCTCGCTTGGCCGGGCGCAGCGCGCCTGCGAGCAGGATCGCAAGATGGCCGCACTGCTCGGCATCGACGTCGACCGCACCATCTCGATCACCTTCATCATGGGTGCCTCGCTTGCCGCCGTCGCCGGTACGCTGTTCCTGATGTACTATGGCGTGGTGGCTTTCTCCGACGGTTTTGTGCCGGGTGTGAAGGCATTCACCGCGGCGGTGCTTGGCGGCATCGGCTCGTTGCCGGGCGCCGTGCTCGGCGGGCTGCTGATCGGCTTCATCGAGAGCATGTGGTCGGCCTATTTCTCGATCGACTACAAGGACGTCGCGGCGTTCTCGATCCTGGCCATCGTGCTGATCTTCCTGCCTTCCGGCATATTGGGCCGGCCTGAAGTCGAAAAGGTCTGAGATCATGGCCGTGACCGTATCTCGCGAGAGCGACAGCGTCGCCACCCCCACCCAACGCGCGCTTAAGGAAGCGTTCTATGCCGGCGCCATCGCGCTTGGCCTGTTCGTGCTGTTCATCGGGCTGAAGACCGGTCAGAACATGTCCAATGAACTGGTCCTGACTCAGCGCTGGGGCCTGCTCGCCGCCGTGGTGATCGCCACGGCCGTCGGCCGTTTCCTCTATGTCGCCTATGGCCAGCCCTTCATGGCCAACCAAAAGATCGCCAACGTCGCCACCGGTCTGTTGCCGGCCAGCGTGGGGTCACGGTTCTTCACGCTGCCGGCCTTCATCGTGGCTGTCGTCGCGGCGGTGCTGCTGTTCGTGTTCAACAGCTCCCTCGCCGGATGGGTGGGAGCAGAACCGGCCGGCTATCTGCAATTCCTGCGCGCCCTGGCGGTCATCTATCTGCTGGCTTGCGTGATCTACTACTTCCGCGCCTTCATCCATGCCAACTTCACCAAATTGGGCATCACCGCGCTGGTGCTGTACCCGATCCTCGTGGTCGCGGTGCTGTCGCTGAACGCGTGGTCGATTGCTGGAGGGCTGCAGGGCTCGCTGAAATGGGTCGACAATTTCGGCATCCAGATCCTGATCTATGTGATGCTGGCCTGGGGACTGAACATCGTCGTTGGCCTCGCCGGCCTGCTCGACCTCGGTTACGTCGCCTTTTATGCACTTGGCGCCTATGCCTATGCGCTTCTTGCCACGCATTACGGCCTGTCGTTCTGGATCCTGCTGCCGGCTGCGGGCTGCATGGCCGCCCTGTGGGGGGTGCTGCTCGGCTTCCCCGTGCTGCGCCTGCGCGGCGATTATCTGGCGATCGTGACGCTCGCCTTCGGCGAGATCATCCGCCTGGTGCTGATCAACTGGCGCGACGTCACCAACGGGTCGGCCGGTATCTCCGGCATTCCCAAGGTTTCCTTCTTCGGCCTGATGACCTTCAACGTGTCGGACCCCAACTACATTGCCAAGGTTCTGCATCTGGCGACATCGAGCGCCTACTACAAGATCTTCCTCTACTATCTGATCCTCGGCCTGTGCCTGCTTACCGCCTTCGTCACCATCAGGCTGCGCCGTCTGCCGGTCGGCCGCGCCTGGGAAGCCTTGCGTGAGGACGAGATCGCCTGCCGCTCGCTCGGCATCAACACCACCACCACCAAGCTGACCGCCTTCGCCACCGGCGCCATGTTCGGTGGCTTCGCCGGCTCGTTCTTCGCCGCGCGGCAAGGCTTCGTCAGCCCGGAATCCTTCGTTTTCCTGGAATCGGCCATCATCCTCGCCATCGTCGTTCTCGGCGGCATGGGCTCGCTGGTCGGCATCGCGGTCGCCGCGATGGTGATGATCGGCGGCACCGAGGCGCTGCGCGAACTCGATTTCCTCAAGCAGATCTTCGGGCCGGACTTCACCCCCGAACTCTACCGCATGCTTCTGTTCGGCATGGCCATGGTCATCGTCATGCTGTGGAAGCCGCGCGGCTTCGTCGGCAGTCGTGAACCGACCGCCTTCCTCAAAGAGCGAAGGGCTGTCTCAAGCTCCTTCACCAAGGAGGGCCACGGCTGATGAACGCGACCACGCAAATGAACGACGCCATCCTGCAGGTCGAACATCTGTCGATGAAGTTCGGCGGGCTGGTCGCCATCGGCGACCTCTCCTTCACAGCCAGACGCGGCGAGATCACGGCGCTGATCGGGCCTAACGGCGCCGGCAAGACCACCGTGTTCAACTGCATCACCGGCTTCTACAAGCCGTCCGAAGGCATGATCACGCTCAACCGTTCCGACGGCTCGACCTATCTCTTGGAACGGCTGCCCAACCATGAGATCCCGGCGCGCGCCAAGGTGGCGCGCACCTTCCAGAACATCCGCCTGTTCTCGGGCATGACGCTGCTGGAGAACCTTCTGGTTGCCCAGCACAACAAGCTGATGAAGGCCTCGGGCTATACGGTGCTCGGCCTGTTCGGCTTCAGCGGTTACCGCAAGGCATCGGCAGAGTCGATGGACCTGGCCAGGCATTGGCTGGAGAAGGCCGATCTCGTCGATCGCGCCGACGATCCGGCCGGCGATCTGCCCTATGGCGCGCAGCGGCGCCTCGAGATCGCGCGTGCCATGTGCACGGGTCCGGAACTTCTGTGCCTCGACGAGCCGGCGGCCGGCCTCAACCCGAAGGAATCGGCGGCACTCAACGAGCTCTTGATGGACATCAAGAACAACACCGGCACCTCGATCCTGCTGATCGAGCACGACATGTCGGTGGTCATGCAGATTTCCGACCATGTCGTGGTGCTGGAGTATGGCCGCAAGATCTCCGACGGCAATCCGCAGTCGGTGCGCACCGATCCACGCGTCATCGCCGCCTATCTCGGCGTCGACGACGAGGAGGTCGAGACCGTGCTGACCGAGGTCGGCGACGAGGACGTCATCGAGCAGCTCGACATTGGGCCGGATGCCGCACATGGCCCGGGGACATCGTCGTCATACCTGGCCGGACCCGTGACCGACACCGTCGGACACAGCGATGGCGAGCGCGTCACGGTGTCGAAAGGCGCCTCGAAGGCGGCACAGGTCGATGCCCGCGCGGCTACCGTGGCGAGTAAACCCGTCGCAAAACCGGCCGCGCCGGCCAAGCCGGCGGCGAAAGCGGCACCGAAGAAAACGGCCGCCAAGGCGCCCGCGGCAAAGGCCGAAGGCATTTCCAACCGCCTCGCCGCCCCTCGTGGCGGCAAGGCCGACAACCTGACCCGCATCAAGGGCATCGGCACGGTCAACGAGAAGAAGCTCAACGAGCACGGCATCTTCCACTTCGACCAGATCGGCGCCTGGAAGAAGGCCGATGTCGAGGCTGCCGAAGCCTATCTCGCCTTTGACGGACGCATTGCGCGCGAGGAATGGGTCAAGCAGGCCAAGCTGCTCGGTCAGGGCAAAGACACGGAATTCTCGCGCCGCGTCGACGCCGGCAAGGTGGCGACCAGCCATGCTTCCGCCAAGACTACCGGTGCGGCCAAGCCTGTGTCGGGCAAGCGTGGAGGGGGCAAATAATGGCCAGGACAACGCTGCTCGATATCAAGGGCGTGGAGACCTATTACGGCAACATCCGGGCGCTGAACGGCGTCGATGTCACCGTCAAGGAGGGCGAGATCGTGGCGCTGATCGGCGCCAACGGCGCCGGCAAATCGACGCTGATGATGACCATTTTCGGCGCTCCCCGCGCCCGCACGGGGACCATCACCTTCGCCGGCACCGACATCACCCAGTTGCCGACGCACGAGATCGCCCGCATGCGCATCGCCCAGTCACCCGAAGGCCGGCGCATCTTCCCGCGCATGACGGTGATGGAAAACCTGCAGATGGGCGCCAGCCTCGACAACCTCAAACACTATGACGAGGACGTCGAGAAGGTGTTCGCGCTGTTCCCTCGGCTCAAGGAGCGCATCGCGCAGCGCGGCGGCACGCTGTCGGGCGGCGAGCAGCAGATGCTGTCGATTGGACGCGCGCTGATGGCGCGGCCGAAGCTGCTTCTGCTCGACGAGCCGTCGCTGGGCCTGGCGCCACTGATCGTCAAGCAGATCTTCGATGCCATCCGCGAGCTGAACCGCACGCAAGGGCTGACCGTGTTCCTGGTCGAGCAGAACGCGTTCGGCGCGCTGAAGCTCGCCACGCGCGGCTACGTCATGGTCAACGGCAATGTGACGATGAGCGGCACCGGCAAGGAACTGCTCGCCAATCCGGAAGTGCGCGCCGCCTATCTCGAAGGCGGACATCACTGAGTTTGGAGCGGAATGTGCATCCGGTATCCCGCTCCAACTTGTTTGTTTGTCGCATGATCCTTGTCCGAAAAGTCTGCAACTTTTCGGGATCATGCTAGGGAGACTTCATCATGCAGGGCATTCTCTATGAGGAACCCTCGATCTGGCAGTTCTTCTTCGTCACCTGTCTGCTCGGCGGCTGGGCGGCCTGGATGACTGGCAAGGCCAGCGCCCAGACATGGCGCTCCTTCATCCAGCTTTTCGCCTATCTGCTGGGTCTCGGCATCGGCATCCGCTTCATCCATCACGCGCTGTTCGACGGCACGATGTTCTCGCTGCAGTACTATATCGTCGACACCGTCGTGCTGATGATATTGGGCTTCGTCGGCTATCAATACACACGAACCAACCAGATGGTCACACAGTATAATTGGCTCTACGAAAGAGCTTCAATCTTGAGCTGGAAACCGAAAGGTTGACGTTCATCATTAACGCCGGGTCAGGGATGAATCGGCGTGACAAGTGCCTGAAAATCGGCAAACTATGCTTTCTGCGATAAGGGTGGGCATCGCATGAAAGCTTCATCCACGCCCACTCCGTTAATGGGAGCGTTTAAATGAAAAAGTCACTTTTGTCCGCCGTCGCCCTGACCGCGCTTGTCGCGTTCGGCGGCAACGCGTGGGCTGATGTAATGTTCGGCGTTGCCGGTCCGATCACCGGTCCGAATGCGGCCTTCGGCGCACAGCTGCAGAAGGGCGCAGAGGCGGCGGTCGCCGAGATCAATGCCAAGGGCGGCATCAACGGCGAGCAGATCAAGCTCGAAGTCGGCGACGACGTCTCCGATCCGAAGCAAGGCATCTCGGTCGCCAACAAGTTCGTCGGCGACGGCGTCAAGTTCGTGATCGGCCACTTCAACTCGGGCGTCTCGATCCCGGCCTCGGAAGTCTACGCCGAAAACAACATCGTCGAAATCACGCCGGCCGCGACCAACCCGAAGTTCACCGAGCGCGGTCTGTGGAACGTGTTCCGCACCTGCGGACGCGACGATCAGCAGGGCAGCATCGCCGGCGCCTACATCGCCGCGAACTTCAAGGATGCCAAGGTCGCCGTCGTGCACGACAAGACCCCTTATGGCCAGGGCCTCGCCGATGAAACCAAGAAGGCGATGAACGCCGCGGGCGTCAAGGAAGTGATGTATGAAGGCGTCAATGTCGGCGACAAGGACTTCTCGGCGCTCATCGCCAAGATGAAGGAAGCCGGCGTCACCCTGATCTACTGGGGCGGCCTGCATACCGAAGCCGGCCTGATCATCCGCCAGTCGGCGGACCAGGGCCTCAAGGCGCCGATGATGTCGGGTGACGGCATCGTGACGGACGAACTCGCCGCGATCGCGGGCGACGCCGTCGCCGGCACGCTCAACACGTTCGGACCCGATCCGCGCCTGATCCCGGCCAACAAGGAACTCGTCGAGAAGTTCCGCGCGCAGGGCTTCGAGCCGGAAGCCTACACGCTCTACGCCTACGCCGCCGTGCAGGTGGTCGCCGAGGCGGCCGCTGCCGCCAAGACGAACGACCCGCAGGCCGTCGCCAAGGCGATGCATGAAAGCGGCCCGTTCCCGACCGTGCTGGGCGATCTTGCCTATGACGCCAAGGGCGACCCGAAGCTGCCGGGCTACATCATGTACGAGTGGAAGAAGAAGGACGACGGCAAGTATTCCTGGTTCCCGAAATAAGCTGCTCTGGCAGGTCTGAAATCCAAGATGCCCGGCGCGACGCGCCGGGCATTTTCTTTTGGTGCGTTCGGGTCGGCGATGATCTTTCTTGCCGGCACCTCTCAGGCGGAGAGATCGCATCCAGGATCGAAATTGTCGTCATTGTTCCGTCCGTTCGGGCCAAGGCATGCGAGTGTTGGCCGGATAATTGATTTAAATCGGTTTAAACCGGCGTTGATTTTGTTTGCACTGCAGCATTTTCACGCTAATCATTGCACCGATTTCCCGTCCCTGCCGCTGCTGGAGCCCAGTCCTTGGCCATCACGAAGATCCTCGTCGCCAACCGGTCAGAAATCGCCATCCGCGTCTTTCGCGCGGCCAATGAGTTGGGCCTCAAAACCGTGGCGATCTGGGCCGAGGAAGACAAATATTCGTTGCACCGCTTCAAGGCCGACGAGAGCTACCAGGTCGGGCGTGGTCCGCATCTTGCCAAGGATATGGGGCCGATCGAGAGCTATCTGTCGATCGAGGAGGTGATCCGCGTCGCCAGGCTTTCCGGCGCCGATGCCATCCATCCCGGCTATGGGCTCCTGTCCGAAAGCCCCGAATTCGCCGAAGCCTGCGCGCAAGCGGGCATCACCTTCATCGGGCCGAAGCCGGACACGATGCGCCGTCTCGGCAACAAGGTCGCGGCGCGCAATCTCGCCATTGAGGTCGGCGTGCCGGTCATTCCCGCCACCGATCCGTTGCCGGACGATATGGAGGCGGTCAAGAAACTGGCCAAGGAGATCGGCTATCCGGTGATGCTGAAGGCCTCGTGGGGCGGCGGTGGGCGCGGCATGCGCGCCATCCGTTCCGAGGCCGATCTCGCCCGTGAGGTCACGGAAGGCAAGCGCGAGGCGAAGGCCGCCTTCGGCAAGGACGAGGTCTATCTCGAAAAGCTGATCGAGCGCGCCCGCCACGTCGAGGTGCAGGTGCTTGGCGACACGCATGGCAATGCCGTGCACCTGTTCGAGCGCGACTGCTCGATCCAGCGTCGCAACCAGAAGGTCGTCGAGCGGGCGCCGGCGCCCTATCTCGAAATGGCGCAGCGCGAGGAGCTTTGCGGCCACGCGCTGAAGATCGCGCGCGAGACCAGTTATATCGGCGCCGGCACGGTCGAGTTCCTGCAGGATGCCGATACCGGAAAATTCTATTTCATCGAGGTCAACCCGCGCATCCAGGTCGAGCATACCGTCACCGAACAGGTGACCGGCATCGACATCGTCAAGGCGCAGATCCACATCCTCGACGGCTTCGCCATCGGCACACCGCAATCGGGCGTGCCGGCGCAGAAGGACATCAGGCTCAACGGCCACGCCTTGCAGTGCCGCATCACCACCGAGGATCCCGAGCACAATTTCATTCCGGACTATGGCCGCATCACCGCCTACCGCGGCGCCACCGGCTTCGGCATCCGGCTGGATGGCGGCACTGCCTATTCCGGCGCGGTCATCACTCGCTTCTACGATCCGCTGCTGGAGAAGGTGACGGCGTGGGCACCGACGCCGGCCGAGACGATTGCCCGCATGAACCGGGCGCTTCGCGAATTCCGCATCCGCGGCGTCGCCACCAACCTCACCTTCCTCGAAGCGATCATCAACCACCCGAGCTTCGCCGACAATTCCTATACGACGAAGTTCATCGATACGACGCCGGAACTGTTCCAGCAGGTCAAGCGGCAGGACCGCGCGACCAAGCTGCTCAACTATCTGGCCGATGTCAGCGTCAACGGCCACCCCGAGACGCGCGGCCGGCCGATGCCGAAAGCCGATGCGGCGGCACCGGTGGTGCCCTACCTCAATGGCAATGTGCCGGGCGGCAGCAAGCAGAAGCTGGACGTGCTCGGTCCTGAGAGATTCGCCGGCTGGATGCGCGAGCAAAGGCAAGTTCTGGTCACCGACACGACGATGCGCGACGGCCACCAGTCGCTGCTGGCGACACGCATGCGCACGCATGACATTGCCAATATTGCCGGCACCTATGCCCGCGCCCTGCCGCAGCTTCTGTCGCTCGAATGCTGGGGCGGCGCGACCTTCGACGTCGCCATGCGCTTCCTCACCGAGGATCCTTGGGAGCGGCTGTCGCTGGTGCGCGAGGCGGCGCCCAACCTGTTGCTGCAAATGCTGCTGCGCGGCGCCAACGGCGTCGGCTACACCAACTATCCCGACAATGTCGTGCAGCATTTCGTCAAGCAGGCGGCTGCCGGCGGTATCGACCTGTTCCGCGTCTTCGATTGCCTGAACTGGGTCGAGAACATGCGCGTCGCCATGGACGCGGTCGGGGCCGAAGGCAAGCTGATCGAAGCGGCGATGTGCTACACCGGCGACATTCTCGATCCGGCGCGGGCCAAATACGATCTGAAATACTATGTCGGCCTGGCCGGGGAATTGCAGGCCGCCGGCGCCCATATCATCGCCGTCAAGGACATGGCGGGCCTGTTGAAGCCGGCCGCCGCCCGCGTGCTGTTCAGGGCGCTGCGCGAGGCGACCGACCTGCCGATCCATTTCCACACCCACGACACGTCTGGCCTGTCGGCGGCGACCGTGCTGGCGGCGGTGGAGAGTGGCGTCGACGCCATAGACGCGGCGATGGATGCCTTCTCCGGCAACACGTCGCAGCCTTGCCTGGGCTCGATCGTCGAGGCGCTGAAGGGCACCGAGCGCGACCCCGGCCTCGACCCGCAATGGATCCGCAAGATCTCGTTCTACTGGGAAGCGGTGCGCAACCAGTACGCCGCCTTCGAAAGCGATCTCAAGGGGCCGGCCTCGGAAGTCTATCTGCATGAAATGCCGGGCGGACAGTTCACCAACCTCAAGGAACAGGCGCGCTCGCTCGGGCTGGAAACGCGCTGGCACGAGGTGGCGCAGACCTATCATGACGTCAATCTGATGTTCGGCGACATCGTCAAGGTGACACCGTCATCCAAGGTCGTCGGCGACATGGCTCTGATGATGGTCAGCCAGGACCTCACCGTCGCCGATGTCGAGAACCCGGCCAGGGATATCGCCTTCCCTGACTCGGTCGTCTCGATGCTGCGCGGCGATCTCGGCCAGTCGCCCGGCGGTTGGCCGGCGGCGCTGCAGAAGAAGGCGCTGAAAGGCGACAGGCCGATCACGGCGCGGCCCGGCTCGCTGCTGAAGCCCGCCGATCTCAAGGCCAGCCGCAAGGAGATCGAGGAGAAGCTCGAGCGCAAGCTCTCGGAATACGAGTTCGCCTCCTGGCTGATGTATCCGAAGGTGTTCACCGACTTCGCCGGCGCGCAAGAGACCTACGGCCCGGTCAGCGTCCTGCCGACGCCGACCTATTTTTACGGCATGAAGTCCGAAGACGAGATCTTCATCGACATCGAGAAGGGCAAGACGCTGGTCGTGCGGTGCCTCGCCATCGGCGATGTCGACGAGAAGGGCTTGGTCACCGTGTTCTTCGAGCTCAACGGCCAGCCGCGGCGCGTGAAGGTGCCGGACCGGGCGCATGGCGCCTCCGCCGCCAAGGCGCGCCGCAAGGCCGAGCCTGGCAACGAGGCGCATGTCGGCGCGCCCATGCCGGGCGTGGTCTCCGCGCTTTCGGTCGCCACCGGCCAGGCGGTGAAGGCCGGCGACGTGCTGCTCTCCATCGAGGCGATGAAGATGGAAACGGCGCTGCATGCCGAGCGCGACGGCACCGTCGCCGAGGTGCTGGTCAAGGCCGGCGACCAGATCGATGCCAAGGATCTGCTGATCGCCTTCGCTTGAGAAGCGGCAAAGGGCGGGCAGGCTGTCGGCTTCTGTCGGCAGCCCCCATGCCTTGTTCGATAACGGCTTGACCCGCCGCCGCCGGTCGGGCATCGAACCGGCTCAAATTTGCCGCCGTCTTTCGCCGAGTCGCGGCGCCGAACCCTTTTGGAGAAAAACATGGCCGACGATATCACCGAGACCAGCCAGACTGTTGCCGCCGGCCAGCTGCGTGCCTTCATCGAGCGCATCGAGCGGCTCGAGGAAGAGAAGAAGACGATCGCCGACGACATCAAGGAAGTGTTCGCCGAGGCCAAGGGCACCGGCTTCGACACCAAGGCGATGCGCACCATCATCCGCCTGCGCAAGAAGGACCAGGCCGAGCGCCAGGAAGAGGATGCGATCCTCGATCTGTACATGGCCGCGCTCGGCATGGTGTAAGGCGCGTGGCCGCAAACCGGCCATGAGTGGTTTGACGTCGGCGGCCGCCGCGCCTCGGCCAGCGATGGCGGTGGCGTCACATGAGCAGGCCGGGCGGCTCAGGATGACGAAATCGATCCTGGCCGCCGCGTGAAGCCGAGGCCCCTCGATTTCGGATCGGCATATCGAGGGCGGAGCGCATCTAAATTTGGACCGCTGCTTAAAGCGCGTCGCGATCCTTCGGGTTCGCTCCATGCGCTTTAGGTTTTGATTTTACGCATGTCTTTATCCCGAAACCGGTGCCCACTTTCGGGAGACATGCTTGGTCGCCTGCAGCTCAGTGGTCACCTGCCGCAAAGTTTTCCCTGCCAACCGAGAACACCAAGGCCGTTGGCCTCGCGGACTGTGAGCAAGTCTTGAAAGTTGTGCGCGGATAAACGCTCTTCGCGCCGGCGCTGTGCTCCGCTACAACGGAGCCGAGGGATGTTCTCCACAAAAGACTGGTCGTTCAGCACACGGGGTTTAAATCCAAACGAACCGTCTTCGGCGGCGTCGCATCACCGAGAGCGATGCCCACGCTTACGCAGGACTTGTCGATGAACGAGACCGTCGTTGAAATCCGAAGATATTCCGGGGAGGTCGAGAGGCACCAGCATGACTATCCCCAAGTGGTCCTACCGGTTTCCGGAGCACTCGAAATCGATCTGGGGCACCGTTCAGGACGGGTTTCGGGCAGCACTGGCGTCTTTGTTTCTGCCGGTTGCCAGCACGCGTTCTACGCCAAACAAACGGGCTCTTTCGTCGTACTCGACCTGCCGTCCCGCCTCGGCATCCGGGAGCCGGATGAAGACATACCCGCATTTTTTGCGATCGGCCGGGAGGTTCACGGCCTGATCGACTACATGGCGGTGCTGGCGACATCGCAGGAGCTTTCCGCCTCGCTTCGACACGCCTGGTCTACATTGCTGCTGGATCGCATCGCTCCTGCAAGGGATCGTCCGGATCGAGCAGAGCTTGCTGTCAGAAGAGCCACGGCGTTCATGCAACGAAAGCTTGCCGACCCAATCCGCATTGCGGATATCGCGGAAGCGGCAGGGATGAGCCCAACCCGTCTGCATGAAGCCTTCACCAGACGGCGCGCGACCACGCCGCACGCGCATTTGGTTGCGATGCGCCTCGATGCGGCTGAACGGCTGCTTGCCGATCCGCGCCTTTCCATCGCGGATATCGCGATTTTCAGTGGTCACTCTGACCAGAGCGCCTTGACGCGCGCAATGCGGCGGGAGCGAAACTCAACCCCGGCCGAAATTCGCCGAAATCTGCTCGGAAGAACGGGAGGAAAAGCCTAAAATCCGGAAGGTTTTGCCGAGATATCGGCCTCGCGCGGCGCTACGGATACGGAAATTACGCGTGTGTGAGGATCACCGATATGGATTTGACTCGTTTCAAAGCGCTGACATTCGATGTCTATGGCACGCTCATCGACTGGGAAACCGGCATCTGGAACGCGCTTCAGCCGCTTTTGAGCATGGCAAATCGCGAAATCAGCCGAAACGAAGCGTTGGAAACCTATGGGGAAATAGAGACGCGGCAGGAAGCCGAGACTCCTTCCTTGCACTACAGAACACTGTTGGCGGCAGTGCACGCAAGGCTGGCTCGACATTGGGAGATCACCGCGCAGGCTGATCTGCATGAACGTTTCGGCACCTCGGTGCCCGATTGGCCCGCCTTTCCGGATTCCAGGGAGGCGCTGGCCTATCTGAAACAGCATTTCCGTTTGGTCGTATTGTCCAATGTCGACGGCCAGAGTTTCGCGGCTTCAAACCGCAAGCTCGGTGTGAGCTTCGATGCCGTTTACACGGCGGAAGACATAGGCAGCTACAAGCCGGATCTGGGCAACTTCCGTTTCCTGTTCGGCAGGCTGAAGCAGGATCTGGGCATTCAGCAGGACGAAGTCCTTCATGTGGCCCAGAGTCTGTTTCATGATCATGCGCCGGCAGAGAGCATCGGGCTCGCCAGCGTTTGGATCGACCGCAGGTTTGGGATGGAGGGGTCAGGTGCAACGAAGCGGCCTCTTGCCCAGCCGAAGGTCGGAGGTCATTTTCCAACCTTGGCAGACTTTGCCGCTATGCATCGCGCAGCGAAGGAGAAGCATTGATCCCGTTCGCCAGATACGGGCGACGAGATCTGACGGTACACGCCGTCCTCGGCCGCGACCAAATGCGGCGTCTGC
This sequence comes from Mesorhizobium sp. WSM4307, assembly GCF_007003945.1. Taxonomy (NCBI): domain Bacteria; kingdom Pseudomonadati; phylum Pseudomonadota; class Alphaproteobacteria; order Hyphomicrobiales; family Phyllobacteriaceae; genus Mesorhizobium; species Mesorhizobium sp. WSM4307. Next base: position 63,346 of record NZ_VFTB01000017.1, read on the forward strand.
CGCATTGGCTGTCCTGGCGTTTTCTGCGCCTGCGTTGCGTGCGGACCCAAATGTCCGCTACGCTACGTTCTCAAAACGCCATCATATGACTCGCCAGAACGAATTTCGAAACAGCCTCGGGCAGCGGGGCAGCCGGCCATGAACGAATTCGACTTCGGTGGCCGCCGTGCCTCGGAGTTCCGCCATCGCGGCTTCTGGGCACTGTTCGCCGAGCGGCATCCGCAAGAAAGAGCCACGCTTGCAAGGCGGGGGCCGTGGTTCTGGCAGCGCGGGCTGCCGGATTTCGCTTTGGTGCTTTCGATGTATGTCGCGCCGGCGCAGAACCAAGTCGGCGTCTTCTTCGGGCGCAACGAAAAGTTCGGCGCCACGGAGTCCTGGTCGCGGCTGAAGCCTTTCCAGCCGGCGATCGAGGCCAGGCTGAAGCTCAAGCCCGAACAGAGTTGCCAGGGTCTCGGCATCAACTCGGTGTGGCGGGTGAACTGCTACGCCGAAGACAACTGGCCGGCCATGACCGACTGGCTGGTGAGGGAGTGCACACGCTTCGAAGAGGCCGTGACCGACGTTCTGGGGCAGGGGTGACGCGTCGGCGATGACGGACTTTTTCCGTACGCGCTGGAGGGGTGAAGCGCCGCTCGACCGGCTGTTCTGGCGCGACATGCTGCTCGTCGGGACGATCTTGAGCATCCTCTCTTCGGCGCTGGCGCTGATCCTGCTTGGATTGAAGCTGCCGCTCTGGCTGGTGCTGGTGGTGCATTTCCTCCCCGTTCCCTACAATATCTTCCTCACCATCGCCGTCTGGCGGACGGTGGAGAAGGGCGGCGGCCTGAAGGCGCAGCTGATGATGCTGGGTGCGGCGCTCTGGCTGATCGCGACGGTCGTGGCATGAGCCAAACGAAAAAGGGCGGCTGAAGCCGCCCTTTGCGAAGTCTTTTCCGAGGCATCAAGCCGCCGGTTCGAATTTCAGCGCCACGCCATTGATGCAGTAGCGCAGGCCGGTCGGCGGCGGGCCATCCTCGAAGACGTGGCCAAGATGGCTGCCGCAGCGCGAGCAATGGCACTCGGTGCGGACCATGCCGTAGCTGCGGTCGACAGTGGTCTCGATCGAGCCGGGCACCGGGTCGTTGAAGCTCGGCCAGCCGGTGCCGCTCTCGAACTTCAGCTTGGATTCGAACAGCGACTGGTCGCAGCCGACGCAGGAAAATGTGCCGGCGCGCTTCTCGTAGAGCAAGGCGCAGCTGCCCGGCCGCTCGGTGCCGTGATTGCGCATGACCGCATATTGCTCCGGCGTCAGCCGGGCGCGCCATTCGGCATCGGTGCGGGTGACGGGGTAGGTTTGGGTGTCCATTTGATCTCCTCAGCCTTGGCGGCTCGTTCTTGGTTGCAAGCTATATTCGCCTGAAGATAGGCGTTTGTTACAGACCTGCCCAGTGCCTGACATTCCAAAGTCGAATTCGCCCCTTTGGCCTTTTTCAGGCGTCGGCGCCGCCCCTCGCCGGCAGGACGGTGAGGGGCAGCGCCAACTTCCACGATTGGTGATCCCTGGAGCGATAGTCCCGCACGTCTTGAACTAATGCTTTCTGGAAAGCTGCTTCGTCGCGCTTTCGAGTCCGGCCAGCGTCAGCGGGAACATGCGGCCGCCGAAGATGTCGCGGATCATGGCGATCGAATGGGTATAGCCCCAGTTCTTTTCGCTCTCGGGGTTGAGCCATACCGCGTTCGGCCATTGCCGCAGCAGGCGGCCGAGCCAGACGGCGCCGGCCTCCGGATTCCAGTGCTCCACTGACCCACCGGGGTGGGCGATCTCGTAAGGGCTCATCGAGGCGTCGCCGACGACGATCACCTTATAGTCCGGCCCGTATTTGTGGAGGAGGTCGAAGGTCGGCATCACCTCCGCATGGCGGCGCCGGTTGTCCTTCCACACGCCCTCGTAGAGGCAGTTGTGAAAGTAGAAATATTCGAGCTGGCGGAATTCGGCGCGGGCCGCTGAAAACAGCTCCTCGACGCTCTTGATGTGGTCGTCCATTGAGCCGCCGACATCGAAGAACATCAAAAGCTTCACCGCGTTGCGCCGCTCGGGCCGCGTCTGCACGTCGAGATAGCCATGTTCGGCGGTGGCGTGGATGGTGCCGGGCAGGTCGAATTCCTCCTCGGCACCCTCGCGCACCCAGCGGCGCAGGCGTTTCAGCGCGATCTTGATGTTGCGGGTGCCGAGCTCGACGGCATCGTCGAAATTGCGGAACTCGCGCTTGTCCCAGACCTTCACCGCGCGGCGGTTGCGGCTTTCGTGCTGGCCGATGCGCACGCCTTCGGGATTGTAGCCATAGGCGCCGAAGGGCGAGGTGCCGCCGGTGCCGATCCATTTCGAGCCGCCCTGGTGGCGGCCTTTTTGCTCCTCGAGCCTTTGCTTCAGGGTCTCCATCAGCCTTTCGAAGCCGCCGAGCGCCTCGACCAGCTTTTTCTCCTCCTCGGTCAGGTGCTTTTCGGCAAGCCGGCGCAGCCATTCCTCGGGAATATTGGCGACATCGACCGCATCCGGTCCGCCCAGCGCCTCGATGCCCTTGAAGACATGCGCGAACACCTGGTCGAAGCGGTCGATGTGGCGCTCATCCTTCACCAAGGCGGCGCGGGCCAGGTAGTAAAAACCCTCGACATCGTAGTCGACCAGCCCGGCTTCCAGCCCCTCCAGCAGCGACAGATATTCCCGGAGCGAGACGGGAACGCGTGCAGCCTTCAGTTCGAGGAAGAAAGGGATGAACATTTTCTATTTATAGCAGATCATACTCGATGAAGCCGGTGCGGCGCGCCACGTGGTCGTAGAGCTTGCGCGCCGTGGTGTTGGTTTCGTGCGTCATCCAGTAGACGTTCTTGACGCCGATCTTTGCCGCTTCCTGCTTTACGGCATTGATCAGCGCGGCACCGATGCCCTTGCCGCGCACGTCCGGGTCGGCGAACAGATCCTGCAGATAGCAGTTGTTTTTCTCGGACCAGCCCGAGCGATGGTAGAGATAGTGGGTGAGGCCGACGGCCTTGCCGTCGAGCGTGGCGATAAAACCCTTCGGCTCGAATTCGCCTGCCGTGAACAGCCGCTTCCAGGTGACGGCATAGACCTCTTCCGGCAGCCTGGTTTCATAGAAGGTCAGGTAGTCGGTCCACAGGCGCTTCCAGTCGGCGTGGTCGGACTGCGCGAGCGGGCGGACAATAATCTCAGACATTTCATCTCCTGCGAAAGATTGCGGCCGAAGCTGCCTTCCCGTCCGGCCGGCGGCAACGGTCCACGGAAGGGAAAGCGCTATTGCTGCGGCCCTATTGCTGCCTTCTGGCCATGAAAGCCAGCCGCTCGAACAGATGCACGTCCTGTTCGTTCTTCAGCAGCGCGCCATGCAGCTTGGGCAATGCGTTCTTCGGGTCGGCGCGCAAATCCTCGGGCGCGATGTCGTCGGCGACCAGCAGGCGGATCCAGTCGAGCGCCTCGGACGTCGATGGTTTTTTCTTCAGGCCCGGTACCTCGCGGATCTCGTAGAACTGGGTGAGGGCCGCGCGCACCAGATTCTGCTTGATGCCGGGATAGTGGACGTCGACGATCCTGTGCAGGGTGTCGACGTCGGGAAAGCGGATGTAGTGGAAGAAGCAGCGGCGCAGGAAGGCGTCCGGCAGTTCCTTCTCATTGTTGGAGGTGATGATGACGATCGGTCTGATAGCAGCGCGGATGGTCTCGCCGGTCTCGTAGACAAAGAACTCCATCCGGTCGAGTTCCTGCAGCAGGTCGTTGGGGAATTCGATGTCGGCCTTGTCGATCTCGTCGATCAAAAGCACGACCTTCTTGCCGGCCGCGAACGCCTCCCAGAGCTTGCCGCGCTTGATGTAGTTCTTGATGTCGTTGAACCTGGCGTCGCCGAGCTGGCTGTCGCGCAGCCGCGACACGGCGTCATACTCGTAAAGGCCTTGCTGGGCTCGCGTCGTCGATTTGACATGCCATTCGATGAGATCGAGGCCAAGTGCCGCCGCCACCTGGTGGGCAAGCTCGGTCTTGCCGGTGCCGGGCTCGCCCTTGACCAGCAAGGGCCGCTCCAGCGCGATCGCCGCGTTGACGGCCACCATCAGATCCTTGTCGGCAACATAGGCCGCCGTGCCTTCGAAACGCATTTTTGCTCCTTGGTTCACCCCGCGACCGTAAGGACGCCGCCCGGCCTGTGCAAGGGTGCGATGCCGGCGGCGAATAAAGCAGCCGAGACCGGCTGCGTCACTGGCGCTTGACCGATGAGCGGCCTATATTGGGGAGGACGGTCTGTGCTTCCCGGCAGGAGAACATTTTCCCCGGGGCCTTAACGATCCTTAGGGAGCTGTCCCTGGGAAGACCCGTGGGTTTTCTCACACGGCGCCCACCTACTTTGTAGGTTCCCGGGATCGCTCTCTCCACCGGTTGTGTGGATCGTCACTTCTTGCCCCTGTATCCACGCATTTCGGTGGATGATGCGGTGGAAAACGTCGCTCCCAACACGCCATCCCGATCCGGCCTTTTCTATCGTCCGCGCATGACATCTCTCAAAGACCAGAAGAAACAGCTGCGACTCCAGGCGCTTGGACGCCGCGACGCGCTCGACGAATTCTGGCGGGTGGAAATGGCGCTCGAAATGGCCGAGACGGCGCGCGATCATCTCGCCATTGAGCCCGGCAAGATCGTCTCCGGCTTCTGGCCGATGCGTTCGGAAGTCGACGTCAGGCCCTTGATGTTCGCCTTGCGCGAAAAGGGCGCCAGGCTTTGCCTGCCTGCCATTCTCGACAAGACCACGATCGTCTTTCGCGAACTGGTGCGCGGCGCGCCGATGGTCGACATGGGCTTTGGCACGATCGGACCCCATGAAGAAGCCGAGGTGCTTGACCCCGAGGTGATGCTGGTACCGCTTGCCGCCTTCGACGCGCGCGGCCACCGCATCGGCTATGGCGCCGGCTATTATGACCGCGCGATCGCGAAGCTCGTCGACAAGGGGCATTCGCCCCGGCTGATCGGTATCGCCTTCGACTGCCAGGAGGTGGCGCAGGTTCCGGACGAGAACCATGACGTGATCATCCCGGAAATACTCACCGAGAGCGGGTTGCGCCGCTTCACGCCAAAATTGTAGATAATGGAGGCATGATCGTTTCGCGGATGTCATGCAGCTTTTGCTTCGCTGACTCTCGGTGCGGGATCATATGAGACTTCTCTTCCTCGGTGACATGGTCGGAAAAACGGGACGCACGGCGGTGTGGGAACAACTGCCCGGCCTGATCTCGGACTTCAAACTCGATTTCGTCATCGTCAATGGCGAGAATGCCGCGGGTGGCTTCGGCATCACCGAAGAGATCTTTCGCGAGACGATCGCGGCCGGCGCCGATGTCGTCACCACCGGCAACCATGTCTGGGACCAGCGCGATGCGCTGGCCTTCGCGCCGCGCGAAGAACGCTTCCTGCGTCCGTCGAATTTTCCCAAAGGCACGCCCGGGCGCGGCTCCGGCGTCTACATCGCCAGAAGCGGCGCGCGCGTGCTGGTCGCCAACATCATGGGCCGGGTGTTCATGCATCCCGAGCTCGACGATCCGTTCCAGGCTGGCGAACGCGAGCTTGCCGCCTGCCCGCTCGGCGAGCAGGCGGATGCGGTGGTGATCGACTTCCACGCCGAGGCGACCTCGGAAAAGATGTGCTTTGCGCATTTCGTTGACGGCCGCGCCAGCCTGGTCGTCGGCACCCACACCCACCAGCCGACCGCCGACCACCAGATCCTCAATGGCGGCACCGGCTATCTGTCGGATGCCGGCATGTGCGGCGACTATGATTCCTCGCTCGGCATGGACAAGGAGGAACCGCTCAACCGGTTCCTGTCGAAAGTGCCGAAGGGGCGCTTCGAGGCGGCGACCGGCCCGGCGACCTTGTGCGGGGTCGGTGTCAATATTTCCGATCGTACCGGACTGACCGAGAGGATCGCGCCGTTTCGTCGCGGGCCGCGACTGGAAGAAACGACTCCGTCCTTCTGGTCATGACATTGATATAGGCGCGCGCGGTACCTAACTGCCGACGACATCTGCTTCAGATCGTTAACAGAGGGGACAACGACCTCCATGCAGCTTATCGAATTTCTTGCGCCGCATTTTCAATTCGTTTCCGATCCAACCGCATGGGTCGCCTTGCTGACGCTGGTGGTGCTCGAGATCGTGCTCGGCATCGACAATCTGATCTTCATCTCGATCCTGACCAACAAGCTGCCGGAAGCGCAGCGGGCCCGTGCCCGCCGGCTCGGCATTTCGGCGGCGCTGGTCATGCGGCTGGTGCTTCTGGCCACCATCTCGGTCATCGTCCAGCTGACGACGCCGGTCTTCACCGCCCTCGGCCACGGCTTTTCCTGGCGCGACCTGATCCTGATCGCCGGCGGCCTGTTCCTGGTGTGGAAGGCGACCAAGGAGATCCATCACACGGTCGATCCCGACGACCACAAGGACACGATGATGGGTGAGACGCTCAAGATCTCGCTTGCCGGCGCGATCTTCCAGATCCTGCTGCTCGACCTCGTCTTTTCGATCGATTCCATCATCACCGCGGTCGGCATGACCGACGAGATCGCCATCATGTACATCGCCGTGATCGTGGCCGTCAGCGTGATGATGCTGGCGGCGGGTCCGCTGGCCAACTTCATCGCCAAGAACCCCAGCATCGTCATGCTGGCCCTGGGCTTCCTGTTGATGATCGGCATGACGCTGATCGCCGACGGCATGGGTTACCATGTGCCCAAGGGCTACATCTACGCGGCGATGGGTTTCTCGGCGCTGGTCGAGGGGCTCAACATGCTGGCGCGGCGGCGCAGGAAAGCGAAGCCCGGCGACGGGCATTGAGTATCGGGGTGCTGGGCATCTAACGCCCCGGCGCACCCTCCGGGTGGCGGTCGCCGATCAGGCCTAGCGTCAGGCCCTGTTCCAGCCAGGCCTTCGCGCCGGCCAGCACGAGCGTGAAGCCACCGGTCGAGCCGATCGCTTCCTTGACCTGTTCGTCGGGCGTGCCAGCGAAACCGAAGTTGCGGACCTCGAGAAAGGTCGCATCGCCAGGCATTTCGGTGAACGTCCAGACCACCGTTGTCGGCGGATCGCTCCATTGCATGACGATCCTTTCATTCCTGACGATCTCGCTGACCTTGGCGGTCGTCGAGACGCCATACATGCGCCACTCCCAGCGGACCTCCTTGCCGCTGTCCAGCCGGCCGCTGCCATGGGTGAACCAGAATTTGGTGGTGATAGCCGGGTCGACGATGGCCTCGAACACCTCGGCGACGGGCCGTCGGATCAGCATGCCGGCTTCGGCTGTCGGGGTTTCACGGATCTCCATGGCGGTCTCCTTTCTGGTCGTGGCGCTCACCAGGCGTCGGGCTCGCGCAGCATGTGAACGATGCTGGCCGGGTTGGTGATCCAGCCGCCGCGAAAGCCTTCGCCCAAGGGCTCGATGGCATCGCAACGCACGATGCCGGCCTCGGCGAAGTGTGCGGCAGCGGTGAAAAAATCTTCGGTGAACAGTTCCAGCCAGACCTCGGCCTGGCTCAACATCGGCGCCTCGTCGATCCACAGGCGGTTGGGTCCGAGCTCGAAGCCGACCGCCGGCGCCTTGGCGGTGAACGGCTTCAGGCCGACGATGTCGCGGTAGAAGGCGATCGTCGCCTCATACTGATGCGGTGGCACCTTCATGGCTATGTTGATGCCGCCGGTGATTTTCGTCGTCATTGCTGTCTCCATTGCGCTGCGCTTGGGTCGGCCATGTTCGGTCAGGCCAGGTTGACCTGCCATGAGACACCAAACCTGTCGTTCAACCAGGCGAAGCGGCGGCTGAAACCATAATTGTCGGGTGGCATCAGGAATCCGCCCTCCTTTGCCAGTGCGTCGACAATGCGGTCCAGTTCCTCCAAGGAGGAACAGTCGACGTAGAACGAGACCGACGGCGTGAAGCCGAAGGCGTGGTGTACGGGGCTGTTGAAGACCATGACGTCCCGGCCGGCGATGGAAGCGCGCGCCAGCTTCAGCGTCCCTTCAGGGCCATCCTCACCGGCACCATAGCGCGTGATGTCGAGGATGCTGCTGCCGGGAATGGTGTCGCAATAGAGGGCCATCGCCTCCTCGGCCTTGCCCTCGAACATCAGGAACGGCGTTACTATCGTCATCGCTGGCCTCCGTTTCCCTGCTCAAACATTGGTCTCGTTGGCGGGCTCGCCCTTCATCTCGCTGCGGTAATAGCCGTCGCGCAGATTGATGCCGTATTCGACATAGGCCTTCATGCAGGCCAGCATCTGCGACCAGCCCTCGCAGTTGAGGTAGGATTTCTTCAGGCCGACTGCGCCTTCCTGCCAACCGCTTTCGGCGATGGTGACGAGGGTGCCGCCATCGTCCAGCGGTTCGAAATTCATCTCGATGCGCGTCTTGTAGGCCGGCTTGCCGTCCGCGTCGGTGGCGTCCCAGCGCAGCACGATACGGCTGTCCTTGACCACCTCGTCGACCTCGACCGGCACCTTGCCCCACCAGACGACGCTCGTGCCGGTTTGCAGCGGTGCGCTGGCGCCGCCGATGGTGGTGAAATAGCCGCTGAGCTTCTTGGGGTTGACGACGGCGTCGAAAACTTCGGCGGCCGGTTTGCCGATGCGGCCGGAAACGCGGAATCCAAGAGACATATCCACAGCTCCATCCTTGAAAGGTTCAACAATATGTTATATAAACATAACATGTCAAGTCGATCGCAAGATGACAATGTTTTCAAGGCGCTGGCGCACCCGCGCCGGCGCGAAATGCTCGATCGGCTGAAGGACGAGCCGAAGACCACCGGCATGCTGTGCGATGCCTTTCCCGATATCGACCGCTGCACCGTCATGCTGCACCTGAAGGTGCTGGAGGAGGCGAAGCTGATCGTTGCGCGCCGCGATGGACGCGAGCGCTGGAACCATCTCAACGCACTGCCGATCAAGCAGATCCACGATCGCTGGATCAGCCAGTATGCCGGCCATGCGCTCAGCATCATCGACCGGCTGAAGTCCGATCTGGAGGCGTAAGCGTTTGCAGCAGCCTGTCCGGTTACGCCACGCGCGCGGTGCGGCTGGACGAATTGAGCCGATTTATCTATAAGCCGGCCATTCCGACAAAGAGCGCCGTACGTCCTCCGGACGCATCAAGGACGTTCTGAAATTTTGAATTCGAGCATTTTGCAACAGGCGAGGTAATGCATCTCGCTGCAGAACGCTCTAGCCGAACACGACAGGGGTGCCATGGCTGGCCATTCACAGTTCAAGAACATCATGCACCGCAAGGGCCGTCAGGACGCGGTGCGGTCGAAAATGTTTTCCAAGCTGGCGCGCGAAATCACCGTGGCCGCCAAGAGCGGCACGCCCGACCCATCGATGAATCCACGCCTGCGGCTGGCGATCCAGAACGCCAAGGCAGTGTCGATGCCGAAGGACAACATCCAGCGCGCCATCAACAAGGCGTCGATGGGCGATGCCGAAAACTACGAGGCCGTGCGCTATGAGGGCTATGGCCCAGGCGGCGTCGCCGTCATCGTCGAGGCGTTGACCGACAACCGCAACCGCTCGGCGTCGAATGTGCGCGCCGCCTTCACCAAGGCCGGCGGCGCGATGGGCGAAACCGGCTCGGTGTCCTTCATGTGGGACCGTGTCGGTGAGATCTATTATCCGGCATCGGCCGGCAGTGCCGACAAGGTCATGGAAGCGGCGATCGAAGCCGGCGCCGACGACGTCGAAACCGACGAGGAAGGCCACACGATCTATTGCGCCTTCGAGAATCTCGGCGAGGTGTCGAAGGCACTGGAAGCCTCGCTCGGCGAAGCGGAATCGGTGAAGCTGATCTGGCGGCCGCAGAACAATGTTCCGGTCGACGAGGAGCGGGCACAGTCGCTGATGAAGCTGGTCGCCACGCTCGAGGACGACGATGACGTGCAAAGCGTCTACGCCAACTTCGAAGTCGACGACGAGACCTTGGCCAAGCTCAGCGCGGCGTGATGAGCGAGACGCCGCTGCCCGCCATCCGCATCACCTATTGCACGCAGTGCCAGTGGCTGCTGCGCGCCGGCTGGATGGCGCAGGAGCTGCTCTCCACCTTCGGCACCGACCTTGGCGAAGTGACGCTTGTGCCCGGCACCGGCGGCGTCTTCACCATTTCCTGCAACGACGTGCTCATCTGGGACCGCAAGCGCGACGGCGGCTTTCCGGACGCGGCAAAACTCAAGCAGCTGGTCCGCGACGTAATCGATCCGGACCGCGACCTGGGCCATGCCGACCGCAAAACGCACAAGAAGACAGACCCCGCCTGAGGCGGGGTCTTTTGCATTCGCGGGCTGCTGTCTTCAGATCAAAGCCATGATGAAGCAGGCCATCGCCACGATGGCGGTGACGGTGCGGACGTGGTTCCACATTACCCACTGGCTCAGATGGTTCGCCCATACGGCGGCGCCGTTGGCGCTCGCAGGATCGACGGCGGCGAGTGCGTCGTTGAGCGGCACGTTGAAGACCATGGTCACGATCGGATTGCCGATGAAATAGATCACGGCGCCGGCAAGCAGCCAGTATGAGCCTGATTGGCTCCAGTCCAGAAGAACGGCGGCAATCAGCACGAGGCAGATGAGGCCGGTGCCGAAAAGAGCGGTCATGAAGCTTGGGGTGATCACCGTGACGTTGATCGAATTCATCGCGGCGATGCCTTGCGGGACGGGCAGCCGGGCAAGGGCTGCCATGACGAAATTGGAAAAGGCGAAGAAGACGCCGCCGACGACGCCCGAGCCGATTGCGGCGATGATGGTGAGGGTGGGAACAAGCTTGCTCATCTCAGTTACTCCAGATTCGGCTAGCGGCGGTTTCGGTTGCGTAGGCGGAAAAGTCTTTCGGTGCACGGCCGAGCACGCGCTGGACGCCGTCAGTGAGCATCTCGTTGCGGCCGTCGAGCACTTGGGTGAACAGCTCATCGAGCAGCCAGACGATTTCGGGTGGCAGTTCATGCGACGCGATAGCGGCCGTGAACTCGTCATGCGAAATTCTGACAAAGCGGATGTCACGTCCGGCTGCCTTGGCAATTTCGGCGACCGCGTCGGCGAAGCTCAACAGCCGCGGCCCCGTCAGCTCATAGAGCTGGCCGACATGACCGGGCCCGGTCAGCACCGCTTTGGCGGCGTCAGCGATGTCGTCGACATCGACAAAGGGTTCGCCGACAGGTCCGACCGGCAGGGCCACTTCGCCCGCCAGCAACGGCTCGACGAGAAAGCCTTCGCTGAAGTTCTGCGAGAACCATGCGCAGCGCAGGATCGTCCAGTCGGCCCCGGAAGCCTGCAGCATCTCTTCGGCGCGCTGCGCCTCGTGCTCGCCGCGGCCCGACAACAGCACCAGACGTCGAACGCCATGCTCCTCGGCAAGGCGGGCGAAGGCATCGATCACTTCGGCGGCGCCCGGCACGGCGATGTCGGGATAGTAGCTGATATAGACCGCGCTGACGTCCTTGAGTGCCGGAGCCCAGCTTGCGGGCGCCTCCCAGTCGAAGCGCGGCGTGCCGGAACGCGAGCCGATGCGTACCGGAATGCCGCGCGCCGTCAGCCGCTCGGCAAGACGGCGGCCGGTCTTGCCGGTGCCGCCGAGGATCAGAATTGGTTTGGTGTCGGTCATGGTGGTTTTCCTCTGTTTGAAAACATGAGTAATCCTCATATTTGCAAAACGTGATAAACCCTCGTATTTTATCAGTCAAGCCATTTTCTCGGCGATTGTGCCGAATGCATTGTTGGAGACAGTCCATGGAAGGCACGCCGGCCAACGAGCAGATCGCTTCGCCACGGCGGGCGCCAAGCCAGCAGCGCAGCCGCGAGCGGGTGGAGCGCATGCTGGCCGCGGCCTCGGCGCTGATCACCGAGCAAGGCAGCGACGCCATGCGCATGGGCGAGGTCGCGGAACGGGCAGGGGTGTCGATCGGCTCGCTCTACCAGTTCTTCCCCGACAAGCGGGCGATCATCTGGGCACTGGCCGAGCGCTACACTGCCGAAAGCCAGGCCTGTATCTCGGCGGCACTCGCCGATGTCGGCGACGCCGAAGGCCTGCGACGGGCGTTTTCGGAGCTGGTCGATATCTACTACGGGCTGTTCCTGGCCGAGCCGGTGATGCGCGACATCTGGTCGGGCACGCAGGCCGACAAGGCGCTGCGGCAGCTCGAACTCGCCGACAGCCGGGCCAATGCGGAGTTCCTCGTGGCGGTGCTGAAGCGCTTGCGTCCCGGCGCCGACCCCCTCGCCCTGGAAACCACGGCGCTTCTCGTCTGGCAAATGGGCGAGGCCGCGGTACGGCTGGCCATCTCGGTCGAGCGGCAGGAGGGCGACAGGCTGGTCGCCGCCTACAAGCGCATGGCGCTGCGGGAGTTGTTGGACGGGTAGAATGCCTCCAACCCCTCCCTTTGTGGGGTCGAAGGAAGGGCAAGCCCCGTGGCTCGCCCCGGCAAGCCGCTGCGAAGCAGCAGGGTGGGGCCGGCGCCAGACCCCCACCCGGACCTCGGTCCGAGTTCCCCACAAGGGGGAGGTAGGGGTGGGCGCCAGCTCGAGGCGCGTCACCTCATCGCAACAAAAAACCCGCCACAAGGGCGGGTTTTTTGATCTGCGACAATGCCGAAGTGGCTTAGAGGCCGAAACCTTCGAAACGCTTCTTGAACTTGGAGAGGCGGCCGCCGCGGTCGAGCAGGGTCTGCTGGCCGCCGGTCCAGGCCGGGTGGGTGGTCGGGTCGATATCGAGGTTCATCGTATCGCCTTCCTTGCCCCAGGTCGAACGGGTCGTGTATTCGGTGCCGTCGGTCATGACGACCTTGATGGTGTGGTAGTCGGGATGAATAGCGCTCTTCATGGTTCGGTTCCTGGCTTGCCGGCGCGGCTGACGGGCATGAGCCTGCGTCGATGCGCCTCTTTTTAAAACTCGAAGCCGTAGCTATTGAGGAGCCACGGCTTCTAAAACGGTCGGCGAGCCTATACATCAGCCGAAATTGAATCACAAGGCCGCGTCAAACGCATATTGATGGCGCGCACGAAAAGGGCCAGAGGAAAACGGTCATGGCGGACATCAGTGGCGATGCGGACGAGCGTCGGCGCTCGCTCAAGCCGCTCAGGCGCCTGTTCCCCTACCTCGGCCGCTACCGGAAACTGGTCATCGGCGCCGTGATCTCGCTGACGGTCGCGGCGGCGACGACACTGGCCCTGCCGCTGGCGGTGCGGCGCATGATCGACCACGGCTTTTCGGCATCGGATTCCAGCTTCATCGCCGAATATTTCGGCATGCTGGTGGTGATGGCCGCCGTGCTGGCGGCGGCGTCGGCCTGCCGCTACTATTTCGTCATCACGCTCGGCGAACGTGTTGTCGCCGACATCCGCAATGACGTGTTCAGCCATGTGACGACCCTCTCGCCATCCTTCTTCGATACATCACAGTCGGGAGAGATCGTATCGCGGCTCGCGGCCGATACGACGCAGGTCAAGTCGGCCGTGGGGGCGACCGCCTCGGTTGCGCTGCGCAACGTCATCCTCGGCCTCGGCGCCGTGGCAATGATGGTCTTCACCAGCCCGAAACTGTCCGGCCTGGTCATCGCGGCCATCCCCGTCATCGTCTTGCCGCTGGTCGCCTTTGGGCGCTCGGTGCGTCGCAAGTCGCGGCTGGCGCAAGACACGCTGGCTAATGCGACCGCCTATGCCAGCGAGCAGATCGGCGCGGTGCGGACGCTGCAGGCTTTCACCAACGAAAGACTGGTCACCGGTCGCTTTTCGTCCGCCGTGGAGGCCGCCTTCGAGGCGGCGCGCGCCTCGATCTTCGCTCGCTCCTTCCTCACCTTCTTCGCCATCTTCATGATCTTTTCCTCCGTCGTGGCGGTGCTGTGGTTCGGATCGCGCGACGTGCTCGAAGGCACGCTGTCGCCGGGCACGCTTGGCCAGTTCCTGCTCTATTCGGTGTTCGCCGCAGGCGCGCTCGGCGCGCTGTCGGAGGTCTGGGGCGAACTTGCCCAGGCAGCGGGCGCGGCCGAGCGGCTGACCGAGATCCTGGCCGAAAAGCCGGCGATCCAGGCGCCGGCCGAGCCGAAGCCGCTGCCGGCGGTCGCCAAGGGCGCGATCGTCTTCGACGACGTCTCCTTCTCCTATCCGGCGCGGCCCGACCGGGCCGCCGTCCACGGCCTGAGTTTCCAGGTCATGCCCGGCGAGACAGTGGCCATCGTCGGCCCTTCGGGGGCGGGCAAGAGCACGGTCTTTTCGTTGATCCTGCGCTTCTACGATCCCGAAACCGGCAAGATCATGATCGATGGCGTCGATGTGCGCGAAGCCGATCCGGGTTCGGTGCGCGAACGCATAGCCATCGTGCCGCAGGACGTCACCATCTTCGCGGCGAGCGCGCGCGACAATATCGGCTTCGGCCGGCCGGGCGCAGGCAATGCCGAGATCGAGGCGGCGGCGAAGGACGCGCTGGCCGACGAATTCATCCTCAAGCTCGAGAACGGCTATGACAGCCAGGTCGGCGAACGCGGCGTGACGCTGTCCGGCGGCCAGCGCCAGCGCGTGGCGATCGCCCGCGCCATCCTGCGCGACGCGCCGATCCTGCTGCTCGACGAAGCCACCTCGGCGCTGGATGCCGAAAGCGAGACACTGGTGCAGACGGCGCTGGAGCGGCTGATGCAAGGCCGCACCACCATCGTCATCGCCCACCGGCTGGCAACGGTGCTGAAGGCCGACAGGATCCTGGTCATGGATGGCGGCCGCATCGTCGAGGAAGGCACGCATCAGAGCCTGGTCGCCAAGGGCGGCATCTATGCCAGGCTTGCCAAGCTGCAGTTCGAGACCGGCGCCAGCGCCTTCAGAGGGGCGGCGGAGTAGACAGGCGCTTCTGCCCTGTCGGTTCCCTCGATGGCTTCACGCGGTTCCATACCGTTTGCGCAGGTGATCGACGAAATACACGGCGTTGAGCTTTTCGCCGGTGGCGCGTTCGAGCAGGTCCGGCGTCGACCAGCGCGAGCCCTGCGACCATATCTTCTTGCGGCGCCAGTCATTGATATCCGTGAAATTCCCTTTCGCCAGGTCGTCATCTGCGGAAGGATGTTCGCGCGTCAGCGCGGCCCATTGCTGCGCCGCCATCATCGCGCCCAGCGTGTAGGACGGGAAGTAGCCGAAGGCGGCACCCGGCCAGTGCACGTCCTGCATCGGCCCGTCGGCCGGATTGTCCAACGTGGAGAGGCCGAGATAGTCGCGCATCTTGGCGTCCCAGGCTTCGGGCAAATCGGCAACCTCCAGCCTGCCCGAGACCAGCTCCTGCTCCAGCTCGTAGCGCACGATGACATGCAGGGGATAGGTCACCTCGTCGGCATCGACGCGGATCAGGCCGCGCTCGACGCGATGCACATGCGGCAGGAGATCGTCGAGCGACCAGGCCTCGCCGAGATGCTTTTCCACCACCGGTAGCGCCCAGCGCCAGAAGGCGGGATTGCGGCCGATCTGCTTTTCGACGAACAGGCTCTGGCTTTCATGCACGGCCATGCCGCGCGCCTTGCCGAGCGGCCAGTGCGACCACGCCTTCGGCAGGTTCTGTTCATAGAGCGCATGGCCGGTCTCGTGCAGCACGCCCATCAGCGCCGACAGGAAATCCGATGTCTTGTAACGGGTGGTGATGCGCACATCGCTGGGCACGCCGCCGCAGAAGGGATGGTGCGATACCGACAGCGAGCCGTGCGTCAGGTCGAAACCGACGGCCGCCATCATGGCAAGGCCAAGCTCGCGCTGCTTGTCGATCGCGTAGGTGCCTGAGAGCGGCCTCAGCGGATGCTTGCGCAGCCGCGCCTCCTGGATCGCCAGCGCCTCCGGCACGAATCCCTTGAGGAAGGCTTTCAGGTCGGCGAAGACGGGGGTGATGTCGGCGGTACGGTTGCCGGGATCGAATTGCTCCATCAGCGCATCGTAAGGGGCGAGGCCGAGCACGTCGGAACGCAGGGCCGCCTCTTCGCGCACCAGCGCCACCACGCCCTCGAGCGCCGGCTGGAAACCCGCCCAATCGTTCTTGGCGCGCAGGTCGCGCCACAGCTGCTCGCAACGCATGCGCGCCGTCGTCTGGCGTTCGACGAATTCGACCGGCAGGCAGGTCAGGTTGGTGTATTGCCGCCGCAGTTCGCCGAGCGCCGCACGCTGCTGGTCGTCGAGCGCCTCGCCTTCGGCGGTGGCGATCCAATCGGCGATTTCCGGAGCGGTCGCCCTGCTGTGGTACATGCCGGCCAGTGCCGCCATCGCCTCGGCGCGCTTCTCGCCGCCGCCGACGGCCATATGCGTGGCTTCGTCAGCGCCGAGGATGGCCAGCGCATGCTCAAGCGCTTCGAGCTTGTGGCCGAGGTCGTCGAGTTTCTGAAAGGACATGGCGGCTTCCGTGATTGAGGACGGCGCGAAAAGACACCAACGCAAAAGCGTTGGCAACCCTCGGATGCCCTCCGGCGGATGCATCTTGCGCAGGCGATGCCACACATGAAATGCTGCCGGCAACGCATGAAGGGGGAGCAAATGATCGGCAACATCCTGGTCGGCCTGGCGGCCTTGATCCATGTCTACATCGTCTATCTCGAGATGGTGCTGTGGGACACGCCGCGCGGGCACAAGACATTCCGCCTGACGCCGGAATTCGCCAGGGCGTCGAAGGTGCTCGCCGCCAATCAGGGCCTCTACAACGGATTTCTCGCCGCAGGCCTGATCTGGGGGCTGTATCTCGGCGCCGCCGGTTTTCAGGTCAAGGTCTTCTTCCTGTTGTGCGTGGCCATTGCCGGCCTTTACGGCGCGGCAACGGCCGGCCGCAAGATCCTGTTCATCCAGACCGTGCCGGCGGTGGTCGCGCTGATCGCGGTCTGGCTCGGTTGGTAGGCAGGCCGGGCTGGTGAGGAAAAAGGACGCCCGCGGGATTGGGGTCCCGAAGGCGCCAGGTGGTCCCTTCCTCTTGGACCTTGCCGGAGGCCTCAGCCGTTCGGATAGGCTCCGCCGTCGGCGCCGTCACCCATCAGGAAACCGCTGCCGGTATCGACCCACAGCCGCTGGTCGACATTGTCGAGGCGGCGCAGCAGGTCATGGTATTGCGCTGCCGGTATCCTGCCGTGATCGGACGCGGCTATCTTTTCGGCCGCCTGCCTGATGCGGGCGGTGCGCATTTCCAGGCGCTCCGCCACCGCCGGGGTGATGTTGTTGGCCTGCCTGGCGTCGACTATGCCGTGGCGGATGCCCTGAGCCTGTTCGATGAGAGCCTCGACACGCGGGCCGGTCATGTCTGTCGGGTCCGTCGCCTCGAGAGCGCCCTTGTGATGGCCTGCGGCATAGGCGCCGGCGAGCGGGGCGACAATGAGAACCGTGGCAAGCGTTGCCGTCTTGAGAGGTGTTGATGTGCGCATGGGGCGCTTCCTCCTGCTGGGAAGGGGGCGGTCGCGCCGCCTCGCCTTCCGACCGTTTGGGTCGTCCAGTTCCGTCGCGTCGCGATGGGAGGCATCGCCGGCGGTTCTCGGCCCTGAGCGGCAAGCTAGGAGCGCTCCGGCGCGAAGTGTAATTAAAAAAAGATAATCTTTTCAGGCCTTGCCGGCTACACTCTGCGCCCTAGAGTTGAGCCGGCGAACAAATTCGCGTGAGTTCGCGTGATGAGAAATCAACGTTCGGTGAGCTTCAGTTCAATGCGGCGGTTTTTGTTGCGCGCTTCGTCGGTGTCGGCGGGGTCGAGCGGCTGGAACTCACCGAAGCCGGCGGCGACCAGACGGTTGGCCGGCACGCCGTTCTCGATCAGGAACTTGACCACCGAGGTCGAACGCGCCGTCGACAATTCCCAATTGTCGCGGTAGCGGCCGGTGCCGGAGAGCGGCTTGTTGTCGGTATGGCCGTCGACGCGCAGCACCCAGTTGATCTCGGGCGGGATTTCCTTCTGCAACTCGATGATGGCGTCGGCGAGCTTCTTCATCTCGACCTTGCCGGCATCGTTGATCACCTCGGAGCCGGTCGGGAACAACACTTCCGACTGGAAGACGAAGCGGTCGCCGACGATGCGGATATTCTCGCGGTCGGCGAGGATCTCGCGCAGGCGTCCGAAGAAGTCGGAGCGGTAGCGGTTCAATTCCTGCACGCGCTGCGCCAGGGCGACGTTCAGCCGGCGGCCGAGATCGGCGATCTTGGTGTTGGAATCGCGGTCGCGGGCTTCGGACACGTTGAGGGCGTCTTCAAGCGCGCCGATCTGCTTGCGCAGCGCGGCGATCTGCTGGTTGAGGATCTCGACCTGGCTCAGCGCCTGCTGGCTGATCTGGCGCTGGCTGTCGAGTTCGCCCGAAAGCGCCGCGGCGCGCTGGTTGGCCTGGTCGCCGGCGCCGGCGCCTTGCGCCAGCAACTGTTCGAGCCGGCTCTTCTCGGCCTCGGCCGCCGACAGCGACGCCTGCAGGTTGGCGAGCGAGTCCTCCTTGTCCTGCGCTGTCGAGCGCTCCAGCGCCAGAAGTTGTGTCAGTTCGTTGATCTGCGAGTTGAGGCGGTTGAGCACCGTGTCCTTGCCGGAAATCTCGCGGCCGAGCAGGAACTGGGCCAGCACGAAGACGGTGAGCAGGAACATGATGGCGAGCAGCAGCGTCGACAGCGCGTCGACGAAGCCCGGCCAGTAGTCGATGCGGCGGTCGGCGCGCCGTCTTGCTAGCGCCACGTCAGTGGACCCCTTGCTTCTTCAGCGCGTCGGCGATCTTCTCCAGCGTGTTGCGCATCGCCTTCTGCTCGTCGGACTGGGCCTCGACCCAGTCACGCATGATCTGTTGTTCCGAACGCATGTTCTTGACCAGGCCGGAAATGCCGTCGGCGAGATTGGCCATGGCGGTGGCGACGCGCGGATTGGAGCCGCCGCCATTCTCCTGCATGCTGCGCAGGCGCTCCGACAGCAGACGGATTTCGTCGGATGGTTCGCTCTTGGCCTGATCGGAGACGACGATGTCGGAGGAGAGATCGGTGACCGAGGACAGCCAGTTCTCAAGCTCGGTGTAGAAGCGCGTCTGGGCGCGGCCCGCCTGCAGGTCGAGGAAGCCGAGCACGAGCGAGCCGGAGAGGCCGAACAGCGAGGACGAGAAGGCCGTACCCATGCCGGCCAGAGGCGCTGCAAGCCCTTGCTTCAGCGAATCCAGCACGGCGGCGGCGTCGCCGCTGCCGGGATCGAGCGCTTCGATGGTTTCGCGAATCGAGCCTATCGTGTTCAGCAGGCCCCAGAAGGTGCCGAGCAGGCCGAGGAACACCAGGAGGCCGACCAGGTAGCGCGAGGTGTCGCGGCTTTCGTCGAGGCGCGTGGCGATGGAATCGAGCATGGTGCGCATCGAGGAGGTCGAGAATGCCATGGTCGAGGAGCGGCCGATCATGGCTTTCATCGGCGCCAGCAGCACCGGCTCGGTGGTCTCCGAACCGGCGCGGAAGGAGTTGAGCCAGCGCACTTCGCGAAACAGCCGCCCGACCTGGGCGAAGGCAAGCAGGATGCCGACCGCCAGCACGCCGATGATAAGACCGTTGAGCCCGGGATTGGTGACGAAAGCCGTCGAGATCTGTCGCGTCAGGATAGCGGCAATGAAGGCGACGATGGCCAGGAAGATGACCATGGTCAGCAGGAACACCTGCGGACTCGACAGTTTATGCGGATCGTAGATCAGTACGTCGGAGCGCTTGCCCATGCCGAAGGATCTGAGAAAAGCCATCCGTGCCCCGTTTCGCTGCCGCTGCCGCCGATCACGTCGTTCGCGACTCTAAACGCAATTGTGACCAAATTGAATGGCGCTTGGCAATATTGCCACGAGCGGATCAGAAACGGTTTATCACCAGACAGTCGACCATGGCCGCCAGATGCAGGCCTGCGCCGGTGACGACGAAGCCGTGCCACAAGGCGTTGTGAAAGCGCAGACCCTTCCAGGCGAAGAAGATGACGCCGCAGGAATAGACGACGCCACCGGCAACGATGAGCACGATCGACGTCGTCGGCAGCGTCGCGACAAGCGGCTTGACCAGGACGATGCCGCTCCAGCCGATGGCGAGATAGAAGACGATCGCCAGCCGGTCAAAACGGCCGGGAAAGCCCACCTTGATGGCGATGCCCGTCGCCGCCGCGATCCAGACCAGCACGATCATCCAGCGGGCCAGCGGCGACGCGTCGAGCTGGGCCAGAAAAGGCGTGTAGGTGGCGGCGATGAGAAGATAGATCGCGGCGTGATCGAAGCGCCGCAGAACCCATTTGGCCGGCGACGTCACCGGCCACAGATTGTAGGCCAGCGACACCGAGAGCACGGTCAGCAGCGAAACGACATAGAAGGCGGCGGCGATGTACTCGCCAGGTCCGACGCGAAACGCCGCCAGCGCCAGCAACGCCGAGCCGGCCGCGATCGCCAGCACGATGCCGACAGCATGGACAATGCCGTCGGCGATCATCTCCGCGCGGGAGTAGTGCCAGCGCCCGACAAAGGGGATTTCGATTTGCGGCGGGATGTTGGTCATCGATCGTCCTGCATCACCCCATATCTGGGCAACCGCCGGACAGTATTTCAAGCTCAGGTGGCGGTTTTGCGACCGCGGCCGTTCAGCGCGGCGGGAGGGCTTCAGCGGGGTGCCAGGGGCTTTTTCACCGTCTTCAGCAGCGCACGCTGGATGACCTCGTTGCCGGCAACGACGGAGCCGTTGTCCAGCATGTCCTGCCCGCCATCCATGTCCGAGACGAAACCGCCGGCTTCGCGGATCAGGAGCAGGCCGGCGGCGATGTCCCAGGCCGACAGGCCGGTTTCCCAGAAACCGTCCATGCGGCCGGCAGCGACATAAGCGAGATCGAGCGCGGCGGAACCGAGACGGCGCACGCCCGAGACCTCGGCCATGACGTTGCGCAATTCCACGAGGAAATTGCCGTGGTGGCCGCGTCCCAGATGCGGCATGCCGCAGCCGATCACCGTGTCAACCAGCTTCGTGCGGCCGGCCACGCGCAGCCGGCGGTCGTTCATGAATGCGCCGCCACCGCGCTCGGTCGTGTAGAGCTCGTCCATGGCCGGGTTGTAGATGACTCCAGCTACGATCTGGCCCTGGCGCTCCAACGCGATCGAGACGGCGAAAAGCGGAATGCCGTGCAGGAAATTGGTGGTGCCGTCGAGTGGATCGACGATCCAGCGGTGCTGGCTGTCTTCGCCTTCCACCGCACCGCGCTCTTCCATCAGGAAACCGTAGCCCGGACGCGCCTTCGACAATTCGGCAAAGATGATGTCCTCGGCCTTGCGGTCGGCCTGGCTGACATAATCGCCGGGTCCCTTCAACGAGACCTGCAGGTTCTGGACCTCGCCGAAGTCGCGCGACAGCGAGCGGCCGGCCTTCATTGCGGCCTGGACCATGACGTTGAGAAGGGCTGAGCGTGCCATCGTATGTCTTCCTGCTGCAGCGCGTCAGTCGGCGCGGCGCACGTAAGTGATTTCGTTGGTGTCGACGATGATGCGTTCGCCGGCGCCGATGAAGGGCGGCACCAGCACGCGAATGCCGTTCTCCAGCACCGCCGGCTTGTAGGAGGATGCAGCCGTCTGGCCCTTCACCACCGGGTCGGCCTCGGTGATGGTCAGGGTCACCTGATCGGGCAGCGAAATGCCGATCGGCCTCTCCTCATAGAGCTGGACAGTCACCATCATGCCGTCCTGCAGGAACGCGGCGCGGTCGCCGACGAAATCCTTGTTCAGTTCGAGCTGTTCGTAGCTTTGGGTGTCCATGAACACCAGCGCGTCGTCCTGCTCGTAGAGAAAGGAAAAATCCTTCAGGTCGAGGCGGATCTGTTCGACCGTCTCGGCCGAGCGGAAGCGCTCGTTGAGCTTGGTGCCGTTGATGAGGTTCTTCAGTTCGACCTGGTTGTAGGCGCCGCCCTTGCCGGGCTTGACGGTGTTGGTCCTGACCGCCACCCACAGGCCGCCATCATGCTCGATGACGTAGCCGGGACGGATTTCGTTGCCATTGATCTTGGCCATGATGGGGTGATCCGGAATGAGATTTTCGCCGGGACTAGCGATTTAGGGGCTCCCAAGACCACAAATCGTCCGGAGAGGCAAGGGACGCCGATCGGCCCCAGCCGGTCAGTCGGCATCAAGCCTCGATCTTGATGGCTTCGCCGACGGTCTTTGCAATGGCCTCAACGACCTTCGCCAGCCGGTTGAGATGTGGCGAGCGCAATGCCACGACCTGCAATGAAAGGTCGACACCTTCGAGATCGACAAGCGCGAGGCCGTCGGGAAGGCCACGCGTCGCGAGCCGCAACGGCATGAGGCCGAGGCCGTGTCCCCGACGCACCCATTCCACCTGCATCGCCGGATCCTGAATTTCCGCCGCCACAATGAGCGGATGCCGTTCACCGCCCAAACTGGAGAGGAGCGTCTGACGCGCGTCGCAAGGCTCGGGGCTGAGAACCCAGGGCATGCTGGTCCGAGCGTCCGCGAGATGGGCGCCGGCTTGCGCTATGATGCAAAGACGTTCGGTGCCAAGCGCGTCCGGGCCTTGATGACCGGCAGGTCGCAGAACGATCGCCATATCGAGTTGACCGCGTTCGAACTGCTCGACCAGCTCAGCGCTCCAACCGGTCTTGAGCCGCAACGATATCTTTGGGAACGCAGCGGCGGCGCCGGCGACAGCGCCCGCAACGCTTGCATCGGACAAGCCATGCGCCAGGCCGACACGCAGCACGCCCTGCGGCTCGGCGTCGGCGGCGAACGCTTTCAGAGCTTCGACCGAAGCCAGTATGTCCTTTGCCCGCGCCAGCACCTCCAATCCCGCCGCAGTCAGCCGCGGCGGCTTCTGCCGGCGATCGAGAAGCGTTGTCGCGAGCATATCCTCCAGCCGCTGCATCTGCCGGGTGACGGCCGGCTGCGTCAAAGGCAGGCGGCGGGCCACATTCTGGATCGAGCCTTCCTCGGCAAAGAGGACAAGCGTGCGCAATTCTTCCAGCATCCTTTGGTCCTCAAACGCATAATCATTCTGATTATTATGAATTTGAAATCAAGGTGCTGGCAAGCGATTTTCCTTTCGACGGACTTTCAAAAGGAAAGGGAAGACAATGAAGGCAATCGAATTGCAGGCCCCCGGCGGCATCGACAATCTCAGACTGGTCGAGCGGCCGATGCCAGAACCGGGCCGCCAGGAGATGATCATCAAGGTCAAGGCAACAGCGCTCAACTACCGCGATGTGGAGATCGCCCGTGGCAGCTACCACACCGCCTTTGCGCTGCCGCTGATACCGCTTTCGGACGGTGTGGGCGAAGTGGTCGCGGTTGGCGCCGAAGTGACCCGTTTCAAGGTCGGCGACCGCGTTTGCAGCACGTTCTGGCAGCGCTGGGTCGGCGGCAGTTTTGCCATGGCCGAGCCGTCCTATCAGCGTGGCGGCCCCATCGACGGTTTGCTCAGCGAGTTCGCGCGGCTGGACGAACAGGCGGCCGTGCTGGCGCCGCCACATCTAAGTGATGTCGAGGCGGCGACATTGCCTTGCGCCGCGGTCACTGCCTGGCATGCGTTGTTCACCGAAGGCCAGTTGAAACCGGGCGAGACGGTGCTGAGCCTGGGCACTGGCGGCGTCTCGTTGTTTGCCGTGCAGTTCGCCGCGGCAGCCGGCGCACGGGTCATCGTCACGTCAAGCAGCGACGACAAGCTCACGCTGGCAAAGGCGCTTGGCGCGCATGACGGCATCAACTATCGCGACAATCCCGATTGGTCGTCAGCCGTGCTGGCGCTGACCGGAGGCGGCGGCGCGGACCATATTATCGAGGTCGGCGGGCCGCAAAGCTTCACCCAGTCGCTGAAGGCTTCGGCGCGTGGCGCCCAGATCAACGTCATCGGCTATCTCGGCGGCAACGAAGGGTCCATCAATCCCCTCGACATCTTCCGCCGCCAGGTCAAGGCGCGCGGCATACCCGTGGGCTCACGCGAATCCTTCGAGGCAATGAACCGAGGCCTGACAGTCAACCGGATAAGACCCGTGATCGAGAAGGTATTTGCCTGGAAGGACGCGGCGGCAGCCTTCCGGTACCTCGAACACGCCTCGCCCTTCGGCAAGGGCGTCCTCGATCACACGCAATGATCCACCAACCGCCGTCACGGCAAACGATTCGCCTTCTGCAGGGCCTGTTTGGTCTGGTCGTCGCTCAGTCCTTGCAGGAAATCATCCATGTCGGGGTCGATCAGACCGGCGCGGCGGGCGGCGATGTACCAGGCGCCGGCGAGCACCAGGTCCGGGTCGGTACCGATGCCTTGCATGTAGAGTTTTGCCAGCCGGTTCCGCGCGGCGACGTTGCCGCCCTCGGCTGCCTGCTTTGTCCAGCCGAAAGCCGATTTCAGGTCGCGGACACCGCCGCGGCCCTCGATCATCCAGGCGGCGAGATCGATCTGCGCGGTGTCGTAGTTCTGCCGCGCGGCCTGGGCGAGGAAGCGTCTTGCCTGCGCGTCGTCGCGCGGCTTGCCGCCGACGCCATTGGCATAGATCTGGGACATGGCGTATTGCGCGTCGGCGAGGCCGGTCGCGGCGGCGCGCTCATAATAGGAAACCGCCTTGGCCAGGCCCGCATCGCCGGGATCCTGCTGAACCAGCATCTGCGCGAAATTGAACTGCGCCAGCTGGTTGCCGGCTTCGGCGGCAGCCTGCATCAGGGCGTAGGCCTCTTTCGGGTCCTTCTTGACGTAACGGCCGTCGAGCAGCATCAGCGCATACTGGAACTGCGCCTCAGGCACACCCTGTTCGGCGGCAAGCGCATACCATTTCGAGGCTTCCGCCGCATTCAGCGGCACGCCGAGCCCGCGCGACAGGATCTCGGCCACCAATGTCTGCGCCGCCGGGTCGCCATTCTGGGCGCGGGTCAGCGCCAGGTTATAGGCCGTTTTGTAGAGCCCGCGCTGGAAGGCGCCATAGGCCGCATCCGCCGGCTTGGCGCCGAAGCGGTCGGGATTGATGCTGTCAACTGAGGGCAGCGGTGCCGGCTCCGCCGTGGTGGCGGGCTGCGGCAGCTGCTTTTCGATCGGCTTGTCGGTGTGCAGGCCGGTTTCAGGCTTGGGCTGTGGCTGGGGTATGGGTTCGGCGGCGGCGGCCTGGATCATGACCGCTGCAAGCAAGGCCTGAAGGGGAAGCCTTACCGAAGTCACATCAGTCCTCGAAGCGCGGCGCGGTTTCGTCGAGCAACGCGTTGGCACGGGCCACGGCGGTTTTCGGATCGACGCCGTCGGCGAACACCGCGCTCGACAGCGCGACGAACTCGGCGCCGGTGGCGGCCACGTCCTCTACGGAAGCCAGATCGGATCCGGCCATGACGATGCAGGGGATCTGGATCATCTGCGCCCACCACTCGCCCAGCGACAGGTTGCGCGGATGCGGCTCCGGCTTGTTGTCGTAGCCGAAGCGGCCGAAGAAGATGTAGTCGGGCCTGACCTCACCAAGCTCGAGCGCGTCGTCGCGCTTCTTGGCGCCGCCGGCGCCGACCATCATCTTCGCCTGGAAATGTTCGATCGTTTCGGCCAGTTCGGCCTTGGACGCCTCGACATGGATGCCGTCGGCCTGGACACGGCCGGCGATGCGGGTGTCGCCGGCGATGATCACGGCCACGCCCGCCGCCTGCGCCGTCGGCACGATCTGTTCGGCAAAGGCCTGGAAGGAGGCCTCGTCCATGCCGTTTTCGGGCAGGATCAGCGAAGCGACGTCGCCGCCGTCGAATGCGGCGGCGATACGGGCGGCCGGCACGCCGGGCGGCGCGATCAGCACGATGCGGCAACGATTTGGGGGTGTGGCGTCGTTCATGGTTCTTCGATCCCGGGTTTCGCCTATGCCGGGCGAAGATGGTTGCATTGCGGCATAGAGCAAACTGCCCGCTTTGAACAGGCGGGCAGTCGGGATCGCGTTTCCTGGCCGCCGGGCGGCGCCTGCCCTACTTGACCGGCTCAGGGCTCGCGGTGACCGGCTTCGATTTCCACAAGGACCAGCCGAGATTCATGCCGGCGGCAGCCACCAGGATTGCGGCGGCGCCGGCGACCTGGCTGAGATGCAGCCGATGGCCGAAAGCCACGACATCGACCAGGATGGCGACAACCGGATAGATGAAGGACAGCGATCCCTGCAGATGCGTCGGCAGCTTCTGGATGGCGCCGTACATCAATATGTACATCAGGCCGGTGTGGACGATGCCGAGCGTCGCCAGCATGGCCCAGTTCCACGGATCGGCGGGAAGACGCGAGACATTGGCGAAGGGCGCCAGCATGACGACGCCGACGCAGACCTGGATCAGCGCGATCAGATGCGGCGGCGTGCCCTTGAGCTTCTTGGTGACGATGGCCGCGACGGCCCAGAAAAAGGCCGCGGCCAGCGCCATGAGGATGCCGGCAAAATAGTTGGTGCCGACATCGCCGGCGTCAGGGGCGGCCTCGACGATCAACACCATGCCGGCAAAGGCTATTGCCAGCCATGTCAGCTTGGTCAGCGTCAGCCGTTCGGCGAAGAAGAGCGCGCCGAAGCCGACCAGCATGAAGGGCTGGGTGTTGTAGACGGCGGTGGCGATCGAGATCGACGCGCGGGAGAAGGCGCTGAACAGGAGCAGCCAGTTGATGACGATGGCCGCGCCGCCAAGCGCGGCGAGGCCGATGACGCGCAGCGACAGCCTGCCGCGCAACAATCCCAGGCAAGCGCAGATGATCAGCAGCGTCACCGCGCCGAACGCGCAGCGCCAGAACACCACGTCCATGATCGGCTGGCCGGACATGACGACGAACCATCCGATCGTCCCGAGGATCGCCATTGCGGCCGACATTTCGACCGTGCCACGTACCATATCGTTCATGATAATCTCCGAGCCCATTTTGACGCGGCATAATCTCATGCGAGATGGGCGCTTTCCACCTGATTGGAAAGGTTGTATGATTGTATGACCTAATTATATTAGGCTACTTCCGCGAATTTGTGAGAAATCTGAAATGCTTGACGATCTCGACCGAAATCTCCTCGAAATCCTAGTACGGGATGCGCGGACTTCACTGAAGGAACTGGCTGCCAAGGTCGGGCTGTCGTCGCCGAGCGTTTCGGAGCGGCTGCGACGGCTCGAGGAGCGCGGCGTCATCCGGGCGTTCACAGTCGAGATCGATCCGCTGGCGCTCGGCTATACGCTGCAGGCGATCGTGCGCATCCGGCCTTTGCCGGGCAAGCTGCACATCGTCCAGAAACTGATCGAGGAGATCGCCGAGTTCGGCGAATGCGACAAGGTGACCGGTGACGACTGTTTCGTCGCGCGGCTGTTCGTGCGCTCGATCGGCGACCTCGACGGCATTCTCGATCGCATTGCCGACAAGGCCGAGACCAGCACCGCCATCATCAAGGCGCAGCCGATCCGGCGGCGGCCGCCACCGCTCGGGGTTCCATCTTCTTCGTCTTGACTCCGTATGGCAGTGGTGGACAGGCGCGATCAGTCCACTAAATGTCAGCCCGCCAGATGATTTGCCGAGAGACGAGGAAGACATGGCACAGAATATCTACGACCAACCGGATTTCTTCGCTGGCTACAGCCAGCTTGGCCGGTCGATCGAAGGCCTTGGCGGCGCCGCCGAATGGCCGGCGCTGCGCGCCATGCTGCCTGACCTCGGCGGCTTGCGGGTCGTCGACCTCGGCTGCGGTTTCGGCTGGTTCTGCCGCTGGGCGCATGAGCATGGGGCGAGCCATGTCCTGGGGCTGGACCTGTCGGAGAAGATGCTGGCCCGGGCGAGGGCCGCCGGCCCGGACACCGGCATCATTTATGAGAGGGCCGACCTCGACCAGCTCAGCCTGCCGCGAGCCGGCTTCGATCTCGCCTACAGCTCACTTGCGCTGCATTATGTCGAGGATGTCGCGCGGCTGTTCAGGACGGTGCACAAGGCGCTGTCGCCCGGCGGGCATTTCGTCTTCTCGACGGAGCATCCGATCTACATGGCTCCGACCAGGCCCGGCTGGGCGGTCGATGCCGAAGGCCGCAGGACATGGCCTGTCGACCGCTATCTGGTGGAGGGTCCACGCAAGACCGACTGGCTGGCCAAAGGCGTGGTGAAACATCATCGCACCATCGGCACGACGCTGAACGCGCTGATCGTGTCCGGTTTCGCGATCGAGCATGTCGAGGAGTTCTGTCCGACAGACGCGCAGATCACGGCCAGGCCGGAACTGGCGGAAGAGCTCGATCGGCCGATGTTCCTGCTGGTCTCGGCCCGGCGATAGGCACGAGTCGGACATTGGCGGGTGTTCGGCAACCTGTCGGGATTTACAGTCGCCCCAAGCGCAATTCTGGGCTATTCAGGCGTTGACGCCTTCCCTCCAGACCAGCTCCTCCCCATGTCAGGCCTGCTTCTCGATCCGTGGTTCTACGCGGCCGCCATTCCGGCGGTCATTCTGGTCGGCCTGTCCAAGGGCGGCTTCGGCGGCGCCGTCGGTTTCGTCGGCGTGCCGCTGATGGCGCTGACCATGCCGCCGGTGCAGGCAGCCGCCATCCTGCTGCCGATCCTGTGCCTGATGGACATTGTCTCGGTGTGGACATGGTGGGGCGTCTACGACCGCAAGATGCTGGTCGACATGATGCCGGGTGCCATCATCGGCATCGGCCTTGGCTGGCTGACGGCGGCTTTGGTCACCGAGGAAGCGGTGCGGCTCATCGTCGGCGCTGTTGCCATCATCTTCGTGCTGCGCTGGCTTTATCTGCAGTTCCGCCATGGTGCCGACCACGCCGCCGAACCCAACCGCGTGGCTGCGGCGATCTGGGGAACGGTCGCCGGCTTCACCAGCTTCGTCGCCCATGTCGGCGGCCCGCCCTTCCAGGTCTATGCACTGCCGATCCGGCTCGACCCCAAGGTCCTGTCGGGCACCGCTGCGATCTTCTTTGCCGCGACCAATGCGCTGAAGCTCATCCCCTATTTCGCGCTCGGCCAGTTCGACACCGCCAACCTGACGGCGTCGGCCGTGCTGATGCCGCTGGCGCCGCTTTCGACGATCGCCGGCGCCTGGCTGGTGCGGCGCATGCGGCCGGAGATTTTTTATCCCTTCACCTACGCGACCGTGGCGGTCGTGGCGCTGAAGCTTTTGTGGGACGGCCTCGCCGGCCTGATGTAGACAGGCGAGGCGGCTCGTCGGCCGCTCTCACCGTCAGGGAGATCAGGCGGCGCTCGGCACGAGGCGACGGCTGCCGCCAAAGGCCAGTATAGCGCCCGCTGCTATGACCAGCGCCATGCCGGCGAGGGTGCCGATATCATGCATGGTCGGCTTGAGCACCATGTCGGCGACGATCACCAGCATCACCGCATAGTCGAAGCGTGCCGCGCTCATCATGCGCTGGCCGATGGCCAGAACAGCCGGCGTGATGCCCTCGTTGGCGATCATCGCGCCCATGCGCTCGCCGGTCGGCTTGAAGATTAGCATGCCGATCGAGAAGGTCGTGGCGTAGCCGGCCAGGCCGATGATGATCCACAGGTCGGAGAAGCCGACCCAGAAGCCACACATGATGAGGCCGAAGATCAGGGTCAGCATCGACATCGGCGCGAAGAAACGCCCGCCCAACTGCCCGCTGGCCCGTATCGCCTGAAGCTTGTCCTCGATGTTGCCGTCGCGCTCGGCAAGCACGCCGAGGAGGAACAATACGAAGCCGCCTCCGACCCACAATATGGCCGAGGTGACGTGGAGGAATTTGACGATCGAGTACCAGTCCATGGCTTGCTCCGGGTAGGTTTGCGGTGGAGCGGATTTGCGCCAGCCGTCAGAGGAGCGGGCGTTTAGCGCGGCGCGTGTTTCGGAACGATGTCGCGGAAAACCCGGCTCTGTTTCGGCTACCTTTTTCGCGGGCATAAGCTGCAACGACCGCAGATGCCCAGATTCGTTTCTGCTAATATACGAAGTGTCGGGAGGGGTTTGGCGCGACATCGTCCGGAAACATTGCCAATGCTAGTGCGCCGACGCCGGGAGCCGGTGGCGACAGGAATCGCCTGACAATCAACCCATTCCCGCAGACGGGAAGAGGCAATCGAGGGGACATATGCAAGGGGTAGCACGGAATTTCTTCACGCTGGCCATCATCTATGCGCTGTGCGGCATGGCGCTCGGCCTGTCCATGGCGATCAGCCAGGACCATGGCCAGATGCCGACTCACGCCCACACGATGGTGGCCGGATGGCTGATGTCGGCGGTCTTCGCCTTTTTCTACCATCTGTTTCCGGCGGTCGGGCAAAAGACGCTCGCCGTCGTCCATTTCTGGCTGACGGCGATCAGCGGCATCGGCCTGCTGATCGGGCTCTACTTCCTGCTTGCCGGCAATGCCGCGATCGAACCGATGGTGGCGGCGTCCTCGATGGGGTTCTACGCGGCCATGCTGCTGTTTGCCTTCATCGCCTTGCCGGCCGTCTGGAAGAAGGCCTGAATGAGCTTCGGGGCTGTGCTGTTACGGCACAGAAAGGGGGCATTCGGTCAAAAAACATCGGGGCCGTTAAAGGTTCATTAAGCTTTACAGGCGTTTACTATGCGCATCCAGTGATCTGGATTCTTACCGAGTGGTTGGAGCCACTTTGTTTGACGCCTCCCTGTTAAACTCCTGAGAGCCGCCTTATCCGCGGCTCTTTTTTTGTCCGCATTCCAGGGATCCTGACGCAACGGCTCGCCGTTAACCTTCTGTTAAACATGTGCTTGCCTTCACCCCGTGCAAAGCGCATTTTCAAGCTTCAGTCAGATAGGGTGCCGGGTGTATCGGCAGAGAACCGAATCGGCCGGTTGCAAGTGCAGGGGCGTATCAATGAACGAGCCTTCGAAGGGCAGTGCGAACACCGTCAAACTGGCGGAGCGTCGGGTTTTTTCGCACTCCTTCAAGCCGCTCTACCAGGAAGGCATGGGGCTGGTCGAACAGGCGGCCGAGTATCTCGACGGCAAGGGCCGCGCCGAGGCCAAGAAGCTGTCGCGGCTGGCGGCCACGCTCTACGCGGCCGAATCGATGCGGCTGACGACCAGGCTGATGCAGGTGGCCTCATGGCTGCTTTTGCAGCGCGCGGCCAATTCCGGCGAGATGACCCGCGACCAGGTCGCTTCGGAAAAGTCCAAGGTGCGCCTCGATACCGCTTCCGCGCATGATGAAGCCGCCGGCTGGGCCGAATTGCCCGAGGAGTTCCTCGACCTGGTCAACCGCTCGCTTCGCCTGCAGGCATTGGTGCGCCGCATGGACGACGAGATCTACGGCGCCGGCGCCGTGGTCGACATGCAGCCGATGGGCCGCCGGCCCAATCCGGTTTCCGACCAGATCAGCCTGCTCAACACGGCGTTCGCCCGCAACTGAGCGGCTTCGGACTATTTCCCGCCGGATAGGCCTCCGTTTCCGGTTTGTTCACATTTCGCTGGCATCGCTGTCCCCCGGAGGTAAAGTGACCGGATGGGGGACGCGATTCGCATCATCGGCATCGATCCGGGGCTCAGGCGCACCGGCTGGGGCATCGTAGAGAGCCTCGGCAATTCCTTGCGCTTCGTCGCGTCCGGCACGGTGCGCTCCGAGGACAAGGCGGCGCTGGCGACGCGGCTCTGCCAATTGCATGACGGGCTCGCCGAAGTCCTGCATGCGGCAATGCCGCATGAGGCGGCCGTCGAACAGACCTTCGTCAACAAGGATGCTGTGGCAACGTTGAAGCTCGGCCAGGCGCGCGGCATCGCTATGCTGGTGCCGGCGCGTGCCGGCCTTGTCGTCGCCGAATACGCGCCCAATGCGGTGAAGAAGGCGGTCATCGGCGTCGGCCATGGCGACAAGAAGCAGATCCACATGATGGTGAAAGTGCTGCTGCCCAAGGCGACCTTCGACACCGAACATGCCGCCGACGCGCTGGCCATCGCAATTTGCCACGCGCACCACCGGCAGAGCGCTGCCTATCGGATGGCGGCATTGGCATCGTGAGGAATTGTTGGGCATGATCGGCAAGCTCAAGGGCACGCTGGACGAGATCGACGAGGATCATTGCCTCGTCGACATTCATGGCGTCGGCTATGTCGCCTACTGTTCGGCGCGCACACTGGCAGCGCTGCCTTCGCCCGGCGAGGCGGTGGTGCTGTTCATCGAGACCTATGTGCGCGAGGACATGATCCGGCTTTACGGCTTCCAGTCGGCGCTGGAGCGCGAATGGTTCCGGCTGTTGATGAGCAATGTGCAGGGCGTCGGCGCCAAGGTGGCGCTCGCCATCCTGTCGACGCTGGCGCCCGCCGATCTGGCCAATGCGATCGCGCTGCGCGACATCGCCATGGTTTCCCGCGCGCCTGGTGTCGGCAAGAAGGTGGCCGAGCGCATCGTCACCGAATTGAAGAACAAGGCGCCGGCCTATGCGGGCGCGGCCTCGGGCACCATCGGCCTGAAACAGGAGCTCGGTGAAGGTGTCGCCTCGGCCCCGATCACCGACGCGGTCTCGGCGCTGGTCAATCTCGGTTATTCGCGCGACACCGCCGCCAATGCGGTGGCCGCGGCGCTGAAGACTGCGGGCGAGGACGCGGATGCCTCGAAGCTTATCCGCTTCGGGCTGAAGGAACTGGCGCGGTGAGGGCTCGCTTGCCCCTCCTCTTGCCATATGCAAGGAAGACAGCATGAGCCTGTCGCCCCGTCTCATAGCTCCGGAAAAACGCGGCGAGGATGCCGATCAGACCTTGCGGCCGCAAACACTCGCCGATTTTGTCGGCCAGGCGGCGGTGCGGGCCAACCTCAAGGTCTTCATCGAGGCCGCCAAGGGCCGCAACGAGGCGCTCGACCATGTGCTGTTCGTCGGGCCGCCGGGGCTGGGCAAGACGACGCTGGCGCAGATCATGGCGCGCGAACTCGGCGTCAATTTCCGCTCGACGTCCGGGCCGGTCATCGCCAAGGCCGGTGATCTCGCCGCACTGCTCACCAATCTCGAAGAAGGCGACGTGCTGTTCATCGACGAGATCCACCGGCTCAACCCTGCGGTGGAGGAAATCCTCTATCCGGCGATGGAGGATTTCCAGCTCGACCTGATCATCGGCGAGGGGCCGGCGGCGCGCTCTGTCAAGATCGACCTCGCCCGCTTCACCCTCGTCGCGGCCACCACGCGGCTTGGCCTGCTCACCAATCCGCTGCGCGACCGGTTCGGCATTCCGGTGCGGCTCAACTTCTATACGGTCGAGGAACTGGAGCAGATCGTCCGGCGCGGCGCGCGCATCCTGCAAATGCCGCTCGGCGACGACGGCGCGCTGGAGATCGCGCGGCGCGCGCGCGGCACACCGCGCATCGCGGGGCGGCTGTTGCGCCGCGTGCGCGACTTCGCCTCGGTCGCCGGCGACGGCCATGTCGATCGCCTGATCGCCGACGAGGCATTGACCCGGCTGGAGGTCGACGCGCTCGGCCTCGATGCGCTCGACCGCCGCTATCTCTCGATGATCGCCCGCAATTTCGGCGGCGGGCCGGTCGGTATCGAGACGATCGCCGCCGGCCTGTCCGAGCCGCGCGACGCCATCGAGGACATCATCGAGCCCTATCTGATCCAGCAGGGCTTCATCCAGCGCACGCCGCGCGGGCGCATGCTGACGGCCAATGCCTGGCGCCATCTCGGCCTCGATGCGCCGAAGGATTTGGCGCAGCAGCAGATCAACCTGTTCCAGGAAGAATAGCCGCCAAGCGTTCAGGCGCGGGTTCCCAGACCAGCGATCAAGGATATGTGACCCATCCTGCGCAAAATCTGCGCGTCTTTGCCGATTTGCCGGCGTAATCGTGGATTTTATCGGACGCGTGCGGGGAATCGCGCGATCGAAGGGCTGGGAGCCAATCCATGATAACCAGACGCGGGTTCCTGCGTTTCATCGGCGGGTCGTTCCTGACGGCTGCCGCGCTCGGCGCCTATGCGGTCGGCATCGAGCCGATGCTATTGACCCATGTGAAGCGCTACGCTCTGGCGCCGCCGCACTGGCCTGATGGCCTGAAGCTGCGGGTTGTCGCGCTCGCCGATATTCATGCCTGCCGGCCGTGGATGACGCCGGAACGTATTGCTTCGCTCGTCGAAGACGCCAATGCGCTGCAACCGGACCTCATCGTGCTGCTGGGCGACTACATTGCCGGCATGCCCCTGGTGACGGGACCGGTGACGCCGTCGCAGTGGGCCTCCGCCCTGTCGGGCCTCAAGGCGCCGCTCGGCGTTCTGTCGATCCTTGGTAACCATGATTGGTGGAGCGACGGCTTTGCGCAGCGCGCCGGCGCGGGTCCAATCATCGCACGCAAGGCACTGGAAAAGGCCGGCATCCCGGTGCTGGAGAACGATGTCGTGCGCCTGGAAAAGGATGGTCATGGCGTTTGGATCGCCGGCCTTGCCGACCAGCTGGCGCTGCTGCCGGCCAGGAGGGGCGACGACTGCAAGGGGCTCGACGATCTCGACGGCACGTTGGCCAAGGTCGGCGACTCCGCGCCGATTATCCTGCTCGCCCATGAGCCGGATATTTTTCCGACCGTCCCGTCGCGGGTTTCGCTGACCCTGTCGGGCCACACTCATGGCGGGCAGGTGCGGCTGTTTGGCTATTCGCCCGTCGTGCCGTCGCGTTTCGGCAACCGCTACGCCTATGGCCATGTCGTCGAGAACGACCGCAATCTGATCGTCTCCGGCGGGCTCGGCTTCAGCATCATGCCGGTGCGTTTCGGCGTGCGCCCGGAGGTCCTGCAGATCGACCTTGGCTGATTTGAACGACAGCGCTCAGGGAAGCGAGCGGATCACGTCCATCACATCCGGCTCGGCCTTGTCGCCATTGAAGGCATCGACGATGCCGAAGGCGCCGCCATAGCTCCACACCGACCATGAGAAACCATGCGCCTCGGCGCGGGCGATCATGTCCTTGACGTAAGCGGCGCGGTACCGTGCCGGCATTACATAGGCATTGCCGTATTCCTGGCGGATCATGCCGAACTCACCAAGCGTGATGTTTTCGGGCTTGATGCCGCTGGCCTTCGCCCATGCCTCGACCCTTTTGAACGGCGCGTCCATCAGGCCGAGCAGCTTGCCGGGGCCATCCATGCTGGCGATCTGTTCGTCGAGATAGGCAAGCAGCCCGCTCTGCCGTGTCCACGGCGCTTCGGCCTTGATCCGGGCGCGGATGGTGTCGAGCGTGACGTCGAGCTGCGCCTTCGGCACGGCGTCGAGCGGATAGGGCAGGCCGGTCACATAGGGGATAAAATCGCCGGCCCAGGTCGCGCCCTGGTGGGTGAGCAGGAATGGGTCATAGGAATGGAAGGTCCAGATGACATTGTCTTCGGGGATCGCCTTGGGATCGATCTTCTCCAGGGACGAAGCGGCGGAATAGCAGCCGCCGGTCAGCACCAAGGTCAATTTCGTCGCCGAGGATCGTGCCGCGGCGAACAATTTGCGCTGGCGGTCCGGCCACAGGCTGGTGCCGTCGCTGTCGCAGTCGACGATCGGTTCGTTCATCAATTCGAAGGCGACCTGGCTCGGATCTTCGCCGGCCAGGGTGCGGGCCACCTTGCGCACCATGTCGACGTAGCGGTCGAAGGTCTGGGGATCGTCCATTACCTGCGCCATGCCGATCTTGCGGCTGCCGCCGGCCGGGATCAGGTGCATGTCGACGATCACCTTCAGGCCGGCGCGGTTGATCATGCGAACGGAGTCCAGCACGCTGTCATAGAGGTCTCCACGCAACGCCGTTGTCTGGTCGGACAGGAAAGGCGACGGGTCGACCGGCATGCGCAGGAAATCGAAACCCGCTTCCTTGAGCGCTCTGAGATCGTCGGCCTTGAGGAATTTGCGCCATTCCGGATAGGGCAGTATGGTCTTGGCGTCGCCCCACTGATCCTCGCCGGGCCAGGTGACCCACTGGTCGAGATTGAGGCCGCGCTTCATCGCAAAAGTAGCCGCCTGACCAGGCAGCGCCAAGGCCATCAGCAACAGCAGCGCCGCCATCAAGCTCTTGATCATCGCCCTCAACAGTGCCATCCGATGTTTCTGGAGCATGATCTCTGGCCAAACGGAAACCCGTTTGGCCGAGAAAACCGGTTCCCACTTTTCGGGATCATGCTCTAGGTCACGCGCGGAACAGGTGCCTCGCCGCGACTGAAAAAGGAAGCGCAATGGACGATCATGGTGAATCGGCGACGCTGCTGGCCGGGCTTTCCGGCGCGCTGACGGCGTTCGGCCACCGGCTGATGGCGCGGGTCTATTATGCCGACACCGATTTCTCCGGTGTCGTCTACCACGCGCGCTATCTCGAATTTCTCGAGCGCGGCCGCTCCGACTATCTCAGGCTCACCGGCGTGCATCACACGGAACTCGCCGACGGCAAGCATGGCGAGAAGATCGTCTGGGTGGTGCGCCGCATGGAGATCGACTTCCGCAGCCCCGCCCGCATCGACGACATCCTGACCGTCGACACCCGCACCGACACCATTTCCGGCGCGCGCATCTTCATGGCGCAGCAGCTCAAGCGCGGCGACGAGGTGCTGGTCGAAGCCAAGGTCGAGGCGGCGATCATCGGCGAGAATGGCCGACCGAGGCGTTTTCCCAAGGAGTGGGTCGCGGCGTTCATGCCCAAGGTGGGCTGATATTCAGGTGATGCCGGCCGGCAAACGGCGGCTTCCTGCGCTTCCCCGTTCTACTGCGACGCAGCAGAACGGCGCTCCCAGAAGTACGCTCCGCTCCGGTTCTCGGAGCCCACCATTTTCGACTCGGCCTAGCCTGAATCTCAACCCACCTTTGAGCGTCGTATGAGTTGACGCAGGCCCGGTTCGGAGGCTGCCAGGCGCGGCAATGCGCCGCGCCTTATTCACTAACCCATCCTTAACCATAACGGTTCATGAAGAGATTGGTGAAGATTGGCGCTGTCCAGCGCCTTCCTTTCACCAATATTTGCCCTGAAAAGGCCGCTAACGGCACGGTTTGGGGCGTCCGGTAGCTTCGTGCGAACCGACCACAAGGGATGCCAGGGGCCAGCCGCCAGCTTTGCCCGGAAAATCTTAAGGACGTAACGATGGAAAATATCGCACTCGCCGAACCGGGCGCGCAATTGTCGATTTGGGCGCTGTTCATGCAGGCCAGCTGGGTGGTCAAGCTGGTCATGATCGGGCTGCTCTGCGCCTCGGTCTGGACCTGGGCGATCATCATCGACAAGCTTGTTGCCTATGGCCGGATGCGGCTGGCGCTGAACCGCTTCGAGCAGGTCTTCTGGTCCGGGCAGTCGCTGGAGGAACTCTACCGCACACTCGCCGACCGCAAAACCTCAGGCATGGGCGCCATTTTCGTCGCCGCCATGCGCGAGTGGAAGAAGAGCTTCGAGAAAGGCGCCAAGACGCCGCTCGGGCTGCAGACCCGCATCGACAAGGCAATGGACCTGGCGCTGACCCGCGAGATGGAGAAGCTGGAGGGCCGCCTCGGCTTCCTCGCCACCACGGGCTCGGCGGCCCCGTTCATCGGTCTGTTCGGCACGGTCATCGGCATCATGACCTCGTTCCAGGCCATCGCCGGCTCCAAGAACACCAGCCTTGCGGTTGTCGCACCCGGCATCGCCGAGGCGTTGCTGGCGACGGCCATCGGCCTGCTCGCCGCCATCCCGGCGGTCATCGCCTACAACAAGCTGTCATCGGATGCGAGCAAGCTCGCGGTGCGCATGGAAGGGTTCTCCGACGAGTTCTCCGCCATACTCTCGCGCCAAATCGATGAAAAAGTCGCGCCGAAGGCCTGAGGAGTAGCTGATGGGTATGTCCGTAGGCATGGCTGGACGCGGCGGGCGCGGCCACAGGCGGCGCGGCCGTCACCATGGGCTGATGTCGGAGATCAACGTCACGCCGATGGTCGACGTGATGCTGGTGCTTTTGATCATCTTCATGGTCGCCGCACCGATGCTGACGGTTGGCGTGCCGATCGACCTGCCCGACACGCAGGCCAAGGCGATGAATGCCGACACGCAGCCGATCACCGTTTCGATCAACGCCACCGGCCAGATCTATCTCCAGGAAACCGAGATCCCGATCGAAGAGCTGGTGGCCAAGCTGCAGGCGATCTCGAAGACCGGCTACGAGGAGCGCATCTTCATCCGTGGTGACAAGTCCACCGACTACGGCACGGCGATGAAGGTGATGGCCCGCATTTCGGCCGCCGGCTACAAGAATATCGGCCTGGTTTCGCTGCAGGAACAGGATCAATAGACGCGCGATGAAGACCGGCCTCACCACATCGGTGATCTTGCACACGGCGGTGCTGGCCTTCGGCCTCTTCACGCTGTCGGCGCCGGCCGCGCTTCCGTCCGCCGATGTCGAGTCGGTCGCGGTCGATATCGTGCCGATGGAAGCCATCGCGCAGACGCTGCAGGGCGACAAGAAGGCCGTGATGCATCAAAAGCCGGCGCCGCTGCCGACGCAGCGCCCGGATATCGTGCCGGCTTCGCAGAAGGTCGGCGAGAACAGCGTCGACACCGACAAGCCGATAACGCCGGAGGCCAAGCCGAAGCCCGTCGACATGACATCGGCCCCGCCGCCCGCGCCGACTCCCAAAGAGACGCCGAAGACCGAGGACGTGCCGAAGCCGCAGGAAAAGCCGAAGCCCATTCCGGCGACGGAAGTGGCGCCTGCGCCGACGCCCAAGGAAGAGGTCAAGCCCGAGCCGGTCAAGCAGACCGAGCCGAAGCCGACGCCGGCCAAGCCGGCGCCGACCCCGCCGCCGCAGGACAAGACCGCCGCTATCGATCCGACGCCCGAGGTCAAGCCGGATGCCGTCGCCGAGGCCATAGCCAAGGATCCGCCGACCGAAGAGACGCAACTGCCGAGCTCGGCGCCCGCGCCGGAAGCGCGGCCGAAGCCGCAGCCGGCACAGGCTGAAAGCGCCAAGGCGCCTGAACGCAAGGATGCCGACAAGCCGGTCAAGGAAGCGTCGTCGAAGCCGAAATCCGACGACAAGCAGTTCAACGCCAACGAGATCTCCGCGCTCCTCGACAAGCAGAAGCCGTCCGGCGGCGGTGCCAAGCGCTCGACGCAGCAGGCCTCGCTCGGCGGTGACAAGGACCAGGGCCAGAAGCTGTCGAAGTCGGAACAGGGCGCCCTGGAAAGCCAGTTGGGTGGTTGCTGGACATTGCCTGTCGGCCTCGAGGGCTCGGAGAATTTCGTAGTGGTCGTGCGCTTCAACCTGGACAACTCCGGCAAGCTCGATGGCCGTCCGTCCGTTGAAAAGTCGAGCGGCAACCGGCAGTTCGATGAAAGCGCGGTTCGTGCGGTTCAGAAATGCGACGTGGCCGGCCTGCAGGTTCCTGCCGGCAAGCAGGACATCTGGAACGACATCCGGGTCACTTTCGATCCAAGGGAGATGCTCGGCCTCTAGGCCTGGCGCCCAACCAATCAAAAGAAGAGAAGCGAGAAGATATGAGATCCTTCCTCAAGCCGCTCCTGACGATTGCAGCCGTGGCGCTGGGCATGACGGCGGTAGTCCCCATGCCGGCGTGGGCGCTCGTCGAGCTCAACGTCAACAAAGGCAATGTCGAGCCGCTGCCGATCGCCATCACGGATTTCCAGGGCGGCGACGCGCTTGGCGCGCAGATCTCTCAGATCGTCACGGCCGACCTGAAGCGCTCGGGCCTGTTCGCGCCGATCGACAAGAGCGCCTTCATCGAGAAGATCTCGAACCCGGATGCCGCACCCCGCTTCGACGACTGGAAGGTGATCAACGCGCAGGCGCTGGTCACCGGCAGCGTCAGCAAGGAGGCCGATGGCCGCATCCGTGCGCAGTACCGGCTTTGGGACACTTTCGCCGGACAGCAGATGTCGGGTGAGCAGTTCTTCGCCAACGACGCCAACCAGCGCCGCGTCGCCCACATCATCGCGGACGCCATCTATGAACGGCTGACCGGCGAGAAGGGCTACTTCGACACGCGCGTGGTGTTCATCGACGAATCCGGCGCCAAGAACGCGCGCAAGAAGCGCCTGGCCATCATGGACCAGGACGGCGCCAATGTCCGCTATCTCTCGGACGGCCGGTCGATCGTGCTGACGCCGCGTTTCTCGCCGAACCGGCAGGAAATCACCTACATGTCCTATGAGAGCGGCCAGCCGCGGGTCTATCTCCTGCAGATCGAGACCGGGCAGCGCGAACTGGTCGGCAATTTCCCCGGCATGACGTTTGCGCCGCGCTTCTCGCCCGACGGCCAGAAGGTGATCATGAGCCTGCTGCGCGACGACGGCAATTCCAACATCTTCGCCATGGACCTGCGCAGCCGCTCGACGACGCGGCTGACCAACTCGACCGCCATCGACACCTCGCCCTCCTATTCGCCCGACGGCAGCAAGGTGGTGTTCACCTCGGACCGCGGCGGCCGCGCGCAGATCTATGTGATGGGCGCCGACGGCTCGGGCCAGACCCGAATCTCCTTCGGCGACGGCGTCTATTCAACGCCGGTGTGGTCGCCGCGCGGCGATCTCATCGCCTTCACCAAGCAGACCGGCGGCGAATTCCAGATCGGCGTCATGAAGACCGACGGTTCCGGCGAGCGCATTCTGTCGTCCGGTTTCCAGCAGGAAGGACCGACCTGGGCGCCAAACGGCCGCGTGCTGATGTTCTTCCGCGACTCCAATGGCGGCCCGAAGCTGGTTTCTGTCGATCTCACCGGCCGCAATGAGCAGCCGATCCCGACCGCGAACTTCGCGTCGGATCCGGCCTGGTCGCCGCTGCTGGAATAGCGTCG
Organism: Mesorhizobium sp. WSM4307; assembly: GCF_007003945.1. Lineage (NCBI taxonomy): Bacteria > Pseudomonadati > Pseudomonadota > Alphaproteobacteria > Hyphomicrobiales > Phyllobacteriaceae > Mesorhizobium > Mesorhizobium sp. WSM4307. The sequence goes on from NZ_VFTB01000017.1 coordinate 104,040, forward strand.
GCCGAATTGCCACACATGCTGAAAAGGGGCCGTTTCGGCCCCTTCTCCATGCCTTCGTCGCGTTTTGGCCGCATTTCCGCCTAGGGTCCGCGCCAACTGTGACCCCGATCAAAAGGTTGCGGACGGGCAGCCTAAACCAAATTTTAACCGTGTTTCTTGAATGCCGGTTAACCCAAACGTGGTTACTGGGTGATCAACGAAATCACTCGAAATGCGAAGGAGAGGCGGCATGGGCCGTATCGCAGCACTTACCAGAAACCCGGTCATGATCGCGCTGGTGGCGATGCTCGCCATCGCCGGTTGCGCTTCGAAGAAGACGCCCAACAGCGCCGCCGATCTTGGCCTCAACGGTGCCGGCGCCGCAACGCCCGGCTCGGCGCAAGATTTCACCGTCAACATTGGCGACCGGATCTTCTTCGATACGGACTCGTCCTCGATCCGTGCCGATGCGCAGACGACGCTGGCCCGCCAGGCGCAGTGGCTGAACCAGTACAAGCAGTACGCCATCGTCGTCGAAGGTCACGCCGACGAACGCGGCACGCGCGAATACAATCTGGCGCTCGGCGCCCGCCGCGCCGCCGCCGCCCGCGACTTCCTCGTTTCCAAGGGTGTCGCTTCCAGCCGCCTGAAGACCATTTCCTACGGCAAGGAACGTCCGGTCGCGGTGTGCGACGACATCTCCTGCTGGTCGCAGAATCGCCGCGCCGTCACCACGCTCAGCGGCGCCGGTTCCTGAGTTGGCCGCGCGTCGGGAGACGCGATCGCGCCGACTGGCAAAAATGCAACACAGCTTTGCGAAAGGCGGCCTCCGGGCCGCCTTTTTCATATCCGGGTGACCGAAACAAAATTTGGCCGAAGTCTCGCGTCCTGCTATGAGCCGAGGGCGCCTGGCTGGTCCCATCCTGATTGGAAGGCGCGAACAGACAAACGACACACGGCGAGAGGCACATGCATTTGAGATCGGTTCTGAGCGGCACGCTTGCGGCGCTGCTCCTATCAGGCTTCACCGCCCTGGCAAGCGGTCCGGGGGCAAGCGCCCCAGGGCAGTCAACCGACAGCGGCTTTTCCTTCCATCTGCCGAGCCTCGAGTTGCCGAGCCTCTTCGGCGACAAGAAGAAACCCGACCAGGTCCAGCTCGCGCAGCAGTCGAACGGCGCCGGCGCCACCGGGCTCGAGGACCAGCTGCGCCAGATGAACGGCAAGATCGAAGAGCTCAATTTCCAGATCCTGCAGATGCAGGAACAGATGCGCAAGCAGCAGGAAGACAACGAGTTCCGCTTCCAGCAGCTTGAAGGCGGCGCGCAAGGCGGACAGCCTCCGGCGCAGAAGAAATCCGATGCCACCACCGACACCAACGCCGACGTGGCGGCGGCCCCGGCAACCCAGGCTCCGGCCGATGCCGGCGCCGCGCCCGGCGCCAATCAGTCCGCGGGCGGCAAGACGGTCGAGGACGTCATCGTCGAATCGCCGGATGGCGACCCCGGCAAGGTGATCCCCGGCACGGGAGCCCCGGAAAAGACCTTTGGTTCCATCACCGTCGACAAGAACGGCAATGTGATCGACGCCGGCGGCAACACCCAGTCGACCGCGCCGGCGCAAGATGGCGCCCCGGCCACCGGCGCTCCGGCCAAGGCCGGCAAGTCCAATGGCACGATCGTCGCGGCGCTGCCCTCCACCAAGGACCCGGAGGAACTCTACCGCAATTCCTACCAGTTCATCCTGTCGGGCGACTACAGCACCGCCGAACAGGGTTTTCGCGATCATATCTCGCGCTTCCCGCGCGATGCGAAGGCGGCGGACGCGCATTACTGGCTAGGTGAATCGCTGCTTGGCCAGCAGAAATACCGCGACGCGGCCGAAGTCTTCCTCGCCGCCAGCAAGGACTACCCCAAGGCCAAGAAGGCGCCCGACATGCTGTTGAAACTCGGCGTGTCGCTGGTCGGCCTCAAGCAGCACGACGTCGCCTGCGCCACCTTCAGCGAAGTCGGCAAGCGCTACCCCGACATCTCCAGTGCCCTGAAGGAACGCGTCAAGCAGGAGAAGGCCCTGGCTGCGTGCTGATTTTTCCCAGGCATGTCTTGGTCCTTGGACCGCGACCGCCTTTGGACGACATGCGTTGATGCTCGACACCGAGCCTGATCTTTCGACCAGACTTTTTTCGCCTATCGATTTTACCCGCGGCGCCATTGCGGCCGTGTCCGGCGGCAGCGACTCGACCGCCCTGCTTCTCCTTCTCAAACAGCATCTCGACCGAACCGCATCGTCAGCGAAGCTGCTGGCCGTGACGATCGACCATGGCCTGCGCCAGGGTTCGGCAGCCGAGGCGCAAGCCGTGGCGAAGCTGTGCGCCGAGCGCGGCATTGCCCACCGCACCCTGACGTGGTCCGGGCGCAAGCCATCGACCGGCCTGCCGGCGGCGGCGCGCGAGGCGCGCTACCATCTGCTGGCCGAGGCGGCGCGCGCGGAAGGCATCGGCCTGATCGTCACCGGTCATACCGCCGACGACCAGGCCGAGACGGTGCTGATGCGGCATGCACGCGGCCGGGAGCTTGCCGACATGGCAGGCCGTGGGCTTGCCGGCATGGCGCCGGGCACCCTCTATGACTGGCGCGAGTGGATCGTTCGCCCACTTCTGGAGATGCGGCGCTCGGCGCTTCGCGATTTCCTGCGGCATGAACATGTTGGCTGGGCCGATGACCCGACCAATATCGACGAGGCCTTCGAGCGGCCGCGCGTGCGCGCAGCACTTGCCGGCGAAAGTGCCGGCCACATGGAGAATGCGCTGCGGGTCGCTGGCCAAGCCGCCGTCGAGCGCAGGCAGCTTGGCGCCAGCGCTGCCGATCTGATCCATCGCTTCGCCAGCCAGCCGTGCACGGGTCTCGTCCGGCTCGATCCAGCAATGCTGACCGCGGACGACGGCCGGGCGCCCGCCTATGCGTTGCGCATCCTGCTGGCCACCGCCGGAGGCGTTGCCTTCCTGCCGGACCAGGCGCGCAGCGAGGCGCTGTTGGGCCGGCTGAAGGCCGGATTTCTTTGCGCCACATTGTCGCGGACGGTGGTCGATTTCCGGCGAACCGGTCTCTTCCTGCGCCGCGAGGCGCGGGGTTTGCCGCCCGCCGCAACAGCTGTCGACAACACCATCTGGGACGGCCGCCGCCACATCACATTGAACGACAGGTCCGGCGCATTGTTGATCGCACCGTTGGGCGTGACAGCTGCGAGGCGGCTGGCGATCGATGATGGAGAAACCCCGGCAAGCCTGATGCGCGCCGCAATGGCCGCGGAACCGACATTGCGACAAGCCCTTGAAAAGCCTGGTTCGCCGCAGGGCGGGCCGGGGTCGCTGGCGTTCGCGGCGCGACCGGTCGTGTCGCCTTTTTCCCGCTTTCTGCCGTCCTTCGATCTGGCGCCGGCGCGGGCCGTCGCCGAACTGATCGGCGCGTCACCGCTTCCCGCTTCGCCATTGGGCGGCCACAGTGCCGATTGATGGTGGCCGAAAGCTTAACCCAGACGTGCTGTTCTGCTTGGCAAGGGGAGACGCTCTCCCTATGTTAGGCTCAAGTTTCCTCTCATGATGCTGTCCGTGCGCGGACGCCAACGGGACAATTGATGAATCCGAACTATCGCAACCTCGCGCTCTGGGCGATCATAGCGGTCCTGCTCATCGCTCTCTTCAATCTGTTCCAGACGCCGCAGACGCGCGGGGCTTCGAGCGATGTGCCTTATTCGCAGTTCCTGCAGGATGTCGCGGCCGGCCGGGTCAAGACGGTGACCATTGCGGGCGCCCGCATCACCGGCACCTACACCGACAATTCCACCGGCTTCCAGACGTATTCGCCCGGCGATCCCCAGCTGGTCTCGCGGCTGCAGGACAAGAACGTCACCATCAATGCGCGGCCCGAGACCGACGGTTCCAATTCGCTGTTCGGCTACCTGATCTCCTGGCTGCCGATGATCCTGATCCTCGGCGTCTGGATATTCTTCATGCGCCAGATGCAGTCTGGATCAGGGCGCGCCATGGGTTTTGGCAAGTCGAAGGCCAAGCTTCTGACGGAGGCGCATGGCCGCGTCACGTTCCAGGACGTCGCCGGCGTCGACGAAGCCAAGGAAGATCTGGAAGAGATCGTCGAGTTCCTGCGCGATCCGCAGAAGTTCCAGCGTCTCGGCGGCAAGATTCCGCGCGGCGTGCTTTTGGTCGGCCCTCCCGGCACCGGCAAGACGCTGCTCGCCCGCTCGGTCGCCGGCGAAGCCAACGTGCCGTTCTTCACCATTTCGGGTTCGGACTTCGTCGAGATGTTCGTCGGCGTCGGTGCATCCCGCGTGCGTGACATGTTCGACCAGGCCAAGAAGAACGCGCCCTGCATCATCTTCATCGACGAAATCGACGCGGTCGGGCGCCACCGCGGCGCCGGCCTCGGCGGCGGCAATGACGAGCGCGAGCAGACGCTGAATCAGCTGCTGGTCGAGATGGACGGCTTCGAATCCAACGAAAGCATCATCCTGATCGCCGCCACCAATCGTCCCGACGTGCTCGATCCGGCGCTGCTGCGTCCGGGTCGTTTCGACCGCCAGGTGGTGGTGCCGAACCCCGATATCGTCGGCCGCGAGAAGATCCTCAAGGTGCATGTGCGCAACGTGCCGCTGGCCCCCAATGTCGATCTCAAGGTTGTCGCGCGTGGCACGCCGGGCTTCTCCGGCGCCGACCTGATGAACCTTGTCAACGAATCGGCGCTGATGGCGGCGCGGCGCAACAAGCGCCTCGTCACCATGGCCGAGTTCGAGGACGCCAAGGACAAGATCATGATGGGCGCCGAACGCCGCTCATCGGCCATGACCCAGGCCGAGAAGGAGCTGACCGCCTATCACGAAGCCGGCCACGCCATACTGGCGCTCAACGTGCCGTCGGCCGACCCGCTGCACAAGGCCACCATCATTCCGCGTGGCCGCGCGCTCGGCATGGTCATGCAGTTGCCGGAAGGCGACCGCTATTCGATGAGCTACAAATACATGATCTCGCGCCTTGCCATCATGATGGGCGGCCGCGTTGCCGAGGAGTTCAAATTCGGCAAGGAGAACATCACTTCGGGCGCCTCTTCCGACATCGAGCAGGCAACCAAGCTGGCGCGCGCCATGGTCACGCGCTGGGGCTTTTCCGACAAGCTCGGCCATGTCGCCTATGGCGACAACCAGGAAGAAGTGTTCCTCGGCCATTCGGTGGCGCGCACGCAAAACATCTCGGAAGAGACCGCGCAGATCATCGACGCCGAAGTGCGTCGCCTGATCGACGAGGCCTATTCGACAGCAAAGTCCATCCTGACCAAGAAGAAGAAGGAATGGATCGCGCTGGCGCAGGGCCTGCTCGAATACGAGACGCTGTCGGGCGACGAGATCAAGCAGCTGATCGCCGGCGAGAAGCCCGCGCGCGATCTCGGCGACGACACGCCGCCCAGCCGCGGCTCGGCCGTGCCGAAGTCCGGCGGCCGCCGCAAGAAGGGTCCCGAGCCCGAAGGCGGCATGGAGCCACAGCCGTCAAGCTGAGCCGGGGCGGACAGCAGATCCTCGGGACAAGCCCGAGGATCACGGCTCAACGTCTGCGTGACCGCTTTATCCGCCGTATTCCATTTTTATGATTCAGCTTTCAGCCGCGCATTGCACAGGCTGTAATAACCGCCGCCCTTCTGGATCCAGCGAAGGCCGTTCAACGTACCCGCGTCCTTGTTGCCGTGGTAACCCTGCAGGCAGGTCTTCATCCGCGCCTTCGCGGGCTTTTCGGTCTTGAACTCGGCGGCGAGGGTGGTTGGGAATGTCACGCCTGCCGGCGCTACAGTGGGGGCGACCGCCGCGTCGGATTCCTTTTTCGGCTGCGGCGCGGTTTTGACGGTATCCCCGCTGACACTCTCCGCGGCGGGCGTCGCGCATTTCTCCTTGCGGAAAGCGGCCCAGTCCATGCCGTTCAGAGTGCCGCCTTCTTTGGCCGTCCGATAGGTCTCGCCGCATTCCTTCATCGTCAATGCGCTTGCAGGGGCGACGCTCCAAGCAACCGATGCCGTCACAGCCAATACCGCCAATTTCAAATTGGGCATAAGATCCTCCCGGTTGATAACAAGTTAGACATCCTTTTGTATACTGTTTGTTCCTGATATGTTCAATTAGAATCTTTGGGAGCTCGCGATAAGGGCCGGCGGTGGGCAGTGTGGGCGAATTGATGCCGACAGCTCCCGCGATAGATGCGAGCAAGGCCGCGGGCGTCGTCGCGAGCAACAAAAGGCCCGCGAAGCAGATGCGTCGCGGGCCTTTACCTGTCCTTGCCTGACTTTCCGTCTAACTCAATTCGATCTCAACCGGCTCATGCCTCATCGATCCGGGGGAATGCGTAGCTTAGCCCTTCAGCTTGGCATTGCACAGGCTGTAGAAGCCGCCGCCCTTCTGGATCCACTTCAGGCCGCCAAGCGCATTGGCGTCCTTGAGGGCATAGTACTGGTCGAGGCAGGTGTGCATGCGGCCCTTTCCGGGGGTCTCGCTGGCATATTTCGGCGAGATCGCGGACGGGAAGGTGACGCCCTTGGGCGCAACCGTCGTCGGCTTCGCCGGCTCCTTGGTGTAATTTGCTTCACTCGGGGCAGGCACGGTGTCGTCATCCGAGGCGCTGGCGCCGCATTCGGCCTTGCGGAAGTCGTTCCACTTCATGCCCTTCAGGGTGTTCGCCGTCTTGGCAGCCTGGTACTTGGTGCTGCACTCGGCCATGCTCAGGCCCTTGCCGCCGGCGGGAGCCGCGGCTGCCTTGGTGGTTGCCGGCTTGGTGGTGTCAGCGGCGGCGGATGCGCCGGCGGCGCATTCGGTCTTGCGGAAGTCGTTCCACTTCATGCCGTTCAGCGTGCCGGCGGCCTTCGCCGCCTGGTACTTGGCGCTGCATTCCTTGGCCGTCAGGCCCTTCGCGGCGCCCGCGTCGGCGGCCGCTGCCTTGGCTGCCTTGGCCGGCTTGGTTTCGGCGGCCTTCTTGGTATCGGCCGGCTTGGTGTCCGTGGTGGCGGCGGCATCGGTGCCGCATTGCGCCTTGCGGAACTGGTTCCAGGACTGGCCGGCCAGTGTCCCCGCATCCTTGGCGGCGTTATACTTCGTGCTGCACTCGGCCATCGTCAGTGCGTTGGCTGGCGCGGCCAGGAACAACGTCACTACGGCGAGGCCGGTCAAAGTGGCAAGTCGGTGGATGAGCATAGCGTTTCTCCATTGCAGCAGCCCATTATACGTCCCTGCGAATCAATAACGCTCAACGGTCGGTTGCGCCAGATGCTAAGTGGCGTATATATCGCCCAAAGCTTGCTCCTCCCGATAAGGTGATGAAATCATTGTGCCTTACCGGGTCAAAAACAAGAGTTTCCGCGTGCAGCTGCGGCATATAGCTCGCAGAACTGGTATATTGCAGCGCCGCGGTGCCATCATGTTGGGCTGCTGCCTTGTTGTGTGCAGCGCACAACAATGATTTTCTAAGGATTGGTAACATATAATCACACAATGTGATCATGGCTCGCCGGTCAATTATGGCATTAAAGCGCCGGCAAAGAACCTTCAGGGAATTGAACTCGCATGGCAGGGAATTACTTCGGCACGGACGGCATTCGCGGGCGCGCCAACAAGTTTCCGATGACCGCGGAGATCGCCATGCGGGTCGGCATGGCCGCTGGCCTTTCGTTCCAGCGCGGCAGCCACCGCCATCGCGTCGTTCTGGGCAAGGACACCAGGCTTTCCGGCTACATGATCGAGAATGCGATGGTGGCGGGTCTCTGCGCCGCCGGCATGGACGTGTTCCTGCTCGGTCCGATCCCGACCCCGGCCGTCGCCATGCTGGTGCGTTCCCTGCGCGCCGATATCGGCGTCATGATCTCGGCCTCGCACAATCCCTATTACGACAACGGCATCAAGCTGTTCGGTCCGGATGGCTACAAGCTTTCGGACGAGATCGAAGAGCGCATCGAGAGCATGCTCGACAAGGATATCGAACTGACACTCGCCGATTCCGACGGGCTTGGCCGCGCCAAGCGTGTCGATGGCGTGCATGACCGCTATATCGAGTTCGCCAAGCGTACGTTGCCGCGCTCGATGTCGCTTTCGGGCCTCAGGATCGTCGTCGATTGCGCCAATGGCGCGGCCTACAAGGTGGCGCCCGAGGCGCTGTGGGAGCTCGGCGCCGAGGTCGTGGCCATCAATGTCGAACCCAACGGCTTCAACATCAACAAGGAATGCGGCTCGACGCATCCGGCCGGCCTGCAGAAGAAGGTGCATGAAGTGCGCGCCGATATCGGCATCGCGCTCGATGGCGATGCAGACCGCGTCGTCATCGTCGACGAGAATGGCGCTATCGTCGACGGCGACCAGATCATGGCGATGATCGCCGAGTCCTGGCACCAGAGCGGACGGCTTGCCGGCGGCGGCGTGGTATCGACGGTCATGTCCAATCTTGGCCTCGAACGCTTCCTCGGCGACATGAAACTGCAATTGCACCGCACCAAGGTCGGCGACCGCTATGTCGTGGAGCATATGCGCGCGCATGGGCTCAATGTCGGCGGCGAACAGTCCGGCCACATCGTGCTGTCGGACTTCTCGACCACCGGCGACGGCCTAGTGTCGGCGCTGCAGGTGCTGGCCTGCATCAAGCGCCAGGGACGCCCGGTCAGCGAACTGTCGAAGAAATTCGAGCCGGTGCCGCAACTCTTGAAGAATGTCCGTATCGCCGGCGGCAAGCCGCTCGAGGAAGCTCCGGTCAAGGCCGCGATCGAGGATGCGCGCAACCGTCTCGGCAAGGCCGGGCGTCTGGTCATCCGTCCGTCCGGTACCGAGCCGCTGATCCGTGTCATGGCCGAAGGCGACGATCCGCAACTGGTCGAGGCCGTCGTCAACGACATTGTCGAGGTCATTTCGGAGACCCGCAGCGCAGCCTGATCTCCAGCGCGCCCTCAGCGTGTTTCACCGGTTCACGGAATTGCTCTGGGGGTCACGTCACTGCTCCGGTTGCATATCCAGGCCCGCCATTTCGGCGGGCTTTTTTATTGGCCGGAGAGCGACCCCCTTACTATCGAAATCATGCCTGGATTCCTCGAATTTTAGAGATTCGTGGTTAACCGACAGGGTTAAACGCCTTTTAACTTTTCCAATTCATTATCCACGCCTGAAAGCCAATCTCGTTCGGACGCGATCGCGTTCCGAGGGTTCCTAGGGGTGACAAGCATGTTCAATACAGCAAGAAAGGCCCTGTTCGCGTTGCTGTTCGCGGGCCTGGCCTGGCCGGTGTTCGCGGCCGACCTGCCTGAGCCGCAGGTAGAAGAGGCACCGCCGCCGGTTTACGAACAGCCGGTCGACGTCGGCGGCTGGTATATCCGCGGCGACATCGACTATCACAAGTCCGATGTGCGCGGCATCGACTACATGACCTACGGCATCGATCCCTGTAATTGTACGGTCATACCGGGCGGCAAGAGTTTCGACTACGGCAAGCTCAAGGGCGGCTTCTCGCTCGGCGGCGGTGTCGGCTACAAGATCAACGATTACCTGCGTACGGACGTGACCGCCGACTACTGGTTCAAGTCGAACTTCAACGGCGGCACCTCGGATCTCGTCTCGACGTCGACCGAAGTGTCGAAGATGAGCGCCCTGCTGCTGCTGGCCAATGCCTATGTCGATATCGGCACCTGGCACGGCATCACGCCTTATGTCGGCGCCGGTATCGGCGGCGCGCACGTCAAGTGGGATACCGTCTACGACCCGAACACCACCGAGACCAACCCCGGAGCATCCAACTGGCGCTTCGCTTACGCTCTGATGGCCGGTGCCTCCTACTGCTTGACCGACAAGATCATCCTCGATGCGGGCTATCGTTTCTCCCATATTCAGGGCGGCCGCATGTTCGAATGGGATGCGAGCAGCACCGGCCCGGGTTTCGACCGCGGCTTCAACACCCACGAGGTGCGCGGCGGCCTGCGCTATCAGTTCGGTGGCAACAATGGGTGCGCGGCACCGGTGGTGGCCTATCAGCCCGAACCTGAGCCGGTCTACACCAAGTAAGAAATCCGCTGCTTCCAATATACACGAACCGCCCGGCTTGACCGGGCGGTTTTCGTTTGAGCTGTCGCCAATGAAGCGCCCTGACAGGGAGGGCGCCTTGTATTAGCTGAGATGAATTCGCTAACGCTCTATTAGCCTTAACCGCGACTTAACCACTATGGTTAACAATGCTTCCTGAAACGATGGCTGCCGTGTTGATCGCAGGTGTCGTCAAATCCGGGAGTCGGGACTATGACACTCACATCGCGTACTGTGCTGGCGCTTGCCGGACTCGGTCTCTTGCCGCTGACGCCGGCAATCGCTGCCGACTACGATCCGCCGATCTATACCGATCAGGCGCCCGACTATGTGCCGGTCGAGGTCGGCTCCGGCTGGTATCTGCGCGGCGACGTCTCCTATCTGGTGCAGAAGAGCTTCAAGAATGATGATTTCGCCTTCACGCCGGCGAGCTTCGACGAAAAAGAAGATCCGATCTTTGCCAGCATCGGCTTTGGCTACCACTTCAACGACTATCTGCGCGCCGATCTCAATCTCGGCTATCTGCCTGGCAACAAGATCGGCGTTGGCTATGATGATTCGGGATCCACGATCGCGTATACCCAAGCGTCGGCTGACCTGAAGAATTACGCCTACTCGCTCATGCTCAACGGCTATGTCGACCTTGGCACTTATGTCGGGATCACCCCTTATCTGGGCGGCGGCGTCGGAATCGTACAGAGCACGCGCAAGCTCTCGGCCAGCTATTTCACCAACAATTTCGATCCCACCGACGATTTCGAGCAGACCGACGACAAGACGAAGTACTCCTTGGCCTATACGCTGAATGCCGGCCTTGCCTACCAGGTGTCGAAGAACGTTTCGGTCGACCTCGGCTATCAGTATTTCTCCGCCCCGGATGCCGAATATGTCACGGCCGCAAGTCTGACCTCCTTCCCCGTCCACAAGGGAATCAGCAATCACCAGATCAAGCTCGGACTGCGCTACGATCTCTGGTAGGCCAGGGACCGGGCGAGACTTTAGCGGCGGATCCCTGTGGTCCGCCGTTCGTGCTTGATATCACGCGATCCTGATCACGGATCGCCGGTATCCCGGCAGCGACAAAAACTTTCCTCTTGACGCCCGAGGCCTGAACGCATATCGCCGTCCGTGGGCCACCCCTCCCCAACGAGGGGCCACTATCTGGAAGGATAGACCACGATGACGACGCATACGAAGCCCGGACTCCGTCCGGCAAACCCCAATTTCTCCTCAGGTCCTTGCGCAAAACGCCCCGGCTGGTCGGTCGAGGCGCTCAAGAATGCCGCGCTCGGCCGTTCCCACCGCGCCAAGATCGGCAAGACCAAGCTCGAACAGGCGATCGAGCTGACGCGCGAAATCCTCCAGGTTCCGGCCGACTACCGCATCGGCATCGTGCCGGCGTCGGACACAGGCGCCGTCGAGATGGCGCTGTGGTCGCTGCTCGGCGAGCGCGGCGTCGACATGGTCGCCTGGGAAAGCTTCGGCTCCGGCTGGGTCACCGACGTGGTCAAGCAGCTGAAGCTGCCCGACGTGCGCAAGCTCGAGGCCGGCTATGGCGAGTTGCCGGATCTGGCCAAGATCGATTTCGACCGCGACGTTGTCTTCACCTGGAACGGCACCACGTCGGGCGTGCGCGTGCCGAATGGTGACTTCATCCCGGCGGATCGCAAGGGCCTGACCATCTGCGACGCCACTTCGGCGGCTTTCGCGCAAAGGCTCGATTTCGAAAAGCTCGATGTCGTCACTTTCTCCTGGCAGAAAGTGCTGGGCGGCGAGGGCGCGCATGGCATGCTGATCCTGTCGCCCCGCGCCGTCGCGCGGCTGGAGAACTACAAGCCTTCATGGCCGCTGCCGAAAATCTTCCGCCTGACCTCCGGCGGCAAGCTGATCGAGGGCATTTTCAAGGGCGAGACCATCAACACGCCGTCGATGCTGTGTGTCGAGGACTATCTCGACGCGCTGCACTGGGCGAAGTCGATCGGCGGCCTCGATGCACTGGTCGCCAGGGCGGATGCCAATGCTGCCGTGCTCGACGGATTTGTCGACAAGTCCTCCTGGCTCGGCCATCTCGCCGTCCAGCCGGCGACGCGGTCGAACACGTCGGTCTGCTTGTCCTTCACCGATGCCGATGTGGCGACGCTCGACGCCGACGGTCAGGCGGCTTTCGCCAAGGGGCTGGTCTCGGCGCTCGACAAGGAAGGTGTCGCCTACGACATCGGCTCCTATCGCGACGCGCCTCCGGGCCTGCGTATCTGGTGCGGTGCGACGGTCGAGACATCGGATCTCGAGGCGCTGCTGCCCTGGCTCGACTGGGCCTTCGCCGCGCAGAAGGCGTCGCTGAAAGCGGCGGCCTGAGACTTTCCGTGGCGGCCCGCGGGCCGCCCGTTCCCGGATCAATCCCATTTCAAGGAGGCCGCAATGGCGCCCCGCGTTCTCGTCTCTGACAAACTCTCTCCCACCGCCGTGCAGATCTTCAAGGATCGCGGCGTCGAGGTCGACTATCTGCCAGACCTCGGCAAGGACAAGGAAAAGCTGCTCGAAGTGATCGGCCAGTATGACGGCCTCGCCATCCGCTCGGCAACCAAGGTCACCGAAAAGCTGATCAACGCCGCCACCAGGCTCAAGGTCATCGGCCGCGCCGGCATCGGCGTCGACAATGTCGATATCCCGGCGGCGAGCCGCAAGGGTATCATCGTGATGAACACGCCCTTCGGCAATTCGATCACGACAGCCGAGCATGCCGTGGCGATGATCTTCGCGCTGGCGCGCCAGATCCCGGAAGCCAACGCCTCGACCCATGCCGGCAAGTGGGAGAAGAACCGCTTCATGGGTGTCGAGATCACCGGCAAGACGCTGGGTGTCATCGGCTGCGGCAATATCGGCTCGATCGTCGCCACACGCGGCGTCGGCCTGAAGATGCATGTCATCGCCTTCGACCCGTTCCTGTCGGACAAGCGCGCCGAGGAGCTCGGCGTCGACAAGGTCGAGCTCGATGAGCTGTTTGCGCGCGCGGACTTCATCACGCTGCACACGCCACTGACCGACAAGACGCGCAACATCATCGACGCCGGGGCAATCGCCAAGATGAAGAACGGCGTGCGCATCATCAATTGCGCGCGCGGTGGGCTGATCGTCGAGGCCGATCTGATCGCGGCGTTGAAGAGCGGCAAGGTGGCGGGCGTCGGCATCGACGTGTTCGAGGTGGAGCCGGCCGAGCAGAACGCCCTGTTCGGCATGGAAAACGTGGTGGCGACGCCGCATCTCGGCGCCTCGACGGCGGAAGCGCAGGAGAATGTCGCGCTGCAGGTCGCCGAGCAGATGTCGGACTATCTGATCAAGGGCGCGGTCTCCAACGCCATCAACATGCCGTCGATCACGGCGGAAGAAGCGCCGCGGCTCAAGCCCTTCGTCAAGCTCGCCGAAGTGCTCGGCGCCTTTGTCGGCCAGGTCACCGAGGATCCGATCACGGAGGTCGAGATCCTGTTCGACGGCTCGACCGCGACGATGAACACGCGCGCGCTGATCAGCGCGACGCTGGCCGGGCTGATCCGGCCGCAGGTCTCCGACGTCAACATGGTTTCGGCGCCGATCATGGTGAAGGAGCGCGGCATCATCGTCGCCGAGGTCAAGCGCGACAAGTCGGGCGTGTTCGACGGCTACATCAAGCTGACGGTCAAGACCGAGCACAGGACGCGCTCGATCGCCGGCACCTGCTTCTCGGACGGCAAGCCACGCTTCATCCAGATCAAGGGCATCAACCTTGACGCCGAGGTCGGCCAGCACATGCTCTACACCACCAATGCCGATGCCCCCGGCATCATCGGCCTGCTCGGCACGGTGTGCGGCGAGAATGGTGTCAACATCGCCAACTTCCAGCTTGGCCGCAACCGGCCGGGCGGCGACGCCATAGCGCTGCTCTATCTCGACGCGCCGTTCCCGGAAAAGGTGCTGGAGCAGGTGCGGGCGCACAAGTCGATCGATTCGGCCAAGCGGCTGCAGTTCGACGTCGGCGGGATCTGACCCCCGGCTTTTCGCCAAGATCAGAAGGCGCGGCGTCTGTCGCGCCTTCCTGCTGCTCAGCGCGCCCTGGCCTGCCGGGTCATCGCGCTCTTGCGCCCGCTATGTTCGGCAAGCCCGATGCCGCCCAGCACGAGCACAAGCGCCAAGGCCTGATAGAGCTGGAACGTCTCGCCGACGATCAGCACCGAAAGCAGCGTGCCGAAGATCGGCACCAGGTTGATGAACAGGCCGGCGCGGTTGGCGCCGATCAGCTCGTTGCCCCTGATGTAGGTTATCTGCGAGACGACCGAGGCGCCGATGGCGGTGTAGACGATGACCGTCCAGCCGCGTGCGTCGGGCACGATGGCCTTGCCGGCGGCGACCTCCCACAGCAGGAAGGGCAGCGAGGTGATGAGCGCGGCGATCGACATGGCCAGCATCAGGCTCTGCCAGCGCAGCGCCGGCTTCAGCCGCAGCCCGACCGAATAGCCGCTGTAGAGGACGACCGCCACCAGCATGATGGCGTCGCCGAAATTGAGCTCCAGCGTCAGCAGCCGGCGCGGATCGCCGTGGCAAGCGGTCAGGATCACGCCGGCGATGGTCAGCACGACGCCGGCGATCTGCGCCAAGTTCACGCGCAGCCGGAAGAAGACGAAATTGGCCGTCATGATCAGGATCGGCATCGCCGCCTGTTCGATCGAGACGTTGATCGCCGTCGTGTAGTTGAGTGCCGTGTAGAAGATCACGTTGAACAGCGTGAAGCCGCTGGCGCCGAGTGCCGCCAGAACGAGCCAGTACCGGCGCACCACCGGCCATTCCTCCTGGATCGTGCGCCAGCCGAGCGGCAGCAGGATCGCCACTGCCAGCAGCCAGCGCAGGAAGACCAGCATCATCGGCGAGACGTGATCGACCGCCAGCTTGCCGGCCACCGAATTGCCACCCCACAGCAAGGTGGTGAGCAGCAGGAATAAGTAGGCGCTTCGATGCATCGCAGGATTCCGGCCGCGACGGATGCGTTGCGGTGTTTGCCGGCCTATTGCCCCTCTCAGCCCAAGTAAATGATGTCAAAGCCGAAAATTGTTGTGCCTCAGGGCATTTTCGGCGGCAAAGAAAGGTCGCGCTCGCGAGGTCTTGACGCTATAGAGGCCTGTCGTTTCGAACCATATCCAAGCCGCTCGGCGGCGTCTCAAGGGAAAAGAAACATGGCCAATGTGGTGGTCGTCGGCTCGCAGTGGGGCGACGAAGGCAAGGGCAAGATCGTCGACTGGCTGTCGGAGCGCGCCGATGTCGTGGTGCGTTTCCAGGGTGGCCACAATGCCGGCCACACGCTGGTCGTTGACGGCAAGGTCTACAAGCTGTCGCTGTTGCCGTCCGGCGTCGTGCGGCAGGGCAAGCTGTCCATCATAGGCAATGGCGTGGTCTTCGACCCGCATGCTTTCGTGGCCGAAGTGTCAAAGCTCAAGGCGCAGGGCGTCGAAGTGACGCCGGATCGCCTGAAAATAGCCGAAAACACAGCGCTTATCCTTTCGCTGCACCGGGAGCTGGACGGATTCCGCGAGGACGCCGCGTCAAATTCCGGAACGAAGATTGGCACGACTCGCCGGGGCATTGGTCCGGCCTATGAGGACAAGGTGGGTCGGCGCGCGGTGCGGGTGATGGATCTGGCGGATTTGGAAACGCTGCCCCTGAAGGTCGACAGGCTGCTGACGCATCATAATGCGCTGCGCCGCGGGCTTGGCCATGGCGAAGTCACGCATGACGCGATCATGGCCGAATTGACCTCGGTTGCCGACGAGATCCTGCCCTACATGGACCGTGTCTGGAAGATCCTCGACGACAAGCGCCGCGCCGGCGAGCGCATCCTGTTCGAAGGCGCGCAAGGCACGCTGCTCGACATCGACCACGGCACCTATCCGTTCGTCACCTCGTCCAACACGGTGGCCGGCCAGGCCGCCGCCGGCTCGGGCGTCGGTCCAGGCGCCATCGGTTATGTCCTTGGCATCACCAAGGCCTACACGACGCGCGTCGGCGAAGGTCCGTTCCCGACCGAACAGAAGAACGAGATCGGCGAATTCCTCGGCACGCGCGGCCATGAATTCGGCGTCGTCACCGGACGCAAGCGCCGCTGCGGCTGGTTCGACGCGGTGCTGGTGCGCCAGGCTGTCGCCGTCAACGGCATCAAGGGCATCGCGTTGACCAAGCTCGACGTGCTCGACGGGCTGGACGAGATCAAGGTCTGCACCGGCTATCGCCTCGACGGCGAGATGATCGATTACCTGCCTGCGAGCCAGGGCGCGCAGGCCCGTGTCGAACCGGTCTATGAGGCGCTGGAAGGATGGAAAGGCACCACTGCCGGCGCGCGCAGCTGGAACGACCTTCCGGCCCAGGCCGTCAAATATGTCCGATACATAGAGGAGTTGATCGGCGCGCCGGTGGCCCTCCTCTCCACCAGCCCGGAACGGGACGATACGATACTTGTGACCGATCCGTTTCAAGACTAGTTTCTGAAGCCTTTCCGGGCATCACGGCTGATTTGCGGGGGCCGGCGCGGAAGCAAAATACAGGTCGACTGAAGCATGGCAGATTTTGTTGCTGTTCTGAAAAAGGCGCTCGACAAGCACGGTGACGAGACGCCTGAAAAGCGTACGCGCATCTATGACAGCGTTCGTTCCATGCTGGCCAAGAAGCTCGCGGAATATTCGCCGCCGCTGGCCACCGAAGCCATAAGCGCGCAAAAGCGCTCACTGGAAAACGCCATTACGAGCGTCGAGCGCGAGTATGCCAAGAGCGTGCCGGAAACGGACCCGCTCGCGGAGCTGGAGCACATCTTTTCCTCGATCGACCGCAACAAGAACCAGCCGAGCCACACGCGCCAGCCGGTGAAGGCGGAGCCGGCGTGGCCGGCACCGCCAGCCGCCAAGGCCGAGCCTTACCGTCCCGCGCCGCCGCCTGCCGCCACGCCGCAACCTTACCAGTCCGCGCCTTCGCCCGTGGCCAAGGCCGAGCCAGGCTGGCAGAAACCCACGCCGGTGCAACCGGTGGCCCCCGATCTCGCCGATCCTGCCTTGCCGGGCATGGATACGGACCAGGACGATGATCGCGCCGACGTCTTCCCGGACGATGAGGAACCGGCGGCAGCCGATACTTTCCGCCTGCGCCCTGCTGAGCGCAAACGCAGCTATGGCGGACTGATCGCCGCCGTCGTGGCCTTGCTGGTCGTTGCCGGCGGCGGCTATGGCATCTGGCTCAACAAGGACGCCTTCAGCAAGATGCTGGGCCTCGACGGCAGCAAGGTCGTCGCCAAGACCGAACCCGTGAAACCGGCGCCGGCCAAGCCGGCGACCGACGCCCCGGCGGCGCCAGCGCCCGCGGCAGGTGCCGAGGGGACGAAATTCACGCAGCGGCTGACGCCCGAAGGCGGCGAAACCGACCCCGGCCCGGCCGCTGGCCAAACCGGCATAGGCGAGGGTGAATCCGTCGCAGCGCTGACGACACCGCCATCGGCGACGAATGCCCCGGCCAATCCGCCCCCGGCCGCAGCCGCGCCCGCGCCAGCCGCGGCGGCGCCTGCCGCGACCGCACCCGCACCCGCGGCTGGCACCGCGCCCCCCGCGACCCCGCCTGCCGACAGCGCCGCACCAGCCGCGCCGGCCAATGCCGCCGCCACGCCACCGCCCGCCCCGGCGGGCGCCACGCCCGCGGCACCGGCGGGTGCCCCAGCGACGCAGACCTCGGTGCCGGTCGGCCAGAAGGCGATCTTCTATGAGGAGCGCACCAGCACCGCGCAGGGTTCGGCCGAGCCCGGCAGCATCGTCTGGTCGCTGGTGCAGGAATCGCCCGGTGGCGACCTGCCGCCCGAGCCGGCGATCCGCGCCGAGGCGACCATACCCGGCAAGGACATCCAGTTGCGCATGACCATCCGCCGCAACACCGACCAGACGCTGCCGGCCAGCCACATCATCGAGATGATCTTCCTGACGCCCGACGGCTTTGAAGGCGGTGGCGTCGACAACATATTGCGCGTGGCGATGAAGAGTTCCGAGCAGGATGCCGGCAGCCCGCTGATCGGTATACCCGCCAAGATCGCCGACGGCTTCTTCCTCGTCGCGCTCAACGACACTAAGGCCGACGAGGACGCCAACATGACCTTGCTGCGCGGCCAGGACTGGATCGACGTTCCGGTCGTCTACAAGACCGGGCGCCGGGCCCTGCTGACGATGGAAAAAGGCATTCCCGGCGAGAAGGTGTTCGACGAGGCGATCAAGGCCTGGCAGGCAAAGACGGCGGGCTGAGAAGGCGGCGCAACGGTCGCCTTCACTCAGAAACCCTGGAACAGCATGTCGAGCGCGGCGACGATATCGTCATGATGCCTGAAAAGGTTTCCTTCCGGGCTCTGCAATTCAGAGACACTGAAGGCTGACAAAAACTGTGTGACCATTACATGATCCCTGCCGTTTATGGCGAAGGTCGGGTTTAGCCGGCGGCCAGGAACCGGCGCCGTGTTAGCCGGCATCAAGGGAATGATGGCCCTCGTGCTCAGCCCTTCAAGAAGGTCTGACTGCACATCCAGCAGATAACCGTCGCCCTCGGCATTCCGATAAAAGTCGTAACGCGCCATCAGAACGGCCGGTGTTTGGCCAATGGCAGTCCGTTGCGCCTGACATATTCATTGGAGCTTTCGATGGCTTCCTTGTTTTCTTCCTGCCATCGGCGCGTTTTTTCCGTCGCTATCGCTTTCGCGATACCTGCCTCGGCAGCGCGGGAGATGTTGATGCCCAACGCCTTGGCGTCTTTGATCAATTGAGAGTCAATGGATGTGTTGACGGACGTCCTCTGAGGTTTTGGTGCCGATTGAAGCATGGGGAGGTCCTTCTTTATGCGCACAATATACGCGCACAAAAGGCCGCATACAATCGTTTACCCCTCCATCTCCTCGCGCAGCATCTCCAGTTCCAGCCACTCTTCCTCGAGCGCGGCCAGCGTTGCGCGCTCCTTGTCGAGGGCGGCGATGGTTTTCTGGAAGGAGGCCGGATCGCGCTCGTAATAGCCCGGGTCGGCGATGTTGTTCTCCAGCCGCGAGATCGACGCGGTCACCGCCTCGATCTTCTTGGGCAGCGATTCCAGGGCGAATTTCTGCTTGAACGACAGTTTCTTCGCTGGCCCTTTCGGAGCTGCCGGTTCGCTCCTGTCCGTCGCCGGCGCATCGGCGGCTTCAGCCCTGGCGCGCGCCTTGCGGTCGTCGAGCCTGGTGCCGCCGCGCTGCGCCAGCATGTCGGAATAGCCGCCGGCATATTCGATCCAGCGGCCGCCGCCGTCCGGCGCGATGATGCTGGTCACGGTGCGGTCGAGAAAATCGCGGTCGTGGCTGACCAGGATGACGGTGCCGGCGAAGCCGGCGACCAGTTCCTGCAGCAGTTCCAGTGTTTCCATGTCGAGATCGTTGGTCGGCTCATCGAGCACCAGGAGGTTCGCCGGCCGTGCCAGCACGCGCGCCAGGATCAGCCGCGCCCGCTCGCCGCCGGACAGTTCGCGCACCGGTGTGCGGGCCTGCTCCGGCTTGAACAGGAAATCCTTCATGTAGGAGACGACATGGCGCTGCTCGCCATTGATGACCAGATTCTCGCCACGCCCGTCGGTGAGGTACTGCGCCAGCGTCTCCTGCGGATCGACCGCCTCGCGCTTCTGGTCGAGCGTGGCGATTTCCAGATTGGTGCCGAGCCGCACCGAGCCGGCATCCGGCGCCAATTCGCCGGTCAGCATCTTCAAAAGCGTCGTCTTGCCGGCGCCATTCGGTCCGACGAGGCCGACGCGGTCGCCGCGCTGGATGCGGGTCGAGAAGCCCTTGACCACGGTGAGGTCGCCAAAGCTCTTCTCGATGTTCTTGGCTTCGATCACCAGCTTGCCGGATTCGGCGGCGTCGCTCGCCACCATGGTCGCGGTGCCTTCGGCGCCGCCATGGCCGCGGAAACGCTGGCGCATGGTCTGCAGCTCGCCCAAGCGGCGCATGTTGCGCTTGCGGCGTGCGGTCACGCCATAGCGCAGCCAGTGCTCCTCGCGCACGATCTGGCGGCCAAGCTTGTGCTGCTCGCGCTCTTCCTCTTCCAGCACCTGGTCGCGCCATTCCTCGAAATGGCCAAAGCCCTTGTCCAGCCTGCGGGTCTGGCCACGGTCCAGCCAGACGGTGGCGCGCGACACGCGCTCAAGGAAACGGCGGTCGTGCGAGATGACGATGAGCGCCGAGGAGGTGCGCACGAGCTCTTCTTCCAGCCATTCGATGACCGACAGGTCAAGATGGTTGGTCGGCTCGTCAAGCAACAGAATATTAGGCTCCGGCGCCATGACACGGGCCAGGGCTGCGCGTCTGGCCTCGCCGCCTGAGAGATCGCCCGGCCGTTCCTCGCCGGTGAGACCAAGATGCTCCATCAGATAGGAGGCGCGATAAGGATCGTCGGCTGGCCCAAGCCCCGCCTCGACATAGGCGCGCACGGTGGCGAAACCTTCCATGTCGGGCATCTGCGGCAGATAGCGGACGGTTGCCGAGGGCTGGCGGAACACCTCGCCATCCTGCGGCTCGATCAGGCCGGCGGCGATCTTGAGCAGCGTCGACTTGCCGGACCCGTTGCGGCCGACCAGCGCGATCTTGTCACCAGCCGAAGCGGTCAAGGCAGCGCCGTCGAGCAGCGGTGTGCCGCCAAAGGTCAGTTTTATCCCGTCGAGATTGAGAAGGGGCGGGGCCATGTCAGCTTTCAGGTAGTGGATACGGATGCGCGAGCAGCAGCGCGCGGCCGTGGCCGAGCGCGATTTCGAGGCGGCCCTTGACCTCGTTGGAAATGGTCAGCGACGAACCGAAGGCCACCTCGACCTGGTCGAGCGGCCATTTGGCGCCAGTGACGGTCAGGCCGACAAGCTCGGAAAAGCCGAGGATCGAAAACAGCGTGCCGTCGGCATAGTCGAAGCCAGCCGTTCCCAACGCCAAGGGTACGCCTTCCTGGGCGCCGCTGGTCAACAGCACCTCCATTCCGGCCTCGGCCAGGCGCAGGGCGAGCGCCAGATGCAGGAAAGCGTGGTCGGCGCGCTTGCCGCCGAACGCGCCCGCCAGCACCAGGCTGGTCGCGCCACGCTCGATGGCTGCGGCAATAGCCAGTTCACCGTCGGTCTTGTCCTTCTCTCGCGGGAAGGTCTGGCGGGGCACCGCGGCGAGATCGTCAGGCAGGTCGGCCGGCACGGAATCGAAATCGCCGACCCACAGTTCCGGGATCAGGCCCAGCAGCCGCGCATGGCCGATGCCGGCGTCGGCGGCAATGACGCGCGAGCCTCCGACCTGGCGGTCGAGCCGGGGCGTGCGGATGAGATCGCCGCCAAGCAGAATGGTGAATGTGCTCATATCTGGTGGCCTGTACCAGCCCGGCAGCGGAAACGGAAGGCCGGCAAACTGCCACTTGCGCGGTTCCCCGACCCGGCCTATGTGTCAAAACGCTCTAACGGGGTGCCGGACGCGATCTTCGCGGACCGGCTGAGAGGCAGTCTCGCCAACCCGCTGAACCTGATCCGGTTTGTACCGGCGGAGGGATTAGACGTTTCGGATAGTCCGACGCCTCAATTCCTTTCAATTCGAACGAAGGAGGCGCCGATGCGCACGCTTTTATACGCTCTTGTCTCGACCATGGCCGTGGCGCTGTCCGGGCCGGCCTTGGCCAAGGACAAGCTCACCGTCTACACCTATGAGAGCTTCACCGCCGACTGGGGCCCAGGCCCGGTGGTGAAGAAGGAATTCGAGGCCGAATGCGGCTGCGACGTCGAGTTCGTCTCGGTCGCCGATGGTGTGGCCCTGCTGAACCGCGTCAAGCTCGAAGGCGCGTCGACCAAGGCCGATATCGTGCTCGGCCTCGACACCAATCTCACCGCCGATGCCAAGGCTAGCGGGTTGTTTGCCCCGCATGGCGCGGTCTCCGATGTCAACGTGCCGGGTGGCTGGAGCGACGATACTTTTGTTCCCTTCGACTACGGCTACTTCGCCGTCGTCTATGACACCGAAAAACTGAAAACGCCGCCGAAGAGCCTGAAGGAACTGGTCGAAGGCAGTGCCGACGACAAGATCGTCATCCAGGATCCGCGCACCTCGACGCCGGGTCTCGGCCTGCTGTTGTGGGTGAAGTCGGTCTATGGCGACAAGGCGCCGGAAGCCTGGGCCAAGCTCAAGACGAAGGTGCTGACCGTGACGCCGGGCTGGAGCGAGGCCTATGGCCTGTTCACCAAGGGCGAGGCGCCGATGGTGCTGTCCTACACGACCTCGCCGGCCTATCACATGGTCGCCGAGAACACGGAGCGCTACCAGGCCGCTTCCTTCGAGGAAGGCGAATATCTGCAGATCGAGGTCGCCGGCATCACCACGACCGGAGCCAAGAACCCGCTGGCTGCAAAATTCATCGCCTTTATGACCGGGCCGAAATTCCAGGATGCCATTCCCGAGACCAACTGGATGTTCCCGGCAGGCAAGACCGACAAGCCGCTCAACCCGGCCTTCGACAAACTGGTCAAGCCGGCCAAGACCCTGCTGTTCAGCCCCGAGGAGGTCGCCGCCAACCGCAAGGCCTGGGTGGATGAATGGCTGGCGGTGATGAGCAAATAGTTTGGCCATATGATCGAAAGATGAGTGCTCTACGGCGCCCCCCTCTGTCCTGCCGGACATCTCCCCCACAAGGGGGGAGATCGAATGCTATCGGTGATTTCGCCAATCGCCGACGCTATAGGTATGAGCGAGGCGCTGAAACAGCCAATCTCCCCCCTTGTGGGGGAGATGTCCGGCAGGACAGAGGGGGGCGCCAAGGAACGCAACCTTCTATAAGTGTCGCTATGCGGAGACTGGCGGTCGATCGTGCAACGCGCTGATCCCCGCGTCAGCGCTGGCATCATTGCGCTCGGCGCGATCACGCTGCTGATCGGCGGCGCATTCGCGGGTCTGCTTGTCGAAGGCGCCCATGATTTCTCGGGAGCCTGGGCGGCCTTCGATCCTTATCTGCTTCGCGTCGTGCGCTTCACACTCTGGCAGGCCACCCTCTCGACCCTGTTTTCGGTCATCCCGGCGCTGTTCGTGGCGCGCGCCCTGTCGCGGCATCCGCGTTTCTTCGGCCGCGCCTTCATCCTGCAGCTCTTCGCCGTGCCGCTGGCACTGCCGGCGATCGTCGCGGCGCTCGGCATACTGGCGCTGTACGGCCGTGCCGGCTATTTCGCCGGCCTGTTCAGCGCCGTCGGCGGCCAGGGTTGGCCAGGGATCTATGGCTTGTCCGGCATTCTCGTGGCCCACGTCTTCTTCAATCTGCCGTTAGCGACCCGCCTGTTCCTCGAGGCGCTGCAGACGATTCCCGCCGACCAGTGGCGGCTGGCAAGCCAGCTCGGCATGGCGGCGCGGCCGGCCTTCCGGCTGATCGAATGGCCGACGCTGCGCGCCGCTCTGCCGGGTGTCGCCGGGCTGGTCTTCATGCTCTGCATCACCTCCTTCACCATCGTGTTGACGCTCGGCGGCGGCCCGGCCGCGACGACGCTGGAGGTCGGCATCTACCAGGCACTGCGCTTCGATTTCGACCCGGCGCGGGCGGTCGCCCTGACCTTGCTGCAGATCGCGCTGACCTTTGTCATGGTGCTGGCATTGACGCGGCTTGGCGCCAATGTCGTCGGCGACACCAACCTGCCGGTGGCGGCGCGCCGTTATCTCTCCGTCAATACGACGGAGGCGTCACTCAACGCCGTGCTCATCGTGCTGGCGCTGCTGTTCGTTGTCGGACCGATGGCCGCGACCGTCTCGGCAGGCTTGGGCGCCGATCTCGGCCGGCTCGCCGGCGAGGCCACAGTCCGGCAGGCGACGCTGACCAGTGCGGTGCTGGCTTTCCTGTCGGCGCTGCTTTCGGTGATGCTGTCGCTGGCGCTGACCATGGCGCGGCGGGCACTCGCGTTGAACCGCCGCGCCGGTCCACGAACACTGCTGGAACATGCCACGGATACCGGTGCCGGTTTTGTGCTGGTCGTGCCGCCGATCGTCATCGGAGCCGGCTGGTTCCTCCTGCTGCGCCATGCCGGCGATGTCTTTGCCATCGCCCCGGTCATGGTCGTCACCGTCAACGCTGTCATGGCGATGCCTTTCGCGCTGCGGGCCGTCCGTCCCGCCTATGACGCGGCGAGCGAGCGCCACGAACGGCTCTGCGCGCAGCTCGGCATTTCCGGCTGGGCGAGGCTGCGGCTGGTCGACTGGCCGTCATTGCGGCGGCCGCTCGCCACCGCCTTCGCCTTCGCCATGGCGCTGTCGCTCGGCGATCTCGGCGTCATCGCACTGTTCGGCAGTGATTCCGTGCAGACCTTGCCTTACCTTCTCCTGGCGCGCATGGGCAGCTACCGCACCGAGGACGCCGCCGGCCTGGCGCTGTTGCTTGGCCTCGTTTGCCTCGCCCTGGTGCTGGCGGCGGACTGGCTGGGAAGAGACAAGGTCTGCAATGTCTGACGGGGCGATGAGAGGGAAGGGTGTTCCGGTGCGGCTGGACAAGGTCTCGTTCAGCTATGGCGAGGTGCCGCTCACCTTCGATGTCGCCTTCGCGGCGGCGGAAATCACCGCCATCATGGGGCCGAGCGGTTCGGGCAAGTCGACCCTGCTCAACCTCGTCGCCGGCTTCGAGACGCCGCGGTCAGGCCGTGTGGTGATCGGCGGTGTCGATGTCGGCGCCGATCCTCCGGCTGCGCGGCCGGTGTCGATGGTGTTTCAGGAAAACAACCTTTTTGCGCATCTCTCCGTCGAGCAGAATGTCGGGCTCGGCCGCTCGCCATCGCTGCGGCTGACCGAAGCCGATCGAACCGCCATTGCCGAGGCATTGGAACGCACAGGCCTTGGCGGCAAGGACAAGCGGCTGCCGCGCGAACTCTCCGGCGGCGAGCGCCAGCGCGTCGCCCTGGCGCGCGTGCTGGTGCGCGATCGCCCGGTGCTGCTGCTCGACGAGCCCTTCGCTTCGCTCGGGCCCGCCTTGCGTGACGATATGCTCGACCTGGTTGCCGGTGTGCATGCGGAGCGCTGCATGACGGTGCTGTTCGTCACGCACCAGCCACAGGACGCCCGCCGCATCGGCCAGAATGTGGTGTTTCTGGACGATGGCGCCGTTGCCGCCACCGGCAGCGCGGACGATTTCTTTGCCGGGGCTGGTCCGGAGGCGTTCCGGCGCTATATCGGTGCAGGTGCCGGCAATACCGTATCACGAGATATTGCCCGGAAGCGGACATAATTTACGGTCAAACCGGTATCAGGCGAAGGGGCGCTTGCTTGCCATGGCAGAAGTAGTGTGGCTAGGTCCGCCCTACTGGTCCGGCACAGGCCGTGATTTGCCTACTGCATCCGCCGCGCGCCCCAGGGGACGCGCATCGGGTGCCGTAGAAATTTGTATTTGCGCATGACAGGTTCCGAAGATCGCTCCCGATTTTCTTGGTCATGCGCCGGGACCTGAAAGGAAGCCGCTCTGGCGATCGGCGTCGACAAGCTACGAATGAACCCGCTAGCGCGCTTTCTGGCGCTGGCCGGCTTTGCCGTGGCGCTCGCAAGCTGCCAGATGTTCACGCCTCCGGAAGTCCAGGAATCCGGCTTCCAGCCGTCCGACAAGCCGATCACGGTCGACAATGTCAGTGCCAACAACAAGCTCGCCGAACTGGCCAAGGCGCAGCATCCGCGCATCCTGGCGACCTATGGCGGCGAATATTCCGATCCCAAGCTCGAGCGCATGGTCGCCAAGGTCGTCGGCAATCTGACCGTTGTGTCGGCGAACCCGACCCAGACCTACCGCATCACCATCCTCAATTCGCCCAACGTCAACGCCTTCGCGCTGCCGGGCGGCTATCTCTACATCACGCGCGGTCTGCTGGCGCTGGCCAATGATTCGTCCGAACTCGCCGCCGTCATCGCGCATGAGATGGGCCACGTCACTGCCAATCACGGCCTGCAGCGTCAGCAGCTGGAGGCCGAGGAAGGCCTGGCGACCAAAGTGGTTTCCGATGTGCTCGGCGACAGCCCGACCGCCAAGGCGGCTTTGATCCGCGGCAAGCTCCGGCTGGCGCAGTTCTCGCGCAACCAGGAGCTCGAGGCCGACGCCATCGGCATCAAGTCGATCGGCGAAGCTGGCTACGACCCCTATGCCGCCGGCCGCTTCCTGCAGTCGATGTCGGCCTATACCGATTTCCGCTCGATCAGCGGCGCCACCGACGCCAGCCTCGACTTCCTGGCGACGCACCCCAACACGCCGCAGCGCATCGACCTGGCGCAGCGCCATGCCCGCCAGTTCGGCGCGCCCGGCGTCGGCACCCGCGACCGCGATTCCTTCCTCGCCGGCATAGACGGCCTGCTCTATGGCGACACGCCGGAAGAAGGCTATGTGCGTGGCGAGACCTTCCTGCATCCGGGTCTCGGCGTGTCGTTCACGGTGCCGGACGGTTTCATCATCGACAATTCGGCGGCGGCGGTGACGGCGACCGGGCCGGGCGACATTGCGATCCGCTTCGACGGGGTTTCGATCGACAAGAACCGCGCCCTGACCGACTACATCAGAAGCGGCTGGGTGGCCGGTCTCGATGACAGCAGCGTCAAGCAGGAAACCATCAACGGCAACGAGGCCGCGACCGCGCATGCCAGTGCTGAAGGCTGGCAGTTCGACATCGCGGTGATCCGTGCCGGCGGCCAGGTCTACCGGTTGCTGACCGCGGCGCCCTCGGCCAGCACCTCGCTGGAGGCGGTGGCGCGTTCGGTCAGCGGGTCGTTCCGCATCCTGAGTGCCGCTGAAAAAGCGGCTCTGAAGCCGCTGCACATCCGCGTGCTCACCGTGCAGCCGGGGCAGACCATGGGATCGCTCGCCGCGCAGATGGTCGGCGTCGACCGCAAGCTCGATCTGTTCCGCGTGCTCAACGCGCTGTCGCCGGGGGCCGCGGTTTCGGCCGGCGACAAGGTCAAGATCGTCACCGACAAATAGGATCCCGCTACGCGGAATCAGGCGGCTGTCGCCAGAAATTCCGGGTTCTGCTTCACCAGCGCCACTTTGAGCTTTTCCATGGCGCGGGCCTCGATCTGGCGGACGCGTTCCTTGGAAATACCGAGCGTCTCGCCGAGCGCCTCGAGCGTGGCGCCCTCGTCGTTCAGCCGGCGTTCCTCGATGATCCTGAGTTCACGGGCGTTCAGCGCGTGAAGCGCCTCCCGCAGCCAAAGCGAACGGCGCGCGACATCGATCTTGTCGCCGACGATCTCGTCGGGCAGCGGATCGTCGGAAACCAGGAAGTCCATCCGCTCGGTCGCGCCCGCATCATCGGCAAGCGGCATGTTGAGTGAGGAGTCGGGCGCCGACAGCCGTGAATCCATCATCGCCACGTCAGCCTCGGAGACGCCAAGCGCAACCGACACTTCGCGGTAGAGCGTCGTGTTGGAAAGCGGCTCGGCGCCGTTCGCCAGCCGGGCGCGCAGGCGGCGCAGGTTGAAGAACAGGGCTTTCTGCGCGGAACTGGTGCCGCCGCGCACGATCGACCAGTTGCGCAGGATGTAGTCCTGCATCGAGGCCCGGATCCACCACGTCGCATAGGTGGAAAACCGCACCTCGCGCTCGGGCTCGAAGCGGGCGGCGGCCTCGAGCAGGCCGACATGGCCTTCCTGGATCAGGTCGCCGAGCGGCAGGCCGTAATGGCGGAATTTCGAGGCCATGGAAATGACCAGCCGCATATGCGCCACGGTGATGCTGTGCAGGGCGTTCTGGTCGTTGTCTTGCTTCCAGAGCAAGGCCAACCGATGTTCCTCGTCGCGTTCGAGATAGGGAGCCTTCATCGCCGCGCGGACCATGATCCGTCCTGCCGTATCTTCCATCATGAGGCGCTCCCTGCTCAGGCGATATACCCGATGTTACGAACTTGGCAGGGCACCGGTTGAAATCGCGGCGTCGCGCCCTACAACAGCCAAAACTGCCATGCGCGAGAAAGGTTCCGCTGGCGCGGGCGGGCGAGTGATGCTGTCCGGGCGATTTCGACGCGGTCTCCGGGGACGTTCAGTCGCTGCACGGACTCGTATTTGGAGAATTTGGTTTCAGGATTTCTTTGTTTTTGAAATCAGGTTCCTTATTCTTTCGGCTCGCATCTGTCATTTTCCAGCCCTCACAGCAGGCCAGACATCAGGCCAAGGACGGGATCACAAAAATATGAAATGGCTCAAGTCGCTTATCGTCGCCGGAACACTGCAGGCCCTGGCGGCCACATCAGGCCATGCCGGCGCCAATCTCGATCAGATCAAGCAGGTCGGCGTCATCAAGGTCGGCACGGAAGGCACCTACGCGCCCTTCACCTACCATGACGCGTCCGGCGCGTTGGTCGGCTTCGACGTCGAGATCGCCAAGGCGCTCGCCGACAAGCTCGGCGTCAAGGTCGAGTTCCTCGAGGGCAAATGGGACGGGCTGATCGCCGGTCTCGACGTCAAGCGCTACGACGCCGTCATCAACGAGGTCGGCATCACCGACGCCCGCAAGGCCAAGTATGATTTCTCCGATCCCTACATCGCCTCCAAGGCGGTGCTGATCGTGCGCGGCGACAACCCTGACATCAAGACTTTCGCCGATCTCAAGGGCAAGAAGTCGGCGCAGTCGCTGACTTCGAACTTCGGCAAGCTGGCCGAGGCGAACGGCGCCGAACTGGTCGGCACCGACGGCTTCGACCAGTCTATCCAGCTGCTTTTGACCGGCCGCGCCGACGCCACCATCAATGACAGCCTGTCGTTCCTCGACTTCAAGAAGCACAAGCCCGACGCCAATGTGAAGATCGCCGCGCAAGAGGAAAACGCCGACTATTCCGGCGTCATCGTGCGCAAGGGCGATCCGGAACTGGTTGCCGCCATCAACAAGGCGCTGGCCGATATCAAGGCCGACGGCACCTACAAGAAGATCGCCGACACCTATTTCGGCCAGGACGTCTCGAAGTAATTTCGAGTGAGGGCGAGTTGTCGCCCCTGTAATGCACCAGCGGCGGGCCGTCTTTGACGGCTCGCCGCTTTTGTCTAGATATGGCTGACGCATTCGCGCTTCAATGAAGCCATCTCGACCATTCTGGAGGGTCTTTCGTGCCGCACTGGCTGCAACTGATGCTGGAGTCGCTGCCTTCGCTGCTCTGGGCCGCCCTGATTTTCACCGTGCCGCTGACGCTCTTGTCCTTCGTGCTGGGCCTGACCGTTGGCCTCGGGGCAGCACTCGGCCGACTGTTCGGGCCGAAGCCGCTGGTCATGCTCGTGCGCTTCTATGTCTGGATCTTCCGCGGCACGCCGCTGCTGGTGCAGCTGTTCCTGATCTTCTACGGCCTGCCGTCGGTCGGCATCCTGCTCGATGCTTTTACCGCAGCGCTGATCGGCTTCACGCTGAATATCGGCGCCTACACGTCGGAAATCATCCGCGCGGCCATCGGCTCCGTGCCGAAGGGCCAGTGGGAAGCCGCCTATTCGATCGGCATGACCTGGAGCCAGGCGATGCGGCGCACCATACTGCCGCAAGCCGGCCGCGTCGCGGTGCCGCCGCTCTCCAACACCTTCATCTCGCTGGTCAAGGACACCTCGCTGGCCGCCGCCATCACCGTGCCCGAGATGTTCCAGGCGGCGCAGCGCATCGTCGCCACCACCTATGAGCCGCTGATCCTCTATGTCGAGGCGGCGATCCTCTATCTGGCGATGAGTTCCGTGCTGTCGGCCCTGCAGACGCGGCTGGAGGAACGGCTCAACCGCTATGGCGGCTTCCTGGAGGCGCGCGCATGATCGGCCTCACCAATATCGAAAAGCGCTTCGGCGACAATCTGGTGCTCAAGGGCGTGACGGTCGCGATCGCCGAAGGCAGTGTCACGGCACTGGTCGGCCCTTCGGGCGGGGGGAAGAGCACGCTGTTGCGCTGCATCAACCTCCTGGAGATCCCGACTTCGGGCACGGTGCGCATCGGCGACGAGACGCTCGAGTTTCGCCCGGGCATCAAGGTGCCGGCCGCCGATATCAGGCGGCTGCGCCTGCAGACCGGCATGGTGTTCCAGAATTTCCAGCTGTTCCCGCACCGCACCGCCATCGAGAACGTCATGGAGGGACTGGTGACCGTGCTGAAATGGTCGCCCGGGGAGGCGCGTGAGCGGGCGCTGGCCTTGCTGGAAAAGGTCGGGATGGCGCACAAGGCCGATGCGTGGCCAGCGACGCTGTCAGGCGGCCAGCAGCAGCGCGTGGCGATCGCCCGCGCCTTGGCGCCGTCGCCGAAGGTGCTGCTGTGCGACGAGCCGACTTCGGCGCTCGATCCGGAACTGGCGCAAGAGGTGGTCGACGTGCTCGGCAAGCTCGCCAGCGAAGGCACGACCATGGTGATGGCGACGCACGACCTGCGGCTTGCCTCCAAGATCGCCCAGGAAGCGGTGTTCCTCGATGCGGGCGTTATCGTCGAGCAGGGGCCGTCGGCCACATTGTTCGGCAATCCGGAGCGCGAACGGACCAAGCGCTTCATCGCGACGCTGAAGCAGGAGGCCGAGAAGGAAGGCGGCGGTCAGGTGTAGCCCCGACCCCTGCCTTGTCCGAGAAACAAAAAACCCGGCGCGATGAACTGACCCCGTAAAGTTGGACGGTTCATTGATGTGGTGAGTTTAGGGGCTGGATCCTGTATTGCACAGGGGCCA
>NZ_VFTB01000018.1:0-117254 GCF_007003945.1 Mesorhizobium sp. WSM4307
CCCCCCCCCCCCCGCCCCCCCGGAACGGTAGTCTATCGGTTGTCGAGTTCGGAGCGGACGAGTTCGAGGCCGCGCCTGGTGATGCGGTAGGGACCGCCGCCCGACGACGAAACCGCCTTTTTGCGTTTCAGCTTTCGAAACAGGTCGAGATCGACGCCCGGATAGTGCCAGCCATCGCGGGTCAGGCATTTGACGGAGGCGATCCGTTTCTTCTGGTTCTTTTCGATTTCAATGCGTCCGCCCTGCGCAAGCAGATGCAGGATGCGCTGTTCAGTGCGCGAAATATCCATGTGGAGCATTCCGGGAAAACAAAAAATGCCGCCGCCGCGAAGCTTCGCGACACGGGGTTTCAGGTTTTCTGCCCTGCCTCGCTATGAGGTCAGGGCCTTACCGGGACTGAGCGTAAGTGGACATCCACTCTCCATTGGAATGGGAGTCCTATAGGCGAAAGCGGCTGAAAAGGCCAGCCGGCGGCTTTGCGCTTGTCTCTTCTGGCGGTTTGCACTAGCGAATGACTTTCACTTCAGACGTGAAAGTCACGTTCAAACGTGAGTTCACTCATCGTAATTTGCAGGCCGCCATGACCCTCATCGATACCCGCACGCCCGATGCAAAACGCTTGATCCCCGGCGCCACCGGTGACTGGGAAATCATCATCGGTCTCGAGGTGCACGCGCAGGTCATCTCGGAAGCAAAATTGTTTTCCGGCGCTTCGACCGCTTTCGGTGCGGCCCCCAACGCCAATGTCAGCCTGGTCGATGCGGCAATGCCGGGCATGCTGCCTGTCATCAACGAGGAGTGCGTCAAACAGGCGATCCGCACCGGTCTCGGGCTGAAGGCGCAGATCAACCACAAGTCGGTTTTCGACCGGAAGAATTACTTTTATCCCGACCTGCCGCAGGGCTACCAGATTTCGCAGTTCAAGCAGCCGATCGTCGGCGAGGGCACGGTAATCGTTTCGGTCGGACCGGACCGGCAGGGCGAGTTCGAGGACATCGAGGTCGGCATCGAGCGGCTGCATCTGGAACAGGACGCCGGCAAGTCGATGCACGACCAGCATCCGACCATGTCCTATGTCGACCTCAACCGTTCCGGCGTGGCGCTGATGGAAATCGTCTCCAAGCCTGACCTGCGTTCCGGCGATGAGGCCAAGGCCTATGTCACCAAGCTGCGCACCATCATGCGCTATCTCGGCACCTGCGACGGCAACATGGATGAAGGCTCGCTGCGCGCCGACGTCAACGTCTCGGTACGCCGGCCTGGTGGTGAGTTCGGCACCCGCTGCGAGATCAAGAACATGAACTCGATCCGCTTTATCGGCCAGGCCATCGACTTCGAGGCACGCCGCCAGATCGCCATTATCGAGGACGGCGGCAAGATCGATCAGGAAACGCGGCTGTATGATGCGGTCAAGGGCGAGACGCGCTCGATGCGCTCGAAGGAAGAAGCGCACGATTACCGCTATTTCCCCGATCCCGACCTGCTGCCGCTGGAATTCGATCAGGCCTATGTCGATGCTTTGGCCAAAGAGCTGCCGGAATTGCCCGACGACAAGAAGGCGCGGCTCATCTCCTCGCTGGGTCTCTCGACTTACGACGCTTCGATCCTGGTGTCGGAAAAGTCGGTCGCCGATTATTTCGAGAAGGTGGCCGCCGGCCGCGACGGCAAGCTCGCCGCCAACTGGGTCATCAACGATCTGCTCGGCCAGTTGAACAAGGTGGGCAAGGACATTGAAAATGCGCCGGTTTCGCCCGACCAGCTCGGCGCGGTCATCGACCTGATCAAGGACGGCACCATCTCCGGCAAGATCGCCAAGGACCTGTTCGAGATCGTCTGGAACGAAGGCGGCGATCCGCGTGCGCTGGTCGAAAGCCGTGGCATGAAACAGGTCACGGATACCGGCGCCATCGAGAAGGCGGTCGACGAGGTGATCGCAGCCAATCCCGACAAGGTCGAACAGGCGCGCGCCAAGCCGACCATGGCTGGCTGGTTCGTCGGCCAGGTGATGAAAGCGACCGGCGGCAAGGCCAATCCGCAGGCGGTCAACGACCTCGTCAAGGCCAAGCTCGGCATCGAGTAAGGCCATGTTCGTCCGCACCGCCGGCGAACGCGATCTCGCTGCCATCCGCGCGCTGCTGGTTGAAACCTGGCACGCCACCTACGACGCGATCTATGGCGCCAGGCGGGTTACCGAAATCACCGACGAGTGGCACTCGATTGCGTCTCTGAAAACGAGACTGACCAAGCCGAACAGCGAGTTCCTCGTCGCCGATGACGGCAAGCGCATTGGCGGCGTGGCTTTTGCCGAGGGCATTGGTGGCGGAGAAGAGGTTGTCCTGAAACAGCTC
Organism: Mesorhizobium sp. WSM4307; assembly: GCF_007003945.1. NCBI lineage: Bacteria > Pseudomonadati > Pseudomonadota > Alphaproteobacteria > Hyphomicrobiales > Phyllobacteriaceae > Mesorhizobium > Mesorhizobium sp. WSM4307. The sequence goes on from NZ_VFTB01000018.1 coordinate 2,349, forward strand.
TACGTGCTTCCGGGCCTGCAGGGCAGGGGCATTGGCGGGATGTTGCTCGACGAGATCATCGAGAGTTTTCCGGAAGCCCGCGCCATCCGCCTGGAAGTGGAGGCGCGGAACACCCGCGCCATCGCCTTCTATGAAGCGAACGGCTTCGTGCGATCCGGCGATGCCGGCGGGCACGCGGGTGCCCCGGGCGAGCCGACACTGGTCTACCGCCGGTCTCTTGCCGGCTGATTCCTTCGAAGTGAACCTCGCTTGATCACCTTCGCGCGAGCGGCGCTGGATGCGCCCGTTTTCGTTTGACGGCCTGAGGGCTCCGCACCAAAGCTGCCGGTGCTGACCGCGCGGAAGCCGGAATGGACTGGCACGCTGGGTAGCGCTGGGGGGGAACCATGCCAAGCCTGCCGGAACTGATGCCGACACAGGTGTCGGACGAGACCTTTGGTGGCGTCACCTATCACATAGCCGGCGAACTGGTTCCCGTGCTTTCGGTCGATGTGACGCGGATGCCTGTCTATTTCGAGCACCACATCCTGTTGTGGAAGAACTCGACCATCACAATCGGTCTGAAATCGCTGAAGGGCGCGCTGAAGCGCATGATGGCCGGGATGCAGATCTTCGTCACCGAGGCGTCGGGAGCGGGCATCATCGCCTTCAGCCGCGATGGACCAGGCCACATCGTGCCGATCCATCTCAGGCGTGGCGAGGAGATCCAGGTGCGCGAACACCAGTTTCTCGCCGCAACCGGCAATGTCGAATACACATTCGAGCGTGTGCGCGGCCTGGCGACGATGCTGTTCGGCCAGAGCGGCTTCTTCATCGACCGTTTTCGCGGCGATAGCGGCGACGGCATAGTCTGGCTGCACGGCTACGGCAACGTCTTTGAAAAGACGCTTGCCGCCGGCGAGACCATCGACATCGAGCCGGGCGGCTGGCTGTTCAAGGACTCCTCCGTCAGGATGGAAACCAAGATCGATCGCCTGTCGAGCGGCTTCTTCGGCGCCAATATGAATTTCATCGTCAACCGCTTCACCGGTCCGGGCCGTGTCGGCATCCAGTCGATGTATCTGCATATGCCGACGGAAGAGTGAGCGCGTGCCGGAAATTTCGGACGGGTGACATGCCAGGGCACAGGGCGTGGCGTAGCCCGATCCGATCAGGCAACGGGAACTTCCACATTGTCGATCAGCCGCGTCTTGCCCAGCCAGGCCGCGGCAAGCAGGCGCCCAGCTCGGTCGCGGCGCCAGGGCGCAAGCGTCAGGCTTTCGCGGGCCTCGACGTAGTCGACCTTCTGGAAGCCGGCGGCAATGAGCGCGCAGCTGGCTTCCCCGGTTGCGTCATCTTGATGTGTGCCTGCCGCCAATGCCGCTGCCGTCTTGTGCAGGATGACGTTGAGCTGGCGGGCGACAGCCAGTTCAGCCTCGCCGAGATAGGCATTGCGTGACGACATGGCCAGGCCATGCGCGTCGCGTATGGTCGGGGCGCCGATGATCTCGACAGGCAGGTCGAGGTCGCGGCAGAGCTGCCTGACGACGCAAAGCTGCTGGTAGTCCTTCTCGCCAAAGACCGCACAGTCAGGCGTCGCCTGAAGAAAAAGCTTGGCGACAATGGTGGCGACGCCCTCGAAAAAAGTGGGGCGAAAGTCCGATTCGAGCCCGGCGGACGGGCCGCCGACCGAGATCCTGGTGGCAAAGCCGGCGGGATACATCGCGCCGACCATCGGCGTGAAGGCAAGATCGGCGTTGACCGTCGCCAACAGGTCAAGGTCACAGGCCAACTGGCGCGGGTACTTGTCGAGATCCTCGCTCGGCGCGAACTGCGTCGGATTGACGAAGATCGACACCATGCAGCGCTCGGCTTTTTCCCTGGCGATCCTGATCAGGGAGAGGTGCCCCTCATGCAACGCGCCCATGGTTGGCACCATGGCGACGCGCAGGCCATCGCGCCGCCAGTCACTGACCTGCGCGCGAAGTGCGGCGACGCTGTCGACGACCTCGGGACGACTCATGACCCATCCCCGCCGCCTTTGCCCGAAAAGGCTCTTGAACTTGAAAAGACATGGGCAGCACCAGGGAAAGTCCGGTCTCGCACCTCCGCTGCGTAGCGCTCGGCGGCATTCGCGATCACGCGGCGCAGATCGGCATATTCCTTGACGAATTTCGGCACGCGGTCGACGGTCAGCCCGACCATGTCGTCGATGACCAGGATCTGGCCATCGCAGTCGCCGCTGGCGCCGATACCGATGGTTGGAATCGCAATGCGGCGTGTGATGTCGGCGGCGACCGCCTCGATGGTGCCTTCGATGACCACGGAGAACGCGCCGGCCTTTTCGACGGCGCGCGCGTCGGCTATCAGCGCCGCGACAGTCTCGTCCGTGCGGCCCTTGATCTTATAGCCGCCGTCCTTCTCTACCGATTGCGGCAGCAGGCCGATATGACCCATGACCGGAATGCCGGAGGCGACGATTGCCGCGATCTGCCCGGCCATGTCGACGCCGCCTTCAAGCTTCACCGCCTGGCAGCCGATCTCGTCAACGATGCGCCGCGCCGAGGCCACGGCCTGCTCCGTCGAATCCTCGTAGCTGCGGGCCGGCATGTCGACGACCACGCAGGCCCTGGCCGAGCCGCGCATCACGGCTTGCCCATGCGCGATCATCATCTCCAGGGAGGCGCCGAGCGTTGTCTCGTGGCCATGCAGGACCATGGCGACGCTGTCGCCGACCAGAAGCAGGTCGACATGCGGGTCGAGCAGGCGGGCGACAGGATAGGTGTAGGCGGTCAGGCAGACCAACGGGATGCCGCCCTTGCGGCGGCGAATCAGCTCTGCGCCGATGCGAATGTCGGTGGTCGGCAGTTTCGTGGCCAATCGTCACCTCCTTCGGCCCATGGCCGGATTGGATATCCGCATGGGCGCGCTGAGCTTTAGAAAGAGCGGAAAGGCTTGGCAAGCGTGCATCCTGCCGCCTCTTGGGGGCACAGGCATGTGTCGGCACCCCGGCGCGCCATTTGCGCGCTCTCCATGGCAAAACCCTTGCCTTCCCGAAGGCCTGACGCCATAAGCAGGAAACAGGCGCCGCCAGCGCAAAGGGCTCTGAGATGAAGACTTTCCTGACGCAGTTTTTCACTTGGTGGAACAGCCAGACGCTGGGAACACGCTTGCACACCTGGCGGTACGGCAAGAGGGTCGGCCAGGACGAGGTCGGCAATGTCTACTACGAAGGCGGCATCGATTCGGAAGGCCGCACCCGCCGTTGGGTCATCTACCGCAACTATTCGGAAGCTTCGGCCATTCCGCCCGGCTGGCATGGCTGGATCCACCACCGCGTCGATCTCGCTCCGGCCAGCGAGGACTACAAGCCGCGCGATTGGCAGAAGCCGCACAAGCCCAATCTGACCGGCACGCCAGCGGCCTACCGCCCGAAGGGCTCGGTGCTGACCAATCAGCATCGCCCGCAGGTTACGGGTGACTATGACGCCTGGACGCCAGGGTCGTAACGGCCCCGGCTTGTACGGCACAAAGTGCGGGCCGGTCCTTTATCGCCACAATTGGTGTTTAGCTGCTTGCTGATCAGAAAACGGCGACTAGCCTTGGCGATCGACGGAATCACCCGGGCGCGAACCACCGGTACCCCTATATGAGCTTTTTCAATCGGATATCGACGGGCGGTTTGACGCTAGCCGCCGGCCTCGCCGTCAGCGCCACGGCCTTTGCAGCGTCGCCCGCACCGGCACCGGCGGCCCCCGCGCCGGCACCGCCAGCGGGATCGGATCGCATCGCCAACCCGGTTGCCGAGTTCGCCGGCATCGACAAGATCACTGGCCGCATCATCACCTTCGATGTCTATATCGACGAGACGGTGCAGTTCGGCGCTTTGCAGGTGACGCCCCGCGTCTGTTATTCCCGGCCGCAGAACGAGGAGCCGAAGACCGATTCCTTCGTCGAGGTCGACGAGATCACGCTCGACCGCAAGATCCGCCGCATCTTCACCGGCTGGATGTTCGCCGAAAGCCCTGGTCTCAACGCCGTCGAGCATGCCGTCTATGATGTCTGGCTGAAGGAATGCAAACAGAAGTCCGATGTGCCGGCGCCAGATGCCACCAAGGCCGACGCCACCAAGGCTGACGCTTCGAAGCCGCCCGCGACCAAACCAGCCGCCGCCAAGCCTGCGGCCAGCCCGGACGCCGAACAGTCCGATCCCACGCAACCGGACACATCAGACGCCAACTGATCCCTGGGAACCGTCGTGGCCACCATGCGTTGGATCACGGACGACCGCGCATCGACGCGCCCGGAGGATATTTCGATGTCGGACACCAAGCGAATCACGGCCAGCAAGAAAGAACTGCTGGAACTCGAAAAAGGCTTCTGGACCGGCGATGCGGCCTACTACGCGGCCAATGCCGACACGGAATGCCTGGTGGCCTTTCCGCGAATGGCAAAGGCGATGGACAATGCCGATCTTGCCAAGACCGCGACCAAGCCTAATCGCTGGCGCGATCTCGATATCGAGCTCAAGGGAATAATCGAGCCGGGCAGCGACATCGTCATGCTGACCTACGAGGCGCATGCGACGCGCGAGAACGGCGAACCTTACGCCGCGCTGGTCAGCACCGGCTATGTCCATCGCGTCAACGGCTGGAAGATGATGTTCCACTCGCAGACGCCGATCGAGGCAGCGGCCGCGAAGTAGCCCAATCGCTACGGAAAAAAGATCGCCTCGCCCTTCAGCGCGTCAGCCAGCATCTTCTCATACTTGCCGCGCGGGACGTCGACCGCGCCGAAGCGCTTGAGATGCTCGGTGGTGAATTGCGTATCGAGCAGCGCGAAGCCGCGTGCCTTCAAGCGCTCGACGAGATGCACGAGGCAGATTTTCGACGCATCCGTTTCCTTGGAAAACATGCTTTCGCCGAAGAACACTCGTCCGAGCGACACGCCATAGAGGCCGCCGACCAACTTGTCCTCATGCCACGCCTCGACCGAATGGCAGTGGCCCATGCGATGCAACTGCACATAGGCCTCGCGGATCGGCGCGTTGATCCAGGTCGAGCGCCTTTCCGCGCAGCCGTCGATCGTCGCCTCGAAATCGAAATCGAAACGGATGTCGAACGGGTTTTTGCGGATCGTCTTCCTCAGGCTTTTGGGCGTGTGGAACCCTTCGAGCGGGATGATGCCGCGTGTCTCCGGCCGCACCCAGAACACCTCTGGGTCGCTGGCGCTTTCGGCCATCGGGAAGACGCCCGAAGCGTAGGCCTTGAGAAGAAGGTCGGTGGGGATGCGATAGCCGGGCGCGTAAGGACGGGTCATCGCGTCCCCGAACTACTCTTCCTTGGCCAGGTATTTTTCCAGCCAGTGGATGTCATAATCGCCATTGGCGATGTCGGCATTGCCGACCAGATCGCGAAACAGCGGCAACGTCGTCTTGATACCGTCGACGACGAATTCATCCAGCGCCCGCCGCAGCCGCATCATGCATTCGACGCGGTTGCGCCCATGCACGATCAGCTTGCCGATCAGGCTATCGTAGTAGGGCGGGATCTTGTAGCCGGAATAGACGCCGGAATCGACGCGGATGCCGAGACCGCCTGGCGTGTGGAAATGCGTGATGGTACCAGGCGAGGGGGTGAAGGTGCGCGGATCCTCGGCATTGATGCGGCATTCGATGGCGTGGCCATTGAACTTGATGTCTTCCTGCCTGACGGAAAGCCCGCCGCCGGAAGCGACACGGATCTGCTCATGCACGAGATCGATGCCGGTGATTGCTTCCGTCACCGGGTGCTCGACCTGCAGGCGTGTGTTCATCTCGATGAAATAGAACTCGCCATTCTCGTAGAGGAACTCGATCGTGCCGGCACCGGAATAGCCGAGGTCGGCAATGGCCTTGGCGCAGATGCCGCCGATGCGGGCCCGTTCCTCGGCGTTGAGTGCCGGCGAATTGGCCTCTTCCCAGACTTTCTGGTGGCGCCGTTGCAGCGAACAGTCGCGCTCGCCGAAATGCACGCCGCGGCCAAAGCCGTCGCCGAACACCTGCACTTCGATATGGCGCGGCTTCTGCAGATACTTCTCGATGTAGACAGCATCGTCGCCGAAAGCGGCGCCTGCTTCCGAGCGCGCCGTCTGCAGAGCGACCTCGAGGTCGGCCTCGGTGTGCGCGACCTTCATGCCGCGTCCGCCGCCGCCGGCGGAGGCCTTGATGATCACGGGATAGCCGATTTCGGCGGCAATGCGCTTGGCTTCCTTCTCCTCGGTCACCGCGCCGTCGGAACCTGGCACCACCGGGATGCCGAGGCGCTTGGCGGTGCGCTTGGCCTCGATCTTGTCGCCCATGACGCGGATATGGTCGCCGGTCGGGCCGATAAAGGTGATGTTGTGCGCGGCCAGTATGTCGGCGAACTTGGCGTTCTCGGACAGGAAGCCATAACCCGGATGCACCGCATCGGCGCCGGTGATCTCGCAGGCCGCGACGATCTGATGGATGTTGAGATAGCTGTCGCGCGATGGCGGCGGGCCAATGCAGACGCTCTCGTCGGCAAGCCGCACATGCATGGCGTCGGCGTCGGCGGTCGAATGCACCACCACCGTCTGGATGCCGAGTTCCTTGCAGGCGCGAAGCACCCGAAGCGCGATTTCGCCGCGATTGGCGATGAGGATCTTCTGGAACATCCGGCCCGCTCTACTCGATCACGACGAGCGGCATGCCGTATTCGACCGGCGTCGCATCCTCGAACAGGATCGCCGTTACGGTGCCGGCGCGCGGCGAAGGGATCTGGTTCATCGTCTTCATCGCCTCGATGATCAGCAGCGTCTGGCCTTCCTTGACCGTCTGGCCGACCTCGATGAACGGCTTGGCATCGGGCGACGGCGCCAGATAGGCGGTGCCGACCATTGGCGAGGCCACCGCGTTCTTCGCCACGTCGACCGTGGCCGGGGCGGCAGCGACCGCGGGCTGGGCTGCTGCCGGCGCATAGTTGGGCTGGGGTGCCGCGATCGCATGGACGGCAGGGGCCTGCCGCGACACGCGCACCTTCAGGTCGCCCAGTTCGACCTCGATCTCGGTGAGATTGGTGTCGTTCAGTATGCCCGCCAGATCGCGGATCAGTTGCTGGTCAACACCGGTCTTCTTTATCGACATTTTCGAGCCTTCTGTTTGTTGGCCGGTCATAGGCGTGCGGCCAGCGCCTGTAGCGCCAGCGTATAGCCGAGCGGCCCAAAGCCACAGATCATGCCGACGGCGACCGGCGCGACCATGGAGACGTGGCGGAATGATTCCCGCGCATGGATGTTGGAAAGGTGAACTTCGGCGACCGGCAGCGGTGCGACTGAACGGATGGCGTCATGGATGGCGATCGAGGTGTGGCTGTAGGCGCCTGGATTGATGACGATGCCGGCAGCCTTGTCGCCGGCTTCCTGGATCCAGTCGACAAGGTCACCCTCGTGGTTCGACTGGCGGAAATCGATCTCGAGCCCGAGCGCCGTGCCCAACTGCTTGCAGTCGTCGGCGATCGCGGCAAGCGTCTTGCCGCCATAGATGCCCGGCTCGCGCTTGCCGAGTGCGTTGAGATTGGGACCGTTCAGGACGAAAACCGTTTTCAAAAAAACCGACCTTTTCCGGCGCCGGTATCAAACCGGCGCGCTGGGCCTCTATACCGGGCATAGTCGTCCGCGAAAAGAGCGCAAGTGCGTTCTTTCACTGTCCACAACAGGCCGAAATGCGCCCGTGAAGAAAACTCCGGGCTGATCAAAGCGCGGCTTTCACCGCCTTGATCTTTTCCGCCAACACCTCCTGGCCGAGAGCCCCGAACACGACCTCGTTGCCGACGACGTAGGACGGCGTTCCGGTGATCGCCAGCTTGTTGGCAAGATCGTAGGTCTTGGAGAATGCCTCGGGGATCGAAGCATCCTTCATCTTCTCGCGCAGCGTCGCCTCGTCGGCGCCGAGCGAAAGCGCGATCTTGATCGCGGCCGCCTCGGTGGCGCGCCCCTGGCCGCCGAGCAGCGCATTGTGGAACTCGCCGTACTTTTCCGGCATCATCAAGTGGAACGCCATCGAAACCACGCTGGCTTTCTGCGAATCCGGGCCGAGGATCGGGAACTCCTTGAGCACGAAGCGCAGATCCGGATCTGATTTGGTCAGCGCCCGCATGTCCTCGATGGCGCGTTTGCAGAAGCCGCAATTGTAGTCGTAGAACTCGACGATCGTCACCTTGCCGTTCGGGTTGCCGACGACGCCATCGAAGGCGGAGTTGAAGATCTGGTCCTTGGCGTCCTTGATGACGCCGAGCGCGGCGATGCGCTGCTCTTCCTTCTGCTTGGCTTCGAGCGCGTCCTGCACTTCGAGCAGCACTTCCGGGTTCTTCAGGAAATAGTCGCGGATGATCCCTTCGACCTCGGCGCGGTCGATCTTGGTATCGGCCGCCGTCTGGACGGGCTGTGCCGTACCGGCCTTGGCAATCTGTGGGCTGCCGGCCACGAAACCGAAAGCCAGCATGGCAAGGACAACAGCGACCCCCGTGGTGCCCAGCAGCAGTGCCTTTTTCATCGTTCTCGTTCCTTTTGCCTGTTTCCTGGTCCGGCTGTGTCGCAGTGCGTGACCGGAAGGTTCACTAGATCTTGTTTGACGATTTGTAGTTTATGATGTCCTGGGCGCGTATCCAGCGCGGCTCGCCGCGCTTCATCTGCTGCTGTGCCCGCATGGCGAATATCTTCGCATCCTTGTAGTTACCGGAATAGAAATGACCTTCTGCCGTGGCAAGCTCGGCGCCCGGTATGTCACCCAACTCGCCATAGGCCTGCGCCAGGTAGCGATAGCCTTCGGAATTTTCCTTGTCGCGTCCCAGGCCATTGTTGATCTGCACGACGGCCTTCTTCAGCGAGTCAGGCGTGCCGACCGCCATCAGCGCCTGGCCGAGCGAGACAGGCAGCAAGCCCGACCGCGCCGGATCGAGGCTGACCGCCTTGGCGTAGGCTTCCGCCGCGTCCTTGGGCTTGTTGGCTTTCATCAGGATGTCGCCGCGCAACTCCTGGAAATAGGCATTCTTCGGCTGCGCCTTGATCAGGGCATTGGTCTTGGCGAGCGCGCCGGCGATGTCGCCGTAAAGGTAGGTCGATTGGGCGTCGCCATACTGCCCGGCGAGGCTGCCTCTCATTTTTTGCATCAGCCGCGCGGCGGTGGCCTTGCCTTCCATGTAGACGGCGATCTTAACCCGCATCATGTCATGGCGCTGCTGCAGCGCCGGCGGGTCGAGCTTGTCGACATTGGGGCTCTGCTTCACCAGCACTTCGAGATTGGCGATGCGCTCCTGCGGCATCGGGTGGCTGATCCGATAGGGGTCGACTTGCGCACCCGAAAGCGACAGCGCGGTCTGGAAGCGGCGGAACGTCTTCAGCATGCCCATGCCGGACTGGCCGGTGGCGTTGAGATAGGTGATGGCGGAGCGGTCGGCCGTTATCTCCTCGGTGCGCTGGTAGGCGAGGATGCTGCGCTGTGCCATCTCGCCGCCGCCGGCGGCCACGCCCATGCCGGCGCCGGCAAGGCCCCGGCTGTTGGTGGTCGCGCCAGCGACCATCGCACCCGCGCCAAGCAAGGTCGCAATGATGGCCATCGTCTTGGCGCGCTCGAGCTGGTCACGCAGTTTCTGCTGGTGGCCGCCGGCGATATGGCCGGCCTCGTGCGCGATGACGCCGATGATCTCGTTGGGCGTTTCAGCCGTCATCAGCGCGCCGGTGTTGATGAACAGCCGTCGCCCGGTGACGAAAGCGTTGAAGCTGGAATCATTGACCAGGACGATGTCGATGCCGTCATTCGCCAGCCCTGCCGCCTTGAAGATCGGCCGCGCATAGTCGCGCACCAAAGCCTCGATCTCGGCATCGCGGACCACCGGAACGCTCTGGGCGAAGGCGGTGACCGAACTTGCCACGCCAACGGCAAGGCCAAGCGAAAGCGTCGTGAAAACACGCGCAATCCTGGCAATCGTCGATCTGGGTCGGCTCAACATGACGTGTCCACTGGTAGACGAGCGGGCGAAAGATGAAAAGTCGGCACCGGAAACTTCCTCAACTTGTGATCCTCACATCAATCGGGCATTTGTGCGGCGCATGTATTCGGGGGCGCGGCGCGCCAAACCGTCGGGATAGGGATAAAATGGTCGTTTCGCTCTCACGTCGCGGCAATGTCGAGCCATTCCACGCCATGGATGTGCTGGCCGAAGCGAACCGGCTGAAGGCGCAAGGAGTGCCGGTGATCTCCATGGCGGTCGGCCAGCCGTCCGACCCGGCGCCCGCGCGGGTTCGCGCCGCCGCGGCCAAGGCCTTGCAGGTCGGCCGCATCGGCTACACCGACACACTGGGGCTGGCTGGCCTGCGCGAGGCGATCGCCGCGCATTACGCGGATCACTATAGGCTCGAAGTCGAGCCCGCGCGGATCGCGGTGACCACGGGTTCGTCGGCGGCCTTCAATCTCGCCTTCCTGGCGATGTTCGATCCGGGCGATCGCGTTGCCATCGCGGCACCCGGCTATCCCGCCTATCGCAACATCATGGCGGCACTCGGCATCGATGTGGTCGAGATTGAGCTTGGCGACGCAGCCTATCTGCATGCCGGTCACCTGGAGGCCGCGCATCGCGAGAAGCCGTTGAAGGGTGTGCTTTTCGCGAGTCCCGCCAACCCGACCGGAGCCGTCATACCGGCCGACGAACTGTCGGCGCTGGTCGAGACGGCGGAGGCACTGGGCATCGCCGTCATTTCCGACGAGATCTACCACCGGTTGGCCTATGGTGCGCCCGACACCACCGCACTTGCCTTCGGCAATAGCGTCACGGTGATCAATTCCTTCTCGAAATACTATTGCATGACCGGCTGGCGCATCGGCTGGATGGTGTTGCCGGAAGCGCTGGTGCGGCCGGTCGAACGCATCGCCCAGAGCCTCTACATTTCGCCACCGGAACTGTCGCAGATCGCCGCGATCGAAGCCTTTGCCGCGACCGAAGAGCTGGAAGCGGTCAAGGGCCGCTATGCCTGGAACCGTGAACTGCTGATGAAACGCCTGCCGGAACTCGGCTTCCCGCTGGCCGCGCCCATGGACGGCGCCTTCTATGCGTTCTGCGATGTCACCCGCCACACCAATGACAGCATGGCCTTCGCGCGCAAGATGCTGGCCGAGGCGCATGTGGCGGCGACGCCCGGCCGCGACTTCGACATCCAGGCCGGACATCGCACGATGCGGTTTTCCTATGCCGGCAGCCACGATGACATGGTCGAGGCGATGGCGCGCATCGAACGCTGGTTGAGGTAGCGCCATGCCGGAACTCGAACAGGCCACCAAACTCGAACGGGCCCCCAAACTTGATCAGGCATTGGCTGAGGTCGCCGCCGAAATGGCTGAACGCACCGATCGTGGCGATGTCGCCACCTACATTCCGCAATTGGGCAAGGTCGATCCAAGGAAATTCGGCATTGCCGCCGTCACCAATGACGGCCGCGTGCTGATGGCGGGCGATGCCGACCAGGCATTTTCGATCCAGAGCATCTCCAAGGTGTTCACCTTGACGCTGGCGCTCGGCAATGTCGGCGACGCGCTGTGGAAGCGGGTAGGGCGCGAGCCTTCGGGCAACCCATTCAACTCGATCGTCCAGCTCGAGCACGAGAACGGCATTCCGCGCAATCCGTTCATCAATGCCGGCGCCATCGTCATTTCCGACATACTGCTTGCCGGTCACCAGCCGCGCGAGGCGATCGGGGAGATCCTGCGCTTCATCCAGTTTCTTGCCGACGACGAGAGCATCATCATCGACCACGAGGTCGCGGCGTCCGAACGTGCCACCGGCTATCGCAACTTCGCGCTCGCCAACTACATGAAATCCTTCGGCAATCTTCATCATGCGCCGGAACTGGCGTTGGGCGTCTATTTCCACCATTGCGCCATAGCCATGAGTTGCCGGCAGCTGGCGATGGCCGGCCGCTTCCTCGCCAATGGCGGCAGGAACCCGGCGACCGGCCATTCCGTGGTGTCGGCCGAACGGGCGCGCCGGATCGGCGCCATGATGCTGACCTGCGGCCACTATGACGGCTCCGGCGATTTCGCCTTCCGTGTCGGCATTCCGGGAAAAAGCGGCGTCGGCGGCGGCATATTGGGCATTGTGCCGGGTGTGGCATCGCTTGCGGTGTGGTCGCCCGGTCTCAACGCCAACGGCAATTCCAAGCTGGGTTCGATCGCGCTGGAAAAGCTGGCCAGGATGATGAACTGGTCGATCTTCGCGCCTTAGCCAGCGTTTCGCCAACGGTTGGAACGCCCGATGTGAAAAATCCCGCGCCGTCTTTCGATCGGCGCGGGATTTTCTTATTAAAAAGCCACTTCAACCAGTTGAAAGGCCTAGAAAAAGCCCTTCCGCTGCCACCAGCCGGCGCGCTTCGGCTTTTCTTCGGTCTTGGCTTCCGGCTCATCGGCGACGGTCGAGGACACCACCGGCACCACCGGTGCATCGATTGCCGCGGGCTTGCGCCTGGACGGACGGGCCTTGGAAGGCTCTTCCGCAACGGGTGCAACCGCTGTCTCTTCAACAACCGCCACCGGTGTTTCGACCGGCGTTTCGGCGGCCGCTTCGGCGACGGTCGTTTCGGCCACGGCTTCGGCGGCTGCCTTCTTCGGCTTGGCTGCGCGACGCGGCTTCTTGGGTTTCTCGGTGCTCGCCACCTCTTCGCTCACCGCGGCCACCGGCACTTCCGTCACGGCAGCAACAGCCACCGGCTCGGTCGTGGCAGGCTCGCTTTCGGAGGCATCGGCTTCGGAAGCCTCGGTCGCCTCATTGGCGCTTGCCTCGGTCTCGCCTTCACCGTCTTCGCGACGGTTGCGCTTGCCGCCGCGCTTGCCGCGCCGGCGCTTCTTGCCCTGGCTGTCATCGGCGGCCTGCACCGCCTCGTCGGACGCGCTGGCAACGATCGGGGCGTCGTCGTCCTGTTCGCCGTCGTCATCGCCTGCCACGTCTGCCGCGCCGGCGAAATCGCCGGCCGGAGTGGAGGTGGATGCCCCGTCCGTCGGGGCGCCATGCTCGCGGTCGCGATCTCGCCCACCGCGCCGTCTGCGGCGCTTGCGACGCTTGCGGTCGCGGCCTTCGCCATCTTCGCTGCCGGCAGGCCGCGGCTGCTGCTGCGGCTGCTGGCGCGGCTGCTCGGCCTGGACCACGATCTCATCGTCTTCCTCGACGACGGCAATCTCGTCCTCGGGCTCTTCCGGCTCGACATAGGCCGGCAGGCTGCGCACCTCGACGAAGCCCTCGGGCTTCTCGGCCAGCGCGCCGCGGAAGATCGCGTAATGCTGCGCGCCAACCGTATCGTCGGCCTCGATGGTGATGGTCAGGCCGAAACGGCTTTCGAGTTCCACCAGCGTGCCGCGCTTGTGGTTGAGTACGTAGAGCGCGGTCGCCGCCGGCGTGCGCACGGTGATGTGGCTGCGCGAATCCTTGAGCAGGAATTCCTCGATCGCCCGCACCACCATCAGCGCGACGGACGAATCGGACCTGACATGGCCGGTGCCGCCGCAATGCGGGCAGGGCTTCATGGTCGATTCCAGCACGCTGGCGCGGATGCGCTGGCGTGACATCTCCATCAGACCGAAATGCGAGATTCGGCCGACCTGGATGCGGGCCCGGTCGTTCTTGAGGTGATCCTTCAACCGCTTCTCGACGGAGCGGTTGTTGCGGTTCTCCTCCATGTCGATGAAGTCGATGACGATCAGGCCGGCAAGATCGCGCAGCCTGAGCTGGCGGGCTACTTCCTCGGCCGCTTCCAGATTGGTGTGGAGGGCGGTGTCCTCGATCGAGTGCTCCTTGGTGGAGCGGCCCGAATTGACGTCGATGGCAACCAGGGCCTCGGTCTGGTTGATGATGATGTAGCCGCCGCTCTTCAACGTCACCTGCGGCTGCAGCATGCGGTCGAGCTGCGCCTCGATGCCGTTGCGCACGAAAATCGGCGTCGTATCGCGGAACGGCTGAACCACCTTGGCGTGGCTCGGCATCAGCATGCGCATGAAGTCCTTGGCTTCGCGGTAGCCTTCCTCGCCGGAGACAAGGATCTCGTCGATATCCTTGTTGTAGAGGTCGCGCACCGAGCGCTTGATCAGGCTGCCTTCCTCATAGACCAGGGCAGGGGCCGTCGATTGTAAGGTGAGGCTGCGGACGTTTTCCCAAAGCCGCATCAGATATTCGTAGTCGCGCTTGATCTCGGCCTTGGTGCGGCTCTCGCCGGCGGTGCGCAGGATGACGCCCATGCCTTGCGGCACTTCGAGATCGGCAACGACCTCCTTCAGGCGCTTGCGGTCGACCGCACTGGTGATCTTGCGCGAAATGCCGCCGCCGCGCGCCGTGTTCGGCATCAGCACCGAATAGCGGCCGGCAAGCGACAGATAGGTGGTGAGTGCGGCGCCCTTGTTGCCGCGCTCTTCCTTGACGACCTGAACCAGCAGGATCTGCCGGCGCTTGATCACTTCCTGGATCTTGTACTGGCGGCGCACCGGCTTGCGACGGTTGCGCACTTCTTCCAGAGCATCCTCGGCGCCGACCGATTCGACCTCGTGATCGTCGGGATGCGAGGACTGTACTTCCTCCAGCATGCCGCGATCATTGTCGCTGGATGTGGTTTCAGAGGCCTGTTCCGTCTGCGAGACAGGTTCGGAAATCACATCGCCTTCGACCGCGGCGGCGATCGATGTCGGACCACCCTCGCGGGTTTCGGTTTCGTCCTGCTCGGCGGAACCTTCATCATGGCCTGATGTATCGGCATGCCCCGAGGGATCTGAATGTTCCGATGTATCGGCTGCGTGTTCGATGATCTCGGGTGAAATCTCCTCGACAGCGATGTCGCCGATGTCGTTGCCTTCGCTTGGCTCGCCGGAGCCTTCGCCTGCCTCGCCGGTATCGCGCTTGTGCTCACCGCGCTCGCGGCTCTTGCCGCCGCGCCGGCGTCCGCGCCGTCCGCGATCGCGGCTCTGGCGGTCATCGCCGTCACCATCCTCGTCCTCTTCGTCCTCGGCTTCCTGCGCTTCGGCGCGCAGCAATGCCTGACGGTCGGCGACCGGGATCTGGTAGTAGTCGGGGTGTATTTCACTGAAGGCGAGAAAACCGTGACGGTTGCCGCCATATTCGACAAAGGCTGCCTGAAGGGAGGGTTCGACGCGCGTTACGCGGGCGAGGTAGATATTTCCTTTGAGCTGCTTCTTGTCCTGGGATTCAAAGTCGAATTCTTCGATACGGCTACCGCGTACGACGACAACGCGTGTTTCCTCCGGGTGGGAGGCGTCTATCAGCATTTTGTTGGGCATTATTTCGTTTCCCCCCGGCAGCCGTCAGCCGCAGCTGGCGGGGCAAAGCCCGCTGCTGTGTGTCTGGAGAGTGGGTGCCGGATAATTGAATGTCCGCCGGACGGTGCCCGCGTGTCATGGCGGTGCCGCCCGCTGCCATACTGGCGCGGTTTGATGCGGACCTTTCCATGATTGCGCTTGAAGCCATCGTCACCAGCGGAACCTTTTGAACCAAAGCCCGGAAACCGGACCAGCTTGTTTGCTCATACAGAGCCGGCACGGGAACAAACCCGGCCGTTTTCCTCACGCAGGTGATTCCCCCGCCACGGGAGCACACCTGCGAAATTCGTCGCAATCACCTGAAGCCTTTTCGCGTGAAGCGAAAGGAGCCGCCTTTCATCTGACCCTGTAGCAGGAAGCTGCGGAGGAGGGCGGTTCCAGGATTGCAGTGATCCACTATCGCTTTTATGATTTGGCGGGGTGGAAGGCAACCCCGATTTCCGATGCCGGCAAAAAGCAGTTCCGTAACGTAAGCTTGGGTCCGAACCCTGCGTGAAAAGGCTTGGTTAACCTTCTCTGGATACCAATCGTTAATCGAGTTCGCGGCCTAACCGGCACTTCGACGAAACGAGCGGGCGCCTGGCGCCAAACCGGGAGCGACTGGAAGAGAGATGGGACTGGCAGACTTCACAGACAAGGGATGTCGTGTTGGCAGCCGGATTCTTGCCGCTCTATGCCTGTCGCTGCTGGTGGTGATTTCCCAAGCCTTTTTCTCCGTTGCCGACGCCGCCGATGCGCCGCTGGTGGCAAAAGGCTACAAGATGGCGGGCGATGCCACCAAGATGCGCATCGTCATGGATTTCGATCGCGAGCCTGATATCAAATGGTTTCTGCTGCGCGGACCCAATCGTCTGGTCATCGATCTGGCGAACACCAGGCTGGCCATCGACGCCAAGGATTTGAAGCCGCGGGGCCTGGTCAAGGGTGTGCGGCTGGGCGCGCTCGGCGAGGGCGTTTCCCGGCTGATCGTCACCGGCAAGGGGCCGTTCGCCGTCGACAAGCTGGATGTGCTCAAGAATGAGGACGGAACCGGCTACCGCATTGCCATCGACATGTCGGCCGCCTCCGAACGGGAGTTCGACGCCGCCCTTGCCAACCAGGCGCTGACCACCGGCTCGACGGTTTCGACCGACAAGGGCGGGCGGGTTGGCACCGGACCGGTCTCCAATCCCGGCCACCGCTTCACCGTCGTCATCGATCCCGGCCATGGTGGCGTCGACGGCGGCGCCGAGGGTCTGAACGGCACCATCGAGAAGAACGTCACGCTGGCCTTCGCCACGGAGCTGCGCGACAAGCTCGCGGCCATCGGCAAATACGATGTCTTCATGACCCGTGACACCGATGAATATCTGCGTCTGGACGACCGCGTGCGCATCGCCCGCCAGCATGAGGCCGACCTGCTGATTTCGATCCATGCCGATACGATCAGCGTCAAGGGCATCCGCGGCGCCACCGTCTACACCGTCTCCGACAAGGCGTCGGATCCCGAGGCGCAGGCGCTCGCCGACCGCGAAAATCTCTCCGATCAGTTCGCCGGCATGGTCATCAAGGACGACAATAAGGAAGTGACCGATATCCTGATCGACCTGATCCGCCGTGAGACGCACACCTTCTCGATGAGTTTCGCCCACACGCTGGTCGGCCAGCTGTCGACCAGCGTCGGTCTCATCAACAATCCGCAGCGTTCCGCGGGCTTCAAGGTGCTGAAGGCGCCGGACGTGCCATCGGTTCTGGTCGAACTCGGCTATCTCTCGAATGCCAAGGACGAGGCGCAGCTGCTTAACGCGGAATGGCGCGGCAAGGCGGCACAAAGCATCACCAATGCCGTTGCACTGTTCGCATCCGCCAGGGCCGGGGTCGGAACCGGAGGTTGACATGTCTTGCGGCGCCTGCAACCAGAGGCGGCGTTGCTGTATGACAACACCCGGTGCCTTTATTTTGCGGCGGGCGGTCACGAAGTCGGGCCTTGCCGTATTTTGTCCACATGGTGGCGACATGGGTTTTCGAATACGGATTGGGACCGGCTCGAAAGCTTGCGTGGAAGGCGGCTTCGTTTAGGAAATTCCCGAACCAAGGACTGGAGCGGGTATGATTCGTCTCATTGGCTATTTTTTCGGCATCGGCACGACGCTGGCCCTTCTGGTCGCGGCGGGCGTTGCGATTTACATCAGCCATCTGTCGAAGGATCTGCCCGACTACGAGGTGCTGGCCAAATACGAGCCGCCGGTGACCACGCGCATCCATGCCTCGGATGGATCGCTGATGGCCGAATATGCGCGCGAGCGGCGCCTGTATCTGCCGATTCAGGCTATCCCGGATCGCGTCAAGGCGGCCTTCCTGTCTGCGGAAGACAAGAACTTCTACAACCACCCCGGCATCGACGTGACCGGCCTTGGCCGCGCCATCATCGTCAACCTGCAGAATTTCGGCTCGGGCAGGCGCCAGGTCGGCGCCTCGACGATCACCCAGCAGGTGGCCAAGAACTTCCTGTTGACCGCGGACCAGACCTACGAGCGCAAGATCAAGGAAATGATCCTGGCCTTCCGCATCGAGCAGGCCTATCCCAAGGATCGTATCCTCGAGCTCTACCTCAACGAAATCTTCTTCGGTTTCGGCGCCTACGGTGTCGCCGGCGCGGCGCTCACCTACTTCGACAAGTCGGTGAACGAGCTGACCGTGGCCGAGGCCGCCTACCTGGCGTCGCTGCCGAAAGGTCCCAACAACTACCATCCTTTCAAGCATGCCGATCGCGCGATCGAGCGCCGCAACTGGGTCATCGACCAGATGGTCGAGAATGGCTACGTCACGCGCGAGGAAGGCATCAAGGCCAAGGCCGAGCCGCTCGGCGTGACGCCGCGCCGGACCGGCACCTATCTGTTCGCCGGTGAATACTTCACCGAGGAGGTGCGTCGCCAGATCATCGGCCGCTACGGCGAGAACGCGCTCTACGAAGGCGGCTTGTCCGTTCGCACCACGCTTGATCCGAAAGTTCAGCTCATCGCCCGCAAGGCGATGCAGAACGGCTTGATCAAATACGATACGCTGCGCGGCTATCGCGGGCCCGTGACGTCAATCGACGTGTCCGGCGACTGGGGCGTCCCGCTGGGCGCCGTGAAGGGATTGGAGGACGTCCCTGAATGGTCGCTCGCCGTCGTGCTCGACTCCTCGGCATCAGGCCTCTCGATAGGCCTGCAGCCCGCGCGCCAGGCATCGGGCGACATCGTCAAGGAACGGGTCGAAGGCACCGTCAGCAAGGACGACATGGGCTTTGCCATGCGCCATATGGTCGACGGCAAGACGGTCAAGGCCAAGTCGCCGGCCGATGTGCTGAAACCCGGCGACGTCATCTTCGTGCAGAAGAACGAAGGCTCCGACAATGCCTACAGCCTGCGCCAGGTTCCCGAGGTGGAAGGCGGCCTGATCGCCATGGATCCGCACACCGGCCGCGTGCTGGCCATGGTTGGCGGTTTCTCCTACGCGCAGTCCGAATTCAACCGCGCCACCCAGGCGATGCGTCAGCCGGGCTCCTCGTTCAAGCCGATCGTCTATTCGGCGGCGCTCGACAATGGCTATACGCCCGCCTCGGTGATCATGGACGGACCGATCACCATACAGAGCGGCAACACGACCTGGACGCCGAAGAACTATGACGGCACCGTCGCCGGGCCGGCAACCCTGCGCTCCGGCATCGAGAAGTCGCGAAACCTGATGACGGTGCGGCTTGCCAACGACATGGGCATGAAGCTGGTCGTCGAATATGCCGAGCGCTTCGGCGTCTATGACCATCTGGCGCCGTATCTGCCGATGGCGCTGGGCTCCGGCGAGACGACCGTCATGCGCATGGTTTCGGCCTATTCGATCATGGCCAATGGCGGCAAGTCGATCAAACCGTCGCTGATCGACCGCATCCAGGACCGCTACGGCAAGACCGTGTTCAAGCAGGATGAGCGTGGCTGCGAAGGCTGCAACGCGCCTGAATGGAAGAACCAGCCGGAGCCGGAACTGGTCGACAATTCCGAGCAGGTGCTCGATCCGATGACCGCCTATCAGATCACCTCGATGATGGAAGGCGTGGTCCAGCGCGGCACCGGCGCCACCATCGGCGAACTCGGCCGCCACATTGCCGGCAAGACCGGCACCACCAACGACGAAAAGGACGCCTGGTTCATCGGTTTCACGCCGAACCTCGTGGTCGGCCTCTACATGGGCTACGACACGCCGCGCGGCCTTGGTCATGGCGCCACCGGTGGCGGTCTCGCCGCTCCGATCTTCAAGGATTTCATGCGCGTGGCGCTGGACGGCACGCCCAATGTCGACTTCAAGGTTCCGGACGGCATGAACCTGATCGCCATCAATCGCAAGACGGGTATGCGTGCCGCGTCGGGCGATCCGGGCACCATCATCGAGGCCTTCAAGCCGGGCACCGGTCCCGCCGACAGCTATTGGGTGATCGGCATGGGCGCCGACGGCTCCAACGCGTCGGGCGGCGCACTGTCGCCGCAGGCCAACCAGGCCATCCAGGACGGCGGCGGCGGGCTCTACTGACGGGCCGGATGCGGATCGCTGGGCTGGCCTTGGGGCCGGCCCATTTCGCTTTACACATGGCGGCGCCGTCCCTATGTATCCCGCCGACCGAGGCGTCACTTCAGCAACAGGACAAAACACCAGGCCATGCGCGCGGAAACGCAGAATATTGTCGACGAGATCAGGCAGGCGATAACCCTGCTGAGGAGGCATCTTTGACTGGGATCAGGCCATAAAGCGGCTTGAATACCTGAATGTGCGGGCCGAGGACGCCAGCCTCTGGAACGAACCGCTGGAAGCCCAGAAGCTGATGCGCGAGCGCCAGGGCCTCGAGGAGGGCATTGCGGCGGTCAAGGGCCTGACCCAGGCGCTGGAAGACAATATCGGCCTGATCGAGCTCGGCGAGGAAGAGGGCGACGAGGGCGTCATCGCCGAGGCCGAGGCGGCAATCCGTTCGATGCAGGGCGAGGCCAAGGCCCGACAGGTCGAAACGCTGCTGTCGGGTGAAGCCGACGCCAACGACACCTATCTCGAAATCCATGCCGGCGCCGGCGGCACCGAAAGCCAGGACTGGGCCTCGATGCTTTTGCGCATGTACACGCGCTGGGCCGAACGCCGCCGCTTCAAGGTCGAGGTGCTGGAAGTGCATGACGGCGAAGAAGCCGGCATCAAGTCCGCGACGCTGATGATCAAGGGCCACAATGCCTATGGCTGGCTGAAGACCGAATCCGGCGTCCACCGCCTGGTCCGCATTTCGCCCTATGACAGCAATGCGCGCCGGCACACCTCCTTCGCCAGCGTCTGGGTCTATCCCGTCATCGATGACACGATCGAGATCGATGTTTCCGAATCGGACGTGCGCATCGACACTTATCGCTCGTCGGGTTCGGGCGGCCAGCACGTCAACACCACCGATTCGGCCGTGCGCATCACCCATATCGCCACCGGCATCGCGGTCGCCTGCCAGGCCGAGCGTTCGCAGCACAAGAACCGGGCGAAGGCCTGGGAGATGTTGCGCTCGCGCCTCTACGAGGAAGAGCTGAAGAAGCGTGAGGCCATCGCCAACGCCACCGAAGCCTCGAAGAGCGACATCGGCTGGGGCCACCAGATCCGTTCCTACGTGTTGCAGCCCTACCAGTTGGTCAAGGATCTGCGCACCGGCGTCGAAAGCACCAGCCCGTCGAGCGTGCTCGATGGCGACCTGGACGATTTCATGGAAGCCTCGCTGTCGCAACGCATCGAAGGCGGCGCAGGCGAGGCCGTGGCGGATCTGGACTAGCACCGTCCGCCACTAGGCCACAGCACCCGCTCGCACTTTCGTGGACCAAGCGGGTCCATCACTCCCGACGACTTGGCGTGGTCATGAAGGGCACGTTTGCGGCCTTGGGCGGCCAGCAACGGGCGCAGCCTCCACGCAGCAATTTCTTGCGCCGACTCACTTTTCGGCTCACCATTTGCGGCAGGAGGAGACAAAAGCATTTATGGCCGGTCGCGGCATATCTGCTGACCATTGGCCGCTGGGAAGACACGTTCCGGGAACGGGCAAGCGAAACGCTTGAAACCTCGTTTAAAAGGAGCGTTGCCATGTTTGCTGCCAGTTCCAGATCGGCCATCGCCGTTCCGTCGGTTGGCCAGCTTGTCCTTCCCTTTTGCGCGGTGGTCGCGCTCCTGTCGGCGCCGGCGATGGCGCACGACGCCAAGCCGACCGCGGCCAAGCCGCAAGGCTGGAGTTATCCGTTCGCCTGCTGCGCGAATTACGACTGCCGCGAGGTGTCGCAGACCTCGATCAGCGAGCGTCCGGAAGGCTATGTCATCAAGGACACCGGGGAGGTGCTGGCCTACAGCGACAGACGCATCAAGGATTCGCCGGACGGCGAATACCATTGGTGCGCGCATGAGGCCGGGTTGGATGCCGGCAAGACGATCTGCCTGTTCGTGCCGCCCCCGTCCTACTGAGTTCGCTGCCTGCTGTTCAGGGCGGAGCCTGCAGGCAGTTGTCAGGATCGCTTCTTTATGGTGCCCTGCCGCGCGGGCGGCCGACAATGGAGAGGTGATGTTGATGACCATCAAGGGAAGCTGCCACTGCAAGGCGACGACATTCGAGGTTTCAGAGGCACCGGAAACGGTGACGCAATGCACCTGCTCGTTCTGCGCGAAACGCGGCTCGCTCTGGGCCTATTATACTCCGTCGCAGTTCAAGCTCATCACGCCACTGAAAAACGTCTCCTTCTATGAGTGGGGCTCGAAAACCGTGAAACATGGGTTTTGCGCCAACTGCGGCTGCGGCACGTTCACCGAGACGCCGGATTGGTCGACCGGCGAGCCGGATTTCGACAATCCGAAGATCAGCGTCAACTCGCGGCTGTTCGACGACTTCAATCTCGACAAGGTGGAAGTGGTGGTCATTGACGGCAAGAATCTCTGGTAACTGATCCTGGGAAAAGCCGTCGCGGGCGCTTTTCCCATTCCGTTTTTCGCCGCAATTCATGGTACAAGTCGCGGCAAGGGCTGATTTGGCGCCGTCGAAAAAGGCGCGACTTGGAGAGGGACCATCTATGAAGAAGACTGTGCTCGTCGTCGTGGCGACGGCTTTGCTGGTGAGCGCCTGCACCACTACCGATCCGTATACGGGCGACCAGAAGATTTCCAACACGGCCGCGGGTGCCGGTCTCGGTGCCCTTGCAGGTGCCAGCCTTGGTCTGCTTGCCGGGGGCAATGACCGCCGCAACGCGCTGATCGGCGCCGGCATCGGTGCGCTGGCCGGCGGCGCCATCGGCGCCACCATGGATCAGAACGAAGCTGAACTGCGCCGGCAGCTCGAGGGCACCGGTGTCAGCGTCACCCGCAGCGGCGACCAGATCATCCTCAACATGCCGTCGGACATCACCTTCAATGTCGATCAGGATGCGGTGAAGCCCGGCTTCTATCCGGTGCTGAACTCGGTTGCGCTGGTGCTGAAGAAATTCAAGCAGACCACGGTCGATGTTTTCGGTCATACCGATTCGACCGGCGGCGACCAGCACAATTTCGACCTGTCGCAGCGCCGCGCACTCGCGGTTGCCAACTATCTGTCCGGTCAGGGCGTCGATCAGCGCCGCTTCGCCGTCACCGGTTTCGGCAAGACGCGGCCGATCGCATCCAATGCGACGGCCGCCGGCCGCGAGCAGAACCGTCGCGTCGAGATCCAGCTGTCGCCGCTCACCTGACGATCTGTTCGGCAAGCGAATGCGAAACGGCCCCCACATGGGGGCCGGTTCTGTTTAAGCGGAAGTCCTGCGCTCTTTCGGATTGGTACGCCGGCGTATTAGCTAGTTCTAAATAACAAGTTCCCCGCAGCCGTGGAAAGGAATAGTATTGTCGCTGTTCCGGAGGGGATGAGGCGGTACTACTGGCCGCGCGATCAGCATTTTTTCCCGCCTCGGTCTTGCACGGCCAGATCAGAAATCTGGGAGGAATGCATGACAAGAACAGCCAGCCTTGGGCGCTGCGGCGTCCTCGCTTTGACAGGTCTCCTTGGCGCATGGTTGGGCGTCACTACGGCTCGGGCCGAGGACGCCAACAAGGCCGACATCGAAGCCTTGAAGAAATCTTTGGCCAAGTATGAAGACTACACCGCAGCTGTCCGCGACCTCTATCTGTCGACGGTCGGCTGCGTCTTCTACAGTGGCGAAAAGATACCGGGCTCGATGGATTACCCAAAAGGCGCCATGGGCGTCCATTTCGTCAACGTCCCAAGCGTCGGCCAGAAGCTCGACCCGATGAAGCCCAACGTGCTGATCTACGAGCCGACCAAGAAAGGCCTGAAGTTGGTCGGCGTGGAATGGCTGGTGCCGTTGACACCGGACACCAAGGAGGCTCCCACACTGTTTGGCCAGAAATTCATGGGCCCGATGGAGGGACACTACCCGCTCATCCCGAGGGAGTTCGTCCACTACGATCTTCACGCCTGGCTGTTCAGGGACAATCCGAACGGCATGTTCAGTCCGACGAATCCGAACGTGAAATGCAACAAGGCCGATTTTCCGATGCTGGAGAAGCCGACCAAGATGATGCCTGGGCCGATGTAGCGGCCGGCCAGGCCAATGCATGTCGGCGCTGAATTCGGTTGCGGTTGGTCCTGAAGAAGTTCCGCCAGACGACCGTCGACGTGTTCGGCCATACCGATTCGACGGCGGCGACCAGCACAATTTCAATCGGTCGCAGGGCCGGGTGCTGGCGGTCGCCAACTGTCTGTCCGGCCACAAAACGGCCCTTCGCGTGGGCCGTTTTTGTTGTAAGCCCACTTAAGATATTGCGTCAGCCCGCTGTCAGCGCGTCGATGAGAATGGAGCAGATACGCGAGATTGCTTCATCCGGAAGATCTGTCCAGCAAGGCAGGCCCAGTTGAGTCGCAACAAGCGCCTCGGTGGCCGGCAGTGGTACTCTGGGAAAATGTTCGAAGGCTGTGTGCCGATGCAGGCCGCCGCCCCACCATCGACGGACACCGATACCGGCTTGCGTCAGCACCATGAGCGCCCTTTCCATCGAACCCGACGGCAGGCCAACGGTAACGGTGGAGGATATCCAGCGTTCGCCGAATCCATCCTGCACGTTCAACCCGGAAGCCGAATCAAACGAGCGGCAATAGCCTCTGGCAACACGCTGGTAGGCGGCACGCGTAAGTGCCCAACCGTCCAGTGCGGCGAGGCCGACGGCCGCGCTGTACTCATTGAGCTTGCCATTCAACCCCGGCGATGCCGCCTCGCGCGAATTTGCAAAACCAAAATTGGCCCTCTTCACAATTTCGTCGATCAGAGCGCCGTCATCGGACGCGATGAAGCAACCTTCGCCAACGCCGAGTGCCTTGGTGGCATGCAGGCTGACGACTGCCGGAACCCGCGATGGCGTCAGTGAATCGAAGGCCGCGGCCGCGTCGATTGCCACGGCAAGACCGGTATCGCTCTTGAACCGATCCCAGTTCGCGGCATCCATCGGGCCACCGAATGGCATGACCGGCATGACGGCACCGACCTTGCCAGGAGCCTGACTGAGGAGTTGCATCGCCGCCTCTGGCAACAATTGCTGGGTGTCGAGGTCGACGTCGACAAGCCAGGGAACGAGCCCTGCGAGGACCGCCGCATGCGCGCTGGCGGCGAAGGTCCAGGACGGCATCATGCAGAGACTGCCGTTCGCCGGTTTCTGCGCCATCAGCGCCAGCGCCAACCCCAGCGTTGCGTTTGCCAGGCACACGACATGACCCACCGCGATCCGTGCCCTGAGAGCTTCCTGGAAGCGCTGATTTAGCGGACCGTTGTTGCTGTACCAGCGGTTCGCGTCGATCTCGCGCAGATAGGGCAGGATGTCGTCCGTCGTTGGCAGGCGCGGGCGGGCGACCGGGACATCAGGCGCTGGATCGGGATCGGCATCCCATAGTCTGCCCGTCATGAAGCTTTGCGACCGTCGGCAATCTTGGGCAGGTAAAGATCTTCATTGGCGGGCAATGGCCGCATCGTTTCGGGCTGGCTGCTGCCGATCTGGAACCAGATGCTGGTCTGCGAGATAACGTAGCAATGCCAATGCTCGATGCAAAGAAACACGAAGCTGCCGAATGGTATCGCCTCACGGCCACAGAGACGACGATTGCGGCGCCAATGCCTGACATAGGCGCTGCCAAGCGATATGGCCTGTCGCTTGGCAATCAGGGTTCCAAGAAGACGGGTGGCCGTCAGAGCGGCCGCAGCCAGTTCTGCGAGCCGGCCCATGCCGGAACGCTCTCTTCCAACCAACATCGCCTGGGCGGCCCGGCTGCGACGGAAGCCCGGCGATCCGGCATACCCGTCGACCAGGCGATCGAAATAGGCATCCGGCTCATACAGACGCCGCACCAACTTGTCGTAGCCGGCCTTGAGGACTTCGCGCGTCATGTTCTTGGGATGAAAACTGACATGAGGGTCACTGAGATCCAGCCGGCCTTCGGTCCTCAGCCGGTCGTAAAGTGGAGTCGTCGGGATCGGGCACAGGATGCTTACGGTAACCGGTGCGATGCCGCTTTGCTGAATGAACGCGAACTGCTCGTCGAAGATCGCTTCGTCATCGGCATCGAATCCAACGATGAAGCCGGCCTGAATCACCAGTCCCGCGCCGCGAATGCGTTGCAACTTCTCGATCATGGAGTCGCCGCGGACGTTTTGAACCTTCCTGGTTTCTGCCAATGACGAGGCGCGGGGCGATTCGATCCCGACAAAGACCTGGCGGAAGTTGGCCAGCCGCATCAGATCGAGCATTTCCTCATCGTCGGCCAGATTGATGCTGGCCTCGGTGGAGAAGACCAGCGGATAGTTGTTTGCCTGCTGCCAATCGATCAGGACGCGCAGCAACTCCTTGGCCTTGGCCTTGTTGCCGATAAAATTGTCGTCGACCAGGAAGCAGGTGCTGAATCCGGCTTTCACGATCGCCTCGCATTCGAGGATCATTTGCGCGGGCAACTTGAGGCGTGGGCGGCGACCGAAGATGGTTATGATGTCGCAGAATTCGCACAGGAAGGGACACCCTCGCGAGAACTGCAGCGATGCCACCATGTAGCGTCCGGATTTCAGCAGGTCGTATCGCGGCGTCGGCACGGTCTCCATGTTCGTTTTCGCGTCTTGCTCGTAACGCCGATGCACTGACTCGCCCAGGGCGAAAGCCGTCAGGAAGCGTGGCCATGTCTCCTCGGCTTCGCCGATGAAGCGCACGTCACAACGATCGACAAATTCCGGTTCCGATACCGAGACATAGGGACCGCCCACCACTGCGGTAACCGGAAGATCGCGGAGCCGATCGAGGATTTCGAACATGCGGTCACGCTGCACGATCATGCCGGTCACGCCAACGATGTCGAAGTCGCCGAGGTGCTCGAAATCGATGTCCTCGACGTTCTCGTCGACCAGGACGACATCGCAATGCTCTGGAGCAAGGGCCGCCAGTGCCGGCAAGGAGCCCGTCACGATCCAACTGCGCTTGCCGCCGGGTAGAATGGCGAGAACCTCATCGCGGGTCCAGATGGAGGGATGGAAGCGCGGATTGATGAGACAAATCCGAAGCCGGCGCGGCGAAGGGAGGTGCGAACTGCGCATCGTGTTGAGCCGATCTGACCGGAGTTACTGGGGGGCAGCGTTTCACGTCGTTGATGGCGTGGTATACAGGGCCATGTCGAACGTATACGGCAATTCCATGAGATATTACAATTGACTGATATTGGTCCGTACAGCGCGCTTGTTGCGCACTATGAGGCGTGTTTGGCGCGGCACGGAGACACATGTAAAGGAGTCGACTGGCCCGATGCCGAAGGGGCGGCGACGCGTTATCGCGTCATGGCAGAGGCGGTGCGCGAGCGCGACCCGATCGACCTGCTCGACTTCGGCTGCGGCGCTGGTCATTTCCTCGACTATTTGCGCCAGACTGATCGCAAGGTGCACTACCGGGGGCTCGATCTGTCGGCGCGGTTCGTTGACCTGTGCCGGCGCAAGTATCCCGGCGTGGCCTTTGATTGCCTGGACGTGATGCAGGACGGGGCGGCTGTGCCCGAGGCCGACTACATCATCATGAACGGTGTCTTCACGGAGCGTTGCGGCATTGCCTACGAGACGATGTTCGATGCCATGACTGGATTGCTGGCAAAAATGTTCCCGCATGCTCGCAAGGGAATGGCCTTCAACCTGATGTCGAAACACGTCGACTGGGAGCGCGAGGATCTCTTTCACGTGCCCTATGACCAGATTGGCCGCTTCGTCGCCAGTCAATTGTCGC
The DNA here is from genome assembly GCF_007003945.1 of Mesorhizobium sp. WSM4307. Lineage (NCBI taxonomy): Bacteria > Pseudomonadati > Pseudomonadota > Alphaproteobacteria > Hyphomicrobiales > Phyllobacteriaceae > Mesorhizobium > Mesorhizobium sp. WSM4307. Next base: position 29,980 of record NZ_VFTB01000018.1, read on the forward strand.
GCCATCACCTTATCCGCGCCGACTACGGACTCTACGAATACACTGTTTACGTCTACAAGGCTGCCGCATAGCCGGACAATCCCCGGTGGACAGACCTGGATGCAAGGCAAGGGCGCGCGGGGGGCGGCATGGCGGACGTGGTGATTTTTGGGGCAGGGCAGCTCGCCGAAGTTGCCAAGGCCTATCTCGACAGATTCGGCGATGATCGCGTCGTTGGGTTCACCGTCGACGAAGCCTTCCTCACGCAAGCCGAGTTCAAGGGCCTTCCCGTGGTCGCCTGGGAAAGGCTTGAGGAGCGCTTCCCGCCTGATGCCGTCAAGCTGCTCGGTCCGCTCAGCTACCAGAATCTCAACGAGTTCCGCAAGAACAGGCACAGGGAGGGCAGGGCGCGCGGATACGCCTTTGCGCGCTTTATCCATCCCTCGACCCACAATATGGCGGAGACGGTTGGCGACAACTGCTTCATTCTGGAAAACTGCACGCTGCAGCCGTTTGTTCGCCTCGGCGAGGGTATCATCATCTGGAGCGGCAGCCATGTGGGTCATCACTCCATCATCGAGGACTTCTGCTTCGTGTCGTCGCTGGTGGGATTAGCGAGCGGTGTCCGTGTCGGTACGTGCAGCCTGATCGGCGGCCAGGTCGGTGTCGACAACGGCATCACGATCGGCGCGGGAAGCTACATCGAGTCCCGTTGCATGATCCGGCGCGATGTGCCGCCCAACAGTGTGGTTCGTCATCCCGCGGATCTGCCGAAGCCTTATTCCAGCGCCCGTATCAAGTCGATGAAGTTCCGATGATGCCCGACCGTCAGAGGAAATGGACCCGGCGGGGATTGCTGGTGTCGGTAAAGGCGGGACAAGGGTGGTGGGCCAGTCACGCACAGTCCCCAACGGTCCTTGCCCTTTCGCGCCGGCTTTGGCGCATCTATTTCGCCGGGCGCAGCAGCGGCAACCGGTCATCTATTCTGGCCGTCGATGTCGACCCGGAAGACGGCATGCGTGTGTTGGACGAGCATCTCGATCCACTCCTGGAGTGGGGCCCGCCAGGGAGTTTCGACTGCACCGGGCTGGGGCCGTCTTGTGCGCTGATGATCGGCGGGCGCGTGCATCTCTACTATTCCGGTATCTATCCCCGTCTCGACGTCCGCTCCCAGACAGCGATCGGGCTCGCTGTCAGTGATGATGGGCTGAGTTTCGAGAGAGCATTTGCCGGGCCGATCCGTAGCATCAGCCCGGCTGATCCCTATTTCGTTTCGACGCCCTTTGTCAGTGCGGTCGAGGGCGGCTATCGCATGTGGTACACCAGCGGTGTCGGCTGGACCGAGACCAAGGGTATGCTGGAGCCGGACTACGTCCTTCGCACCTGTTTTTCACCAGATGGCATGCTGTGGGAAACGGGCTCGAGCGTCGTCCTGTGCGACGATCTTGATGACGGTATCAGCCAGACGCGTCCCTGGATCACACATGAGGCTGATGGCATGCGCCTATGGTACAGCAGGCGCGGGCGGGACTTTCGCGCCAGCGGCAAAGAAGCTTACCGACTGTTTTCCCGTGGCATGGACGCCCGGAACGGAACCGTCGGTGGAGCCGAGCCTGTGATCTTCAGCAATCCGCCGGCCGCCGGCGAATTCGACAGCTCGATGCAGGCCTATTGCTGCATCATGCAGCGCCCCTCCGGCGACGTGATGTTCTACAATGGCGACAGGTTTGGCGAGGCCGGAATCGGCTGGGCAACCCGCGATTTGACCTGAGCAGGCCCGAATGACTTTCGAATTTCGAATCCCGATCCTGCCCGAACAGGAGTTTTTTTCGAACGTCAAGCTGGCCGCCTTGTCGCTAGCCAGTCTCGGCGGCGCCTATGCCGCCGCTCCCATTGTGGTCTCCGTCGGGGGGCATGCCGACTTCAGTGAAATCAGTGCCGTCAATCGATGGTCATCGACCTACCCGGTGACGTGGCGTCCCGTGCCTCACGCTGTCAGCGATCGGGGCTTTTCCTCGGGCTTCGACCGTTATGCCGAACCGCCACGCGGCGACGTCATCATCCTTGTGGACGCTGACGCCTGCCTGATGCGGCCTATCGACGGCCTTCTGCAAAGCATGCGCGACGCCGACCGTCCTAGCGTGGCCGGGCTGCCGGCGCATTTCTCGCCATTCTCGAGAAATGGCGCGGAAAATGACGCGGCGTGGCGCCGACTTCTCGGGGCATTCGGCTTCGCAGACACGCCCCTGACCTTCCGATATTCCCAGTCGCCGGATGAAGCGTTCGGTGGCTGCCCGCCGTATTTCAACTATGGTTTCGTCGTCTTCAACAAGATGGCATTCACCGCAATTCAGCCGTTGATCCGCCCGCTGACGGCGCGTGTATTGGACTATTTGAAGGATACACCCTCCATCTTCTTTTCTGCCCAGATCGCGCTGTCATTGGCGATCCTGACGGTTGAAGCCGATCCTTTGCCGCTTGGGCCGGAGTACAACTGCCCGAACTCGGACGAGATGCTGGCGAACGGGCTGCATGACGCGGCTGACATCAGGGTGCTGCATTACCTTCGCCGCGAGCAGTTCGACCGTCACAGCTTCCTGTGCGACCGCGCTGAATTCGACGCCTTCTGCAACACGTCATTCGCATCTCCGGTTCTGCAAGCCTTCCAGCGGCACGTTCGAAGCCTGCCTCATCTCTTCTATGGCGAAGGGGAAACACAGTGACGGACAAGCTCACCATTGCTGTCATGCAGCCATACTTCTTCCCCTATGCGGGTTATTTCCGCCTGATGGCCACGAGCGACATCTTCGTTGTTTTCGACGATGTCCAGTTTGCGCGCCGGGGAAGGGTGCACCGCTGCGAAATGACGCCGGGACACTGGCTGACATTGCCGGTTGCGCCGATGCCTTTCGACGCGCTGATAAAGGACCTGCGCTGGGCGAACGATGCCCGAACCACCTTGGACAAGCGGCTGGCTTTCTTCGGCCTGCCATGCCAAGCGCGGACGCTAGCGGCAGAGCAGATCAACGGCCACCTGACCGGGTCCCTTGGTGACGTGACAGATTTTCTCGAGGAAGGTCTTCGGCTAACGGCCGATGCGCTTCAGTTCAGACCGGACGTCGTACGCAGCTCCCGCCTCGGCATCGATCCTGCCTTGCGTGCACAAGCCCGCGTGATCGCCATCGTTCAGGCACTTGGCGGCCAGCGCTACATCAATGCTCCGGGCGGACGCAGCCTCTATTCACGCGATGCCTTTCAGCAAGCAGGTATAGATCTTCGATTTCTCGTGCCCTATGCAGGAAGGTTCCCGCACATCTTGCCTGCCTTGCTAGGCAACGGCCTTGCCGACCTTCGCGATGATATCCGAAAGACGTGCCAATTTGCCAAGTGATCGTTTGCCGATCGCTTGGCGGCTATTTCAGGCTTGGCCCAGTCAGACCTTGGCGACGATGCGCATGAAGGCAGGCATGTCGTCGCCGAAGCCAACGGTGGTGTCGTTGTCTTCCTGGTGGCGATGGCGGGCAGGACGGCTGTTGTCTCGCTGCGGCCTGGTGTCACCGCGTTCCGGTGCGCGCTGTTCGTTGCGATCGGAGGATTTGCGTTCGGTGTTTTCCGAACGGATCGCGTCCTTGCGTGCGCGCCGCTCGCTGATATCGGCGACGCCCGTCCCAGTCACATCGGGCTGTTCTTGCTGTGCGACCACGGTCGAGGCATCTTCCTCGCTGTGTCTGGCACGGCGTTCGCCGCCCTTCTTGCGCTCGCCTCTGTCCTTGCGATCGTCGTCCTTGCGGCCGGCGCGGCGCGGCGCGCCTTTGCCACGGCGCGGAGCGTCGTCCTCGCCGCCTTCGCTGGCCACGACCGTCGACAGGTCACCGTCATGCCATTCGATCTTGTTGCCGATCAGCCGTTCGATGGCGTCGATATATTTGGTGTCGGACTTCGTCGCGATGGTGAAGGACTTGCCGGAGCGACCGGCGCGGCCGGTACGGCCGATGCGGTGGACATAGTCCTCGGCATGGATCGGCACATCGTAATTGAAGACATGGCTGACATCGGGGATGTCGAGGCCGCGCGCGGCGACGTCCGATGCCACGAGGTAGCGCAGCTTGCCGTCACGGAAATTGGCCAGCATCTGCATGCGGGCGCGCTGGTCCATGTCGCCATGCAGGGCGCCGGCATCGAAATCATGCTTCAGCAGCGAGCGGAACAGCTCCGACACTTCGACCTTGCGGTTGCAGAAGATGATGGCGTTCTTCAACTCAGCGTCTTCGGCCTTGATGAGGTTGCGCAACGTCTCGCGCTTGTCCCAGGGCTTCGAGCCTGATTTGACCAGCCGCTGGGTGATGTTGGTGGCGGCCGACGCGGCCTTCGAAACTTCGACACGCACCGGCGCGTGCAGAAACTTTTCCGTCAGCTTGGTGATTTCCGGCGGCATGGTCGCCGAGAAGAACAGCGTCTGCCGGGTGAACGGGATCATCTCGCAGATGCGTTCGATATCGGGAATGAAGCCCATGTCGAGCATCCGGTCGGCCTCGTCGATGACGAGGATCTCGACGCCGTTGAGCAGAAGCTTGCCGCGTTCGCGATGGTCGAGCAGACGGCCAGGCGTCGCGATCAGCACGTCGGCGCCGCGCTCCAGCTTCTTGTCCTGCTCGTCGAACGACACGCCGCCGATCAGAAGCGCGATGTTGAGCTTGTGATTCTTGCCGTATTTGACGAAGTTTTCCTCGACCTGCGCGGCAAGCTCGCGCGTCGGTTCGAGAATCAGCGTGCGCGGCATACGGGCGCGGGCACGGCCCTTTTCCAGCCGGGTCAGCATCGGCAGCACGAAGGAGGCCGTCTTGCCGGTGCCGGTCTGGGCTATGCCCAGCACGTCCTTGCCGAGCAAGGCGTGCGGGATGGCACCGGCCTGGATCGGTGTCGGCTGCGTGTAGCCGGCATCGGTAACTGCGGAAAGCACCTTCGGCGACAGGCCGAGGTCTGAAAAGGTCAACGCTTCTTGAGCGATCGTGGTGTCTGAGGACAAGTGTTGTTGTCTTTGGCTGGTTCGGGGAGGCGCAACGTTATTCGTCGCGGCAAGCGCCACGCGCTTGCAAGATTGGCATTGCGATTAGGCGCAAGTCCGCGATTTGTCAACAGAAACGGGCGGGATTGGCGCGATTGTGAAGCTGTAACCTTAATCGCGATGCTTAATCCGGCCGCTTGTCTCTGCGTCGGCTCAGTAACGGAACTGCTCGGCAAGGATGCGCTCGTTCCAGGAGTGATTGGGGTCGAACAGCAAGGTTGCGGTCGCCGCCGGCGACTCCCGCACCGTTACCGAGGTCACCGCCTTGACCTCCGTGTGGTCCGCCGCGGCGTTTACCGGCCGCTTTTCCGGCTCCAGAATATCGAAGCGCACGGTCGCCTTGTTGGAGAGCAATGCGCCCCGCCAGCGGCGCGGGCGAAACGGGCTGACCGGCGTCAGTGCCAGGAGCGGCGCGTCGAGCGGCAGGATCGGGCCATGCGCTGAAAGATTGTAGGCGGTGGATCCCGCCGGCGTCGCGATCATGACGCCATCGCAGCTGAGTTCCTCGAGCCGTATCTGGTCATCGACGCTGATGCGGATCTTGGCCGTCTGGTAGGATTGGCGCCACAGCGCAACCTCGTTGATCGCCAGCGCCGAGACGGTTTCGCCTTCCGAGGTGACGGCCAGCATTTCCAGCGGCCGGATGGTTTCGGCGACCGCGGCCGCGATACGCTCGGTGAGCCCTCCGGAACGGTACTCATTCATCAGGAACCCGATGGTGCCACGGTTCATGCCGTAGACCTTCTTTCCCGTTCCCATCGTGTCGCGCAAGGTCTGCAGCAGGAAGCCGTCGCCGCCCAGGGCCACCACGACCGCGGCCTCGGCGACCGGACACTGGCCATAGCGTGCCGACAGACTTTCCAGCGCCGCCTTGGCGTCTGCTGTGTCGGACGAGACGAAGGCGATGCTGTTGGCGGCTGTGCTCATGGCTCCCCGATCGCGACCGATTGGCGCCGGCAGGTCTGGCCGCGCCCGGGCCGGGGGTAGCACGGGGCGGGCAGGTCTGCAAAGAGAGCCGTTGCGCCGGCACGCTAGGCATGCCGCGCGAGCATCGACCGAACCTGCGGATCGCGCTTCATGACAGGGCGCGAGCGATTGTGATGGTTAAGGCGGGGCTTAAAGTCTCGTAAAGGCGGAACGATCATGTTAGCCGGCATGAATGGCGTGGGGGCGCCCGCAGCACCGCTCTATCCTTCGGATGCCAAAAGGACGCTGCGGCAGTTTTGATTTGTGCGCATGCCTCCTCCGGGGACACGCACCAGCCAGACGAGGCCGACATATTGCCGGTAGCACGCCTGATCATCGTCTTTCTCATGCTGGGTAGCTTCGCGCTGGTCTTCGCCGAGCTTGTGCGCCAGTCGGAAAATATGAGCATGAGACCGCTGCCGACAGCGTCGCGCTGCGGCGATGCCGCCGGAATGCCTTGCCCGCAACGGGCACTGTAGGTCGCCGGAATACGCCACTCGTCCGTAGATACCGCCGACGCTCGGCCCATCCCTAGCGACAGTTTCATGCCTGGGCGACCGGAGCCCTGGCTGGCGCAAGTTTGATCGTTGCAATTGCGGCATCGACGAAAGCACTGGTAGAAGACGTGTCGTATCCGGATAGGACCGTGTCGTTCTGGAAAACAAGCGTTGCGGCGGGTTGACCGGCCGTGTTTCTAAAGGGGAGCGCGCATGCCGCGCAGCGTGTTGGTTTCTGGTGGCTGCGGCTTTCTTGGCTCCCATCTTGTCGATCGTCTGCTGCGGCGTGACGATCTGGAAACGCTGGTCGTCGTCGACAATCTGTGGACCGGATCGCGCGACAACATTGCCCATATCTCGGACCCGCGGCTCAGCCTGCGGATTGCCGATGCCGAAAGCTTCACGACCAGCCAGCATTTCGATGAGATCATCCATCTGGCGTCACCGGCTTCACCCGTATGGTACATGCGCGAGCCGGCGCGCACGATCAAAGCCAATATAGGCGGCGCGCTCAATCTCCTGTCGCTGCTCAGGCCCGGCGGTCGCTTCTGCTTCGCCTCGACCTCGGAGGTCTATGGCGATCCCCTGATGTCGCCGCAACCGGAGAGCTACCGGGGATCCGTGGACTGCACCGGGCCAAGGTCCTCCTATGACGAGAGCAAGCGCTGCACGGAGGCGCTGCTTTTCGAGGAGCAACGTGTCAGCGGGCTCGATGTGCGCGTCGTCAGGCTGTTCAACACCTATGGGCCGCGAACGCGCATCGATGACGGCCGCGCGGTTTCGAATTTTGTCTGCCAGGCCCTGACCACGGGAATCCTGACTGTCCATGGCGACGGCTCCCAATCGCGCAGTTGGGGGTATGTGGACGATATCGTCGACGGCCTGGAGCGTTTCTTTTGGCGCGACAGCATCACATACCGGGGACCCCTGAACATCGGCAACAATCGCGAGGTCTCGGTTCTCGGTATCGCGAAATTCGTCTGCTCGCTTGTTCAGGGCAGCCGCATCGAACACCATGCGCCAATTCCGCAGGATCCGACAAACCGCTGCCCGGACTTGACCCTGGCAAGGCAGGTTCTTCCTGGATGGGAGGCGACGACCAGCTACGAGGAAGGGATCCGGCGCACCTTCGAGTGGTACCGGCGACGGATTGTGACTAGGGACAGATCGGCGGCAAGCGCCTGAAAAGCCGAAACTCCGGGCGCTCGTACCGAGCGCGAAAGAGATACCCGTGCCGCCTGCCATCGGCTCGCAGCTTGCTGCGTTATCAGGACAACTGGGCCAACCGCGGCGATCTCTGCGAAAAGATATTGACTGTATAGTTAGTTATAATTAATCCTGCCGCAGACCACCAAGTCGGCCAGCTGGCATCCGCCGGTGAATGGCCGCGAAAAAAGGGGAATATTTTGACAGCCAGCCGGCCCGCCTTGGGCCGAAGGGCACAGCCACGCTTGTTCATCAGCAGGAGACGGACCGAGGCGGCGACGCAGCCGGTCCCAAAAATGGGAGCACTAGCATGAACTGGAAACTGACCGCGGCGGCCGTCGGGCTTTCGCTGCTCGCCGCAGCCGGCGTTGCCCGCGCCGATGGCGAACTCAACATCTACAATTGGGGCAACTACACCAGCCCGGACCTGATCAAGAAGTTCGAGGAGACCTACAAGGTCAAGGTCACGGTCACCGACTATGATTCCAACGACACCGCATTGGCCAAGGTCCGCCAGGGCGCGTCCGGCTATGACATCGTCGTGCCGTCGGCCAGCGTCGTGCCGGTCTGGATCAGCGAAGGTCTGCTCCTGGAGACCGACCCCAACAAGATGGAGAATTTCAAGAATGTCGATCCGCGATGGGTCGATGTTCCCTTCGATCCGGGCCGCAAATACACGGTTCCGTGGCAGTGGGGCACGACAGGCATTTCGGTGAACAAGTCGGTCTATTCCGGCGATCCGAACACCTCGGCGATCTTCCTCGACCCGCCGCCGGAGCTTGTCGGCAAGATCAATGTCGTGCCCGAGATGGGGGACATCATGTTCCTCGCCATCGCCTATGAGGGCGGCAAATATTGCACCAACGACATGCAGGTGCTGAAGAAGGTGCACGACAAGCTGGTCGAGGCGAAGGCGAAATGGCTTTCGCTCGACTACGCGGCCGTCGACGGCCTGGGCCGAGGCGACATCGCCGCCGGCGTCAACTGGAACGGCATATCGCTGCGCGAGCGGCTGCAAAACGACAAGATCGTTTACGGCTACCCCAAGGAAGGGTTTCCGATCTGGATGGACAATGTCGCCGTTCTCAAGGACGCCAAGAACGTCGAGAACGCCAAGCTGTTCCAGAACTTCATCATGGATCCCAAGAACGCCGCGATGATCTCGGCTTTCGCCCGCTACGCCAACGCCATCAAGGGCTCCGACGCTTTCATGCCGGACGACATGAAGACGGCGCCGGAAGTGGACGTTCCGGCTGAATTTGCCGCCAAGGGCCAGTTCATGCCGGCCTGTCCATCGGATGTGCAGGCGCTCTACACGAAGATCTGGACCGACCTTCAGAAATAGCGTCGCCGGACCAACCCAACCACAGTCACCGGGCCGCGACCCGCGGTCCGGCACCCTTCATGCCAGGAGCGGTCTCGCGATCGCGGGAGATTTCCGATGTCCGATCTCGACCTCTGCTACATGCCGGCCCACGAGGCGCTGCGGCTGTTCAAGGCAAAGAAACTCTCGCCCGTCGAACTGATGCAGGCTACCATTCGCCGCGCCGAAGCCACCAGATCGGCGATCAACTGCTTCACCTTCACGCATTTCGAGGAAGCGATGAAGCTGGCCGCCCGGGCCGAGGCGAAATACGCCAGGGGCGCCAGGACCGGCGCGCTGGAAGGCCTGCCGATCGGCATCAAGGATGAGAGCTACATCAAGGGCAAGCCGACCTCGCATGGCTCGCTGCTGTCCAGGGACGCCATAGGCGGCCACACCTCGACGATGAACGAGCGCATCATGAGGGCCGGCGGCATCGTGCATGCTCGCACGGCGACGCCAGAATTCAGTTGTGCCGGATACACCTGGTCGAAGCGGTGGGGGGTGACGCGCAATCCGTGGAATCGCGATTTCACGCCGGGCGGCTCTTCGGGCGGCGCTGCGGCAACGCTCGCTTCCGGAACATCATCGATCGCCACCGGTTCGGACATTGCCGGATCGATCCGCATTCCGGCCTCGGCCTGCGGTCTCGTCGGCTACAAGCCGCCTTACGGTCGCAATCCCGACGAGCCGCCCTTCAACCTCGATTTCTACTGCCACACCGGGCCGCTGGCGCGAAATGTCAGGGATGCCATCCTGCTGCAGAACGTCATGGCCGGACCGAGCCCGCTCGACATCGCCACGCTGCGCCCCAAGCTGCGCCTACCGCTCGACTACAAGCCGATCAAAGGCTGGAGAATAGCCTTTTCCATGGATCTCGGTTCCTTCGAGGTCGACCCCGACGTGCGCAAGAATACGCTCGCCGCCTGCGATGTGTTCCGTTCGCTCGGCGCGACGGTCGAGGAAGTCGATCTTGGCTGGGACGACGGGGTGCTCAAGGCCGGGATGGCCTATCTCGAGCACCTGTTCGGCGCGTCGCTGTCGCAACTGCTTGCCGAGCACGCCAGCGACATGACCAGCTATGCCCGGCGGTTTGCCGAGGACGGGCAAAAGTCCAAGGCCACCGACTTCGTCGCGACGCTGGACGTGGCGGCCAGGATGTACCAGACGCTCGGCCCGCTGCTGGAGACCCACGATGTGCTGATCTGCCCGACAAACGCGCTGCCCGCGGTGCCGGCGGAGTTCGACCAGACCAGGGACACGGTCGAAATCAACGGCAGGGAGGTGAACCCCTCGCTGGGCTGGGTGATGACGACGCCGTTCAACATGCTGAGCCGTTGCCCTGTTCTGTCCATACCGTCGGGCCACGCCGCAAGCGGCGTGCCGACAGGCATCCAGATCGTCGGCCGCACCTATAGCGATGCCGATGTCTTCCGGGCCGGACTGGCCTATGAAACGGCCCGGGGGCAATGGTATGGGAGCACCGGGACGCGCCCATCGCTCTGAGCGATTTCGCGATGAGCCGGCGTGCCATATGGCAAGGCAATCTATGTGGCGGGATATCTCCGCCATGGGTCCGAAAGGCCTGACGAAAATGGCGCAACGCAAGGCAACCGCAAAGCCAGAGAAACGCAAGCTCGCGACGACCAAGGGCGCGGCAAACGATGCCGCGCCGCCCAAGGACCGCCGGCGCGAGCGCGGCGAAGCCAGCGTGCAGCGCATCATCGACGCCACCATCGAGCTCATCGCGGAGGAGGGCCTTGCGAGCCTCACCATGCAGCGCATCGCCGAACATGTCGGCTCGTCCAACGCGCTGGTCGTCTTTCATTTTCGCAGCAAGGAAAACCTGTTCCGGGCCGTGCTTCAGTATCTCAGCGACCAGTATGATGCGCTGTGGATCAGCCTGGTGCGGGCGCCCGGCCTGTCGCCGGTCGAAAGGCTGCTGGGCGCCGTCGATTGTGCCCAGCGTTTCGCCCGGCAGCATCCCAAATGGGTGTCGGTCTTTGTCGTGTTCTCAAGCGACCGCAAGAGCATGCAGATCTACAATGAGATCGGCCTGCCGAGCGATCTCGCCTACACCGCCGAAGCGCGCGAACTGCTCATCGAGATTTCGCGCAGCGGCGGCTACACCGGCGTCGACATCGACACCTTGTCGGAGAGCCTGAATTATCTGGTTCACGGCGCATGGTACTGGGATCATCTGAACCCTTCGAGCCGCGACACCAATGTGCTGCGCAAGACCATGCTGCTCCTGTTGCATCAGGCATTTCCGCGGCATTTCGAATTGATGCCGTAGCTGTTCTCAGGGCCGCGGCCGCAGATGGCAGCCGGCTTGGCGTTTCTGCGCCAGATACTCGTCGATCAGCTGGCGGTAGCGCACCTTGCCGAAGCTCGGGAAATGGCCGCCATGCACGACCGAGACGTCGAGCTCGCGCATGGCGAGCAGCGTCGCCATGTAGTCTGGAATATCCGAGTGATAGACGTCGTCGATCAGCGGGCCGTCATAGATGATGTCACCAGACAGCAGTATGCCGGTCTTCTTCTCGTAGAGCGCGATGCCTCCGGGTGAATGGCCCGGTGTGTGGATCACCTCGAAGGCGCGGTCGCCGAGATCGACGATGTCGCCATGTTCGAGGAGACGGTCGGCCGGGGCAGGCTGGATCCGGTAGCGGGACGACTCCCAGCCCTGCGGCAATCCATCGAACATATCGTCGGTCGCATAGCGGTCAGCCACCGTCCATTCGTTGCGTGGATCGGCGAGGATTTTTGCTTCGGCCCGGTGCACGCAGCGGTCGGGAAATTCGTGATGGCAGCCAATATGGTCGAAATGCGTATGGCTGGCGACGCAGGTCAGCTTGCGTTCCGTGACCAGCCGCACATGTGTGCGCAGGCTGAAATGGCCGAGGCCGGTGTCGAACAGAAGGTCACGGTCGCGGCCGCGCACATGCCAGATGTTGCAGCGGAAGAACGGTTTGATCCATGGCTCATGGATCAGCGTGACGCCGTCGGCCATGCGGATGGTCTCGTACCAGTCTGGTGCGTCGATGACCGGAAGAGATCCCATTTCAGTCCGCCAAGACGATGATCTGGTCGGTATCGCACGAAACGGCAACCGTGTCGCCGGATTGGAGGGTGGCGGTCGCCGGCAGCTTGGCGATGAACTGCAGCGAGGGGTCTTCGACGGAGGCGGCAAGCACGCGCTTGAAACTGCCCTGGAAGACGACATCGCTCACTTTCGCCATGCCGAGGCTTGCGGTGCCGGCGGCTCCGCCGAGCATGAGATGCTCCGGCCGGATGGCCAGTGCAACGGCTGAGCCCACGGGCAAGGCGCTGCGCACCAAAACCGGGCCGGCCGGCGTCGAGACGGTGCTTGTCCTGTCCCCGGCTTCCGTGACTTTGCCGGCAAGGATCGTGCTTTCGCCCATGAAGGTCGCCGAAAAACGCGTCGCCGGCCTGGCATAGACGCGCTCGGGCGGCCCTTCGTCCTCGATGCGGCCGTCATTCATCACCACGCAATGGTCGGCCAGCGCCATCGCTTCTTCCTGGTCGTGCGTGACATGGATGAAGGCGGTGCCGACGCGCTTCTGGATCGCCTTCAACTCGTCCTGCATCTGCCGGCGCAATTTCAGATCAAGCGCGCCGAGCGGCTCGTCGAGCAGCAGCACCGCCGGCTCGATGACCAGCGCCCGCGCCAGCGCCACGCGCTGCCGCTGGCCGCCGGAGAGCTGGTGCGGCTTCTTGTCGAAGGCGGAGGCCAGCCCAACCAGCGCCAGCGCCTCGCGCGCCTTTGCGGCCCGCGTCGTGCCGTCGACGCCCTGCATGCGCAGCCCAAAGCCGACATTGCCGCCGACGCTCATATGCGGGAACAGCGCATAGTCCTGGAACACGGTCGTTGTCGGGCGCCTGGCCGGCGGCACCGCGGTGCAATCCTCGCCGCGAATGAACACCTTGCCTTCGCTGGGCATGACGAAGCCGCCCAGGATGGACAACAGCGTCGTCTTGCCCGAGCCCGATGGCCCAAGCAGGATGGTGTAGCTGCCGGGCTCGATCCGCAGCGACACGTTCTTCAGCACGGCCAGCTGCCCGAAACGGTGCGAGACGGCGCGGATGTCGACCAGAGGCGCGGTCATGCTTTTCTCCGGCGCAGCAATGTCAGTTCGAACAGCACGACCAGCACGATGGAAACGGCGAAGACCAGCGACCCGACGGCGTTGGTTTTCGGGTTGAGGCCCGAGCGCAACAGGTTCCAGATTTCCACCGGCAGCGTGGTGTCGAAGCGGGTCAGCAGGAAGGAGATCACGAACTCATCCCAGGAGAAGGTCATCGACAGGAAGAAGCCGGCGAAGATGGCCGGGGCCATCACCGGTACGGCAATGAGCAGCAGCACCTTCCATTCCGGCGCGCCGAGATCGCGCGCGGCGCGCTCGATGTTGATCTGGTGGTCGCCCATCTGGCTGTAGATGATGGCAAAGCACAGCGGCAGATTGATCACGACATGGCCGATGCCGGCGGCAAGTAGCGATTTCGGTACGCCGGCCCAGTTGAACAGCACCAAAAGCCCCATACCGATGATGAGATAGCTGACCGTCAGCGGCAGCGTGATCAGCCCGCGCAGCAGGCCGGAGCCCGGCAGCACGAAGCGTGCGAAACCCCAGGCGCAGAGGAAGCCGAGCGTGACGGCGGTGGCCGAGGAAATCGACGCCACCAGCAGCGAATTGACCAGCGCCGAGGTCAGCCTGACATCCGAGAGCACCGCCTCATACCAGCGCAGCGACGGGCCGGTGAAGGGCGGAATGGGGAAGGACGTCGCCTGCAGCGAGAACAGCACCAGCACCACCACCGGGAGGAAGATGAAGCCGTAGACGGCAAGCGCGTAGACCCAGGAAACGACGCGGACCAGCTGGCGCATCTCAGGCCCGCTCGATCTTCAGCCAGCGGGCGCAGGCGAGGTAGGCGAAGGTGACCACCGCCATCAGGATGATCGACAGCGCCGAGGCCAGCGGAAAGTCGCCGCGCCGGCCGATCTGCATCATCACCAGCTGCGGCATCAAAAGCTCGTTGTTGCCGCCCAGGATCTGCGGCGTGATGTAATCGCCAATGCACAGCACGAAGGTGAGGAAGGCGCCGACCATGATGCCCGGCAAGGTCAGCGGCAGGATGACATGCATGAAGGTGCGCACCGGCCCAGCGCCGAGATCGGCGGCGGCCTTGCGGTAGCTCGGGCTGAGCTGCTTGAGGTTGGCGAAAATGGTCAGCGTCAGCAGCATGACGAAGAAGTGCACGAAGCCGGTGACGGTGGCCAGCCGCGTGTTGGCGAGCTGCAGCGGCTCGGTGATGAGGCCGGAACCGGTGAGCGCGCGGTTGATGACGCCGTTCTGCGCCAGCACCAGCAGCCAGGAATAGGAACGCACGACATAGGACGTCCAGAACGGCAGCACGGCCAGCATCAGCGCCAGCCGTTGCCAGCGTTCCGGCACCTGTTCGGCGAGGATCCAGGCGAAGGGATAGGCGAGCAGCACCGAAACCACGGTGACGATTGCCGTCACCTCCAGCGAGTTCACCATTGCCTGCCAATAGGAGGGGTTGGTGAAGAACTGGCTGTAGTTGGAAAGCGTGAAACCGCCGCCTTCATGCGCCGTGAGGCTCGAAAACCCCATGGCGATGAAGGGCAGCACGAAGAACAACAGCGTCCAGCCGAGCGCCGGTGTCACCAGCGCCCAGGGCAGGGCGCGGCCCGCCCGGGGCAGGGCGCGGCCTGCCCGGGGCAGGGCACGGCCCGCCCGGGGCAGGGCACGTCTGCTGTTCCCGCTTGAACTCACGAGCGGCAACCGATCACTTCGCCTGCAGCATTTCGGTCCACATGTCCTGCATCTTCTTGTCGAGATCGGCGTTCGGCGCCGGATAGGCCTGGGCGCGGGCGAGGAAGCCCGGCTGCTCGTCGAAACGCAGCACCTTCTTCTGATCGTCGGTCAGCGCCGCCTTGGCGTTGGCGGGCATGCCCCAATAGCAGGACGAGGTCGCAAGGCGCGCCTGGCCTTCCGGGCTCATAATGTACTGGATGAATTTGAGCGCCATGTCCTTGTTCTTGGAATCCTTGAACATGGCCAGAGACTGCGACCACAGCACCGCACCCTCCTTGGGGATGGAGAAGTCAAGCGCCGGGTTCTCCTTGGCCAGCCCCGCCGTCACCCATTCGCCGCCGCCGACCAATATGTCGACCTCGCCCGTGGCAAGCGCCGTCTGGCTGGCGGTCACTTCGCCGACCAGCTTGGCGTTGGCCTTCATCTTGAGAAGCTCGTCCTTGAGGGCGGGCAGGTCGGCTTCGGTCAGCTCGGCCGTCTTCTTGCCGATGGCGAGTGCCGCCATGCCGATGACCGGCAGGTAATAGTCGTAGATGGCGACCTTGCCCTTGTATTTGTCGCTGGTCAGCGATGCCATGGACTGCATGTCGGCCGGATCGACCTTGGTCTTGTTGAAGCCGATCGTGTTGTAGCCGAACTTTTCGGTGATGCCGTAGCGCTTGCCGCCGACCACGGTGGAGCCGTCCATTTTCACTTGCGCGAAGAGGTCGGCGAAGGGCAGCTTGTCCTCGGGCAGTGGCTCGAACAGGCCCTTTTCGACGCCGCGCGGCACGTCGATCGAGTCGATCACCATCACGTCCCAGTCGCCGGGCTGCGACTGCTCGACGATGGCGAGGCCGGCGCCGGTGCCCTCAAACTCCTTGACGTTGACCTTGACGTTGTTGGCCTCTTCGAAGGGCTGCAGCAGGGCCGGATCGGAATGGTCGCACCAGATCAGGGCGTTGAGATCGGCGGCCTCGGCGAGGGTGCCCGCGCCAAGCAGCAGGGCCGTGGCGGCACAGGCGGCGTGCAGATGGCGCTTCAGGATGGAAAGCGGATTCCCGGATGCGGATTTGACGGACATCGAGTGTTCTCCCTTGCCTTTGTGGCTTCTTGCAAAAAATTGAACCAATTCTAAAATTGAGTCAATTCTGTTTTTGTGGCAAGAGGCAGCTATGAGCGGATTGCGGGCAAGGCAAAAGGCGGACCGGCACAGGCGCATCATCGAGGCGGCGGCGGCGCTTTTCCGCGAGGCCGGCTACGAGGGCGCCAAGATCGAGGCGATCGCCGCGCAGGCGGAAGTGTCGATCGGCACGATCTACAATTACTATGAGAACAAGGGCGACATCCTGGGCGCCATCGTTTCGCTGGAGGTCAACGAGGTGCTCAATGCCGGGCGCGGTGTCGTCGCCAGGCCGCCGGCCAATGTCGGCGATGCGCTGGACACGCTGATCGGCATCTATATCGAGCATTCGCTGCACTATCTCAGCAAGGAGATGTGGCGGCAGGCCATGGCGATCTCGACGCAGCTTCCCGACAGCCCGTTCGGCCAGGCCTACACCGCGCTTGACCGCTCGCTCACCGAACAGATCCGCGCGCTGATCGCCCGGCTGCAGGAAATCGGGCTGGCGCGCCAGGACATAGACGGCGCGGCACTCGGAGAACTGATCTTCAACAACATGAACATGATGTTCATCGAATTCGTGAAGCGCGACGAGGCGAAGATCGCGGAACTGCGCGCGGCGGTACGCCGGCAAAACCGGATTCTGGTGGCGGCGATCGGGGTGTGATTGTCAGGAACAGGCAGCAGAATCGATTTTGGGACCAAGTCGCGGCTCAACCCTCTTGAGTCGAATCCGAAATCTGATACAACCCCTGGGTGCATTTTTAGGGGAGGGGTGAATGCAGTTTTCCACCTGGCATTGGGCAATCCTTCTGTTGCTGATCGGCGTCCCCGTCTTCTTTGCGGTTCGATCCGCCATCAAGCCCTCGCAGAATCCGGCGGATCCCGTCGGGTTCGGAGGATGGCTAATGCTTCTCGCGATCGGTCAATCCTTGTCGCCATTGCGCACGCTTGTCGCAATAGGGTCCTCGAGCGATGGCTACAACCAGCTCATGCTGGTGCCGAACGGACCCATGGTGGTCTATGGCGAGAGTGCCCTGCTGCTGGCGTTTCTGGTGCTGCAACTGGTGGTGGTCGTTGCCATGCTGAGGCGGAGCCCTTGGTTCAAGCAGTTGTTCCTCGCCCAATGGCTTGCAATCCCGGTGGTCTTCATCCTGGACGCAGCCTTGGTTTCCACGGTTTTCGGGGTTCCGGTCGGGCAAGTGGTCACCGGAAACGCAATTGCGACGTCTATGGCCTCGTTTGTCCTGGCCGGACTCTGGGTGGCTTACGTCTACAGATCCGTCAGGGTACGCAACACGTTCACCACGGTCAGGGCATCCGCCCAGATCGCGAACGCTTCGTAGAAGGCGCGCAATGCTGCGAGAGCGCGTTCAACAAGGCTTGGTGGGGCGGCCTGTCGAAGCGACTATAGCCGACATAAGCGTTGCGCTGCTAGTGCCCCGGACGGGATCGAACCGCCGACCTTCGGTTTACAAACCAAAAGCGCGTTCAGCACAGCCTTTAAGAGGTTATGGACTGTACACCACGCCAGTATGGCCGTGCCGGGAAACCGTCTTCATCCTAAAACGGGGAGGCGCCTGGCCGGCGGGACAGGTTCTTGTTCAGGTTGCAGGAACGAAAGTTTTGGTGGGAAATGCCCTCTCCATCACATCCAGGAAAGCGCGAACCTTCGCACCGATAAGCCGTCGCGAACTTTGGAGCGCCCAGATCTCGACAGGCGGACCGGCATCAGTTCCCCAACAAACAAGGCGGCCCGCCTCGATATCGCCTGCGACAAGAAGCTTCGGAAGCAATGCCGCGCCCGCACCAGCCAGAACGGCATCGCGCACCATCAGCAGAGACGAGAAGCGCAGGATTGGCTCGGGCTTCAAAAGGATTTCGTCCTCAGAATCGGATTTGATGCGCCAAACCACGTTCAGCGACGTTGCGCTCAGCAAAACGGCCTTTACCGGACTCGGTCTGCCGCCCGGCACCGGCTGAGGGCGCGGCATGTCCGGCAAGGCAACAATCAGCCGCTCGTCATTGAGAAAACGGCGACCGATGAGCCGTTCATCCGGTGAAGGATCGATCCGGATTACAAGGTCGTAGCCATCCTCGACCGGATCGACCTTGCGATCCTCGGCAACAATCTCAAGCTTGACCTCCGGATAGGCGAGAGCGAAACGAGTGCCGATCATGGGAAGCGCCACATGCGCGAAAACCACGGGAGCGCTTATCCGCAGCCTGCCTCTCGGGGTCGACGCACCCAAGACAATCGCCTCTCCCGCCTCCGCGATTTCCGCCATCAATCCGTCCGTGCGCTCGTAAAGCGCTCGCCCTTCGTCCGTCAGTCGCAGGCTCTGGGACCCACGCTCGATCAGCCTCACGCCGAGGCTATGTTCGAGTTCGCTCACATGGCGCGACAATGTCGCCTTGGATCGGCCGGAGATGCGACCGGCCCGGCCGAAACCGCCGTGGGCGGCAACGAGATTGAAATCGGCCAAGGCTTCTAGATCCATGACATGTTCCAATATTGAGACGACCTGTTCCGATCATGCCACCTCCCACTCAAGATTGGAACGTTTATCTTTCCCCTCGACACGCACAAACAGGAGTTTTCACAATGGCTATTTTGGTAACCGGAAGCACCGGGACCATCGGGTCCCAAGTCCTGGCCCACCTACAGGGGCGAAACGTCGAGGTCCGCGCGCTGACGCGCTCTCCTGAAACAGCGCAACTGCCCTCGGGCGTGACCGCGGTCCGCGGTGACCTCGCCGACCCGGATTCGGTGCGCGCGGCACTGCAAGGTGTCAGCACACTGTTCCTGCTCGCCCCGAACGTCGCCGATGAATTGACCCAGGCCATGCTCACCCTGACGGTCGCCCGAGAGGCCGGCGTCAAAGGCATCGTCTATCTCTCGGTCTTCGGCGGCGACGGCTATGCTGACGTGCCGCATTTTGCGGGCAAGTACACGGTCGAACACATGATCGATGCGCTCGACCTGCCCGCGACGATCCTGCGTCCCGCCTACTTCATCCAGAACGATCTTCGCCAGAAGGACGGACTGCTGAAGACCGGCATTTATGGCTCGCCGATCGGCAAGAAAGGCGTCTCGATGGTCGATATCCGCGACATCGGCGAGGCCGCAGCGATCGAGTTGGTCCGCCGTGAACAGTCCGCCACGCCGCTCGGCCGCGAGACCTACGCCCTGGTTGGTCCGGACAGTCTGACCGGCGACGGCATCGCCACCATCTGGAGCGAGGCCCTCGGCCGCGCGATCCGCCATGGCGGCGACGATCTCGTCGTCATGGAGCAGCGTACGAAGACCATGCTGCCGGCCTGGCATGCGCTCGACCTGCGCCTGATGTTCAGCCGGTATCAGACGGAAGGCGCGGTGGCGACCTCTGACGACATCGAGCGCTTGACCAAACTGCTCGGCCACGCCCCCCGCTCCTATGCCGCTTTTGCCAGGGATGCCGCCTCCCAGTGGGCGAAGGGCTGAGCCCGCACTTTACCCCCAACCAAGGAGACCTGCCATGATGACGATCCATCCCCTCTCGCCTGAAGATGCTCCTGCGGTAGCCGCGATGCGACAGGCGGCCTCGGCCCATAAGGGTGAGAAACTCGGTCCCGAGGCGCGACCGATGTTCGACGCCATGTTTGCCGCAACACCCGCTGCGGCGGATGTCCAGGTCGAGGCTGCGACGGTCGGAGGCATTGCCGGCTTCTGGCTTCGGCCGGTGAGTGCACGATCGGGCGCGCACATCCTCTATCTTCATGGTGGTGGCTATGTGCTCGGCTCAGCCGAGGCGCTCACCAACTTCGCGGGTCAGATCGCATCACGTGTCGGCGCCGATACCTTTGTCCCTGACTATCGGCTCGCACCCGAATACCCATTCCCGGCAGCCATCGACGATGCGGTCGCCGTCTATCGCGGTCTCGTTGCGGACGGCGCCGAACGGATCGTGGTTGTAGGTGACTCTGCTGGCGGCGGTTTGACGCTGTCGCTGCTGTCGGTCCTCGCTGCCGACAAAACGAACGGCACGGTGCAACCAGTCGGCGCAGCGGTGATGTCGCCCTGGACTGACCTTGCGCTCACCGGTGACAGCCTCGAGACCAGGGCGGAGGCGGACCCGATCTTCACGGGCGGCGTGCTCCAGGGCTTCGCGGACATGTATCTTCAGGGCCAGGATGCGAAGAACCCGAAGGCATCACCGCTCTATGCTCGGCTGAACGGCCTGCCGCCGATCCGGATCGATGTCGGAGATGACGAATTGCTGCTCGCGGATTCCGTGCGCTACGCCGACCGGGCGAGGGCGGCAGGGGTGGAGGTCACGCTGTCGGTCTGGCAGGGCATGCCACATGTCTTCCAGTCTTCCCTCGGCCACTTTCTCGCGGCCGAGCGCTCGGTGGACGCCATCGTTGACTTCCTCCGCCAGCGGCTCGTCGATACTTCCCCATCCAACAGCACAGCTTCGGGGGCTTGAAATGAAAATTCTGGTATTGGGCGCCACTGGCGCAACCGGCCGGCTGATCGTCGCTAAGGCCATCGCAGAGGGACACAACGTCGTAGCCCTCGTTCGTTCCAAGGCAAAGGCCAAGGACCTCACCGGCGCCGAGCTCGTCGAAGGCGACGCCCGCGATACCGCCGCGCTAACTCGCGCCATCGCTGGTTGTGACGCCGTCGTCAGTTCATTGGGCACCGCCATGAGCCCGTTCCGGGAGGTGACCTTGCTCTCAACGGCGACGCGCGCGCTGGTCGGCGCTATGGAGCAGCAGAACATCCGTCGGCTGGTGTGCATCACTGGCCTCGGCGCCGGCGACAGCCGCGGCCATGGCGGTTTCTTCTTCGACCGGTTGTTCCTGCCCCTGATGCTGCGGAAGGTCTATGAAGACAAGGATCGGCAGGAAGATGCGATCAGGGGCAGCACGCTCGACTGGACCATCGTCCGGCCGATGGTGCTCAACGACAAGCCTTCGCGCGGTCGCATCAAGGCGTTGACCGATCTGTCAGGCGTACATGGCGGGACGATCGCCCGAGCCGATGTCGCGGATTTCGTTGTTCAGCAACTCACTGCGGATACGTGGCTGCGCAAATCGCCCCTGATCGCTTGGTGAAGGTCACAAGGGCGTGCCCCTGACTGGATGGATATCCTTGACGGTCGGCGCATTGAGGCGGCAAGCCTTGCCCCCGAACGATATCCCACTTTCCGAACCCCGAAACTTTATGGAGAATTCCAATGACGCGAATACTATTTGTCGGCCAGAAACCTGAAACAGTTGACTTCTCGGACCCGTCATTGCCGCCCGGCTTTAATGCCGAAAAGATCAACGCCGGGATCGCTTTGGGCGTGGCGAAGATTGAGGAACGGGGGTGGCAGGGCGATACCTGCATGATCACGCCCGATGCCGCCGGATTTGCTGACCTCAAGAGAGCTCTGGGCGATGGTGCGTATGATTGCGTGGTGATTGGAGGCGGCCTCAGGCTGCCGCCTAAGAGCCTACTGTTGTTCGAAACCGTGGTGAACATCATCCACAAGGCGGCGCCGAACGCCGCGATAGCCTTCAACACGAGACCCGAGGACACCGCAGATGCCGCCGCCCGTCAGCTCCCAATGGGTTGACGGGCAGCGCATCGGCTAATCCTTGATGGCCTGTGAGCGGGGCAGATGGTGCCGGACCAAGGCGTTTACGCCGGCGAGTCGTATGTGCCGGGGCTGTTGGGCGTGGCGCGCCAGTCGGGCTGACGTTCAGGGTTCGCCTTGGCGAGCGCGCTACGGACGCCCTTGACGTCATAGTCCTTGAGATAGCCCGGCGAGCCCGGCTGCTGACGCCAGGATTCCGCGATAGTGCCGGCGTCCACTGCGTCGAAGCCGATCCCGTCGATCAGCGCCATGGCTTTGGACTTGGCCCGAGCGTCATCACCCGCCACCGCCAGCGCGATGCGGTCCGCGGAGCCCGCCGGCTTGGCGCCCGGTAGGAGATGGGTCGCTTCTATCGTGTTGAACGCTTTGACCACCGGACGCCCAAGGTGCCGCTCGACCCATTCGCTTTCGGTGTTAGCGTCCTCAATTCCGTCCAGATGACCGTCGCGCTGTCGTGGATAGTAGTTGGTCGTGTCGATGACGACGACGTCGGCTGGCGTGGACGCGAACAGTTCGCGGGGCAGACTAGGGATTTTGATTGTAGGAACGGCGACGACCACGACGTCCTGGCCGCGGACAGCCTCTTCGATCGCAGCGGCCCGAGCGCCGGTTTCCGCCGACAGGCCCGCCAGAGACCCTGGTCCGCGCGAATTGGAGATCGTGACCTCGTGCCCCGCGGCCTGGAAGAGATGGGTGAGTGCGCTGCCGATATTGCCAGCGCCAACAATGCCGATTTTCATGTTTATGCCTTTCGAAGGTGTGGGGGATGAGATTGCTTGTGAAGCTATATGACCCCTTGCATTAGATCGATAAATGGCGCCATGAAACCGGCTCTCCCAACCAGGAGTGTGGAATGGATCGTCTCGCCAGCATGGCCGCATTCGTAAAGGCGGCAGAAAGCGGCTCCTTTGCAGCGACGGCATCGGCGCTCGGCATCTCACCGCAGATGGTGGCCAAGCATGTCACGTATCTGGAGGCACGTTTAGGCGCACGCCTGCTCCACCGCACAACCCGAAAGCAAAGCCTGACGGTGATCGGCAAGTCCTACTACGATCGGTGCAAAGTGGCGCTGGCCGAGGTCGACTGGGCGGATGCAATTGCTGATGAGGCCAGGGGTAAACCGCGAGGGCTCTTGCGCGTCAATGCGCCGGTTTCATTCGGAGCTCACTGCGTGACACCTGTGGTCGCACGATATTTGAGCAGCCACCCCAGTGTCGATGTCGACCTGGTTCTCAACGACCGCTTTGTCGACCTTATCGACGACGGGTTTGAGGCGGTGTTCCGGATCGGTCCTCTCGGGGAGTCTAACCTAGGGGCGATAGAGCTCGCACCCTTTCAGACGATTGCCTGCGGGTCGCCTGCATACCTAAAAGAACGAGGGATGCCCTCGATCGTATCGGATCTGGTCAATCATGAATGCCTGCTCTTCGGCAACTGGCCCGAACCAACGTTCAGCGATTGGCTCTTTGTACGGGACGGTCTCATCTCAAAGGCCCTGGTCCACGGCCGTCTCAAGGTCAACAACCCCGCTTCGTTGCTGGAGGCGGCGCTCGCAGGTTTCGGCTTGGCGTTGATCGGAGAAGAGGCGGTGCGCACGCACCTCGCGACCGGGCAGCTCGTCAGAGTGTTGCCGAACTACGAAACGCCTCCGCGTCCCATTCATCTGCTGTTTCACCCTGATCGGCGACAAACGCCGAAGCTGAAGACCTTCATCGAAATGGTGGTGGACCAGCTGGGCCGGAATGGTCAGGACGGCCGCAGACGCCAACAGGGAGAATGACCCAGTTTGGATATTCTGCGGCCAGATATCGGTGCCGAAGATTCGTACGAAAAGGCCGGTCTCCGTTACACAAAATCTTACACAAACGCTCGGTAGCCCGGTCAGTGGCAGAAGGCGGGATTCCAAAGGATGCTAAATTGCGCAGGCAAAAGAACGGCTTACGGCTTGAGAACTGGTGCCCCCGGCAGGAATCGAACCCGCGACCTTCGGTTTACAAAACCGCTGCTCTACCAGCTGAGCTACAAGGGCACGGCGCTCCGGTAGCATATTTCGTGCGCCAGTAAAGACAAAACTCCGTTTTCGGTTACCCCGGCGGTGGATGACGCCGCCGCCGGGCCGGCCCATGCTGAAATCCACGAGCGCACTTCCTACATATCATGAAGGTGCAATCGCTTCGGACTGGAGTGTCGCATGATCAGGCTTGTCATCATTCTCCCCCTCGTCGTCATCGCCTGGATGCTGCTGGTCAAGCTCATCAGCGACGTCAGGAAAGCCAATGTCGACTGGACCGGCGTGACCACGATCATCGGATTCATCGCGCTCGCCTTCTGGCTTCGCCACATAACCGGCATGGGATGAGCGTGCGGAGCGACTAGTGAGTAGTGGGTAGTGGGGCCGGGATCCCCGTGATCCTGCCCTCGCTACTCGCTACTCACTACTCACTACTCACTACTCATTCCTCACTCCTCACTCTTCCTTCCGCCTCGCCGAAGAAATCTCCTCGATCTTTCGAACCTTTTGACAGGCCGCGCCGACTGATCTCCAGAGGCGAATGGTCGCCTCGGTCAAGGATCCAGGAGATCATCATGTTCAAGCGCATGCTCACTTCAGCTGTCGTAGCCGTTTTTCTTGCCACAGGCGCACTGGCCGCCACCGTTCAGACGTCGTCGGCTCACGGCATGCATCATCACCATCATTACTACTACGACGACTACTATGGCGACTACTGGTGGTACCATCACCACCACCATCACCGGCATCATCACCACGGCAGGGTGGTTATCATCCTTTGATACCAAGGCCTGTTGCGTTCGAAGGGCGGCCTCGGCCGCCCTTTTGCATGTTCCGTGGGCCCAAGGGCCGGGACCCGGCAGCATCTGCGCAAAAAAAGTCAAAAAAGCCTCGAACCTTTTCCTGTGCGGCAGCGACAGATGATCAAGAGGCGGATGGATCGCCTCGGTCAACGAAGCAAGGAGATCATCATGTTCAAGCGCACACTCGTTTCCGGCGTCATCGCCACCACCGTCGCAGCCACCACGCTGGTCGGCACCGTTCAGCCTTCGGCGGCTCATTCGCATCACCACGACCTCGGAATCGGCATCGCCGCCGGCGTGGGCGGGTTCGTCCTTGGCAGCCTGCTTGCCCAGCAGCCCCCGCGCACCGTCTATGTCGACGAAGACGGCGGTTCCTGGCATGTGCGTCGCTGCCTCGATCGCTACTCGAGCTACGATCCGGACTCCGACACCTACATCGGCTACGACGGCTACAGCCACTACTGCCGGCTCTGAGAGAGGAGGATCGTCAACAGAGAAAGGGGCTCGCGCGAGGCCCTTTTTCTTTCTCTCATAAATACTTACAGTTGCGTGTTCAGGCGGAATCAGAAATCGGCAATCCGGCCGCGCTGCAGGTGCTGTCGACGAGGCGCCTTGTTTCCGAAGCGCCGCCCATGGCGACAAGCTCGAGGCTGCTTGCCGAATCCGGGTAGATCCTGGCGATGAAGGCTTGGTCGCCGCCAGCGCCGCCGGCCGCAGTCTTGCCGCTGGCGAAGCCGCAGACCACGATCTCCTTGCGGCCGTTCACTGTCCGCTCGCCGGCAAGCGTCCTTCCGAGCCTGACGGAAGCAGGATCCGGCAAGCGCTGTCGAATGCCGGTGATGACGACCTCCTCGAGCGCGAGCGAGAACGGAATGGGATCGACGCCCTGGTCGCCTGCATCGGGTCGAGGTGTCGTCGCAACGCATCCGCAAAGCGAAGCGACAAGCAGAAGCTGAACCGTTTTCCTCATCCGCGCCCTTTCGCATGCATTCGAACGCCACGGCAAGACAGGGTCCATGCCGCCGGCGCTTGCGGTGTCGGCACGGCCATACGGCTCGAATTCTTCGATATTGCGACCAGGAGCGCGCTGCCCGGGGCAGGCTGATCAGCCGGCTTGCGCGCCGCCGATCATCCGGGTCACCTCGGCCGCGGCACTGCGCACCATCGGCCCGATCTCGGCCAGCCGCTCCGGCGTCACCCGCACGGTCGGCCCCGATACGGAAACGCCGCCGATCGGCTCGCCGAACTCGTTGAAGATGGCGGCCGCCACGCAGCGCATGCCGGGGTGCCGCTCTTCGTCGTCGACCGACCAGCCGCGCTGCTTGATGACGGCCAGATCGTGGGCGAGGGCAGGGATCTCCGACAGCGTCTTGTCAGTGAAGCGCTGCAGGCCGGCCTTGCGCAGAATGGTGCCGACGCGCTCCGGCTCGAGATGCGCCAGCACCGCCTTGCCGATGCCGGAGGCGTGAAAGGGGCTGCGCGTGCCCGGGCGGAAGAAGGCGCGGATCGCCTGGTGTGTCTCGACCTGGCTGACGAACACCACGCAATCATCCTCGGCGACGCCGAGATTGGCGGTCTCGCCGGTTCTTTCCATCAGCTCCTGCATGACAATGCGGGCGCGGTCGACCAGCTTGCGGCGGCGCAGGAAGGCGGCGCCCATGCGGTAGGTCTCGACGCCGATCGACCACAACTGGTCTGATGTGTCGAACTCGACCATGCCGTGGTTTTCAAGTGTCGTCAGCATGCGGTAGGCGGTGGAGGCGGCAAGGCCGCTTTGTGCCGATATCTCGCTCAGCGACAGGCCGCTGCCCTCGGCAACAATAGCCAGTATGCGCAAGGCCCGGTCCAGCGACTGCACGGAACTGGTTTCGGCAGGTCCGTTGAAAGCGCGCGGCCGGCCGCGCTGGCGTTTTTCGATGGTTTCCATCGCGCCAGTTTCGCCGATTTCTCCAAACATACAATGAAAAAGTTTTTCACTGCTGTGAGGCCGCAAATTACTGGAAAACGGAAAACCCAATAAAATCAGCAAATAGTCGCCGTTTTTTAGAAATGAAAAAATATTCTGAAAAAATTGAAAAATAACCGGCTTGCTGAAATTCTCGGTCATCCAACAATGACAACCCAAGTGGAGGGCCGGAAAATGGCCAGGATGCGCGCTGTCGATGCGGCGGTTCTCGTTCTCGAAAAGGAAGGTATCTCCTGCGCCTTCGGCGTGCCGGGCGCGGCGATCAATCCGCTCTATTCGGCACTGAAGGCGAGGGGCAGCATTCGCCATGTCCTTGCCCGCCACGTCGAGGGCGCCTCCCACATGGCGGAAGGCTTCACCCGCGCCAAGGCGGGCAATATCGGGCTCTGCATCGGCACCTCCGGGCCGGCCGGCACCGACATGATCACCGGTCTTTACTCGGCCGCTGCCGATTCCATCCCGATCCTGTGCATCACCGGCCAGGCGCCGCGTGCGCGGCTCAACAAAGAGGATTTCCAGGCCGTCGACATCGCCGCCATCGCCGCACCGGTCGCCAAATGGGCGGTCACCGTCATGGAGCCCTATCTCGTGCCGATGGCGCTGCAGAAGGCGTTTCATCTCATGCGCTCGTCGCGGCCCGGTCCGGTGCTGATCGACCTGCCGGTCGACGTGCAACTGGCCGAGATCGAGTTCGACATCGATGCCTATGAGCCGCTGGCGCCGTTCAAGCCGGCGATGACGCGTGCCCAGGCCGAAAAGGCACTGGCGATGCTCAATGCGGCGGAAAAGCCGCTGATCGTCGCCGGCGGCGGCATCATCAATGCCGACGCATCCGACCTGCTGATTGAATTCGCGGAAATATCAGGCGTGCCGGTCATCCCGACGCTGATGGGCTGGGGCGCGATCCCCGACGACCACCGGCTGATGGCCGGCATGTGCGGCCTGCAGACCTCGCATCGCTACGGCAATGCGACGATGCTGGAAGCCGATTTCGTCTTCGGCATCGGCAATCGCTGGGCCAACCGTCACACCGGTTCGGTGGACGTCTACACCAAGGGCAAGAAATTCATCCATGTCGACATCGAGCCCACGCAGATCGGCCGTGTCTTCGCGCCGGACCTCGGCGTGGTTTCGGATGCGGGTTCGGCGCTGAAGGTGCTGCTCGACGTCGCCACCGAGTGGAAGACGGCGGGCAAGATGCGCGACTGGTCGGGCTGGGCCAAGGAATGCCAGGCCCGCAAGAAGACGATGAAGCGCAAGACGCATTTCGACCAGGTGCCGCTGAAGCCGCAGCGCGTCTACGAGGAGATGAACAAGGCGTTCGGCCGCGACGTCACCTATGTCACCACGATCGGCCTGTCGCAGATCGCCGGCGCGCAGTTCCTGCACGTCTACAAGCCGCGCAACTGGATCAATTGCGGCCAGGCCGGGCCGCTCGGCTGGACACTGCCGGCAGCCCTTGGCGTGCGCGCCGCCGATCCCGACCGCACCATCGTGGCGCTGTCGGGCGACTATGATTTCCAGTTCATGATCGAGGAACTGGCGGTCGGCGCGCAGCACAAGCTGCCCTACATCCATGTCGTCGTGAACAACGCCTATCTCGGCCTGATCCGCCAGGCGCAACGTGGCTTCTCGATGGATTATGAGGTCAGCCTCGCCTTCGAGAACATCAACCGATCGGGCGATCCCGAGGCCGGCTATGGCGTCGACCATGTCGCCGTCGCCGAAGCGATGGGCTGCAAGGCGGTGAGGGTGCGCAAGCCCGAGGAATTCGCGAGCGCCTTTAGGCAAGCGCAACGGATGATGAAGGAGCACCGGGTTCCGGTCGTGCTCGAATTTATCCTGGAGCGCGTCACCAACATCTCGATGGGCACCGAGATCGACAAGATCACCGAATTCGAGGAACTTGCCGAACATCAGGAAGACGCGCCGACCGCGATCGTGATGCTCGACTGATAAGAGGACAAAAAGAATGCCGCGTTTTTCCGCCAATCTTTCCATGCTCTTTGGCGAGCAAGATTTCCTCGACCGTTTTGACGCAGCCGCCCGTGCGGGCTTCAAGGGCGTCGAATATATCGGCCCTTATGATCACGCGCCCGATGTTGTCGCCGCCAGGCTGAAGAAGAATGGCCTGACACAGGTGCTGTTCAACCTGCCGGCCGGCGACTGGGGCAAGGGCGAACGCGGCATCGCCGTGCTGCCGGACCGCGTGCCGGAATTCCGCCAGGGTATCGCCAAGGCGATCACCTACGCACAGGCGCTCGGCTGCGCGCAGGTCAATTGCCTGGCCGGCATCGCGCCCGCCGGCGTCGACCGCAAGGTGCTCGAGGATGTTTTCGCCGAAAACCTCGCCTTCGCGGCGGAGAAGCTGGAACAGGCCGGCATCCGGCTGCTGATCGAGCCGATCAACACCCGCGACATCCCAGGCTTCTTCCTCAATTACTCCGACCAGGCGCTGGCGCTGATCGACCGCGTCGGCTCGAAAAACCTGTTCCTGCAATACGACATTTATCACATGCAGATCATGGAGGGGGATCTCGCCCGTAAAATCGAGGCCAACCTCGGCCGCATCGCGCATATCCAGCTTGCGGACAATCCCGGCCGTCACGAGCCGGGAACGGGCGAGATCAACTATCCCTTCCTCTACGACCACATCGACCGCATCGGCTATTCCGGCTGGATCGGTGCCGAATACAAGCCGAAAGCCGGCACCGAGGCAGGGCTTGGCTGGTTCCGGGACCTGGCCGGGCAGGGCAGCGCGGCGGCTTAAGAGCCGGCGCTGACGCTGCCAATCTCCCCCCTCGTGGGGGAGATGGCCGGCAGGCCAGAGGGGGGCGCGAAGGAACGCGGCCCAGCAAAAGACGGAGAACTACAATGGAAACCATAGGCTTCATCGGCCTCGGCATCATGGGCGCGCCGATGGCGGGGCATCTGCTCGATGCTGGCTACAAGGTCATCGCCAGCGACCATCGCTCGAAGCCGCCGGCGGATCTCGTCGCCAAGGGCCTGAAAACAATCTCCGGCCACGCCGCCGTCGCCAAGGCGGCAGAGATCGTCATCACCGTGGTGCCTGATACCCCGCAGGTCGCCGACGTGCTGTTCGGCGAAAATGGCGTTGCGTCTGGCCTGACCAAAGGCAAGCTGGTCATCGACATGAGCTCGATTTCGCCGATCGAGACCAAGGTTTTCGCCGGCAAGATCAACGAACTCGGCTGCGACTATCTCGACGCGCCGGTTTCGGGCGGCGAGGTCGGCGCCAAGGCAGCGTCGCTCACCATCATGGTCGGCGGCGAGGAAAAGCCCTTCGAGCGCGCTAAACCCGTCTTCGAAAAGATGGGCAAGAACATCACTCTGGTCGGCCCTAACGGCGTCGGCCAGACCACCAAAGTGGCAAATCAGATCGTCGTCGCACTGACCATTGAAGCCGTCGCCGAAGCGCTTGTTTTTGCTTCGAAAGCCGGCGCTGATCCCGCCAAGGTCAGGCAGGCTTTGATGGGCGGATTGGCGGCCTCGCGCATCCTCGAAGTGCATGGCGAGCGCATGGTCAAACGCACCTTCGCGCCGGGCTTTCGCATCGAATTGCACCAGAAGGATCTCAACCTGGCACTGGAGGGCGCCAAGGCGCTCGGCGTGGCGCTGCCCAACACCTCGACCACCCAGCAGCTGTTCAACTCCTGCGCCGCCAATGGCGGCGCGAAGGAGGATCACTCGGCGCTGGTCAGGGCGCTGGAGCGGATGGCCAATTTTGAGGTCGGTGGCGAAGTGACCGAAATGAAAGGCAAAGCGGCATAGGTCGGGAAAGGGCGGCGCAACGTTCCCAAGCCGCCACCTCTTGTCCTGTCAGAGAACGGGTTCCTGCGTCTGTCGCCGGAACCCGTTTCTTACCTTTGTGCGCTCAGCCGTGGTTTAGAAAGCCCGTATGGCGCTAAGATTGACCGAGCCACGAATGGCGAGAGTGGTCAGGGAGTTTGCTGACTGCTGTTCAATTTGAACTTGCCGATCTCGGCAGCGATCCGTTCAAGGGCTGGAATAAGCGTGCCGTTCTCGAAAGCTTCGTTGAGAGCCCCGTCAACCCACCTTTCATCCGCTAGGTTGCTGACAACCCGATAGTGAATTTCAGTACCGTCCATGGCAGTCAAGGCTTCGGAGCTGTCCGGCAGCCAAGTCTTCCGACCGGCGTTAACGTCGAGGAATTCTCGAAAGTCGGCGGGATTTTCAAGGCCGTGAACCAGCCGCATTATGTCATCTCTCGCGGTATGATAGCGGTTGTTCGTCTCGTCGTAGAACTCCGATGGAGTGAGTGTTCTCAACGTGCCGACTGTGCTCGCGTAAAGCGCGAGCCATTCATCCGCATCTGAGAATGCTTCGAACATACTTGTAGCTCGTTCAGTCCGCCGAAAGGAATTTTCGCGCGGCATAAAGGCTGATCGCCGCTGCATTCGACACGTTGAGCGAGCGGATGGCGCCGGGCATGTCGAGCCGCGCCAGCGTCGTCACCGTCTCGCGCGTCTTCTGGCGCAGGCCCTTGCCTTCGGCGCCGAGCACCAGCGCGATCCTGTCGCCGGCAAAGCTCGTCTCGAGTTCCGCCGGCCCGTCGGAATCAAGCCCGATGGTCTGGAAGCCGGCTTCGTGCAGTTGCCCGAGCGCGTCGGCCAGGTTCTTCACCTCGATCTGGTCGATGTGTTCCAGCGCGCCGGAGGCGGATTTTGCCAACACGCCGGATTCCTGCGGGCTGTGGCGCGCGGTGGTGATCAGCGCGCCGGCGCCGAAGGCGACCGCCGAGCGCAGGATGGCGCCGACATTGTGCGGATCGGTGACCTGGTCGAGCACCAGCACCAGTCTCGTGTCGCCGAGCGCGTCGAGGCGCTTCGGCTTCAGCGGCTCCGCCTCGATCAGCACACCCTGGTGCACGGCGTCCGACCCGGTGATCTTGTCGATGTCCCTGGGCTCGACCAACTCCGCCTTGAAGGGCAGGGCGGCGAGATCTTCTATCTCCAGGCGCTCGGCCGCGTTGCGGGTCACCAGCATTTTGCGAATCTTGCGGCGCGGATTGTCGAGTGCTGCCCGCACCGTGTGAAGGCCATAAAGTCGCACCAGGCCGTCGGCGGCGTTCTCGCCGGGCGGCACGGGCTGGCGCGGCCGGAATGCCGGCGCGCCGCCGCTCTTCTCGTCGCGGTGCGCGCGACGCAGCTTGGCGTAATGGGTGTCTTTGGGGGTATTGGTCTTGTTGCTCATGGCCGGCTTCTATAGCTGTCTCCACCGGCCAAGGATATGGCCCGTCGCCGCAGCCGGCGAACAACATCGAAAAACCCTTCCTGCGCGGTTGACACCCACTGGCCTTGCCGCCATAAGGCGCTTCGCTGATTTCGGAGAAGATATCCAACTCGGGCTCCGGGATCGGCAAGAATGCCTCGTTGCATGGCTCCGGCGGCAGACTGGAGAGGTGCCCGAGTGGTTAAAGGGGACGGACTGTAAATCCGTTGGCTTAGCCTACGTTGGTTCGAATCCAACCCTCTCCACCACTGCCGGCCCGGAAGCCCTGAAACGAGAAAAGCATCGGGCCGAAAAGTGCATGGCGCTTTTCGGGTGAATCCGATACTTCAGTGCAAGGCGCGGGTATAGCTCAGTGGTAGAGCAGCAGCCTTCCAAGCTGAATATGCGGGTTCGATTCCCGCTACCCGCTCCAGACCGTCATCCCCGCAATCGGCAAACCTGCACACTGCGCGACCACCCGCGCAGCGCTTCAGGGCATCGGTGTTTGCCACGTCAGCTGTTGAACGCGGAAGCCACCTGGTGCTGTTGCGGCACCTGGCCGTTCGGCGTCAGCTTGTCGACGATGCCGGGCAGGGCCGTCGACAGTTGCTTGAGCAGTTCGCCCTCATCCATTCCGGTGCGCTGCGCGATCTCGCGGATCACCTGAGGCCCAAGTGCCGAGCCGAGATCGTTGGCGTTGATTGACTGGTTCTGCCCGGTGCCGACCCAGGAGTCGGCGACATTGCCGTGGCCAGCGTTCTTGAGCTTGTCGAGCAGGCCGCCCAGTCCGCCGAGCAGGCCGCCGTCACTGGCGGCTGGGTCGGCCGGCACTGGCGTTTGAGGCTGATCCGGCTGTTCGGTACTTCTGCCGCTCAGCATTTTTCCGACCAGCAACGCGCCGAGCGCGATCATCAGCGGTTTGGTGATGTTGCCGCCGGGAACGGCGTTGTCAAAAAGTCCCATAGTGGATCCTCCATCTCGACCAAGCCCGGCCCATGTCAACAATGGCGCATCCGGGCGGAATTTCAAGCTGGCTTGAGCTTTTGACAATCATATGAAAATGTCGCGATGGCAGGGGATGGAGAGGAAAAAATGGGTATCATCAGCTGGATCATTCTCGGCGCCATCGCCGGCTTCCTCGGCAGCAAGATCGTCAACAAGACCGGCCAAGGCCTGATCATGGATGTCGTGCTCGGCATTGTCGGGGCCATCGTCGGCGGCGTGATCTGCAGCCAGCTCTTCGGCGTGGGTGTCACCGGTCTCAACATCTCCAGCCTGATCGTCGCGGTGGTTGGCGCGGTGGTTGTGCTCTGGGCCTATCACCAGTTCAGCGGACGGCGGACGCTCTAAGCGCCAGCTGGATGATCTGAAGTTTGGAATTTCTGCCGAGGCAAGACCAGCGTCGGCTTGCCTATGGCATCAACACTGCATCGGCCGCGGCGAAGAAGATCAGCGTTCCGGCGAGGAACACCGCCCAGCCGATTAGCGACTTGCGAATAGCGGCCTTGTGCTCGGCGTCGGACAGGCGCTCGGCTGCCGATGCTAGGCGACGACAGTCAGCCGGCGCTTGCGCTGGTCCAGCGAGACGATGGTCAGGCCGCTGGCCACCACCAGCAGGATGCCGCAGACCGCCAGCGCGTTTGGGAACTGGCCGAACACCAGCAGGCCCGAAATGACGGCCCAGACGGTGAAGCAGTAATAGAACGGCGCCACCGCGCTGGTCGGCCCGACGCGATAGGCCATGAAGATGAAGAAATGGCCGAAGATCAGGAAAAGACCGGCCCCGGCCAGCAGCAGCAAATGGCGAGCTTCGGGCATCACCCAGCGCTCGGACGCCAGATGCGCCGCGCCGGCACCGATCAGCACCACCACCACGGCGGAAATCGCCACGATCATTCCCGGCACCTCCGTCGGCACATGCCTGCCGGCAAGATCGCGCGCGGCCGCCAGCGCGGCGTTGCCGAGCGCCAGCAGCGCATAGACCGAAATGCCTTGCATGGTCGGCTGCGCCACCATCAGCGCGCCGATGAAGCCGAGCCCGATCAGCGCCATGCGCTGGCCGCCGATGCGCTCGCCAAACAGGATCGACGAGCCGACCAGCATCAGCAGCGGCGTGATTTGTCCCAGCGCCGTGGAATCCGCGATCTGCATGTTGGCGAGCGCCACGACGTAGCAAAGGATCGCCGCCAGCTCGAGCAGGTTCCTGCGCAGCACATGGCCGTCGAAGATCAACGGGATCTGTTTGCCGTAGCCCAGCACGAACAACAGCGGGAAGCCCCAGAGCGTCGCGGCGGCACCACGCAGGAACAGCACCTCATAGGACGGCAACCCCGCGGTCGCGAGTTTCATCATCGTATCGTTGACCAGGTACGACCCGGTCGAGATGATCATGAACAGCGGGCCGCGGATTGAGGCAGGGATGAATTGCATGGGGTCAGGAGATCAGACCTCGATGGCCGCCGCAATGGGCCATCAACTGGCCGTGATCGAGACAGGAATTGGCCGGCAAGAACATGGCATGCAGGCCTCGATCGATCGGCATGTCAACCATTCCATTTCCCCCATCGCCTTCCTATATCGGCGCCATATCCCCGCAATCGGATCCCAGGTTCGGACTGAGTGAGACGGCACCCGGCCAAAAGACGCTTGTGTTTTTTGGCCTTTGTCGCTAATCGCCCCGCATTCGACTGAACTGAAGGTCAAGGCCGTCCAAGGAAAGAGACTATGGCAAAAGGTAAATTCGAGCGCACTAAGCCTCATGTGAACATCGGCACGATTGGTCACGTTGACCATGGCAAGACGTCGCTGACGGCGGCGATCACGAAGTATTTTGGCGAGTACAAGCGCTACGACCAGATCGATGCGGCGCCGGAAGAGAAGGCGCGCGGCATCACCATCTCGACGGCTCACGTTGAATACGAGACGGCCAACCGTCACTACGCCCACGTCGACTGCCCCGGCCACGCCGACTATGTGAAGAACATGATCACGGGCGCCGCGCAGATGGACGGCGCGATCCTGGTCGTGTCGGCCGCCGACGGCCCGATGCCGCAGACCCGCGAGCACATCCTGCTTGCCCGTCAGGTCGGCGTGCCGTCGATCGTGGTGTTCCTGAACAAGGTCGACCAGGTCGACGACGCCGAGCTTTTGGAACTGGTCGAGCTCGAGGTTCGCGAGCTTCTGTCGAAGAACGAATTCCCCGGCGACGACATTCCGATCGTCAAGGGTTCGGCGCTGGCCGCGCTGGAGGATTCGAACAAGACGATCGGCGAGGACGCGATCCGCGAGCTGATGGCTCAGGTTGACGCCTACATCCCGACCCCGGTTCGTCCGCTCGACAAGCCGTTCCTGATGCCGATCGAAGACGTGTTCTCGATCTCGGGCCGCGGCACGGTGGTGACCGGCCGCGTCGAGCGCGGCGTGGTCAAGGTCGGCGAGGAACTGGAGATCATCGGCATCCGTCCGACGACCAAGACGACCTGCACGGGCGTGGAAATGTTCCGCAAGCTGCTCGATCAGGGCCAGGCTGGCGACAACATCGGCGCGCTGCTGCGCGGCGTTGATCGTGAAGGCGTCGAGCGCGGCCAGGTTCTGGCCAAGCCCGGCACGGTGAAGCCGCACAAGAAGTTCGTGGCCGAAGCCTACATCCTGACCAAGGACGAAGGTGGCCGTCACACGCCGTTCTTCACCAACTACCGTCCACAGTTCTACTTCCGCACGACGGACGTGACCGGCATCGTGTCGCTGCCGGCCGGCACCGAGATGGTGATGCCTGGCGACAACATCACGGTCGATGTCGAGCTGATCGTGCCGATCGCCATGGAAGAGAAGCTGCGCTTCGCCATCCGTGAAGGCGGCCGCACCGTCGGTGCCGGCATCGTCGTCACCATCAAGGAATAATCGAGACCGGCATTGGCCGGATCGACAAGGAAAGGGCGGTCTTCGGGCCGCCCTTTTTCGTTTCCGTCGCTGCGTGACATCGGAACTGCGCCTGCCCTGTTGCAAGCGCCATCACGGCAACTAGTATAGGTTGCATTGCGGGAGTTTTGCGAAAGAGTGGTTCCAGGGCGCTGTTTCGGCGAGAAGGGGTGGCAGTTGCGGGCACTGGTCCGTCTCATGCTGTTGGTCGCTGTGGTCCTGCCGGCCCAGGCCCAGGAGCAGTCGGTTGACATCCCACTGATGCGCTTCGCCGTCGTGCGCAGCAATGCGCCGGGCTGCGAGCCCAATTGTCCGGAATGGATATCGGCTGAAGGCACGATCGCGGCGGGCACGCCGTCACTCTTCAAACGCACGCTCAAAACGTTGAAGGGACGGCAACTGCCCGTCGTCGTCAGCTCGCCCGGCGGCAATGTCGATGCCGCGCTCGCACTTGGCAGGATGATCCGCAAGGCCAAGCTCGATATCGCCGTCGGCGTGACGGTGTTTTCCGGCTGCCAGCCGGAGGCGAAGAATTGCAGCGACAACAAGGGCAAGGGTGCCGACTATTTCGGCATGGCCTTTGACGACGGGGCCATGTGCAATTCGGCCTGTCCGCTGATGTTTTCCGGCGGTGTCCGCCGCGTGGTCGGAGATTTTGCCTATCTCGGCGTCCACCAGATCACCACCACCTACAAGCGCGAGAAGCTGCTCTACCGGACCACCTACCGGATCGTGAACGGCAAGAGGAAGGTCATCAACACCAAGGTGGTCAGCCGGAAAAGTGCCGGCAGCTACAAGACCTACGAGATGAGCAAGGCGGTCGAGAAGACGCTATCGGCCTATCTCAGGGAAATGGGGATAGGCGACGGCGTGCTGGAAATGATGAAGGCCACGCCAGCCAGCGACATCCGCCAGATCGCGCTCGACGACATGCTGACGGTGAATTTGGTGACCAGCCGAGACGCGGCGGATCTGTTGACCTCCGCGAGCCTGTGCGCACTGCAGCAGCCGGCTGCGAACTGCCGGGAGATACCGAGCCCTGCAAACGATGCGACGCCATCGGCCGCTCCGACGGGCAAGCCCCGGGATGTCGCACCGGTTGGAATGGAAACCGCGAAGGCCGGCGCGGACATGCGCTTTGTCGTGGTTCGCGGCAGCAATCCGCTGTGTAATCCCGACTGTCCGGAATGGATCTCGGCGGAAGGCGTGATTACGAGCCAGACACCGCAGAAGCTGCGCCAGTTGCTCGCCACGCTTGGCGAGCGGCGCCTGCCTGTCGTGATCAGCTCACGGGGAGGTGACCTGTCCGGCGCCCTTGCGGCGGGCCGGCTTATCCACGAAAGGAAGCTCGACGTCGCCGTCGGCCGGACCGATTTCGTCGATTGCGACCCAGGGGCATGGAATTGCCTGGCCAAGGAGGGCGCCTATGCCGGTTTGAGCATCGATGCGGGCGTCGAATGCGATACGGCGTGCGCGCTGATGCTTGCCAGCGGCGCGAGAAGGCTTGTCGGTCCCGAGGCGCGGCTCAGCCTGTATCCGATGGGACAGAAGCAGATGGTCAAGGCGTATCTCGAGGAGATGGCGATCGGTCCCGCTCTGTTCAAAGCGATCGCGGAGCGCTCGGCCGAGCGCCGGCTTGAACCGGACATCATGCTGAGGGCGGGACTGATAACGGGGCCGCAATCGGTCGACGCACTGACCGGCGCCACGATTTGCAAAGCTGTTCCCAGGCCCGACAATTGCCGCGGCCTGCCGCCCGCCAATGCGGCGGCCGATGCGCCCGCAAAGCTGTAGCGCGCGGCTTCGGAAACTGGCCATAGAGGCAGGTTGAGCTGCCTTCGATCTTTCCGCTATCGTCGCCGCCGGTGGCGCCGAGGCTGGCGGAGGATCGATGATGAGCCGGGATGTTCCGACACTCTACGAATGGGCCGGTGGCAGCGATGCCCTGAACCGGCTGACGCAGACCTTCTATGACAAGGTGGCAAAGGACCCTGTTGTCGGGCCGGTATTCAAGTCGATGTCGCCGGACCATCCCGCCCATGTCGCGGCCTTCATCGGCGAGGTCTTTGGCGGACCGAAGACCTATAGCGAGAAATTCGGCGGCCACCGCGAG
Organism: Mesorhizobium sp. WSM4307; assembly: GCF_007003945.1. Taxonomy (NCBI): domain Bacteria; kingdom Pseudomonadati; phylum Pseudomonadota; class Alphaproteobacteria; order Hyphomicrobiales; family Phyllobacteriaceae; genus Mesorhizobium; species Mesorhizobium sp. WSM4307. The sequence continues at coordinate 67,710 of NZ_VFTB01000018.1, forward strand.
ATGGTCATGCATCATCTGGGCAAGCATCTGACGGAAGAACAGCGCCGCCGCTGGATCAACCTGCTCGCCGACGCAGCCGACGAGGTCGGCTTGCCGGACGATCCCGAATTCCGTTCGGCCTTCATGGGCTATATCGAATGGGGATCGCGATTGGCCAAGATGAACTCCAATCTCGGCGAGACCTGCGATCCGGAAACCGAGGCGATGCCTGCCTGGGGCTGGGGCGTGCCTGGCGGGCCGTACACGCCGCCGGAAACAAAGTAGCTTCCATCCGCCTCGGAGTGCGGGCTGATGTCGGACCATTTCAAGACCGGGCGCTGGCGCGAGTGGGACGGCCCCGGTATCGAGCATCGTGAACTGCGTGAGCGCGCAGGGGAGGTTTTTGCCGACTCCGTCGTCATGTGCTCCGGCCAAAGGAGGGCAGACGATATCTCTATGAATCGCGCGTCAGTGACTTCAGGCGCGAACTTGAGATCGACCGCGACGGGCTGGTCGTCACCTATCCCGATTTCTGGCAAAGGGGATGAAGGCGCGTTTGCGTGCAAACCACTCTTTACAGACAGCGCGGAAGCTTTTAGGAAGCCCCTGCTGCGCCGAAGCGCGCACGATACGGGCATAGCTCAGTTGGTAGAGCGGCGGTCTCCAAAACCGCAGGTCGTAGGTTCGAGCCCTGCTGCCCGTGCCATTTCAAAAATGGCCGTCAGAAACGATATTTCCGCGGACCGCCCTTTGAAAATCGGCGACACGCTTGCCATATTAGGCCGATTGGGGCATAAGGACGCCATAGCCGGGACGGAACGACTGGATGGTTCCGAGGCGGCGTTTGGTCATAAAGCGGACACTTGCCACTTGCGTGGATCAAGAATCGGTTTTATGTAGACAGAACAGACACGCGACGCGTGGAGCTGGGAAGCCGGCTTTACGCGTCTGATTTGCATGGGCGAAATGATTGCGCTGATTCGGCGCGAGACTGGGCCCAGGCGGCACGTCCCGGCCAGCGGGATCATCCAGGGGACCCGGCCAACGGGTCTTGAAGACAGAGCGGCATATGGCTTCGAAAACCACAAATCCTTTCGTCTTTCTCCAGCAGGTTCGCTCGGAGACCGCCAAGGTGACTTGGCCGTCGCGGCGCGAAACGATGATCTCGACGGTGATGGTTCTGGCCTTCGCTGTGATTGCGATGATCTTTTTCTTTAGCGCCGATCAGTTGATGGGCCTCGCGATCGAACAGATTCTGGGCATTGGACGCTAAGTCCGGCGACTACGGAGAAGTCTAAAAAAATGGCTGCGCGCTGGTACATCGTCCACGCTTATTCGAACTTTGAAAAGAAGGTCGCCGAGGACATCGAGAACAAGGCCAAGCAGAAGGGCCTGTCCGCCGATATCGAGCAGATCGTGGTGCCGACCGAGAAGGTGGTCGAGGTTCGTCGTGGCCGCAAGGTCGATGCCGAGCGCAAATTCTTCCCGGGCTATGTGCTCCTGAAGGCCAATTTGACCGATGCCGTGTTCTCGCTGGTGAAGAACACGCCGAAGGTCACCGGCTTTCTCGGTGACTCCAAGCCGGTGCCGATCACCGAGGCGGAAGCGCAGCGCATCCTGAACCAGGTACAGGAAGGCGTCGAGCGGCCGAAGCCCTCGGTCACTTTCGAGATCGGCGAGGCGATCCGCGTCTCGGATGGTCCTTTCGCGTCGTTCAACGGCTTCGTCCAGGAAGTGGACGAGGAGCGGGCGCGGCTCAAGGTGGAAGTTTCGATCTTCGGGCGCGCCGTGCCTGTCGATCTGGAATTCGGACAGGTCGAAAAGGGCTGATCCGAAATCCCTGATGCCGGTCTGGCGATCAGGGGAGGCGGTGCGGAAACGCATGGCCTGAGAACGGTGGGAGGCGAATGTGGCTTTAGCCGGCCGCGTGAACCGCACCACCAGACTGCAACCGCCGGTGTTTTCCCTGATGGGGCCGGCATAGACAAAGGCAGGAAAAGAGATGGCTAAGAAAATTGCAGGCCAGCTCAAGCTTCAGGTCTCCGCGGGTTCGGCCACGCCGTCGCCCCCGATCGGCCCGGCGCTTGGTCAGCGCGGCATCAACATCATGGAGTTCTGCAAGGCGTTCAACGCGCAGACCCAGGAAATGGAAAAGGGATCGCCGGTTCCGGTCGTCATCACCTACTATCAGGACAAGTCGTTCACCTTCGTCATGAAGACGCCGCCGGTGAGCTACTTCCTGAAGAAGGCCGCGAACCTGAAGTCGGGCTCGAAGGAGCCGGGCAAGGTCAAGGCTGGCACCGTTTCGCGCGACAAGGTGCGCGAAATCGCGACCGCCAAGATGAAGGATCTGAACGCAAACGACGTCGAGGCGGCCATGCGCATGGTCGAGGGCTCCGCCCGCTCGATGGGTCTGGAAGTGGTGGGCTGAGATCATGGCAAAGATTGCAAAGCGTGTATCGAAGACCCGCGAAGGCATTGATCCCAACAAGGCGTACGCCCTGGGTGAAGCGCTGAAGCTGCTCAAGGACCGTTCCTCGGTCAAGTTCGACGAGACCGTCGAAGTCGCCATGAACCTCGGCGTCGACCCGCGCCATGCCGACCAGATGGTCCGCGGCGTGGTCAACCTGCCGAACGGCACCGGCCGCTCGGTTCGCGTCGCCGTGTTCGCCCGTGGCGACAAGGCCGAGGAAGCCAAGGCCGCCGGCGCCGACATCGTCGGCGCGGAAGACCTGGTCGACATCGTCCAGAAGGGCACGATCGATTTCGATCGCTGCATCGCCACGCCGGACATGATGCCGCTGGTCGGCCGTCTCGGTAAGGTGCTCGGCCCGCGCGGCATGATGCCGAACCCGAAGGTCGGCACCGTCACCACCGACGTCGCCGCCGCCGTCAAGGCATCGAAGGGCGGCGCGGTCGAGTTCCGCGTCGAGAAGGCCGGCATCGTTCATGCCGGCGTCGGCAAGGTCTCGTTCGACGTCAAGGCGCTGGAAGAGAACATCCGCGCCTTCGCCGATGCGGTGACCAAGGCAAAGCCGGCTGGCGCCAAGGGCAACTACGTCAAGAAGGTGTCGGTCACCTCGACGATGGGCCCGGGCCTCAAGCTCGACGTCTCGACGCTCGCTGCGTCCTGATTAAGACCATTTGGATCGGCCGCCGGAAGGCCGATCCGTGACTGAATTCCGGGCCTTGGATTAATCCTGGGCCCGGTGCCGGAAGTCGAAAGGCTTCCGGACATCCTGTCCGAGATTGCAGGCGGCCCAAAAGCCTTAATTCATGTGGGCCTGCATGAGACGGGTGAAGACCCGACAACGGAGCGAATGCTCCAATGAAAGGTTCGAACCGTGTTTGCCTTTTGTCTGCGCATCGCCGGCCTTGCCGTCGGTGTGGCGAAAGGGGGCAGGATCCTCGAGCGTCGTTCGGGAGATCCGTTACTGGATGGCCCGGCCGGCAAAAGGCAACCCGACGCCTGTCCTCGAAATGAGATGTTCTCATTGACGGGATTGGGGTCAACTGGAGATAGGCAGTGGACAGAGCGGAAAAACGCGAACTCGTCACGGGCCTGAACGAAGCGTTCGGAAACGCAGGTTCAGTCGTCGTGGCCCACTATGCCGGTATCACCGTCGCGCAAATGAACGACCTTCGGTCGAAAATGCGCGCCGCCGGTGGCACCGTTAAAGTCGCGAAGAACCGTCTCGCCAAAATCGCTCTTCAGGGCACGGACTCCGCATCGATCATCGACCTGTTCAAGGGACAGACGCTGATTGCTTATTCGGAGGATCCGATTGCGGCGCCGAAGGTCGCGTCCGATTTCGCCAAGGGAAATGACAAGCTCGTCATTCTCGGCGGCGCAATGGGCACCACCTCGCTCAATGCCGACGGTGTGAAGGCACTCGCCACACTTCCGTCGCTCGATGAGCTGCGCGCCAGGCTGGTTGGCATGATCGCCACGCCGGCAACCCGGATCGCCCAGATCGTCAATGCGCCAGCGGCCTCGGTCGCGCGCGTCATCGGCGCTTACGCCCGGAAGGACGAGGCGGCATGAGGCCGTTCCTCGCTATCAAAAACACACGTTCGAACCTAACGAAGGAATACAACAATGGCTGATCTCGCAAAGATCGTAGACGACCTTTCGAAGCTGACCGTCCTCGAGGCGGCCGAGCTGTCGAAGCTTCTGGAAGAAAAGTGGGGCGTTTCGGCTGCTGCTCCGGTGGCGGTTGCCGCTGCTGGCGGCGCTGCCGCTGCTGCTGCTCCGGCCGAGGAAAAGACGGAATTCGACGTCGTCCTCACCGACGCTGGCGCTCAGAAGATCAACGTCATCAAGGAAGTCCGCGCCATCACCGGTCTTGGCCTCAAGGAAGCCAAGGACCTGGTCGAAGCGGCTCCGAAGCCGGTCAAGGAAGGCGTTTCCAAGGCCGACGCTGACAAGTTCAAGGCCCAGCTGGAAGCAGCCGGCGCCAAGGTCGACCTGAAGTAAGCGTAAAAGCGGCGGGCGGCCTCGCGCCGTCCGCCACTCCCTTCGCCTGGAGGGAGGACGCGTAGCGCGAGATGTACGAGAACCTCTTTCCTGAGGGCCGCGAACCGGCCTTCAGGAAACGGGTTTTCTCCCGTTTTAGCCGTCCGCCGAAAGGCGGACGGAGAACAGACAGAGAGCCGCCGCCCAGGCGGTTCGGTATGCAAGGCGGACCGCGGCGAGGTTCGTCCCGAGTTTAGAGCTAAGGAGCGACGATGGCCCAGACCCAGACTTTCAATGGCCGCAGACGCGTACGCAAGTTCTTCGGAAAGATTCCGGAAGTTGCGGAGATGCCGAACCTGATCGAGGTTCAGAAGGCATCCTATGACCAGTTCCTGATGGTGGACGAGCCCAAGGGCGGCCGTCCGGACGAGGGGCTGCAGGCTGTTTTCAAGTCGGTCTTCCCGATCTCCGATTTTTCCGGCTCCTCGATGCTGGAGTTCGTGAAGTACGAGTTCGAAGGACCGAAATTCGACGTTGACGAATGCCGTCAGCGCGACCTGACCTATGCCGCGCCGCTGAAGGTGACGCTGCGCCTCATCGTGTTCGATATCGACGAGGATACCGGCGCCAAGTCGATCAAGGACATCAAGGAGCAGGACGTCTACATGGGCGACATGCCGCTCATGACCTTGAACGGCACCTTCATCGTCAACGGCACCGAGCGCGTCATCGTCTCGCAGATGCACCGTTCGCCGGGCGTCTTCTTCGACCACGACAAGGGCAAGTCGCACTCGTCGGGCAAGCTTCTGTTTGCCGCGCGCGTCATTCCCTATCGCGGCTCGTGGCTCGACATCGAGTTCGATTCCAAGGACGTGGTGCACGCCCGCATCGACCGCCGCCGCAAGATTCCGGTGACGTCGCTGTTGATGGCGCTCGGCATGGATGGCGAAGAGATCCTGTCGACCTTCTACAACAAGATCAGCTATGTGCGCGCCGGCGACCACTGGCGCATTCCGTTCAACGTCGAGCGTTTCCGCGGCCTCAAGGCCGTCGGCGATCTGGTCGACGCCGATACGGGCGAGATCGTTGTCGAGGCCGGCAAGAAGATCACCGCCCGCCAGGCGCGCCAGCTCGGCGAAAAGGGCCTGAAGGCGATCAAGGCGACCGATGAGGATTTGCTCGGCAACTACCTGGCCGAGGACATCGTCAATTACGCCACCGGCGAGATCTTCCTCGAAGCCGGCGACGAGATCGATGAAAAGACGCTCAAGGTGCTGCTTGGCACCGGCGAGCAGGAGATCAAGGTTCTCGACATCGACCACGTCAATGTCGGCGCCTATATCCGCAACACGCTCAACGTCGACAAGAACGAGAGCCGCCAGGACGCGCTGTTCGACATCTATCGTGTCATGCGCCCGGGCGAGCCGCCGACGCTCGAGACCGCCGAAGCCATGTTCAACTCGCTGTTCTTCGATAGCGAGCGCTACGATTTGTCGGCTGTCGGCCGCGTCAAGATGAACATGCGCCTCGAACTCAAGGCCGAGGACACCGTGCGCGTGCTGCGCAAGGAGGACATCCTGGCCGTGGTCAAGACGCTGGTCGAACTGCGCGACGGCAAGGGCGAGATCGACGACATCGACAATCTCGGCAACCGCCGCGTGCGTTCCGTCGGCGAGTTGATGGAGAACCAGTACCGCGTCGGCCTGCTGCGCATGGAGCGCGCGATCAAGGAGCGTATGTCCTCGATCGAGATCGACACGGTGATGCCGCAGGATCTGATCAACGCCAAGCCGGCGGCCGCCGCCGTGCGCGAGTTCTTCGGTTCCTCGCAGCTGTCGCAGTTCATGGATCAGACCAACCCGCTGTCGGAGATCACCCACAAGCGTCGTCTTTCGGCGCTTGGACCGGGCGGTCTGACCCGCGAGCGCGCCGGCTTCGAAGTGCGCGACGTGCACCCGACGCATTACGGCCGTATCTGCCCGATCGAGACGCCGGAAGGCCCGAATATCGGTCTGATCAACTCGCTGGCTACCTTCGCGCGCGTCAACAAGTACGGCTTCATCGAAAGCCCGTACCGCAAGATCGTCGACGGCAAGCTCACCAATGACGTCGTCTATCTCTCGGCGATGGAAGAAGCCAAGCACCATGTCGCGCAGGCCAACGCCGAGCTCGACAAGAATGGCGGCTTCGTCGACGAGTTCGTCATTTGCCGCAGCGCCGGCGAAGTGATGATGGCGCCGCGCGAAAACGTCGACCTGATGGACGTGTCGCCCAAGCAGATGGTGTCGGTGGCCGCGGCCCTGATTCCGTTCCTGGAAAACGACGACGCCAATCGCGCTCTGATGGGCTCGAACATGCAGCGTCAGGCCGTGCCGCTGGTGCGCGCCGAGGCGCCGTTCGTCGGCACCGGCATGGAGCCGGTCGTTGCCCGTGACTCAGGCGCCGCCATCGGTGCCCGCCGCGGCGGCATTGTCGACCAGGTGGACGCGACGCGTATCGTCATCCGCGCAACGGAAGATCTCGATCCGGGCAAGTCCGGCGTCGACATCTACCGGCTGATGAAGTTCCAGCGTTCGAACCAGAACACCTGCATCAACCAGCGTCCGCTGGTGCGCATGGGTGACCGGGTCAACAAGGGCGACATCATCGCCGACGGTCCGTCGACCGAGCTCGGTGATCTGGCGCTCGGCCGCAACGTGCTGGTCGCGTTCATGCCGTGGAACGGCTACAACTACGAGGACTCCATCCTGCTCTCCGAGCGCATCGTCGCCGACGACGTCTTCACCTCGATCCACATCGAGGAGTTCGAGGTCATGGCGCGCGATACCAAGCTTGGTCCGGAGGAAATCACGCGTGACATTCCCAACGTTTCGGAAGAAGCGCTGAAGAACCTCGACGAAGCTGGCATCGTCTATATCGGCGCGGAAGTGCAGCCGGGCGACATCCTCGTCGGCAAGATCACGCCGAAGGGCGAAAGCCCGATGACGCCCGAAGAGAAGCTTCTGCGCGCCATCTTCGGCGAAAAGGCTTCCGACGTGCGCGACACTTCGATGCGCATGCCTCCGGGCACTTTCGGCACCGTCGTCGAGGTGCGCGTGTTCAATCGCCACGGTGTGGAGAAGGACGAGCGCGCCATGGCAATCGAGCGCGAGGAGATCGAACGCCTCGCCAAGGACCGTGACGACGAGCAGGCCATCCTGGACCGCAACGTCTACGCGCGTCTTTCCGACGTGCTCGTCGGCAAGGAAGCGATCGCTGGACCGAAGGGCTTCAAGAAGGGCTCGACGCTGTCGAAGGATACGCTCGACGAGTATCCGCGTTCGCAGTGGTGGCAGTTTGCCGTGGAGAACGAAAAGCTCCAGAGCGAACTGGAAGCCCTGCGTGGCCAGTACGATGACTCCAAGAAGGCGCTCGAGCAGCGCTTCATGGATAAGGTCGAGAAGGTCCAGCGCGGCGACGAAATGCCTCCGGGCGTCATGAAGATGGTCAAGGTCTTCGTCGCGGTGAAGCGCAAGATGCAGCCGGGCGACAAGATGGCCGGCCGTCACGGCAACAAGGGTGTCGTGTCGCGCATCGTTCCGGTCGAGGACATGCCTTTCCTCGAGGACGGCACGCATGCCGATATCGTGCTCAACCCGCTGGGTGTGCCGAGCCGCATGAATGTCGGCCAGATCCTGGAAACGCATCTCGGCTGGGCCTGCGCGGGCATGGGCAGGAAGATCGGCGAACTGATCGACACGTACAAGGCGGCCGGCGACATCAAGCCGCTGCGCAAGACGCTCGAGAGCTTCATGCCGGCCAATGACCGCAACGAGCCGATCCGCGAGTATGACGACGAGAGCATTGTTCGCCTCAGCGAGCAGATGCGCCGCGGCGTCTCGATCGCGACCCCGGTGTTCGACGGTGCGCACGAGGCTGACATCAACATCATGCTGGAGCAGGCGGGCCTGCACACCAGCGGTCAGTCGCAGCTCTATGACGGACGCACGGGCGAGCCGTTCGATCGCAAGGTGACGATGGGCTATATCTACATGCTCAAGCTTCACCACCTGGTGGACGACAAGATCCACGCGCGTTCGATCGGTCCGTACTCGCTCGTCACCCAGCAGCCGCTGGGCGGCAAGGCGCAGTTCGGTGGCCAGCGCTTCGGTGAAATGGAGGTCTGGGCGCTGGAAGCCTATGGCGCCGCCTACACGCTGCAGGAAATGCTGACGGTGAAGTCGGACGACGTCGCCGGCCGCACCAAGGTCTACGAGGCGATCGTGCGCGGCGACGACACGTTCGAGGCCGGCATTCCGGAGAGCTTCAACGTGCTCGTCAAGGAAATGCGGTCTCTCGGCCTCAATGTCGAGCTGGAGAACACCAAGCTCGACGACGCCCCGGTTCGGCTGCCCGACGCGGCTGAGTAAAGGCTAGAGCGCGCCGCACGAAGTTGCGGCGCGCCAAAGGAATTCGACGGCCGGTGGCCGACAAAGACGGCGGGCGTTTGGCCCGCGACTAGATGCAAGGGGTTTTCGAGGACCCCGAAAAGGAGAACGGCATGAACCAAGAGGTCATGAATCTCTTCAATCCGCAGGCGCCTGCGCAGGTGTTCGATTCCATCCGGATCTCACTGGCCAGCCCTGAGAAGATTCTGTCCTGGTCGTTCGGCGAGATCAAGAAGCCGGAGACCATCAACTACCGCACCTTCAAGCCGGAGCGTGACGGTCTGTTCTGCGCGCGCATTTTTGGCCCGATCAAGGACTATGAGTGCCTGTGCGGCAAGTACAAGCGCATGAAGTACAAGGGCGTCATCTGTGAAAAGTGCGGCGTCGAAGTCACGCTGTCGCGCGTCCGCCGCGAGCGCATGGGCCATATCGAGCTCGCCGCTCCCGTCGCCCATATCTGGTTCTTGAAGTCGCTGCCCTCGCGCATCGGCACGCTGCTCGACATGACCCTGAAGGACATCGAGCGCGTCCTTTACTTCGAGAACTACATCGTCACCGAACCCGGCCTCACCGCGCTGAAGGAGCACCAGCTGCTCAGCGAGGAAGAGTACATGATCGCCGTCGACGAGTATGGCGAGGATTCGTTCACCGCCATGATCGGCGCCGAAGCCATTCATGACCTTCTGGCCGGCATGGATCTGGAGAAGATCGCCGGCGACCTGCGTTCGGAACTGGCTTCGACCACCTCCGAGCTGAAGCAGAAGAAGTATCTGAAGCGGCTCAAGGTCGTCGAGAACTTCATGGAATCCGGCAACCGTCCGGAATGGATGATCATGAAGGTGGTTCCGGTGATCCCGCCGGACCTGCGTCCGCTGGTTCCTCTGGACGGCGGCCGTTTCGCGACGTCCGACCTGAACGATCTCTATCGCCGCGTCATCAACCGCAACAACCGCCTGAAGCGGCTGATCGAATTGCGTGCGCCCGGCATCATCGTGCGCAATGAAAAGCGCATGCTGCAGGAAGCTGTCGACGCACTGTTCGACAACGGCCGTCGCGGCCGCGTCATCACCGGCGCCAACAAGCGTCCGCTGAAGTCGCTTTCCGATATGCTCAAGGGCAAGCAGGGCCGGTTCCGTCAGAACCTGCTCGGCAAGCGCGTCGACTATTCCGGCCGCTCGGTCATCGTCACCGGTCCGGAGCTCAAGCTGCACCAGTGCGGCCTGCCGAAGAAGATGGCGCTCGAACTGTTCAAGCCCTTCATCTACGCCCGTCTCGACGCCAAGGGTTACTCCTCGACCGTCAAGCAGGCCAAGAAGCTGGTCGAGAAGGAGCGTCCGGAAGTCTGGGATATCCTCGACGAGGTCATCCGCGAGCATCCGGTGCTGCTCAACCGCGCGCCGACGCTGCACCGCCTCGGCATCCAGGCGTTCGAGCCGATCCTGATCGAAGGCAAGGCGATCCAGCTGCACCCGCTGGTCTGCACGGCCTTCAACGCCGACTTCGACGGCGACCAGATGGCGGTCCACGTGCCGCTGTCCCTGGAAGCGCAGCTTGAAGCCCGCGTGCTGATGATGTCGACCAACAACATCCTGCACCCGGCTTCCGGCGCGCCGATCATCGTGCCGTCGCAGGACATGGTTCTGGGTCTCTACTATCTCTCGATCGTCAACCAGAACGAGCCGGGCGAGGGCATGGTGTTTGCCGATATGGGCGAACTCCAGCACGCGCTCGAGACCAAGGCGGTGACCCTGCACGCCAAGATCAAGGGTCGCTTCCGCACGGTCGACGCCGAAGGCAAGGTCGTGTCGAAGATCCATGACACCACGCCTGGCCGCATGATCATCGGCGAGCTTCTGCCGAAGAACGTCAATGTGCCCTACGAGACCGCCAACCAGGAGATGACCAAGAAGAACATCTCCAAGATGATCGATACCGTCTACCGCCATTGCGGTCAGAAGGAGACGGTCATTTTCTGCGACCGCATCATGGCGCTCGGTTTCGCTCACGCCTGCCGTGCCGGCATTTCGTTCGGCAAGGACGACATGCTGATCCCGGACAGCAAGATCAAGCTGGTGTCCGACACCGAGGCTTTGGCCAAGGAATACGAGCAGCAGTACAATGACGGCCTGATCACGCAGGGCGAGAAGTACAACAAGGTCGTCGACGCCTGGGCCAAGTGCTCGGAAAAGGTCGCCGACGAGATGATGGCCCGCATCAAGGCGGTGGAGTTCGAGGACAACGGCCGTCAGAAGCCGATGAACTCGATCTACATGATGTCGCACTCCGGTGCGCGTGGCTCGCCCACGCAGATGCGCCAGCTCGCCGGCATGCGCGGCCTTATGGCCAAGCCGTCGGGTGAAATCATCGAGACGCCGATCATCTCGAACTTCAAGGAAGGCCTGACCGTGCTCGAGTACTTCAACTCGACCCACGGCGCCCGCAAGGGTCTGGCCGATACCGCCTTGAAGACGGCGAACTCGGGTTACCTCACCCGCCGTCTGGTCGACGTTGCGCAGGACTGCATCGTCAACTCCGTGGATTGCGGCACCGACAAGGGCCTCACCATGCAGCCGATCGTCGATGCCGGTCAGGTCGTCGCTTCGGTCGGCCAGCGCGTGCTGGGCCGCACCGCACTCGACGACATCAACCATCCGGTGACCGGCGACCTGCTGGTCAAGGCCGGAACGCTGATGGACGAGCGCGACGTGGAGCAGATCGAAAAGGCCGGCGTCCAGTCGGTCCGCATCCGCTCGGCACTGACCTGCGAGGTCAGGGTCGGCGTGTGCGCGGTCTGCTACGGACGCGATCTGGCGCGCGGCACCCCGGTCAACCAGGGTGAAGCCGTCGGCGTCATCGCGGCGCAGTCGATCGGCGAGCCGGGCACCCAGCTCACCATGCGTACCTTCCACATGGGCGGTACCGCGCAGGTGGTGGATAGCTCGTTCCTTGAAGCCTCCTATGAGGGCAAGGTCGAAATCCGCAACCGCAACGTGGTGCGCAACTCCGACGGCCAGCAGATGGTCATGGGCCGCAACATGGCGGTGCTGATCCTCGACGAAGCCGGCAAGGAGCGCGCCACGCACCGTGTCACCTATGGTTCGCGTATCTTCGTGGACGATGGCGACAAGGTGAAGCGCGGCCAGCGTATTGCCGAGTGGGATCCCTACACCCGCCCGATCCTCACCGAAATCGAGGGCAAGGTGGCGTTCGAGGATCTGGTCGACGGCATCTCCGTCCAGGAAACGGCCGACGAGTCGACAGGCATCACCAAGCGTGAGGTCATCGACTGGCGTTCGACGCCGCGCGGCAACGATCTGAAGCCGGCGATCGTCGTTCAGGACGGCAAGGGCAAGGTCGGCAAGCTGTCGAAGGGTGGCGATGCCCGCTTCCTGCTCTCGGTCGAGGCCATTCTCTCGGTCGAGCCGGGTGCGCAGGTTCGTCCCGGCGACGTGCTGGCGCGTATCCCGATGGAAAGCGCCAAGACCAAGGACATCACCGGCGGTCTGCCGCGTGTTGCCGAGCTGTTCGAGGCACGTCGTCCGAAGGATCACGCCATCATCGCCGAGATCGATGGCACGATCCGCTTCGGCCGCGACTACAAGAACAAGCGCCGCATCATCATCGAGCCGCATGACTCGACGCTCGAGCCGGTCGAATACCTGATCCCGAAGGGCAAGCCGTTCCATCTCCAGGACGGCGACGTCATCGAGAAGGGCGACTACATCCTCGACGGCAATCCGGCGCCGCACGACATCCTGGCGATCAAGGGCGTGGAGGCTCTTGCTTCCTACCTCGTCAACGAGATCCAGGAAGTCTACCGCCTGCAGGGCGTGTCGATCAACGACAAGCACATCGAGGTGATCGTTCGCCAGATGCTGCAGAAGGTCGAGATCACCACGCAGGGCGACTCGACCTACATCCCGGGCGACCACGTCGACGTGATAGAACTGGAAGAGGTCAACGAGCGGCTGATCGAGGACGGCAAGAAGCCGGCCGAAGGCCAGCCGGTGCTGCTCGGCATCACCAAGGCCTCGCTGCAGACGCCGTCCTTCATCTCGGCCGCCTCCTTCCAGGAGACGACCAGGGTGCTGACGGAAGCCGCGGTTGCCGGCAAGACCGACATGCTGCAGGGCTTGAAGGAAAACGTCATCGTCGGCCGGTTGATCCCGGCCGGTACGGGCGGCACGATGAGCCAGATCCGGCGCATCGCCACCTCGCGCGACGAACTCATCATCGACGAGCGCCGCAAGGCCTCCGGGGTGGAAGTGGCCGAGCCGATGCTGGCCGATATGACAACCGCCGCGCAGTAGGCGCGGCGGCAAAAATCTCAGGCAACAGAAGCCGTCGGGGCAACCCGGCGGCTTTTTCCTTTCAGCGAACGATCGAGGAAGGCCGATGAGCACGAAGACCTGGACGGCTGTCGACAACTACATCGTTTCCTCGCTCTTCGAGGCGGATCCCGTTCTCGATGCGGTTCTGGCGGCCAACCGCGACAATGGCCTGCCAGCGATCGACGTCTCGGCGGCGCAGGGCAAGCTGCTCTCGCTTCTGGCGCGCATCCAGGGCGCGAAAAAGGTTCTCGAAATCGGCACGTTGGGCGGCTATTCGACGATCTGGATGGCTCGCGCTTTGCCCATGGACGGCAAGATCGTCACGCTTGAACTGGACCCGCATCACGCCAAGGTCGCGCGGTCGAATTTCGAACGGGCAGGCGTGTCGGACCAAGTGGAACTGCGGGTCGGGCCGGCCCTTGAATCGCTGGCCGCGCTAAGTGCTGAAAATGCCGGGCCGTTCGATCTCATCTTCATCGATGCCGACAAGCCGAACAACCCGAACTATCTCTCCTGGGCCATGCGGCTTTCGCGGCCGGGAACGGTCATCGTCTGCGACAACGTCATCCGCGACGGCTATGTCGTGAACGAAGATGGCCGCGATGCCAATGTCGAAGGCGCACGCGCGGCCTTTTCATTCATCGGTGGCGACAAACGACTGGACGGCACAGCCATCCAGACCGTCGGCGCCAAGGGATATGACGGCTTTGCCATTGCGGTCGTCAGTTGAAGTTCAATCAAAAAACGCCTCTACCACGTTGCGCTTGCCGAGCATGAAGGCGTCGGCGACATGCTGGAGCGGAGCCAGATCGACATCCGAGGTACCGGCGCGCACGACCTCGGCGAAACGCCTGTAGAGCATCGGATATTCCGCTTCCGGCTCCTCATGTACGATCTGGCCGTCGATGGCGAGCTTCGAGCCGCCGCCGGAAAGCACCATCTTGCCGGCATCCGTGTCGGCCAGGATGTCCCAGCTTTGCGGGCCGGTCTGCAGCCAGTCGAGGTCCATCGTCACCGGCAATCCGTTCGAGGTGCGGAAGGTGACTTGCGCCGCGACCGGGGCGGCGCGGTTTTCAGGAAAGTCGAGCACGGCCGAGGCGATGAACATTGCCGGCAGGATGTGGGTCGCGATCGACAGCGCATTGATGCCGGGATCGAAGACCCCGAAGCCGCCCGGCGCCCAGATCCAGTCCTGGTTCGGATGCCAGCGGCGCACATCCTCCTTCCAGACGATCGCCGCGGATCTGATTTTCGTCGAAGCCAAAAATGTCCGCGCCGCCTCCACAGCCGGCGCATAGCGCGAATGCCAGCTGGCGAACAGCGACACGCCTTGCCTCGCGGCCAGCACCTTCAGGTCCTCGACCTCGCTGACCGTGGCGCCCGGCGGCTTTTCCAGGAAGACGTGCTTCTTTGCCTCGAGCGCGGTGCGCGCGGCATCGTAGCGGAATTGCGGCGGCATACAGAGCGAGACAGCCTCGAGTTCCGCCACCGCGTCCAGCATCGCCTCGATGGTCGGAAAGTTCGGGATGCCGTCGACCTTGCCATGCCGGCTGGCGGCGGCGATGAGGCGATAGTTCTGGTCTTTCGCCAGCGCCGGCAGATGCTGGTCGCGAACGATCTTGCCGACGCCGACGATGCCGATGTTGATGGGCTGGGACACGGCCGCTCCGTCTGTTTGATGATGGTGAGCGTTTCTATCAGAACACTTGCCCCGGGCAAGCCGGAAGCCGAAAAGTCAGCCCCAGCTTTCCTCGAATTGCAGTGTCAGTTTTCCGCCTCCCAAAAAGGCTTCGATCGCAGGTTCGAAGGGCGAGGGGTCGAGGCCGTTGGCCGCCAGCCACTCATCAGAATAGTAGGTGTTGGCGTAACGGTCGCCGGAATCGCAGATCAGCGTCACCAGCGAACCGGTCTTACCGTGCTCGATCATGCGCGCCGCCTGAAAGCACATGGCGATGAAGTTGGTGCCGGTCGAACCGCCGACACGACGGCCGAGCCGGCGCGACAACACCCGCATTGCCGCCAGCGACACGGCATCCGGCACCTGCAACATGTGATCAATGACACCTAGGACGAAGGAGGGCTCCATGCGCGGTCGGCCAATGCCTTCGATGCGCGACGGCTGCTCGCAGCGACATTCGCGATCATGGGTGGCAAAGCCTTCGAAGAAGGCCGAGCGCTCTACATCCGCCACCGACAGCCGCGTGGCGTGCCGCTTGTAGCGCAGGTATCGGCCGATCGTGGCGGTGGTGCCGCCCGTCCCGCCACTCATCACGATCCAGCTTGGGATGGGGTGCCGCTCCTCGCGCATCTGTCCGAAGATGGAATCAGCGATGTTGTTGTTGCCGCGCCAGTCGGTGGCACGTTCGGCATAGGTAAACTGGTCCATGAAATGGCCGCCGAGCCGTTCGCTGAGTTCGGACGACTCGGCATAGATGCGCCTGCCGTCATCGATGAAATGGCAGTTGCCCCCATAGTGCTCGATCGCGGCGATCTTTTCGCGCGACGTCGACCCAGGCATCACCGCATAGAAGGGCACGCCGATCATGCGCGCGAAATAGGCTTCCGACACAGCTGTCGAGCCTGATGATGCTTCGACCACCGGGGTGTCTTCACGGACAAGGCCATTGCACAGCGCATAGAGAAACAGCGAACGCGCAAGTCTGTGCTTGAGGCTGCCGGTCGGATGGGTGGACTCATCCTTAAGATAGAAGTCGATTCCAATCAGCGCCGGCAGATCGAATTTCCAGAGGTGGGTATCGGCCGAACGGTGCTGGTCGGCCTCGATCGCGGCGACCGCCTGGTCGGCCCAGGCTCGGGATGCAGGTTCAATCGCCTTTGATCCGGCCATCATCGGTGCCCTGGTTTCAGATCGGTGCGTCGAAGGTGACGATCGACACTTCGCCTTCGAGCGCGCCCTGATAGGCCGACAGATGCGGCTCGTCGTCCGGCACGCCGTCCATATCGCCGATCTGGTCGAGCTCGGCCTCGGCGTAACCTTCCGCCGCAAGCGATTCGAGGGCGCGACGCACCGCCGAATCGTCGTCGGGCGCCACCAGCATGACGTGGACGCCTTCCGGCTTGCCGCCTTTGCGCTTCCACACCCGGCCGGTGATGATGGTGACCGGGCGTTCTTCATTGTCGTTCACGGGCTGATTCCTCCTGGCAAAGCGCGGGCGAGGGGATTTTGAGTGTTCTGGCGGCCTTTTCGCATGAAGCGGGGCCGCGCGACAGCCAAAAGCCGGTCACTTTCTTCTCCGTCCTTGCAAAATGGCGAAAGAAAATTACATGCGGTTTTCGCATGGCTGCCAAGCCCCGGCTTCAATGCAATATTTGGCACTGCGGGGTTGACGGTTCGCGGGCTTACGAGTAGAAGCCGCCCAGTCAGAACCGATGTGAGGCTCTCCCTTCCGAAGCGACACGCTTTGGAGTTTGCCTCAAACAGGGTTCGTTTTACGAGCGAAAAGACATTTCCGGCGTGCACGAAGCGGCTTCCGCTTCCTCTGCGATTTGTTCGGGCAAGACCGCGAGGCGCGGTTTGTGGCCCGAATTTGCGTATGGAAATGACGCTTTGAGCGAGCCTTGACCGGCACGAGACACGGAATTGAGAGACAAGAGGGTTTAATGCCTACCGTCAACCAGCTGATCCGCAAGCCGCGCATTGCGCCGGTGAAGCGCAACAAGGTCCCGGCCATGCAGCAGAACCCGCAGAAGCGGGGCGTCTGCACGCGCGTCTACACGACGACGCCGAAGAAGCCGAACTCGGCGCTGCGCAAGGTGGCCAAGATCCGCCTGACCAATGGTTTTGAAGTGATCGGTTACATCCCCGGCGAAGGTCACAACCTTCAGGAACACTCCGTGGTCATGATCCGCGGCGGCCGCGTCAAGGATCTTCCGGGCGTCCGCTACCACATCATCCGCGGCGTGCTCGACACGCAGGGCGTGAAGAACCGCAAGCAGCGCCGTTCGAAGTACGGCGCCAAGCGTCCGAAGTAAGATTTTCCGGCCCTGGCGCTGCTTGAAAGCGTCGGGCTACGAGATTGAGAGACAAAAGCCATGTCGCGTCGTCACAGTGCAGAAAAGCGTGAGATCAACCCGGATCCGAAGTTCGGCGATCTGATCGTCACCAAGTTCATGAACGCCGTCATGTATGACGGCAAGAAGTCGGTCGCCGAGACCATCGTCTATGGCGCGCTCGACCAGGTCCAGTCGAAGACCAAGCAGGAGCCGGTCACCGTCTTCCATCAGGCGCTCGACAATGTCGCGCCGCATGTGGAAGTGCGTTCGCGTCGCGTCGGCGGCGCCACCTACCAGGTTCCGGTCGACGTGCGTCCCGAGCGCCGCCAGGCATTGGCCATTCGTTGGCTGATCGCGGCTGCCCGCAACCGCAACGAGACCACCATGATCGATCGCCTCTCCGGCGAGCTGATGGACGCGGCCAACAACCGCGGCACGGCCGTCAAGAAGCGCGAAGACACCCACAAGATGGCTGAAGCCAACCGCGCTTTCGCACACTACCGCTGGTAAAGCGCGAACAGGACTGAGAGGCAGCTACGATGGCCCGCGAATACAAAATCGAAGACTACCGCAATTTCGGTATCATGGCGCATATTGACGCCGGCAAGACGACGACCACCGAGCGCGTCCTCTATTACACGGGCAAGTCGCACAAGATCGGCGAAGTGCACGACGGCGCTGCCACCATGGACTGGATGGAGCAGGAGCAGGAACGCGGCATCACCATCACGTCCGCCGCCACCACGACCTTCTGGAAGGGCCGTGACGGCAAGATGCGCCGCTTCAACATCATCGACACTCCCGGACACGTCGACTTCACCATTGAAGTCGAGCGTTCGCTGCGCGTGCTCGACGGCGCCATCGCGCTGCTCGATGCCAACGCCGGTGTCGAGCCGCAGACGGAAACCGTCTGGCGCCAGGCCGACAAGTACCGCGTGCCGCGCATGATCTTCTGCAACAAGATGGACAAGATCGGCGCCGACTTCTACCGCTCGGTCGAGATGATCGGCTCGCGCCTTGGTGCGCAGGCTGTCGTCATGCAGCTGCCGATCGGCGCCGAAACCGAATTCAAGGGCGTCGTCGACCTCGTCGAGATGAACGCGCTTGTCTGGCGTGACGAGACGCTGGGCGCTGCCTGGGACGTCGTCGAGATCCCGGCCGACCTTCAGGCTCGTGCGGTGGAATACCGCGAGAAAATGATCGAAGCCGCCGTCGAAATGGACGAGACGGCCCTCGAGAACTACCTCGAAGGCAAGATGCCCTCGAATGACGAGATCCGTTCGCTGATCCGCAAGGGCACGATCGCGGTCAAGTTCTTCCCGATGTTCTGTGGTTCGGCCTTCAAGAACAAGGGCGTGCAGCCGCTGCTCGACGCCGTCGTCGAATACCTGCCGTCGCCGGCCGACGTTCCCGCCATCAAGGGCGTCGATGCCAAGACCGATGCCGAGATCGAGCGTCATGCGGTCGACGACGAGCCGCTCTCGATGCTCGCCTTCAAGATCATGAACGACCCGTTCGTCGGTTCGCTGACCTTCGCCCGCATCTATTCGGGCAAGCTCACCAAGGGCACCTCGGTCGACAACACCGTCAAGGGCAAGAAGGAGCGCATCGGCCGCATGCTGCAGATGCATGCGAACTCGCGCGCCGACGTCGAAGAAGCCTTCGCCGGCGACATCGTCGCTCTGGCTGGCCTCAAGGACACGACCACCGGCGACACGCTGTGCGATCCGCTGCATCCGGTCATCCTCGAGCGCATGGAATTCCCCGATCCGGTCATCCAGATCGCCATCGAGCCGAAGACCAAGAACGACCAGGAAAAGATGGGCCTCGCCCTTCACCGCCTGGCTGCCGAGGATCCGTCCTTCCGCGTCAAGACCGACGAGGAAAGCGGCCAGACCATCATCTCTGGCATGGGCGAACTGCACCTCGACATCATCGTCGACCGCATGCGTCGCGAGTTCAAGGTCGAAGCCAATGTCGGCGCTCCGCAGGTGGCTTATCGCGAGACGATCACCCGCAAGCACGAGCAGGACTACACCCACAAGAAGCAGACCGGCGGTACCGGCCAGTTCGCCCGCGTCAAGGTTATCTTCGAGCCGAACACCGAGAGCGAAGAGTTCGTCTTCGAGTCCAAGATCGTCGGCGGCGCGGTGCCGAAGGAATACATTCCGGGTGTCGAGAAGGGCATCCAGAGCGTCATGGGCGCTGGTCCGTTCGCGGGCTTCCCGATGATCGGCGTCCGGGCGACGCTGATCGACGGCGCCTACCACGACGTCGACTCCTCGGTCCTGGCCTTCGAAATCGCGTCCCGCGCCTGCTTCCGTGAAGCCGCGCCCAAGCTTGGCGTGCAGCTGCTCGAGCCGATCATGAAGGTCGAAGTCGTGACGCCGGAAGACTATGTCGGCAGCGTCATCGGCGACCTGAACGGCCGTCGTGGCCAGATCCAGGGCCAGGAAGCACGCGGCGTGGCCGTCGTCATCAACGCGATGGTGCCGCTCGCCAACATGTTCAAGTACGTCGACAACCTGCGCTCGATGAGCCAGGGCCGCGCGGCCTACACGATGCAGTTCGACCACTACGAACCGGTCCCGACCGCGGTGGCCCAGGAAGTCCAGAAAAAATACGCGTAACTCGAAAGAGCCGTCGCGGTAACGCAATTCAAAGCCCGCATGGGCGAGCAGGAAATGGAGACATCACATGGCAAAAGGTAAATTCGAGCGCACTAAGCCTCATGTGAACATCGGCACGATTGGTCACGTTGACCATGGCAAGACGTCGCTGACGGCGGCGATCACGAAGTATTTTGGCGAGTACAAGCGCTACGACCAGATCGATGCGGCGCCGGAAGAGAAGGCGCGCGGCATCACCATCTCGACGGCTCACGTTGAATACGAGACGGCCAACCGCCACTACGCCCACGTCGACTGCCCCGGCCACGCCGACTATGTGAAGAACATGATCACCGGCGCCGCGCAGATGGACGGCGCGATCCTGGTCGTGTCGGCCGCCGACGGCCCGATGCCGCAGACCCGCGAGCACATCCTGCTTGCCCGTCAGGTCGGCGTGCCGTCGATCGTGGTGTTCCTGAACAAGGTCGACCAGGTCGACGACGCCGAGCTTTTGGAACTGGTCGAGCTTGAGGTTCGCGAGCTTCTGTCGAAGAACGAATTCCCCGGCGACGACATTCCGATCGTCAAGGGTTCGGCGCTGGCCGCGCTGGAGGATTCGAACAAGACGATCGGCGAGGACGCGATCCGCGAGCTGATGGCTCAGGTCGACGCCTACATCCCGACCCCGGTTCGTCCGCTCGACAAGCCGTTCCTGATGCCGATCGAGGACGTGTTCTCGATCTCGGGCCGTGGCACGGTCGTGACCGGCCGCGTCGAGCGCGGCGTGGTCAAGGTCGGCGAGGAGCTGGAGATCATCGGCATCCGTCCGACGACCAAGACGACCTGCACGGGCGTGGAAATGTTCCGCAAGCTGCTCGATCAGGGCCAGGCTGGCGACAACATCGGCGCGCTGCTGCGCGGCGTTGATCGTGAAGGCGTCGAGCGCGGCCAGGTTCTGGCCAAGCCCGGCACGGTGAAGCCGCACAAGAAGTTCGTGGCCGAAGCCTACATCCTGACCAAGGACGAAGGTGGCCGTCACACGCCGTTCTTCACCAACTACCGTCCGCAGTTCTACTTCCGCACGACGGACGTGACCGGCATCGTGTCGCTGCCGGCCGGCACCGAGATGGTGATGCCTGGCGACAACATCACGGTCGATGTCGAGCTGATCGTGCCGATCGCCATGGAAGAGAAGCTGCGCTTCGCCATCCGTGAAGGCGGCCGCACCGTCGGTGCCGGCATCGTCGTCACCATCAAAGAGTAATTTGGACTTAAACCGATCTGTCGCGGGCGCGGAAGTTGCCCGCGCCGCGCCAGAACAAGGAAGTGACGCATGAACGGACAGAATATCCGCATCCGCCTGAAGGCGTTTGATCACCGCGTGCTCGACGCCTCGACGAAGGAAATCGTGTCGACGGCCAAGCGCACCGGCGCAAACGTCCGCGGCCCCATTCCGCTGCCGACGCGGATCGAAAAGTTCACGGTGAACCGGTCGCCCCACGTCGACAAGAAGAGCCGCGAGCAGTTCGAGATGCGCACGCACAAGCGTCTGCTCGACATCGTCGATCCGACCCCGCAGACCGTCGATGCTTTGATGAAGCTCGATCTGGCCGCCGGCGTCGACGTCGAGATCAAGCTCTAAGGGAATGAGAGCGCGGTAAGGGGCGGTGCCCCTGGCCCGGAACTCTAAAGGAATTGAACCGATGCGTTCAGGTGTGATTGCAAAGAAGGTGGGAATGACCCGCATCTATAACGATGCCGGGGAACATGTTCCCGTCACCGTTCTCCAGATCGAGAACTGCCAGGTCGTGGCACAGCGCACGCAGGAGAAGAATGGCTACACCGCCGTTCAGCTCGGCGTTGGCCTCGCCAAGGTGAAGAACACGTCGAAGGCGATGCGCGGCCATTTCGCGACCGCTTCCGTCGAGCCGAAGGCGAAGGTTGCCGAGTTCCGCGTCTCGGCCGAAAACATGATCGATGTCGGCGCCGAGATCACCGTCGAGCACTTCGTCGCCGGCCAGAAGGTCGATGTGACGGGCACGACGATCGGCAAGGGTTTCCAGGGCGTCATCAAGCGTCACCACATGGGTGGTGGCCGCGCGACGCACGGTAACTCGGTCTCGCACCGTACGCACGGTTCGACCGGCCAGCGCCAGGACCCCGGCAAGGTGTTCAAGGGCAAGAAGATGGCCGGCCACATGGGCGATACCCGCGTGACGACGCAGAATGTCGAGATCGTCTCGACCGATGCCGACCGCGGCCTGATCCTGATCCGCGGAGCGGTTCCCGGATCGAAGGGCGCCTGGATCCTGGTCCGCGATGCGGCCAAGGTGGCACTGCCGGCCAATGCGCCGAAGCCCGCCGCGATCCGCCCAGTTGCAGCAGGAAGTGCTGCTAAGAACGAGGCTCCGGCCACAGAGGGAGCGGAATAATGGATCTCAAGATCACAACGCTTGGCGGCAAGGACGCCGGCAAGGTGAAACTCTCCGAGGAGATTTTCGGCCTTGATCCGCGCGAGGACATCCTGCAGCGCGTCGTGCGCTGGCAGCTTGCCAAGAAGCAGCAGGGCACGCACAAGGCCAAGGGCCGCGCCGAAATCGCGCGCACCGGCGCCAAGATGTACAAGCAGAAGGGTACGGGCCGCGCCCGTCACCATTCGGCACGCGCTCCGCAGTTCCGCGGCGGCGGCAAGGCCCACGGCCCGGTCGTTCGCAGCCACGAGCACGATCTGCCGAAGAAGGTGCGCGCCCTGGGCTTGAAGCACGCTCTCTCGGCCAAGGCCAAGAGCGCGTCGATCATCGTCATCGACGAGCTGAAGTTGACCGAGGCCAAGACCAAGGCGCTGATCGCGAATTTCGCGACGCTGGGCCTGAGCAACGCCCTGGTGATCGGTGGCGCCGAGCTTGACAAGAACTTCAAGCTGGCCGCGACCAACATTCCCAACATCGACGTGCTGCCCATCCAGGGCATCAACGTCTACGACATTCTGCGCCGCGGCACGCTGGTCCTTTCCAAGGCCGCCGTCGAGGCTCTCGAGGAGCGCTTTAAATGACCGACCTTCGTCACTACGACGTGATCGTCAGCCCGGCGATCACCGAAAAGTCGACCATGGCTTCCGAGCAGAACCAGGTCGTCTTCAACGTCGCCAAGAAGGCGTCGAAGCCGGAAATCAAGGCCGCCGTCGAAGCGCTGTTCGGCGTCAAGGTGATGGCCGTGAACACGCTTGTCCGCAAGGGCAAGATCAAGCGCTTCCGCGGCACGATCGGCCGCCAGAGCGACGTCAAGAAGGCGATTGTGACGCTGGCCGACGGCCAGTCGATCGACGTCGCGACGGGTCTCTGAGCAAGGCCGCGAGGACAGAACAATGGCACTGAAAAAATTCAACCCGGTAACGCCGAGCACCCGCCAGCTGGTCATCGTCGACCGCTCGGGCCTCTACAAGGGCAAGCCCGTCAAGGGTCTGACCGAGGGCCTGACCAAGTCGGGCGGCCGCAACAATTACGGCCGCATCACCGCCCGCTTCATCGGCGGTGGTCACAAGCGTTCGTACCGCATCATCGACTTCAAGCGCCGCAAGTTCGACGTCGTCGGCACGGTTGAGCGCATTGAATACGATCCGAACCGCACCGCCTTCATCGCGCTGATCAAGTACGACGATGGTGAGCTATCCTACATCATCGCCCCGCAGCGCCTTGCCGCCGGCGACAAGATCGTGGCTGGCGAAGCGGTCGACGTGAAGCCGGGCAATGCGATGCCGCTGGCCTCGATGCCGGTCGGCACGATCGTCCACAACATCGAGCTGAAGCCGGGCAAGGGAGCCCAGGTCGCCCGTTCGGCCGGCGGTTACGCCCAGCTCGTCGGTCGCGACCAGGGTATGGCGATCCTGCGCCTCAACTCGGGCGAGCAGCGTGTCGTTCACGGCTCCTGCATGGCCACCGTCGGTGCCGTGTCGAACCCCGACCACGGCAACATCAACGACGGCAAGGCCGGCCGCACGGTTTGGCGCGGCAAGCGTCCGCACAATCGCGGCGTGACCATGAACCCGGTCGACCATCCGCACGGCGGTGGTGAAGGCCGTACCTCCGGTGGCCGTCATCCGGTCAGCCCGTGGGGCAAGCCGACCAAGGGCAAGAAGACGCGGTCCAACAAGGCGACCGACAAGTTCATCCTGCGCTCGCGCCATCAGCGCAAGAGCTAAGAAGAGGTAACGCCAAGTGACTCGTTCTATTTGGAAAGGCCCCTTCATCGACGGCTACCTTCTCAAGAAGGTGGACAAGGTCCGTGAAGGTGGTCGCAATGAGGTGATCAAGATGTGGAGCCGTCGCTCCACCATCCTGCCGCAGTTCGTCGGCTTCACCTTCGGTGTCTACAACGGCCAGAAGCATGTTCCCGTCTCGGTGAACGAGGACATGGTCGGTCATAAGTTCGGTGAATTCGCTCCGACGCGGACCTATTACGGTCACGGCGCGGATAAGAAGGCGAAGAGGAAATAATCATGGGCAAGGCCAAAGCTCCGCGCAGGCTTGCTGACAACGAAGCGCGCGCCGTGTTGCGCACGATCCGTATCAGCCCGCAGAAGCTGAACCTCGTTGCCGCGCTGATCCGCGGCAAGAAGGTCGCGACAGCGCTTTCCGATCTCGAATTCTCGGCCAAGCGGATTTCCGGCACGGTCAAGAAGACGCTGGAATCGGCGATTGCCAACGCGGAAAACAACCACGACCTCGACGTCGATGCGCTGATCGTGGCGGAAGCCTATGTCGGCAAGTCGATCGTCATGAAGCGGTTCCACGCTCGTGGCCGTGGTCGCGCCAGCCGCATCGAGAAGCCGTTCTCGCACCTCACGATCGTCGTTCGTGAAGTCGAAGAAAAAGGGGAGGCCGCATAATGGGCCAGAAAGTCAATCCGATCGGTCTTCGCCTCGGCATCAACCGAACC
The DNA here is from genome assembly GCF_007003945.1 of Mesorhizobium sp. WSM4307. Taxonomy (NCBI): domain Bacteria; kingdom Pseudomonadati; phylum Pseudomonadota; class Alphaproteobacteria; order Hyphomicrobiales; family Phyllobacteriaceae; genus Mesorhizobium; species Mesorhizobium sp. WSM4307. The sequence continues at coordinate 92,461 of NZ_VFTB01000018.1, forward strand.
TGGGATTCGCGCTGGTTCGCGAACACCGGCGAGTACGGCAAGCTGCTGCATGAGGACATCAAGATCCGCAAGTATCTTGAGAAGGAACTCAAGCAGGCCGCGATCTCCAAGGTCGTGATCGAGCGCCCGCACAAGAAGTGCCGCGTCACCATCCATGCCGCGCGCCCGGGTCTGATCATCGGCAAGAAGGGCGCCGACATCGAGAAGCTTCGCAAGAAGCTGATGGAGATGACGAAGTCCGAGACGCACCTCAACATCGTCGAAGTGCGCAAGCCGGAAATCGACGCGACCCTGGTCGCCCAGTCGATCGCCCAGCAGCTCGAGCGCCGCATCGCGTTCCGCCGCGCCATGAAGCGCGCCGTGCAGTCGGCGATGCGCCTCGGTGCCGAAGGCATCCGCATCAACTGCTCGGGCCGTCTCGGCGGCGCCGAAATCGCCCGCATGGAGTGGTACCGCGAAGGCCGCGTGCCGCTGCACACGCTGCGCGCCGATGTCGACTACGGCACGGCCGAAGCGCATACGGCGTACGGCATCTGCGGCGTCAAGGTCTGGGTATTCAAGGGCGAGATCCTCGAGCACGACCCGATGGCTTCGGAACGTCGCGCGACCGAGGGTGATGCTGCGCATGGCGGTGGTGGTGATCGCGAACGCGGTCGTCGTCGCGAAAACGCCTGAGACATTTAGGAATTTGGAGTTAGAACGATGCTGCAGCCAAAGCGCACAAAGTTCCGCAAGCAGTTCAAGGGCCGTATCCATGGTACCGCAAAGGGCGGCACCAACCTGGATTTCGGTGGTTTCGGGCTGAAGGCGCTTGAGCCGAACCGCGTCACCGCGCGTGAGATCGAGGCGGCCCGCCGCGCGATCACTCGTGAAATGAAGCGTGCTGGCCGTGTCTGGATCCGTATTTTCCCGGATCTGCCGGTCACGTCGAAGCCGACCGAAGTCCGCATGGGCAAGGGCAAGGGTGCCGTCGACTACTGGGCGGCGCGCGTCAAGCCGGGCCGCATCATGTTCGAGATCGACGGCGTCAGTGAAGAAACCGCCCGTGAGGCGCTGCGTCTCGGCGCGGCCAAGCTCTCGGTCAGGACGCGCTTCGTACAGCGCATCGCAGAATAAGGACGGGCTGATCATGAAAGCCGAAGACATCCGGACCAAGACCCAGGACCAGCTGACCGACGACTTGGCCAGCCTGAAGAAGGAGCAGTTCAACCTGCGCTTCCAGAAGGCCACCGGCCAGCTCGAGAAGACCGCGCGCGTGAGGCAGGTTCGTAAGGACATTGCGCGTATCAAGACCATCGCTGCGGAAAAGTCCGCGGCCAAGAAGGCTTAAGGACGAAAACCATGCCAAAGCGCATTCTGCAGGGCACCGTCGTCAGCGACAAGAACGAGAAGACGGTTGTCGTCAAGGTCGAACGGCGCTTCACGCATCCCGTGATGAAGAAGACCGTGCGCATGACCAAGAAGTACAAGGCGCACGACGAGAACAACGCCCACAAGGTTGGCGATCAGGTGTTCATCCAGGAATCGAAGCCGATTTCCAAGGACAAGCGCTGGATCGTCGTGTCTTCGGACCAAGCCTGACCTCTGGGCGTAAACAACGAATTTTGGACAGACCGGGGAGGGGCTTCGAGCCCGTCCCGTTAGAAAAGAAGAAGGCGGCCAGTCATGATTCAGATGCAAACAAACCTCGACGTGGCGGATAATTCCGGCGCGCGTCGTGTCATGTGCATCAAGGTGCTGGGCGGCTCGAAGCGGAAATACGCTTCCGTGGGCGACATCATCGTGGTGTCCATCAAGGAAGCCATTCCGCGCGGCCGCGTTAAGAAGGGCGATGTGATGAAGGCGGTCGTGGTACGCACGGCCAAGGACATCCGCCGCCCGGACGGCAGCGTGATCCGTTTCGACAAGAACGCGGCCGTTCTCGTCGACAACAAGAAAGAGCCGATCGGCACGCGTATCTTCGGACCGGTTCCGCGCGAACTCCGCGCCAAGAACCACATGAAGATCATCTCGCTCGCGCCTGAAGTGCTGTAAGGAGCCGGACCAATGCAAAAGATTAGAAAAGGCGACAAGGTCGTCGTGCTGGCCGGCAAGGACAAGGGCCGTTCGGGCGAAGTCCTCTCGGTTCAGCCGAAGGATGACACCGCGCTGGTGCGCGGCGTCAACATGATCCGTCGTCACCAGAAGCAGACCCAGTCCCAAGAGGGCGGGATCATCACCAAGGAAGCGCCGATCCAGCTGTCGAACATCGCGCTGGCCGACCCCAAGGATGGCAAGCCGACCCGCGTCGGTTTCATCTTCCAGAAGGACGGCAAGAAGGTGCGCGTCGCCAAGCGCTCGGGAGAAGTCATCAATGGCTAAGGCTCAAAGCAAGCAGGCGACTGCCACCAACACGCCGCGTCTGAAGCAGGTCTACAACGAGACCATCCGCAAGGCGCTGCAGGAGCAGTTCGGCTACGACAACGACATGCAGGTTCCGCGCCTCGACAAGATCGTCCTGAACATGGGTGTCGGCGAAGCGACCGCCGATTCGAAGAAGCCCTCGGTCGCGGCCGAAGACCTGGCGCTGATCGCCGGCCAGAAGGCCGTCGTCACCCGCGCCCGCAATTCGATCGCCGGCTTCAAGGTCCGCGAGAACATGCCGATCGGCGCCAAGGTCACGCTACGCAAGGAACGCATGTACGAGTTCCTCGACCGCCTCGTGAACATCGCGCTGCCGCGCGTCCGCGACTTCCGCGGACTGAACCCCAAGAGCTTCGATGGCCGTGGCAACTACGCCATGGGCATCAAGGAGCACATCGTGTTCCCGGAGATCAACTACGACAAGGTTGATCAGATCTGGGGCATGGACGTCATCGTTTGTACGACTGCGAAGACGGACGACGAAGCCAGGGCATTGCTCAAGGCTTTCAACTTCCCCTTCCGCCAGTAACGGCAGCGAGAAAAGGAAAAATCTGAAATGGCAAAGACCAGCTCAGTCGAGAAGAACAACAGGCGCCGCAAGCTTGCCGACCAGTACGGTCCCAAGCGCGCCGCCCTGAAGGCGATCATCATGGATCAGTCCAAGCCGATGGAGGAGCGCTTCCGCGCTCAGCTCAAGCTTGCTGCCCTGCCGCGCAACTCGGCCAAGATCCGCATCCGCAACCGCTGCGAAGTCACCGGCCGTCCGCGTGCCTACTATCGCAAGCTCAAAGTATCGCGCATCGCGCTTCGTGATCTCGGCAACAACGGCCAGATCCCGGGCCTGGTCAAGTCGAGCTGGTAAGGAGGACATAACATGTCATTGAGCGATCCTCTCGGCGATATGCTGACCCGCATCCGCAACGCCTACGGCCGCAAGAAGTCGAGCGTCTCGACGCCGGCCTCGCGTCTGCGCACCCGCGTCCTCGACGTGCTGAAGGCTGAAGGCTATATCCGCGACTACAGCCAGACCGACTTCGATAACGGCAAGTCCGAGATCGAAATCGAGCTGAAGTATTTCGACGGCGCGCCGGTCGTGCGCGAAATCGCCCGCGTCTCGAAGCCGGGCCGCCGCGTTTACGTATCGGCCAAGTCGATCCCGCACGTCGCCAACGGCCTCGGCATCGCCATCCTTTCGACGCCGAAGGGCGTGATGGCCGATCACGAAGCCCGCGAACAGAACGTCGGCGGCGAGATCCTCTGCCAGATCTTCTGATCTGGCAGCGACCGCAAATTGGAATCCGGTCTTCGGATCGTTCCGAAGACAGAGACCTGAAACAAGAGAAGTGACGAGGACAACAAAATGTCTCGTATTGGAAAGAAACCCGTTTCGCTGCCGCAGGGCGTGACCGCGACCGTCAACGGCCAGACCGTGACGGCGAAGGGCCCCAAGGGCGAGCTGAAGTTCGTGGTGAACGACGAAGTCCTGGTCAAGATGGAAGGCAGCGAGATCGCTGTCCAGCCGCGCGACCAGACCAAGACCGCCCGCTCCAAGTGGGGCATGTCGCGCACGCAGATCGTCAACATCCTGCATGGCGTCAAGGACGGCTTCGAGAAGAAGCTCGAGATCACCGGCGTCGGCTATCGCGCCGCCATGCAGGGCAAGAACCTGCAGCTGGCTCTTGGCTTCAGCCATGACGTCGTCTATGAGACGCCGGCCGGTGTCACCATCGCTGTGCCGAAGCCGACGGAAATCACCGTGACCGGCATCGACAAGCAGCAGGTTGGCCAGGTCGCCGCCGAGATCCGCGAATATCGCGGTCCGGAGCCCTACAAGGGCAAGGGCGTTCGCTATGCTGGCGAGAAGATCGTCCGCAAGGAAGGCAAGAAGAAGTAGTGGACCTGGTCCTGAAAAGTCGCAGGCTTTTCGGAAAGGACCAAGCCAAGGAAGTGTAACGCCGCGGGGAGCGGCCGCGGGAGGCGCTTTCGCCTACCGCACAGGGCGGCCCCCGTTTTTTGAAGGCAAGGAAGACCATCATGGGTACCAAGGAATCCACGCAGCGCCGTGCGCAGCGCGTTCGCCGACAGATCAGGAAGGTCGCCGGCGAGCGTCCGCGTCTGTCGGTTCACCGCACCTCGAAGAACATCTACGTCCAGGTGATCGATGACGCCAAGGGCCACACCATCGCCGCCGCTTCGACGCTCGAGAAGGACCTCAAGGGTTCGCTCAAGACCGGCGCCGACACCGCAGCCGCCGCCGCGATCGGCAAGCTGATCGCCGAGCGCGCCACCAAGGCCGGCGTCAAGGAAGTCGTCTTCGACCGTGGCCCGTACATCTATCACGGCCGCGTCAAGGCGCTGGCTGAAGCTGCCCGCGAAGGCGGCCTGAGCTTCTAATCTTTCACCGTCGGCGACCCAAAGCGGCGCCGGCAATCAGCAACCCGTGCTTCCGGAAAAGAACAAGGAACAGGATATGGCACAGGAACGTAGGGAAGGCGGCCGCGGCCGCGAGCGCGAAGAGCGCGACGACGGCATGGTGGACAAGCTGGTCCACATCAATCGCGTCGCCAAGGTCGTCAAGGGTGGCCGTCGCTTCGGCTTCGCCGCACTCGTCGTTGTCGGCGACCAGAAAGGCCGCGTCGGCTTTGGTCACGGCAAGGCACGCGAAGTGCCGGAAGCCATCCGCAAGGCAACCGAATCGGCCAAGCGCGACATGATCTTCGTGCCGCTGCGCTCGGGCCGTACGCTGCATCACGACGTCGAGGGACGCTGGGGCGCCGGACGCGTTCTGCTGCGCGCCGCCAAGCAGGGTACCGGCATCATCGCCGGCGGCCCGATGCGCGCCGTTTTCGAGACGCTCGGCATGCATGACGTGGTCGCCAAGTCGATGGGTTCGTCGAACCCCTACAACATGGTTCGCGCCACGTTCGACGCGCTGAAGAGCCAGATGCATCCCAAGGATGTGGCTGCCGCTCGCGGCATCAAGTATTCGACCCTTCAGGCCCGCCGCGGCACCGCCGTTGCGGCTGAAGAATAGTCGATCTGACCAGGGATTTTGACCATGGCCAAGAAAGCAACCAAGACCATCACCGTTGAGCAGATCGGTTCGCCGATCCGCCGTCCGAAGGAGCAGCGCGCGACGCTGGTCGGCCTCGGCCTCAACAAGATGCACAAGCAGCGCACGCTGGAAGATACGCCTTCCGTGCGCGGCATGATCGCCGCCGTTCAGCATCTCGTCCGCGTCGTGGACGAGGGCTGAGCCAAAGCGCAGGAGAACTCAGATGAAACTCAACGATCTGCGTGACAAGGACGGCGCGACGCATTCCAAGAAGCGTCTCGGCCGCGGCATCGGTTCCGGCTCGGGCAAGACCGCCGGTCGCGGCGTCAAGGGTCAGAAGGCGCGCTCCGGCGTCGCCGTCAACGGCTTCGAGGGTGGCCAGATGCCGCTCTACCGACGCCTGCCGAAGCGTGGCTTCAACAACATCTTCGCCAAGAGCTTCGTCGTCGTGTCGCTGGCCCGCATCCAGGAAGCCGTCGACGCCAAGAAGCTCGACGCCAAGGCAACCGTGACGGCCGAGGCGCTTGTCGCCGCCGGCGTCATCCGCCGCGTCAAGGATGGCGTGCGCGTACTGTCCGATGGTGAACTGAAGGCCAAGCTTGCCTTCGACGTCGCCGGTGCTTCCAAGGCGGCGATCGAGAAGATCGAAAAGGCCGGCGGCTCGGTCAAGTTGCCGGAAAAGGCAGCTGCCGAGTAACGGCAATTTGAAGCGCGATCGGCAAGAGTGGGATCCCGTTTTTGCTCACGATTGCGCTTTGATCTGCTCAATTAAGCGGCCGCGTCAACGCGGCCGCTTGCATGTTTAGAGCCCGGAGCTTATCTCGTGAGCTTCGGTGAAACGCACCGCCTGACCTCACGGGCCATCAAGCGTTACCAAGCGGAGAATCAGGCATGGCTTCGGCTGCTGAACAACTAGCCTCGAATCTGAATTTCTCGGCCTTCGCCAAGGCGGAGGACCTGAAGAAACGCATCTGGTTCACCATTGGCGCGTTGCTCGTCTACCGCCTCGGCACCTACATTCCGCTTCCCGGAATCAACCCCGACGCCTTCGCCCAGGCCTTCTCCTCGCAGAGCAAGGGCGTGCTTGGCATGTTCAACATGTTCGCCGGCGGCGCCGTGCAGCGCATGGCGATCTTCGCGCTTGGCATCATGCCTTACATCTCCGCCTCCATCATCATGCAGCTGATGACCTCGGTCATCCCGTCGCTGGAAGCGCTGAAGAAGGAAGGCGAACAGGGCCGCAAGGTCATCAACCAGTACACGCGCTACGGCACCGTGCTTTTGGCACTCGTGCAGGCCTATGGCATTTCGGTGGGGCTTGAGAACGGGAACGGCATCGTCAATGATCCCGGCATGTTCTTCCGCATCTCGACCGTGGTCACGCTCGTCGGTGGCACCATGTTCCTGATGTGGCTCGGTGAGCAGATCACCGCCCGCGGCATCGGCAACGGCATTTCGCTGATCATATTCTCCGGGATTGTCGCCGGCCTGCCGCGCGCCATTTCCGGCACGCTGGAGCTTGGCCGCACCGGCGCCCTGTCGACCGGCCTCATCCTGGCGATCATCGTCCTGGCCATCGTCGTCATTGCGCTCATCGTGTTCTTCGAGCGCGCGCAGCGCCGCCTGCTGATCCAGTATCCGAAGCGCCAGGTCGGCAACCGCATGTTCCAGGGCGACACCTCGCATCTGCCGCTGAAGCTCAACACGTCGGGCGTCATCCCGCCGATCTTCGCTTCGTCGCTGCTCCTGCTGCCGGCCACAGTCGCCGGCTTCTCGCAGACCACAAACATGCCTGCCTGGGCGAGCACCATCCTGGCCTCGCTCGGCCACGGCCAGCCGCTCTACATGGCGTTCTACGCGGCGATGATCGTGTTCTTCGCCTTCTTCTACACAGCGATTGTCTTCAACCCGAAGGACACAGCCGATCAGCTCAAGAAGCATTCGGGCTTCATCCCGGGCTATCGTCCGGGCGAGCGCACCGCCGACTACATCGATTACGTTCTCACCCGCATCACCGTCGTCGGCGCCATCTATCTGGTGCTGGTGTGCCTGCTGCCGGAGTTCCTGATCTCGGCGACTGGCGTACCATTCTACCTTGGTGGCACATCGCTTCTGATCGTGGTCAGTGTCACGCTCGATACGGTTGCGCAGATTCAGGGCCACCTGATCGCGCATCAGTATGAAGGCCTGATCAAGAAGTCGAAGCTGCGCGGGGGGAAGAAAGCCAGATGAGGTTGATTTTGCTTGGGCCGCCAGGGGCGGGCAAGGGGACACAAGCACAAAGACTGGTAGACAAACACGGCATACCCCAGCTCTCGACGGGAGACATGCTGCGTGCCGCCGTCCAGGCCGGTTCGGAAGTCGGCAAGCGTGCCAAGGCGGTGATGGATGCCGGTGAACTGGTGTCCGACGCCATCGTCAACGCCATCGTCGCCGAGCGGATCGACCAGGCCGACTGCGCCAAGGGATTCATCCTCGACGGCTACCCGCGCACACTGGTGCAGGCCGATGCGGTTGAATCGATGCTTTCGCAGCGTGGCATCGGTCTCGACACGGTCATCGAACTGGTCGTCGACGACAGGGCCCTGGTCGGCCGCATCGTCAAGCGCGCCGAGGACGCCAAGGCCGCCGGGCAACCGGTGCGCAAGGATGACAATCCCGCGGTGTTCGAGGAACGCCTGCGCGAGTACTACAAGAAGACCGCTCCGCTGACCGGCTATTATTATGCCAAAGGCAAGCTCAAGACGGTCGACGGCATGGCCAGCATCGACGCGGTGACCGCCGAGATCGAGGCCCTGCTCACGGCGGCCGCCGAGGCGCTGTAAGGGAATTTAAAGATTAGGCTTGACGGGGGCGGCCCGCTGCGGTATGGCGGCCCGTCTTCCTATCAGGTGCGAACTTTGCTTGTCCGCAAGGGCAAGGCAGTCGCTTTGAACTGGAAACTCCCGCAAGGGCCGGCCTCCACCGGACGCGGGGCAACTTTGACAGCGCCAGGCCTGCCTTGTTTGAAAGGTTGGTCGGCCCACATGGAGAAGGAAAGAACATGGCTCGTATAGCCGGCGTCAACATTCCGACCAACAAGCGCGTCGTCATCGCGCTTCAGTACATTCACGGCATTGGCAAGAAGTTCGCCCAGGAGATCGTCGACAAGGTCGGCATCCCGGCCGAGCGTCGCGTCAACCAGCTGACCGACGCGGAAGTCTTGCAGATCCGCGAGACCATCGACCGTGACTATCAGGTCGAAGGCGACCTGCGCCGCGAAGTGTCGATGAACATCAAGCGTCTCATGGACCTCGGCTGCTATCGCGGCCTGCGTCACCGTCGCTCGCTGCCGGTCCGCGGCCAGCGTACGCACACCAATGCACGCACCCGCAAGGGTCCGGCCAAGTCGATCGCCGGCAAGAAGAAGTAATTTGAAGTGAGTAGTCGGTGGTGAGTAGTGAGAAGCAGCGTCAACGCCTGCGCCTCGTCACTACTCACCAATTCACTACTCGCTTTCCAGGTGGAGCCGCTGGCATTACGGCGGTGTAGAGATCAACTGAAAGGAATACCATGGCCAAGGAAGCCGCTCGTGTTCGCCGTCGCGAACGCAAGAATATCTCGTCGGGCGTTGCCCACGTCAATTCGACCTTCAACAACACGATGATCACCATCACCGACGCGCAGGGCAATTCGATTGCCTGGTCGTCGGCCGGTGCCCAGGGCTTCAAGGGTTCGCGCAAGTCGACCCCGTTTGCCGCCCAGATGGCTGCCGAGGACGTCGCCAAGAAGGCCCAGGAACATGGCATGCGCATGCTCGAAGTCGAGGTCTGCGGACCAGGCTCCGGTCGTGAATCGGCGCTGCGCGCCCTGCAGGCGGCGGGCTTCACCATCACCTCGATCCGTGATGTGACGCCGATCCCGCACAATGGCTGCCGCCCGCGCAAGAAGCGCCGCGTCTAAGAAATTACCGAACGCCGCGCGAACGCTCACAGGGGCGTTCCTCCGCGGTATTCCAGGTCGCCCGCCACGATTGGATGGTGGCGGGTCAACGGAAGGAAAGCATCATGATCCAGAAAAATTGGCAGGAACTGATCAAGCCGAACAAGATCGAGTTCTCGTCGAAGAAGAAGACGCTGACCACGCTGGTCGCCGAGCCGCTCGAGCGTGGCTTTGGCCTCACCCTCGGCAACGCGCTGCGCCGCGTGCTTCTGTCTTCGCTGCGCGGTGCGGCCGTGACCGCCGTGCAGATCGACGGCGTTCTGCATGAATTCTCGTCCATCGCCGGCGTGCGCGAGGACGTGACGGACATCGTCTTGAACATCAAGGAAATCGCCATCCGCATGGAAGGCGATGGCCCCAAGCGCATGGTCGTGCGCAAGCAGGGACCGGGTGCGGTTCTCGCCGGCGACATCCAGACGGTTGGCGACGTCGAGATCCTCAACCCCGATCACGTCATCTGCACGCTGGACGAGGGCGCTGAAATCCGCATGGAATTCACCGTCGACACCGGCAAGGGCTACGTGCCGGCGGAGCGCAACCGCGCAGAGGACGCGCCGATCGGCCTGATCCCGGTCGACAGCCTCTATTCGCCGGTCAAGAAGGTCTCCTACAAGGTCGAGAACACCCGCGAGGGCCAGGTTCTCGACTATGACAAGCTGACCATGACCATCGAGACCGACGGTTCGATTTCGGGCGAGGACGCGGTGGCTTTCGCCGCTCGCATCCTGCAGGACCAGCTTGGCCTGTTCGTCAACTTCGACGAGCCGCAGAAGGAAGTCGCCGCCGAAGCCGTCACCGAGCTCGCCTTCAACCCGGCGCTGCTCAAGAAGGTCGACGAACTCGAGCTTTCGGTGCGTTCGGCCAACTGCCTGAAGAACGACAACATCGTCTACATCGGCGATCTCATCCAGAAGACCGAAGCCGAGATGCTGCGCACCCCGAACTTCGGCCGCAAGTCGCTGAACGAGATCAAGGAAGTGCTCGCGGCGATGGGCCTGCACCTCGGCATGGAAGTGCCGGACTGGCCGCCGGAAAACATCGAAGACCTCGCCAAGCGTTACGAAGATCAATATTGAGCATGAATTCCAAGGATCGGCGGCGTGGGCCGCTCGATCCGACGGTCATGCGGAAAACCATCAGAGGCCGTGGCCTCTTGAACAACTGAAGAAGGAATTGAGCCATGCGCCACGGTTTCAAAGGCCGTCGCTTCGCCCGAAGCATTAGCCATCGCAAGTCGATGTTCGCCAACCTCGCCGTGTCGCTGCTCGAGCACGAGCAGATCGTCACCACCCTGCCGAAGGCGAAGGACCTGCGTCCGATCGTCGAGAAACTGGTGACGCTCGGCAAGCGCGGCGACCTGCACGCCCGCCGCCAGGTGATCGCGCAGATCGGCAATGAAGGCGTCGTCAAGCGCCTGTTCGACACCATTGCCCCGCGCTACGCCAACCGCAACGGTGGCTATCTGCGCATCATGAAGGCAGGCTTCCGTCACGGCGACAACGCCGCGATGGCCGTCATCGAGTTCGTCGATCGCGACACGGATGCCAAGGGCGCCGCCGACCGCGCTCGCCTCGAAGCCGAAGGCACCGACACGGAAGCCGCGGCCGCATAACGCCACGTCTTTCCGGAATGAATTGAAGGGGCCTGCGGGCCCCTTTTTCATGTTCTGCGCGCGCCGAGGCGTGACCTAAACGATCTGCCGGAGCGAAAATAATCGGATTTCAGCGGCTTAGCCTTTCATTTTGCACAATCGTCGGGACAATGCGCCCGAACTTGCCTTGGAGGATTCGCGAATGCGCGCCAAAAGACTGTCCCTTGTTCTGCTCTGCGCCTTCATGGTGTTCGCAGCCGCACCGGCAGTCCGGCAGGCGCTGGCAGAAGACGCCGCAAAGCCCGCCGATCCCGGTCTATCCGATGTGTTGACCGATCTGTTGCATGGCGTCGAAGGCGAGAACGCCACTTCGGGGCCTGACAAGCGCGTGCCGTTCGGCCGCGAGGAGGTGCAGCTTTCGTTCGCGCCCCTGGTCAAGCAGACGGCGCCGGCCGTGGTCAATGTCTATGCCTCGCAGACGGCCAAGGTCACATCGCCTTTTGAAGGCGATCCGTTCTTCGAGGAGTTTTTCGGCCGTGCCCAGCCGCGCGCGCAGTCCTCGCTCGGCTCGGGCGTGCTTGTCGATCCGAGCGGTGTCATCGTCACCAATTTCCACGTCATCAAGGATGCCGACGAGGTCAAGGTGGCGACCGCCGACGGGCGCGAATTCACCAGCAAGGTGATGCTCAAGGACGAGACGCTCGATCTTGCCGTGCTCAAGATCGAATCCGACAAGCCGTTCCCGGTCATCGCCATTGGTGATTCCGACGCGCTCGAGGTCGGCGACCTTGTGCTGGCCATCGGCAACCCCTTCGGCGTCGGCCAGACCACCACCAGCGGCATCGTCTCGGCGCTTGCCCGCAGCCATATCGGCGTCTCGGATTCGGGCTATTTCATCCAGACCGACGCGGCGATCAATCCCGGCAATTCCGGCGGCGCGCTGATCAACATGGGCGGCCAGCTGGTCGGCATCAACACCGCCATCTACAGCCGCAGCGGCGGCTCGATCGGCATCGGCTTTGCCATTCCCGCCAACATGGTTCGGGCTTTCGCCGATGCCGCCAAGGCCGGCCTCGATTTCTTCGAACGCCCCTATATCGGCGCCGAGTTCGAGGCGGTAACGCCGCAGATCGCCGAATCGCTCGGCATGGAAAAGCCAACCGGTGCGTTGGTGTCTTCGGTCGATGCGGCCGGTCCTGCCGGAAAGGCCGGGCTGAAAGCGGGCGATGTCGTGCTGCAGATCAACGGCAAGCCGGTCGAGAGCATCGAGGCGCTGGACTACCGCATGGCGACGCTGTCGATCGGCACCAAGGCGAATTTCGCGATCCTGACCAAGGGCCAGCAGGCAGCCATGGACATCGCTCTGGAGCGCGCGCCGGAAGGTGCGAAAGCCTCGGAAGTGACGTTGCATGGCCGCAGCCCGTTCTCGGGCGCCAAGGTTGCGGAACTGTCGCCGCGCCTTGCCCAGAAGCTTGGCCTGCGCACCGATCTCAAGGGCGTGACGGTGATCGATATCAACCGCGATTCGCCGGCCGCCGATTTCGGCTTCCTGCCGGGCGACATCGTGCGCGAGGTCAACGGCACCACCATCGATACCGCCGCGACGCTGGCGCAGGTAGCCCAGCAGGATACGCGCTGGTGGCGCTTTACCGTCGAACGCGGCGGGCAGATACTGCGCCAGGTGTTGCGTTACTGAGTTCGATCTGAAGGGATCGCGCTCCAAACCAAAAGAAGTACATGGCCGATCTGTTCAGTGTCGATGAACCGGAAAAGGCGGCGCCCGGGCGGCCGCTGGCCGACAGGCTGCGGCCGAGAAATCTTGGTGAGGTCGTCGGCCAGGAGCATCTGACCGGCCCCGACGGCGCACTGACCCGGCTGATCGGCTCGGGCTCACTCGGCTCGATGATCTTCTGGGGGCCGCCGGGGACCGGCAAGACCACGGTGGCAAGGCTGCTCGCCGGCGAGACCAGCCTTGCGTTCGAGCAGATTTCGGCGGTGTTTTCCGGCGTTGCCGACCTGAAGAAAGTGTTCGAGACGGCCAAGCTGCGCCGCGCCAACGGCCGCCAGACCCTGCTTTTCGTCGACGAGATCCATCGCTTCAACCGCGCCCAGCAGGACTCCTTTCTTCCTGTCATGGAGGATGGGACGGTGGTCCTGGTCGGCGCCACGACCGAAAACCCGTCCTTCGAGCTCAACGCGGCTCTGTTATCGCGCGCGCGCGTCATGGTTTTCCATTCGCTCGGCGAGGAGAGCATAGCCAAGCTGATGGTGCGGGCGGAGGAGACGGAGGGCAGGGCGCTGCCGCTCGACGACGAGGCCCGCGCCATGCTGATCCGCATGAGCGACGGCGACGGCCGCGCATCGCTGACCCTCGCCGAGGAAGTCTGGCGCGCCGCCAAGCCCGGCGAGATATTCGATCCCGAGGGGCTGCGGCGCATCGTCCAGCGCCGTGCGCCGATCTACGACAAGGGCCAGGACGGCCACTACAATCTGATCTCGGCGCTGCACAAATCGGTGCGCGGTTCCGATCCCGACGCGGCACTCTACTATCTCGCCCGCATGTTCGACGCCGGCGAGGATCCGCTCTATCTCGGCCGCCGGCTGGTGCGCATGGCGATGGAAGACATCGGCCTAGCCGATCCGCAGGCGCTGGTCGTCGCCAATGCCGCCAAGGACGCCTACGACTATCTGGGCTCTCCGGAAGGCGAGCTCGCCTTTGCCGAGGCCACCGTCTATCTCGCCACCGCGCCCAAATCCAATGCCGTCTACACCGCCTTCAGGGCGGCCACGCAGGCAGCCAAGCAGCATGGCTCGCTGCTGCCGCCGAAGCATATCCTCAACGCGCCGACCAAGCTGATGAAGGAAGAGGATTACGGCGCCGGCTATCGCTACGATCATGATGAGCCTGACGCCTTTTCGGGCCAGGACTATTTTCCGGAGAAGATTGGCCGCCAGACCTTCTACGATCCGCCTGAGCGTGGTTTCGAGCGCGACATCAGGAAGCGGCTCGACTATTGGGCGAAGCTGCGCAAGGAACGGGAATAATAGGATTGCGCAGCCCGGCGGTCGTCACGCTTCGAAGCGAGGCCTCGCCATGGGGCATCTCAACCTCGGTTGCTCTCCACGCCCTGCTGGCTGCGATGCTGGCGCTCATGCCGCTGCCAAAGCGGCCGAAGCGGCTGGACGAGGAACGGGTGTCGGTCGACATTCTGACACCCCAGCAGTTCGAGGCCTCGACAAGGCCGCCGCCGGCGCCAGCACCGCCTTCAGCACCCGAGGCACAAGCGCCCGCACCAACGCCAACGCCGAGCGCTCCTCGATCTACACCACCCACCGCGCCGACCATGATTCGGCCGACCGAAATGCTGTCGGCCAAGACGCTCGCCGATCCGCGCAGCCGGCAGGCGCGCGCAGATCTCGCGACCTTCGCTTCCGATGAACGCATGGTGCAATTGTGCAATCTCGAGGCCATGGACCAGATCCGGCGATGGCGCGCGGACTTTGAGCCGGAACGCGTCGTGCCTTATGCAACGGCCGAGGAGAAGATCAGCGGCACCGCGATCACCGCGGACGGCGCGGCTTTCCGCAGTCGCAAAAACTGGTATGGTCTGAAGTTCAAATGCCAGCTCGCGCGGGACGGCGAAAGCGTCATCGGCTTTGAGTTCCTGGTCGGCGATCCCGTGGCCAGGGAGAAATGGGACGAGCTCAGCTTGCCAGCGGTGCATTGACCGACGGCTGGTAAATTCCACCAGGCAACTGCCGGGCCACGATGTCGTGGCGTTGTGCGGCGACCCAAAAAACCTTATCAAGGCGCACGACCGGGCGGTGGTCGTTGCCGAGATTTGGCACACTCATTCGCAACAGGATCGCGCTCCGCGCGTGGAAAAATGACAAAAGCCCTTCGCAAATCCCTTCGCAAATTCGCCATCGCCATCCCGCTTCTCGCCCTTGGCTTCTACTTTATCCCCATTCTGACGACGATCTTCATCGTCTGCGGCCTGATCGACGTGCTGCGCAACGACAGGAAGGATCTGGCGCTGTTCTCAGGCTACTTCCTCGGCAACGGCCTGTTCACCTGGCTCTTGTCGCCGTTCAACCTGCTGGTCGATCTGCTCTGCTACCGGAATCCCGGCGTGTGGAAGCTGGAGCAGTTTCCGGAGGATTATCAGCGCGAGGTCAATGAGGTCCTGGACATCTTCAAGGCGCGCAAGGATGAGATCATCGCCGACATCGACGCCAATTTCGGCGCCGGCCGGCGTGGCATGTATGTCTACCAGTGGTACGGCAAGCACCGGATCGACAACGTCGCCGAGTTCAACAAGGATTTCAAATACATCAAGACCATCGCCGTTTCGGTCTTCAGCAAGCGCGAATCGACTTCCTGGCATTTCGGCCCGCTGCGGCTCAGCCTGCGTATCCTCTACAACCTGATCCCCGTGAAAGCGGAAATCTTCGTCGAATGCGGCAACGTCAAGAACTACTGGTACGACAATCCGCAGTTCATTTTCGACGACACGCTGTTGCACCGTTCGGTCAACGAATATGACGGCCGCCGCTACTGCGTGTTCATGGACATCATCAGGCCGTCCCCGTTCCCGAGACTCATTGCCGGCATGCTCGCGGTTGTCTCGGTCAGCGTCGAGCGCATCAATTCGATGTTCTACAAGAACTGGAAGATGATCGGCTCGACCAAGCCGAAGAACGCCGAAACCACCTGACCTGAAAACGTCGACGCTGCCGGCTCTGCTGGCAGCGTCAGGGCGCGATGCATTTTATCTCTGCCGCGCGCACGGCTTCTGTATATCACATATGTATAATATATCGAACGGCCGTTTGGAAGAAGCGGTCCCTTCGGCGGTATTACTGTGCGTCGTCGACGCTTGTGATGTCCATGCGTTTAAGTATACATATTTATCAAGTCATCAATAATTCGTGATACGAATTTGGTAATCCCGATTGGTGGAACGGCACTTCGAGTGCATTAGAAATAGCTTAAATTAGACTGCTACAAACCCGTCTCTTCCTTTGTTGGCGGCTTCAGGTGATCGGGAAAAAAATCTTCGGATTCTGGGGTGCTTACATCTGCACCGTGTTACCTGGCGCCGCTCTGAGCGCCGCGTACATAAATCTCGAAGAGCCCGTCTATTACTGGGACTTCGCGGCCTATTTCAACATGTTCAACCAGCAGGGCGCTCTGCTTGTCGAGAGCCCTTTCGAATGGCTGAGCCAATTGGGCACCTCCATCGCCACGGAAGATTACGGCGTGGCGATCCTGGTGCCCCTGATGCCGTTTCACCTTGTTTTTGGCGGTTCAAGGCTTTCCTTCGTTACCGGAATAGTCGCGGTCTACCTGGTTCCGGCGGTTCTTTTGATAGGCAGAATAAGCTATCAGGAGGCGGTCTCCGAGACGCCCTCCCGTAGTTGGATCGCCGTATGGATCGCGGCCTTCCTGTACACGCCATTCTGGGCGCCGACGCTTCGGGGAATGCCTGACATTGCCGGCTGTCTCGCCTTGACCGCGGCAACCTATTTTCTCTGGAAATCCAAATTCCTGACCCGCGAACCGGTGATGAGCGGAATATCCGTCGGCGCCTGCCTGTGGTTGGCGTTCATGCTGCGCCGCTGGTACGCCTATGCGGACATAGGGATCACCGTGTCAGCGGCATTCCTGGGTTTGCTGCAGATTGCAAGGGAGCGGGATTTGCCGGCCCTCCGCAACGCGGCCCTGGGCGGCGCGTGCGCGATTTTCCTTATTGCCGCGACGGCGTTGAACTTCCAGCTGCCGTTGATTGCCAAGATTCTGCAAACCAGCTACGCTGACCTTTACAGCGGATACAAGACGACCTTTGTCACTCAGCTCGGTGACGTCGGATCCCGGCTCAGCTATCTGAACTGGGCGTTGATTGTGGTGGGCCTCCACATCTCGGTTGTGCGCCGCAACAGATTTGCGGTGTTCTGTGCCATGGCCTCGGTGCTTGCCTTCCTGGCTTTCATCCGGACGCAGGACCCGGAACGTCATCATTCCTTGCCGATGTTTCTTTGGCTCTTTCCCGCCTATGCCCAGGCAATTGTTTCGATCGTCTCCGTGCCGGGCCTGAAATCACGATGGCCGACCGTCGCTATGGTCGCTGTTGCCGGATTTGCTTTTTTGGGCACGTTTTTTCCAGCCGGCCGTCAGTTGTTGTCCCCGGTTGGCTTCGTCTTCGCCAGGGAAGCCACGCTTCCCCTTCACCTCGACAATCTCGCCGAATACAGCCGCCTGATCGATGACCTCGTCGACAGGATGGAACCGAAGGACCGCTTTTCGGTATTTGCGTCGGGTCCTGTGATGAGCGACGCCCTGTTGTTCGGCATGAAACGGGATCTTGTTGCCCATGTCGGATGGATTTGCCAGGTGGACAGTCGTGACCGGTTCCGACCGGACGCATTGAAATCCAGATACGTTGTCGTGACCGACCGGCCGGTTACTCATCTGCAACCGGGCGCGCAGATCTGCGTCACGCTCCCGAACCAGTATATTCTTGAAGGCAAGGGTATCGGTGCCGCGTACGGGCGCATTGCGCAGTACCAATTGTCAGGCGGCGTCGCCGGCTATCTCTACGAACAGGTGCGCCCGGTCAGCAAAGCCGAGGTCGACGCCCTCTACGCTGAATTCAGGAAGAAGTATCCGGACTGGGCAGCGCCTGAATGGTGACGGTGAAGGGATTGACGCCACCGCCTCGACACGGGCAGTAGACCATAATGTTCAATCTGCTTCTCGTGGTCGTCGGCGGCGGCATCGGCGCCGGCATTCGCCATCTCACCAGTATGGGCGCGCTGCGTCTTGTCGGCCCCAATTATCCCTGGGGCACGATGGCCATCAACATCGTAGGCTCCTTTGCCATGGGCCTGTTCATCGCCATCCTGGTGCGGCGTGGCGGGTCGAACGAAGTCAGGCTGTTCGTCGCCACCGGCATTCTTGGCGGTTTCACTACCTTTTCCGCGTTTTCGCTCGATTTCGCGACGCTGTGGGAACGGGGAGCCACGCTGCCGGCATTTGGATATGCGCTGGCCAGTGTCATTGGCGCGATCATCGCCCTGTTTTTAGGTCTTTGGCTCGCAAGAAGCCTGCCTTAATGCTATTGCCGCGCCAAGCGCAGGCCGAGCCCTGCTTTGGAAACGGATAAGCGAAGAAAAAATGGCAGGCGTTGAACAGATCACGGTGGAGGCCGGCGAGGCGGGCATGCGGCTCGATCGCTGGTTCAAGACGCATTTCCCGGGCCTAGGTTTCGGCCATTTGCAGAAGCTGCTGCGCTCCGGCCAGATCCGCGTCGATGGCGGCCGCGTCAAGGCCGACAGCCGTGTCGAGCCCGGCCAGGTGGTGCGTATCCCGCCGCTCGAGGTCGACAAGAAGGGCGAGAGCGCGCTGACTGGCCATTCGATCCGCAACCAGGGCGATGCCGACGTCCTGGCGAAAATGCTGATCCACGAGGACCCAAAGGTTTTCGTCTTCAACAAACCGGCGGGCCTGGCGGTGCAGGGCGGCTCGGGCGTCACCCGCAATGTCGACGACATGCTGGAGGCCTGGCGCAACCAGAAGGGCGAGAAGCCGCGGCTGGTCCACCGGCTCGATCGCGACACGTCGGGCGTGCTGGTCGTCGCCCGCACGAGACTGGCCGCCATGAAGCTGTCGGAGGCGTTCCGCGCCCGCGAAACGAAGAAGACCTACTGGGCCTTGGTCAAGGGCGTGCCGCCGAAGCGCGAGGACAAGATCTCGACCTGGCTGATCAAGGAGCCGACCGAGGATGGCGACCGTGTCCGGGTCGCCGCGCATGGTGAAAAAGGCGCCGACCATGCCGTGTCCTACTACCGTATCATCGAGCAGGCGGCGCAGACCATGACCTGGCTGGAGATGGAACCTTATACGGGCCGCACCCACCAGCTTCGCGTCCATGCCGCCTATATCGGCTGCCCGATCATCGGCGACCCGAAATATTTCGAGGCCGACACCAACTGGGACTTCCCCGGCGGTATTCAGAATCGCCTGCATCTGCATGCGCGCCGCATCATCATTCCGCATCCCGACAAAGGCGTCATCGACGTCACCGCGCCGATGCCGCCGCATATGCGCCAGAGCTGGAATCTGATCGGCTTCGACGACGCCAGCGCGGAGGATTGATCTTGAGCGGCGCCACTGACGCGCTCGATCGGCGCGACACGGTCGACATGGCCGCCGCCGCCATCATGGTCGGTCTGACCTTTTCCTGGGGCTTGAACTACGTCGCCGCCAAAATCTCCTATGCCGGCTACGACCCCGTCTTCCTGTCGATCGCACGCTCGATCATCGGCGGCGTCTGCGTCTTCCTCTGGTGCCGCTGGCGCGGCATCGCTCTGTTCAGGCGCGATGGCACATTGCTCGCCGGCATTGCCGTGGGCGTGCTTTTCGGCATCGAGTTCCTCTGCCTCTATGTCGGCCTGGAGCATACGACCGTTGCCCGCAACACGCTGCTGGTCAACTCGATGCCGTTCTGGATGCTGATTGGCGGTCACTTCCTGCTTGGCGAACAGATCACCATGCGCAAGTTCCTCGGCCTGCTGCTGGCTTTTGCCGGCCTCACCGCCGTCTTTTCCGACAAGCTTGGCGGCGGCGACATGCTGTTCGGCGATCTGCTCAGTCTTGGCTCCGGATTTTTCTGGGCTTTGACCAATATCCTCATCAAGCGCTCGAAACTGGTTGAGGCGAGCGCCGAGAAGCTGCTGCTCTACCAACTCGCCGGCGCGGCGATCGTCGGCATATTGGTGCTGCCTCTCGCCGGCCCGCCGGTGCGCGATCCGTCCTTGTTGCCGACTTTGGCGCTGCTTTTCCAGGCGATCTATATCGTCGCCTTCACCTATGTCCTGTGGTTCTGGCTGCTGCGTCGCTATCCGGCCTCCGGCCTGTCCAGCTTTACCTTCCTGTCGCCGGCTTTTGGTGTCCTGTGCGGCGCGATCATCTTGAACGAGCCGCTGACCATTCGCATTTTCCTGGCACTTGGCTTGATTGCGGCGGGCCTGATCATCGTTAACCGGCCGGCGCGCAAGCTGACACCGGTGTGAGAGAGGCTTTTCATGCGTGACATCCTCAACGACCTCGAAGCGGGCAAGTATCTTTCCGATCCGGATCCGGTGCGCCGCGCCCAGATCCAGATGAAGACGCCGCTGCCCAAGCGCTTCTACAAAACCGCTTCGGTTGCGCCGATAGCGGGAGGTTTCGCCGTGCATCTCGACGGCAAGCCGGTGCGCACGCCGGGCAAGGCGCTGCTGGCGCTGCCGACCGAGGCGGCGGCAGTGCTGGTTGCAGGCGAATTCGCGGAACAGGGCGAGACGATCAATCCGGTGACGATGCCGGTGATGCGCCTGGTCAACACCGCCATCGACGGCGTTGCCAGCGATCCGCAGGCGGTGCTGGAAGACATACTGCGGTTTGCCTCATCGGATCTGCTCTGTTACCGCGCCGACGCCCCCCAGGGGCTGGTCGAGCGGCAGAACGAGCAGTGGGATCCGGTCATCGATTGGGCGCGCACGACATTGGGGGCTCGCTTCAACCTTGCCGAGGGGATCATCCATGTCGAGCAGCCGCGCGAGACGATCGCCGTTCTGGGCAGTCATCTCAATCAGCGCGCCGAGCCGCTGCGGCTGGCCGCCATCCACCTCATGACCTCGCTGACGGGTTCGGCGCTGCTGGCGCTGGCGGTCGATTTCGGCAAGCTCGATGCCGAGACTGCCTGGGCCGCCAGCCATGTCGACGAGGACTGGCAGATCGAGCATTGGGGGCAGGATGCCGAAGCGGTTGCGCGCCGTGCCGTCCGCAAACGCGATATGATGGCTGCCGTCAGCCTTCTCGAAGCACTCAAGGGCTGACTATGCGGCGATTGCCGCACCGCACCTAATACCAAAGTCATAATCCCATCGTCGCTCTGCCGTCGGCGGGCGCTTTCTGTCATTTTTCCCGTGATGGCCCGGCATTTTCCGAGTCCGCGTTCGGAGGAGAGCGCTGACACTGGCGGCCGGCATCGAGGACAAGGGTCTCACGGGAGGACAACTCTATGGCAATGGCATCGACCGCCGGTAAAACGAGCCGCGGCATGACTCGGGAAGAGAAGAAGGTCATCTTCGCTTCCTCACTCGGCACCGTTTTCGAATGGTACGATTTCTATCTCTACGGTTCATTGGCGGCCTTCATTGGCTCGACCTTTTTCAGCCCGACCATTCCGGAGGCGACGCGCAACATCTTCGCGCTGCTGGCCTTTGCCGCCGGTTTTCTCGTCCGCCCGTTCGGCGCCCTGGTGTTTGGCCGTATCGGTGACCTCGTCGGCCGCAAGTATACCTTCCTCGTCACCATGACGATCATGGGTCTGTCGACCTTCCTGGTCGGCTTGCTGCCCGGTTATGCGACCTTGGGTATCGCGGCTCCGGTGATCCTGATCGGGCTGCGCATGCTGCAAGGCCTAGCCCTCGGCGGCGAATATGGCGGTGCGGCGACCTATGTCGCTGAGCACGCGCCTGATGACCGCCGCGGTTTCTACACGTCGTGGATTCAGACGACGGCGACACTTGGCCTGTTCCTGTCGTTGATCGTCATTCTGACTGTTCAGAGCTCCCTGAGCAAGGAAACCTACGCCGCTTGGGGCTGGCGTATTCCGTTTATCGTTTCCTTCGTGCTGCTCGCCGTCTCGATCTGGATTCGACTGTCTCTCTCGGAGTCTCCGACCTTCCAGAAGATGAAGGACGAAGGTAAGGGCTCGAAGGCACCGCTTTCGGAAGCCTTCGGTCAGTGGAAGAATGCCAAGATCGCACTGCTGGCGCTGCTTGGCCTGACTGCTGGCCAGGCCGTCGTCTGGTACAATGGCCAATTCTATGCGCTGTTCTTCCTGCAGAACGTGCTGAAAGTCGATGCGCAGTCGGTCAACATCATGATCGCGATCGCGCTGGCACTCGGCTCGATCTTCTTCGTCGTGTTCGGCTGGCTTTCCGACAAGATCGGCCGCAAGCCGATCATCATGGCTGGCCTTGCGCTCGCCATCGTCTGCACCTTCCCGCTGTTCAAGGCATTGACCTGGGCCGCCAATCCGGCACTCGCCAAGGCGCAGCTGAACACAAAGGCAACGGTCACGGCAGCGCCAGGCGACTGCAAGTTCCAGTTCAACCCGGTGGGGAATGCGAAATTCACCACATCGTGTGATGTGGCAACGGCATTCCTAACCAGGAACTCAGTTCCCTATGACGTGATCACTACGGCGGCCCCTGGAACAGCGGCATCGGTCAAAATCGGTAGCGAGACGGTTGAGTCCTACGACGTCGTCGCCGCCGGCGACCAGTCAAAAGCCAAAGAGGCAGCCTTCATGAAGGCCGTCAATATCTCGCTTCGGGACGGCGGCTATCCACTGAAGCGTGCGGCGATCAAGATACCGGACCAGAAGCTCGATGCATTTGTCGCCGCCAATCCGGAACTGAAGCTCGATGCCGCCGCCATTCGCGGTGGCGAAAAAACCGCGGTGCCGACCGATCAGGCGGTCAAGGACAAGCTCCTGACCACCGACGAGGCCGCCGGCGCGCCAGAGGTCACCGTCTACAACATACCGGGCGGCGGTGCCTTCGCCATGTTCGCCGATCCGGCCGCCGTAAACTGGCCGATGACGATCGGCATCCTGTTCATCCTGGTCCTGTTCGTGACCATGGTCTACGGGCCGATCGCGGCGATCCTGGTCGAGATGTTCCCGACCCGCATTCGTTACACCGGCATGTCGCTGCCCTATCATATCGGCAATGGCTGGTTCGGTGGCCTGTTGCCGGCAACAGTCTTCGCGCTCAGCGCCTACAAGGGCGATATCTACTATGGTCTGTGGTATCCGGTGGTGATCGCGGCGATGACGCTGATCATCGGCATGATCTTCGTTAAGGATACGCTTGGCACCGACCTGCACGGCAAGGAGTAGCTGGCCTCGGCCAACAGAAAGCCCGGCGTGATCGCTCACGCCGGGCTTTTCCGTGTCTGGGACTCCGAAGAAGCTGATCAGCTCTTTGGCTGATTTTCTTCCTCGATGGCCGCTTCGTGATACCAGCCGTCAAAATCGGCGTACGTGCAGCGCAACGAGGCGATCTCTGCCGCGAATTTCGCCTTTTCGCCTAAATTTGCGGCAGAATTTCGCGCTGCCAGAGGGAACATCAGAATTTTTGCCGACGGACGGGAGCGGACGACTTCCATGGGCGGTCTCCTTTCGTTTTCAGGAGCTTGTCGATTCAGCTTTCGCACAAGATAGGTCCTGCGATTCCTTTAGGCAATATGCCTACGAAAAGATCAGCAATTGCCTAATATTTATGCATAATTCGAGCTTGATTGATTTGGGCCCAGTGTTGAGGCGGCTCATGAAATTCGACGCGATACCCCTGCCATTTTGCCGCACCCGCCGAAGTCGGAGTGGCACATGAATTGCATTTTAGGGATCGGCAGCGCCGGCTGCCGACGGCAGACGTGTGTCGAGGCCGTTTGGTGTTCGGTGAACAAGCAACGAGAGGCTAGAATGACGAAATACAAGCTCGAGTACATTTGGCTCGATGGTTACACCCCGGTCCCCAACCTTCGCGGCAAGACGCAGATCAAGGAATTCGCCGAATTCCCGACGCTCGAACAGCTGCCGCTGTGGGGCTTCGACGGTTCCTCGACCATGCAGGCCGAAGGCCGCAGCTCCGATTGCGTGTTGAAGCCTGTGGCGCTTTACCCGGATCCGGCCCGCACCAATGGCATTCTCGTCATGTGCGAGGTCATGATGCCCGATGGCGTCACCCCGCATGAATCGAACAGCCGCGCGACCATCCTCGACGACGAGGACGCCTGGTTCGGCTTCGAGCAGGAATACTTCTTCTACAAGGACGGCCGCCCGCTCGGCTTCCCCGAGAGCGGTTATCCCGCGCCGCAGGGCCCGTACTACACCGGCGTCGGCTACAAGAATGTCGGCGACGTCGCGCGCAAGATCGTCGAGGAGCATCTCGACCAGTGCCTTGCGGCCGGCATCAACCATGAAGGCATCAACGCCGAAGTGGCCAAGGGCCAGTGGGAATTCCAGATTTTCGGCAAGGGCTCCAAGAAGGCGGCCGACCAGATCTGGATGGCGCGCTACCTACTGCTGCGTCTGACCGAGGCTTACGGCATCGACATCGAGTTCCACTGCAAGCCGCTCGGCGACACGGACTGGAACGGCTCCGGCATGCATTGCAACTTCTCGACCAAGTTCATGCGCGAAGTCGGCGGCAAGGCCTACTTCGAGGCCCTGATGGCGCAGTTCGACAAGAACCTGATGGACCACATTGCCGTCTACGGTCCGGACAACGACAAGCGCCTGACCGGCAAGCACGAGACCGCGCCGTGGAACAAATTCAGCTATGGCGTCGCCGACCGTGGCGCGTCGATCCGCGTGCCACACTCCTTCGTCAAGAACGACTACAAGGGCTATCTGGAAGACCGTCGTCCGAACTCCCAGGGCGACCCCTACCAGATCGCTTCGCAGGTGCTGAAGACGATCTCGCAGGTCGCGACCGACGCGAAGGTTTCGGCCGCCGCCTGATTGTTTTCGCGGCGCCGAACGCAAGGTCTTCGCCTCGACCAGAACTCGATAACAAAAAGCCCTGGCGGAAACGCCAGGGCTCAGGTTTCTGACAAACCCCTGGCAATTGAACTGACCCCGTAAAGTTGGACGGTTCATTGATGTGGTGAGTTTAGGGGCTGGATCCTGTATTGCACAGGGGCCA